>NZ_BILZ01000002.1 GCF_004000825.1 Paenibacillus kobensis NBRC 15729 | reverse complement strand
GGCTGCCGGACAGCGCCGCGAAGCGGCGCCATCGCCTGCGGGGGCGAAGCCCGCAGGCGAGCGGCCCCCTGCGGCTGCGCAGCCGCAGGGGAACCCGCCCGCTGCAAGACGTGTGCAGCGGGTGTATGTGAAGATCGCGGCCGGGATGGAGCAGCCGGCCGCTCTCGAGAAGCTGAAGCAGTTGCTCGTGGCCCATCACGGGCCGCTGCCGACGGTGCTCTTCTATGAGCGGGATCAGCGGATGCTCGCGCTCAGCGAGCAGTATAATGTGAAGCCGTCGCCGGATCTGTTCGGCGCTGTCGAGGAGCTGCTCGGCAAGGGCTCGATCGCCGTAAAATAATAAATTGCAATAGGACGGGCGTCCGCGCATGCAGCGCCGCACGTCCTATTTTTTATGCACATCTGCCCGCCCGCTTGCATACATTAGGAGACACCGGGCTTTTCTCCCATCCGGGGGACTTGTCCGCCGAAGCGGTGCGAAGCCGCAATAAAGCGACTGTCGGCGGCATCTTAGCATGTACGCTGCGTCCGGCTACGGAGGGATGACAATTGACTAGCGGGATTGAGGCATGGCTGCTGAAGCGGGGCGTGTCGGTCGGCGACGTAGCGGAAATCGTATACTCGCTGCAACGGCCGTACAATGCCGATCTGACGATGGCGCAGTGCGAGGAAAGCGTACGAGCCGTCTTGGTGAAGCGGGAAGTGCAGTATGTGCTGTACACTGGCATCGCGCTTGACGAGCTGGCGGAGAGGCGTTTGCTCCCCGAACCGCTTCAGGCGATTATGGAGACGGATGAATCGCTGTATGGCGTCGACGAGACGCTGGCGCTAGGCATTACAAATGTTTATGGCATGATTGGATTGACGAGCTTCGGCTATCTTGATAAAGTGAAGCCTGGTATTATTCGTCAGTTGAACTTAAAAGGCGAGCGTATCCACGTATTCCTTGACGATTTGGTTGCCGGACTTGCCGCTGCTGCATCGGCGCGGATCGCACACCAGGATCCGAAAGCGGCGAAGTACGATTTGCCTCAAGGGGACTAATTTGAAAGATACCCCCTGGAAACGTCGATGGACGACCGCTTTGGTTGCGGCCCGAAGAGTAGATATGCTATCATTAATTCATTATAGGGCCTGGAGACCGATGTTTTTTAGGGGGTACCTTTTATGTGGACGGTCATCTATATTGCACCAACGACCAAGATTGCAGAGAGCATTAAGACTAGGCTGACCGAAGAAGGGTTTCTTGTGCAGGTGCGGCCGATTAACCTTTCGAAACAGCAATACGAAATTCTGGTCCCGTCCGGTGAGTTGGAAGAAGTGCAAGAAGTGCTTAACTCTATACTCCATCCGTGATTTCGGCCTAATAACTGCGCCGTGAGAGGTGTCATTCGTGTTTAAGGACTTATTCCATAAGAAGAAATATGCCACGGTTCCTTCCGTGCCTGCTCCTTTGCAAGAGAGGCCTAAGAAGGATCTTCCGGAAGGCTTAATGAACAAATGCTCCAAGTGCGGCAACATCGCCTTTACTAAGGAGCTAGAGAAAAACTTTAAAGTATGTCCGTCATGCGGGCATCACTTCCGTCTGACCGCATGGGAACGGATCGGAATGACGCTTGATGACGGACGTTTGCTTGAATTCGACGCTAATCTGGAGTCGGTCGATCCGCTTGGATTCCCGGACTACAAGAGTAAGCTCGCCAAGCAGAAGGAGAAGTCTGGCCTGACGGAAGCGGTCGTAACGGGAGAAGGCGCCATTGGCGGCGTTCCTGTTGTTGTCGCTGTTATGAGCTTTGATTTCTTCACGGGCAGCATGGGTTCCGTTGTAGGGGAGAAGATTACGCGTGCGATCGAGCAGGCGGATAAGAGGAAGCTCCCGATCATTATTTTCTCGACATCGGGCGGCGCCCGTATGCAAGAAAGTATTCTTAGCTTGATGCAGATGGCGAAGACGAGCGCAGCGCTGGCGAAATTCCAGGGCAACGGCGGCTTATTTATCTCCGTCTTCACCGATCCTACGACAGGCGGCGTATCGGCGAGCTTTGCAAGTCTTGGCGACATCAATTTGGCCGAGCCTGGCGCATTGATCGGCTTCGCGGGACGTATCGTTATCGAACAGACGATCCGCCAGAAGCTGCCTGACAATTTCCAAACGGCGGAATTTAACCTTCAGCACGGCCAGTTGGACAAGGTCGTCCATCGTAAAGATATGAGATCGACGCTGACGAGGCTGCTGGAACTTCATACCGTAAAGGGGGATTGGTCCGATGGCGAATGAGCTTCCATTCGAGAAACCGCTCGTTGATATGCGCAAGAAGGTCGAAGAGCTGAGACAGTTGAGCCATGACAAAGGCATCGACTTTTCCGAAGAAATCGCGCGTCTGGAGCTCCGCTGCAAACAGTTGGAGGAAGAAATGTACAGCGAGCTGTCGGCCGCTCAGAAGATGCATCTTGCACGGCATCATCAACGTCCGACTTCGCTTGACTATATTCAAGCTATTTTTACCGATTTCATGGAGCTGCACGGCGACCGGCTGTTCGCTGACGATCTCGCGATCGTTGGCGGCATTGCCAAGCTGAGCGGCGTTCCAGTGACGGTCGTTGGCCATCAACGGGGTAAGGATACGCGCGACAATATCGCCCGTTTCTTCGGCAGTCCGCATCCGGAAGGATTCCGTAAGGCGCTTCGCTTTATGCAGCAAGCAGCCAAATTTAATCGTCCGATCGTGACATTTATTGATACGAAAGGCGCTTATCCTGGCAATACTGCTGAGGAGCGCGGACAATCGGAAGCGATCGCTCGCAATCTGCGGGAGATGGCTGCTTTTGGCGTGCCGATCGTATGCGTGGTCATCGGGGAAGGCGGAAGCGGCGGCGCGCTGGCGCTTGGCGTAGGCAACCGCGTGCTCATGCTGGAGAATGCGATCTATTCGGCAATCTCGCCTAACGGCGCAGCCTCCATTCTGTGGAAGGATGCGTCGAGAGCGGACGAGGCGGCGGAAGCGATGAAGATCACGGCCAAAGATTTGCTCGCGTTCGGCATTATCGAAGAGATCGTGCCGGAGCCGCAAGGCGGCGCACACCGTGATTTGACGGAACAGGCTGCATCCATCAAGGAGGCGCTCGTTCGTCATTTGAAAGAGCTGACGGAGTTAACTTCGGAGCAACTGATCGAGGACCGTTACAACAAATTCCGGAAGATCGGCGCATTTTACGAGGACCAAGAAGCAGCGAAAGCTGTCTCTTCCTCCGAGGAGCCGGCTATTCTTGAACCGGTTCAGCCGGCATTCGATAACGCTGCCGATCATTTGACGGAATCTGCTAAAGTATAACGCAATGAAGGCCAATAGGATGTACAAGCCGCTCGAATGGCGGCGGAACGCCTATAGAGCCGGGTAGTTAATGGATGTTATATGGGTACGTTACCAAACGGAGGAATGAATAAGAATGATGCGCAAAACGAAGATCGTCTGTACGATCGGACCATCGAGCGAATCGCTCGAAAATACGAAGAAGCTGATCGAAGCGGGTATGAACGTCGCTCGTCTCAACTTCTCGCACGGTGATTTTGAAGAGCACGGCAACCGGATCAAGAACCTGAAGCAAGCTCGCCAGGAGCTGGGCAAGACGGTTGCGATTCTGCTCGATACGAAAGGTCCTGAGATCCGTCTCGGCAAGCTGAAGGAAGAGCCGATCGAGCTCGAAGCAGGCAATGCAATTACGTTGACGACGGAAGAGATTCTCGGCGACATCAATCGAATTCCGGTAACGTACAAGAACTTGCCGAACGACATCTCGGAAGGTTCGACGGTTCTGATCGACGACGGTCTGATCGGCCTGACGGTCGAGCGTGTTGAAGGAACGGAAATTCATTGCCGCATCGTGAACAGCGGTCAGATTAAGAGCAAGAAAGGCGTTAACGTGCCAGGCGTACATATCTCGCTGCCAGGCATTACGGAGAAGGACGCTGCGGATATCGTGTTCGGCATTGAGCAGGGCATCGATTTCATTGCTGCTTCGTTCGTGCGCAAAGCAAGCGACGTACTCGAAATCCGTGAACTGCTGGAGAAGCATAACGCGAGCCATATCCAAATCATCTCGAAGATCGAGAACCAGCAAGGTGTCGACAATCTGGATGCGATTCTGGAAGTGTCCGACGGCCTGATGGTTGCGCGCGGCGACCTCGGTGTAGAGATTCCGGCAGAAGAAGTGCCTCTCGTTCAGAAGCTGATGATCCAAAAGTGCAACCGTGTAGGCAAGCCAGTTATTACGGCAACACAGATGCTGGATTCGATGCAGCGCAACCCGCGTCCTACCCGCGCTGAAGCGAGCGACGTCGCGAACGCGATCTTCGACGGTACGAGCGCAATCATGCTGTCCGGTGAGACGGCTGCCGGCAAGTACCCGGTTGAATCGGTAGAGACGATGTCCCGTATCGCGGTACGTGCGGAAGCAGCTCTCGAATACCGTGAGTTGTTCATCAAGCAAGCGAACGCACAGCAGACGTCGGTTACGGAAGCAATCAGCCAAGCGGTTGCGAACTCCGCGCTCGATCTGCAAGCAGGTGCAATCGTAACGTCGACGGAGAGCGGTTATACGGCACGCATGGTGTCTAAATACCGTCCGAAGTCGCCGATTATCGCAGTTACGCCTAACGAATCCGTAATGCGCCGTCTGGCGCTAGTATGGGGTGTCATTCCTGCTTTCGGCAAGGAAGCGGACACGACGGACGAAATGTTCGAGACGGCTGTATCCGGCGCAATCTCGACGGGTATCGTTGGACTCGGCGACACGGTCGTCATTACAGCAGGCGTACCGGTTGGCCGCGCAGGCACGACGAACCTGATCAAGATCCACCACATCGGCGAACTCGTTGCGAAGGGACAAGGCATCGGCACGCAATCGGCTAAAGGCCGTATCGTCGTAGCACGCACGGCAGCGGAAGCAGTAGCGAAGACGACGGAAGGCTCGATTCTGGTCACGGTATCCACGGACAAAGACTTTATGCCGGCTATCCAGAAAGCGGCTGCGATCGTAACGGAGCAAGGCGGCATTACGAGCCATGCGGCGATCGTCGGTCTGAACATGAGCATCCCGGTCGTTCTCGGCATCGACAACGCAACCTCGCTGCTGAAGGATGGAATGGAAGTGACGCTGTACGGCGAGACAGGCGTCATCTATACAGGACAATCCAAAGTACTGTAACTTCTATAAGCAATAAGCAGCTTCTTCGAGCGACGGTAACGGTACCGTCGCTCTTGTTCTATATTTCTATATTCGGCATAGGCGGGTGAATAAGAATGACGGCAACTACCTCTTGGCATGTGTTTCCGCTGCGGGTTCGTTATGAAGAAACGGATCAGATGAGCGTCGTTTTCTATGGCAATTATTTGACCTGGTTCGAAATCGGACGCACGGAGATGATTCGGCATGCCGGCTTCCCTTATCGGAATATCGAAGCGGCGGGGCTAATGCTGCCTGTTATCGATGTTGATTGCCGATATGTGAAGCCTGCGCGTTACGACGACGTAGTACTAATATGCACACGAATTGCGGACGTGTCTCCGGCACGGGTGGCATTCGAATCGCATGCGCGCCTTGGTACGGAAGCTCATCTGTCGGCTGGAGGCGGCCTGCTTAACGAGGGCGAGCTCGCGGGCTGCGAGTTGCTGGCGTCAGGCGGGACGCGCCATATGTGGGTGAATCGTTCGTTCAAGCCGACGAGGCTGGAGCGGGCTATGCCGGAGCTATATGCGTGGCTGCAAGCGAGAATGCCGGTACAAGTGCAGAAATAATCCGTTCATATCGGACTCGGATAGGAGAGAGACATGATGCGCAATCGACGTAATTGGATGTTGGCGCTCCTGATCATTATTCCGCTAATCGAGCTGTGGCTCATCGTGCAGGTTGGAGATTGGCTTGGCGGCGGTACGGCGTTCCTGCTCCTGTTGGCAGGAGGCGTCGGAGGCTTCTATTTAGCCCGTATGGAAGGACGCAAAGCTTGGATGGAGGTACAGAATCAGATCCGACTGGGACAGCCGCCTGGCCATGCGATGCTGGACGGTCTCTGTATCCTGCTGGGCGGCATCTTGTTGATGATTCCGGGCTTCCTGTCCGATATCGTAGGGTTGACGCTGCTGATTCCATTCACACGTCCGCTCTACCGGCGAGTTATGCTGCAATTTATCGAGCGCAAAATGCGCGGCGGCGGTGGGAGCGGCAACGGCAGCGGCAACGGCATGTTTAGAATTCACTGGAAATAGGTTTTATAGCTGATCCCTGCACATCGTGCAGGGATTTTCACTTTATGAAGCCAGTTGTTATCCCTTTTCGTTAGTCCGACAAGCGTTGACGCAGTTGGAGCCGACATAATATGTGTTGTAAGGTATTGATTTTTTTGACAATACAGGCTATTTTATAAATAGTTTATCGATATTAGCGATAAGCAAGTTCCTGACACGAAGGGAGATGTTTTTAATGGCAACTACTTATATGGTGGTTTGTTCTTAAAACTGAATAGCAGGCATACGTGAAGAAAAAGCGGGGAAACGCCCGTATTATTTGGTATGCCATCCAAAGTAACCTTTCGTGAATATTGCTGTTTGCAGATACGATGAAGGTCGTATCTTTTTGTGCGTCCTGATGCCACGCGACAGCAGCTTCTTCTTGAGGCTGCTTGTCCGTGGCATTTTTGCGTCCAAAAAAACAACTTTAAAGGAGCTAACTCAAAAAAATATGATGGATTTAAAAACCTATGGCTACACAGAAATAGAAGAAATTCAAGGCGGATTATTGCCCGGCAGGGTGACGGAGCTTCGGCGCGAGCGCTTCACGGTCATGACGGAGCGGGGCGAAGTAACGGCGGTGCTCAAAGGCGCATTCTATCACAATGTCGAAATGCGCGTAGACTTTCCGTGCGTCGGTGATTTTGTGCTGTTGCACTACAACGAGAGCGGAGATTCTCTTATTGATACCGTATTGCCCCGCCGATCCAAATTCTCACGTGCAGATTACTCGGGTCATGCCGCAGGCTATGCCAAAACCGTGCTGGAACAGGTCGTTGCAACCAACTTTGACTATGTGTTTATCCTTTCTTCTCTTAATTGGGATTTCAATGTTATCCGCATTATGCGGTACCTGACACAAGCCAGACAGAGCGGCGGCCAGCCAATCGTTATTCTGACCAAGGCTGATCTCGTTGAAGATTATAATCTCCCGCTTACGGAAGTCACACTCAGCATCCCTGATGTGCCGGTTCACGCGATCTGCAGCCACACCGGCCAGGGGCTGAACGAACTCGATCCCTACTTGATGCCTGGCAAAACAGTCGTGTTTCTCGGTATGTCCGGCGTCGGTAAATCGTCTCTGCTCAATGCTTTGATGGAACACGACGTAATGAAGGTTCAGGAGATCCGGGAGGTTGACAGCCGAGGGCGGCATACGACAACGCACCGTCAGTTGTTCATGCTCCCCTCCGGTGCGATGGTTATCGATACGCCGGGTATGCGTGAACTCGGGCTTTTTGATGCCGACGAAGGCATTCGAGCAGGCTTTACCGATGTGGAGGAATGGTTCAGGCAATGCCGGTTTACGGATTGCCGCCATCACGCCGAGCCGGGCTGTGCCGTTCTCGCCGCGCTTGCCGACGGTTCATTGCCGCATGAACGGTGGGAGCATTATGTTGCCCAGCGGCATGAGAACAAGTATGTCCAGGATAAAACGAGCTACCTTATCGACAAGAGGGCTCGAAACAAAACAGCCGCCATGTGGAGCAGGCAGACGAAGAAAAATGGAGGCTGGAAAAAATGAATATTAAACACGAAACGCTGATCTTTGTCTTAAGCCAAAAGTTCAAAACGACTATTCTCTCCGCGGAGTGCCAAACTGTGCCGTTGCAGGGCGGAACGGTGGGTAATGTGGGCCTGGTAACAGGCAACGCAGAAACTGCGGATGGCCAAAAATTGCCGTACCGTATCGTGCTGAAAATCCAGCAACAATTTGCACGCTACGGCGATCCGGAATCATGGCGTCGGGAGTATGATCTGTACGCATCTGATCTGGGGGCAACGTTCTCGGATGCCCTTCGCTGGCCGACGTGTTACCACTTCGAGATGAATACCGAAGAAGATGAATTCCAGCTATGGCTGGAATATATCGACGGCGTATCCGGATTAGACTTGACCGGCGACATGTATGAACAAGCCGCGTTGGAGTTAGGACGCTATCAAGGCAAGCTGTATGCGGAACAGCCCGCCGAGTTGCAGAGCCTGATCAACCTAAGTGATGCGGATCTCATGAAGAATACGTATCTGCATTACCGGTCTTGGCCAGTCGTCTACGATTATATCCGCTCGAAGGACTGCGCATTCCCGAAGCATGTGCGGCAGATGCTGATTGATATCGATGAGCACGCGGACGAGATCCTCGCCCGCATCGAAAAGTTGCCCGTCGTGTTATGCCACCGGGACTTCTGGGTGACCAACCTGATCTACACTGACGGAAAATTCGCGATCATCGACTGGGATATGAGCGGCTGGGGCTACCTGGGCGAGGATATCGCAAGCCTGATTGCGGATGAAGCGGATATCGATCACATGGTCGAATACTATCAGCGATGTGTCCCAGCCTATTACAAAGGCTTCTCGGAGTATGCGGATGCACCGCCAGTCGCTGAGCATTGCGTCTACGAGCTGATCCTGCTCAAGTTCGGGTACAGATTCATGGAGTATTATCTTCACACAGAGGACGATGACAAGAAGGTGAAGTATCTCCATACGCTCCAAAAAATCTATGAAATAAAGACCAGTTCTGTGCAGGGTTGACCTAAACAAGAACTCCGAACCCGCTTGAATAAGCGGGTTCGGAGTTTTTTCTTCCCCTCGAAACAAAAGCAGCTCCCAAGCCGATAAATCTGCTTGAAGAGCCGCTATTTATGTAACCTGATGTCAGGACTACTTCACGCCCCGCATGATAAAATAGTATAAGTCGCGGAAAACGTTGGCCCTGATGATAGCGAACAAAATGACGAGCGATACGGGACCGATGATAAGTCCGAGCACACCGAACAGCTTTAAGCCAACGAACATGGCGATGAGCGTCGGCAGCGGGTCAAGACCGACGCTGCTTGCGAGCACTTTCGGCTCGATCATTTGTCTGGTGACAAGAATGACGCCGTATAGAATCGATAAGCCGATGCCTAGCTGCATGTCGCCGTAGATGAATGAGTAAGCGATCCATGGGACCATGACGGCGCCTACGCCTAAGTAAGGCAATAGGTCGACTAAGCCGATGAGCAAGCCAATTGTAATCGCGTAATCGACCCCGATGAGGAAGAGGCCGATAATGACGACGACCGCCGTTATTGAGATCATAATGAACTGGGAGCGTACATAACCGAACAGCGCTTTTTGCAAATCGGTCCATACGGTGGAGATCGACTTCCGAAGCCCTTGCGGAATCCATCCGCTGATCAGCTTCGAATGTTTGTGCCAATCTTTGCCGATGAAGAAGGAAGCAAGAAGGACCACGACCATAATGGTCAGCATATTAGGCAGAGAAATCAGAAGGGCAGTCAACCCGTTGAAGAAGTACGTCACAATATCCGAGCTCGCTTGGGCGAGCAGATTGGCCGTATCAGCGATTTTGGCGTCGATTGGCTCCTGGTATTTCGGGTTTTCATTGTAGAAGGTGCTGATTTTGTTAATGAGGTCCTGCATTTCCGGCGTCTTAATAAACTTATCGAATTCGTTGCGCCACCACTCAATCGTTCCGTTAATGGATTGCGATAAGTGGATGATTTCGGATACGATCTTTGTAATGAGGGCCGATACTACGGTTAGCGCCGCGGTAACGAAGACGAATAAGGTGACCGTAACGGCAAGCCATCGTGGAAATTTTCCTTTATTCTGAAGGTAATTGACGATCGGATTAACCGCATAGGCGATAATCCATCCGATCAGGAACGGGTACACGAGCGGCGTAACGTAGACGACTGCCAGCGCGAGCACGATCAGCATGACGAAGACAAAAGCGCCGCGCCATACGCGCATCCAAATATGACGATTCAATAATTCGCACCTCCACGTAGTCGAATAGTTAATCTTATGTAGTAAGTTGGATTGAGGCCGTTACCGGAAATTTTATCATGAATCAAAACGATTTACCAAGACGACGAGCGGAGGCTTGTCTTAACGTGAATCGGTTTGAGAAAATATGACAAATTGTTTTAACATTCCCTTTACAAATTGTTAATGCTAGACGAATATTCGACTGGCATAATGAAGGTAAGATTGGAGGCACGCGACCGATGAACAAGCAGATGTCTATGTCCTACTACGTCAATCGTGATTTGAGCTGGATCGAGTTTAACCGGCGCGTCCTGCGCGAAGCACAAGATCCGACAACCCCGTTGCTGGAGCGCGCGAAATTTCTGGCGATTGTATCCAGCAATTTAGATGAATTTATGAGCGTGCGCGTTGCGGGTACCCAGAGCCAGATAAAGGCCGGCTATACCAAAATGGATTTTACCGGCTATTCGCCGTCTGGTCTGTGGAAACGATTAATTAAACGAACGTCCCAAATGGTGACGGAGCAGTACCGCTCGTACCGCGACCTGCTTCGCTGCATGGCGAAGGAAGGCATAGTCTTCCGCTCGATCGAGGAATTGAACCAGGCGCAGTACGCGGCGATGGAGCAGTATTTTCACGATATTGTCTTCCCGGTACTCACGCCAATGGCAGTCGATCAGAGCCGTCCGTTCCCGCTCGTACATACGAAAGAGCTGTATTTGTCCGTACTGCTTCGCAAGGACGATGAACCGGAGGATGAGGAGCCTTACTTCGCAATCGTGCAGGTTCCTTCGATTCTGCCTCGCCACGTGCAATTGCCTACGCGCGGCGGATCGAAGCGTTCTGAGTTTGTTCTGCTCGAGGATTTGATCGAGAACCATATCGATACGCTCTTCAAGGGTTATACGCCGTTCGCCGTCCATCCGTTCCGGATTACGCGCAATGCGGATCTGGCGCTTAACGAGGAAGGCGCAGAAGATTTGTTGGAAGAGATCGAGAAAGAGATTAGGCGCAGGCGCTGGGGGATGACCGTCCGGCTTGAAGCGGACAAAGGCATTCATGAATATGCGTTGTCTGTGCTCAAGGATGAGCTCGAAATCGGCGATAACGTCATCGAAATTGACGGACCGCTTGATCTGAGCTTCTTAATGCGGTTCGCCGGATCGCTGCCGGGCTACGACAATTTGCGGTATGAACGGCTGGAGCCAGCTTACCCGCGGGAATTTAACGAATCGGACGATATGTTCGAAGTCATTCGCGAACGCGACGTACTTGTCTATCATCCGTACGAGTCGTTCGAGGCTGTCACGGACTTCCTCGTTCAAGCGGCGTACGACCCTGAGGTGCTCGCGATCAAAATGACGTTGTACCGCGTCAGCGGACAATCGGAGCTTGTTCAGGCACTCGTCAAGGCGGCGGAATCCGGCAAGCAAGTGACGGTCGTCGTCGAGCTGAAGGCGCGCTTCGATGAGGAGCGCAACATCGCATGGGCTAGACAGCTGGAGAAGTCGGGGTGTCATGTCGTCTACGGACTTATCGGTCTGAAGACACACGCGAAGATCATGCTGGTCGTGCGGCGGGAGATGGATGCTTTAAGACGGTATGTCCACGTCGGCACAGGCAATTACAACGATAATACGGCGAAGCTGTACACCGATATCGGCTTGTTCACGTCCCATCCCGTCATCGGAGAAGACGCTTCGGCTCTGTTCAATGAAATGACAGGGTATTCGGCCCCGTATGAATGGCGTGCATTCGGCGTTGCTCCGACGTCGCTCAAGGATAAGCTATTCGCGTTGATTGACCGGGAGAAAGAACATGCGATCGCAGGAAGGCCGGCGCGTATTATCGCGAAGATGAATTCGCTCTCCAATCAGGAAGTGATCGATAAACTGTACGAGGCCTCACAAGCGGGCGTGAAGATCGATCTTATCGTTCGGGGCGTATGCTGTCTGAGACCTGG
Source organism: Paenibacillus kobensis NBRC 15729 (assembly GCF_004000825.1). GTDB lineage: Bacteria > Bacillota > Bacilli > Paenibacillales > Paenibacillaceae > Paenibacillus_T > Paenibacillus_T kobensis. Next base: position 311,963 of record NZ_BILZ01000002.1, on the reverse strand, counting down.
CGTGCTGGGCAGAAGCGAGAACATTCGCGTCATTAGCGTCGTCGACCGGTTCCTGGAGCATTCCAGGCTGATGCTGTTCGAGAACGGGGGGCAAGAGGAAGTGTACCTGTCGAGCGCGGATTGGATGACCCGCAATTTGAACCGGAGGATCGAACTGATGTGCCCGGTCTTCGATGAACGGCTTCGCAGCTCCATCAAAAATATTTTGTACATGAATTTGGACGATAACGTGAAAGCTTATGAGCTGCTCTCGACCGGCATCTATGAGCGCGTAACGAACGAACTGGCCCCTATGAGGAGCCAGTTCGAGGCGAAGTATATTTCGAAATGGAAATCACATTCGCATAATCACTAAACGCAAGCGGAGGCGCTAACCGTTATGGTAAGGCATCTCCAGCACAGGAAGTAACTTCCACGCTTTACGGAAATCTTTGGACAGCTCGTCCACTTCGGCCCGTTCGATATCGAGCGGGCCGCTGCTCGTTACGGCGCTCAGCTTCAGAATCCCGTTCTCTGCCGTTACAGCCAAGCGGCCGATCGATTGCGTCTCGCTTCGGTCAAGCGCGATGGACAGCTGCAGCAGCATGCCTAGCAGCGCTGCGGTCTCGATGTCGCTCTCGCTCAGCAGATCGCGGAATTCAGCAAGCTGCTGGCGAAGCTTGCTCTTCCCTTTGAAGGAAGCGATGGCCGCGATAATGACGATCTCCCGGTGGGACAGCCCGTTCAGATGCGAGTTGATGATCAAATAGTACGTATGCTTCGAATACTGGTAGTAGTCGATGGATGCGCCGATACGGAACAAAGTAGAAGCTGCATCGAGCCACAGCGCGGCGCGTTCGGGCAATTCCGTCTGGCGGTTTAACGCTTCGAACAGCTGCATGGCGATCCGGTTCACTTGTACGACGTGAATAGGCGGCGCTTCCGGGTGCAAAGCGCACAGGTTGCGGACGCTGTACCCGAGCACATCATCGAGTCTTGGCTTAGCCGAGAAGCGCGTATCGAAGAACAAGCCGTCACGAAGACCGGCACCGCATACAAGATAGTGGGTCGATTGCAGCTTGCGGTACACGACCCGCAGGATGGCTAGACCGGTAATGAAGACGTCAGCACGGTCTTTGGACAAGCCGGGCATTTTGTTCCGCTTCTCCGTCGGAACGAACCGCAACTGCTCGAACAGATCGTCCGTACGCGCTGCGGAGATGTTGTAATTGTGATTGAGCGGGAAGCTGTATTTGCTTATCGCCTGATCGAGCTTGCCCAGTGCACGGACCGTACCGCCGACGCCGACAAGCGGAAGACCCGGCGACCATTGCAGCCAAGGTTCGCGCTCAAGCGCTGCATGAACCGTTTCTTCTAGCGTTTGTAAGGTAGTGTCCGGCAATGTGCCGTCCTCCGTCAGGAAGGATCGCGACATATTTACGCAGCCGAATGGGAACGATACGCTTTGTACAAGCGTGCGGTCGCGAAACAGGGATATTTCCGTGCTGCCCCCGCCAATATCGATCAGGAAGCCGTCCCGGACGTCAAGCGAGTTGATCATGCCAAGAAAGCCGAAGCGGGCTTCTTCTTCGCCGGAGATCACCTCGATCGTCATTCCGGTTTCCTCTTGGAGGCGGTCCACAATTTCATCGCGGTTGATTGCGTTGCGGATCGCAGCCGTAGCGACGGTACGAATATGTCCTGTCCGGTGGTGGGTGCAGATGAGCCGATAATGGTTCATGATGTCGACTAGCTCGTCGATTTTGTCCGGCATTAACCGTCCTTGCTCATCGATGGCTCCGCTGAGTCTTGCAGGACGCTTGCTCCCGTCAATTACGCGGTGAGCGCCGCTGGCCGTTCGTTCATATACGGCTAGCCGAATGGAATTGGAGCCAATGTCGATGATACCGATCCGTTGTTCTATCGTCATAACGTTCCTCCGGAAACGAGTGGAATGCCTCGCATAACGGTATGCGGACTGTAACGACATTTTACCATTTCGGACGCATGATTAATAACCATTTATGCCGTTACATAGAGCTTTTTTTGGCATGGTTAAAAATACTTTATGATGTCGATAAAGGAATTCTATTTGTGGATTTGGGCTGTTTTGTTCACTTCAACGTCAAAAATACGGTATGATAAATAATGTTGAAAATGAGACGAGAGCCTTTTTTCATTGTATAATTCCGCAACCAAAGGAGAGATAACACATGACAGCAACCAAAGGTTTGGAAGGAATTGTCGCTACGACATCTTCCATTAGCTCGATCATCGACGGCGTACTCACGTACCGCGGAATCAATATCGATGAATTGGCGGAAAATGCTTCCTTCGAAGAGGTTGCCTACTTGCTATGGTTCGGTAAGCTTCCGACGCAATCGGAACTGGACGACCTTAATCGTCAACTGGGCGAGTATGCTGCAATTCCATCGGAAATTATTGAGCAAATGAAGCTGTACCCTAAGGACAGCAACTCGATGGCAGCGCTCCGCACTGCTGTATCGAGTCTGGCGCTCTATGACGCCGAAGCGAACGACATGGCTTACGAAGCGAACGTTCGCAAAGCGATCAAGCTGCAAGCGCAGCTGCCGACGGTAATAGCAGCGTTCTCCCGCATCCGTAAAGGGCAGGACCCGATTGCACCTAAGCAAGGCGTATCGGTTGCTCACAACTTCCTATACATGCTAAGCGGTGAAGAGCCTAGCGATGTAGCAGTTAAGTCGCTTGATCAAGCGCTCGTGCTGCACGCTGACCATGAGCTGAACGCATCGACGTTCTCTGCCCGCGTTACGGTAGCAACGCTGTCGGACATTTATTCCGGCGTTACTTCCGCAATCGGCACGCTGAAAGGCCCGCTGCATGGCGGCGCCAACGAAGCGGTTATGGTTATGCTCGAAGAAATCGGCTCGCTCGCTAATGTAGAGCCATACATTACAGCTAAGCTGAACAACAAAGACAAAATCATGGGCTTTGGCCACCGTGTGTACAAGAACGGCGACCCTCGCGCGAAACATCTGATGAAGATGTCCCGTGAGCTCGGCAAACAAAAGGGCAACCTGGAGTTGTACGAGATGTCCACGAAGATCGAAGAACTCGTGACCGGCCAAAAAGGTTTGAAGCCAAACGTAGACTTTTACTCGGCATCGGTATATACTACGCTGGGTATCGCGCGCGATCTGTTCACGCCGATCTTCGCGATCAGCCGCTTGTCCGGCTGGACGGCACATATCCTTGAACAGTACGAGAACAACCGGATCATCCGTCCTCGTGCTGAATACACGGGACCGTCGAACGCGAAATACGTTCCAATTGCGGAGCGTTAATTCGTAAGTTCAGTCTCGCCGCAACAACATTTACGTACATGCCGGGCGGGAGCCGCCCGCGGGCCTTTGGCTTGCGAGGCGCTTGCATCCGCCGGGCTTTGTTATGACTACTAATTCAATTTTCTAGGAGGAACCATTCATGCCACAACTCGAAAAATTCGCGCTGCCGACTGAAGGCGAGCAAATCACGATTCAAAACGGCGTTCTGCAAGTACCGAACAATCCGATCATTCCTTTCATCGAAGGCGACGGCACTGGCCGCGATATCTGGCGCGCATCGGTTCGCGTTCTCGACGCTGCTGTAGAGAAAGCATACAAAGGCGAAAAGAAACTCGCTTGGTACGAAGTATTCGCTGGCGAGAAAGCATTCAACCAATACGGCGAATGGCTGCCGGCTGACACGCTGACGGCAATCCGTGAATATATCGTTGCAATCAAAGGTCCACTGACGACGCCAATCGGCGGCGGCATCCGTTCCCTGAACGTTGCGCTTCGCCAAGAGCTTGACCTGTACACTTGCCTTCGTCCAGTTCGTTACTTCAACGGCGTTCCATCGCCAGTTAAACGTCCTGAGCTCGTTGACATGGTTATCTTCCGCGAGAACACGGAAGACATCTATGCAGGCATCGAGTACCAAGCCGGTTCGGACGCAGTTAAGAAAGTGCTCGCATTCCTGCAGCAAGAAATGGGCGTTAACAAAATCCGCTTCCCAGAAACTTCCGGTATCGGTATCAAGCCAGTTTCGGCAGAGGGTTCGAAACGTCTCGTTCGTTCGGCGATCGAGTATGCAATCAAACACGGCCGCAAATCGGTTACGCTCGTACACAAAGGCAACATCATGAAATACACGGAAGGCGCGTTCAAGAACTGGGGCTACGAAGTAGCTGAGCAAGAGTTCGCTGAACAAACATTCACGTGGGGCCAATACGATGTAATCAAAGCAGAGCAAGGCGAAGAAGCGGCTAACGCTGCACAAAAAGCTGCTCTGGATTCCGGTAAAATTCTCGTGAAGGACGCAATCGCAGACATCGCACTGCAACAAGTTCTGACGCGTCCAACGGACTTCGACGTTATCGCAACGCTCAACCTGAACGGTGACTACCTGTCCGACGCACTGGCTGCACAAGTCGGCGGCATCGGCATCGCTCCAGGCGCTAACATCAACTACCTGACGGGCCATGCGATCTTCGAAGCAACGCACGGTACGGCTCCTAAGTATGCAGACAAAGACGTTGTTAACCCAGGTTCGGTTATCCTGTCCGGCGTAATGCTCCTTGAGCACCTTGGCTGGCAAGAAGCGGCTGACCTTATCTACAAAGGTATGGAAACGTCGATCAACAACAAAACGGTAACATACGACTTCGCACGTCTGATGGAAGGCGCTAAAGAAGTTAAATGCTCCGAGTTCGCTAACGAAATCATCGCGAACATGTAGGAATGTTTGTTTGTAAGGGGGCAGCCCCCTTACGAACCCCCGGGTCCCCTGCGGGGAGGCTGAATCGCCCTAGTCGGGCGGGACAAGCTTCCCTTAGCAGGGGGCTCTTTTTGTCCTCTGCGTGGGGCCTCTTTGCGCCCTGGCCGGGCGTGGCAGCATGATCCACTGCGTGGGGCCTGTTCGCCCTAGCGGGCGGGACACCTTTTCCCCTGCGGGGCAGCTTTTTTCGCCCATCCCCCTAAATCCCCCTTCCCCCAGGAAGGAGGACCCCAAAGGGCTCCGCCCTCTGGACACCCGGAGGCCTCGAAATGGTGCGCACTCGTGTGGGACTGTGCTGTTGAGCCGCTTTCGTACGATCGGATGTTCCCTGTCGGGAACATCCGATCGTACACGCTCTACGGCGTGCATGCAACTTCCTTGCGAGGTCGGCGGTTCGAGCGTTTGAGCGGGCTGTGGGTGCTGATGCGATGGAACAAGATTAGTGCCGTGCGCTCAAGAGCTTCGCGCACGAGGGACATGACCGCCTTCGTAGGATCGGTTCCCTGCGGGAACGCCCGATCCGAAAGCGGTGGACTACCATGTAGTCCGAAAAACATAAAAGCAAGAACATAAAAGCGACAAGATAAGAGCGACAAGATATAAGCAACAGGGCAAAGCTTGAGCGATTAGCGTTGATGTGATAAGTTTAGATTTGATGCTGCATCATTGCTTCATGCCATATTTCTTTGATAAAAAGCGGAAGAACCGATAAGCCTATTAGAGGCTGAAGAAATGGAGGTAGCTGCAATGGCGATCAAACGGAACAAAATTACAGTGGTCGGAGCCGGCTTCACCGGAGCGACGACGGCGCTAATGATTGCGCAGAAAGAGCTTGGGGACGTTGTGCTGGTCGATATTCCGCAGCTCGAGAACCCTACGAAGGGCAAAGCACTCGATATGCTGGAGTCTACGCCGGTTCAAGGGATAGACTCGCGTATTACAGGGACGTCGAGCTATGAGGATACGAAAGATTCCGACGTCGTGATCATTACGGCGGGAATCGCCCGTAAGCCAGGCATGAGCCGCGATGATCTTGTCAATACGAACGCTGGCATCGTGCGGTCGGTGTGCGATAATGTGAAAGCAACAAGTCCTAACGCCTATGTGATTCTCTTGTCCAACCCGGTCGATGCAATGACGTATGTCGCTTATCAACAGCTCGGTTTTCCGAAAAATCGCGTCATCGGCCAATCCGGCGTACTGGATACCGCACGCTATTGCACGTTCATCGCGCAAGAGCTGAATGTGTCGGTAGAGGATGTACGGGGCTTCGTGCTCGGCGGACACGGCGATGATATGGTTCCGCTCGTTCGGTACTCGAACGCCGGCGGTATTCCGATCGAGAAGCTGATTCCGGCTGAGCGGATCGATGCTATTGTGCAGCGTACGCGCGTTGGAGGCGGGGAGATTGTGAATCTGCTCGGCAACGGCAGCGCCTATTATGCGCCTGCGGCATCGCTGGTCCAAATGACGGAAGCGATTTTGAAAGATAAGAAAAGAATACTCCCCGTAATCGCGCTGCTCCAAGGCGAGTACGGCTATAACGATCTGTTCATGGGAGTACCGGCCATTATTGGCGGAGACGGCATCGAGAGGGTGTTCGAACTCGATCTGACGGCGGAGGAGAAAGCGGCGCTCGATAAGTCTGCCGACTCGGTACGCAGCGTGATCCGAATCGTTCAAGGATAAACCGCATCATTCATAATAGATTTGCACAATAGCATCAGGAAGACCCTGACAGGCTGAATGACTGCCAGGGTCTTCTTTTGTTTAAGAAGAGAGGGGTGAAACGACGTGCTGGCAGAAGCGAGGAAGCTGCTGAAGCAGGTTTACGGCTATGATACGTTCCGCAAAGGGCAGGAAGCGATCATAGGGGGCATTATGGAAGGAAGGGATACGCTAGCCATACTGCCGACCGGCGGGGGCAAATCGGTTTGTTATCAAATTCCGGCACTGCTCATGGAAGGTACGACGCTGGTCGTATCTCCTCTAATATCCCTGATGAAGGATCAGGTGGATGCGCTCAACCGTCTCGGCGTGAAAGCGGCTTATTTGAATAGTTCCATGGGGGCGGCCGAGTACCGGGAAGTGATGCGGCAAGCGTTCATGGGCGAGTTCAAGCTGCTCTACGTCGCACCAGAGAGATTGGATGCTCCGATGTTCGCGTCGTTGTCGGAGCAAATGGTTATACCGCTGATCGCAATCGACGAAGCGCACTGCGTGTCGCAGTGGGGGCATGATTTTCGTCCAAGCTACCGGCAGCTAGCAGGATGGATCGCTCGGATGAACAACCGGCCGCTCGTAGCCGCTTTCACGGCGACGGCGACGGAGGAGGTAGCCCGAGATATCGCGGCTATGCTAAGCCTTCGCGATCCGAGCGTTCACGTCAGCGGCTTCGCGCGCGATAACTTGTCGCTGTCCGTAGTGAGCGGGACGGACAAGCCTGCCTTTCTGCGCAAATTTATGGCGGAGCGCGCCGACCAGTCGGGCATCGTATACGCAGCGACGCGCAAAGAGACGGAGCAAGTACATGCTCAATTGGAGAAGATGGGCATCGCAGCCGGCAAGTACCACGGCGGTCTAGGCGATGTGGAACGCGCAGAGATGCAGGAGAAGTTCCGGTTCGACGAACTGCGCGTCATGGTAGCGACGAACGCATTCGGCATGGGCATCGATAAGCCGAACGTCCGGTTCGTGATTCATTGGCAAATGCCCGGCGACGTCGAGTCGTACTATCAGGAAGCAGGCCGCGCAGGACGAGACGGAGAAGAGAGCGAATGCATTCTGCTGTTCGAACCGGCGGACGTGCAGGTACAGCGGTTTCTGATCGAGCAGGGCATGGGCGACGGCGACCGGAAATCGATCCAGATGGCGAAGCTGCATACGATGATGAACTACTCGCGGACCCAGCGGTGTCTTCAGCAGTTCATCGTCGAATATTTCGGCGAAGCGGATGTGCCGCCGTGCGGGAAATGCAGTAGCTGTCTGGACAAAAGCGAACTGGTCGACCGGACGGACGACGCGCTGAAGGCGTTGTCCTGCGTCGCAAGGCTGAAAGGAAAGTTCGGCGTCACGACGGCGGCGAAGGTGCTGAAGGGCTCGCGCGACAAACGAGTGCTGGAGTGGGGGCTGGACAGGCTGTCTACCTATGGTTTGTTCTCCCGCTGGCCAGAGAAAGAGATTTCCGATTGGCTCTATTGGCTAGTAGCCGAGGGATATCTAGCCATGAGCGAGGGGCAATATCCGACCGTGTCGCTAGCATCCGGCTCGCTGCCGGTGCTGGAAGGCCGGGAACAGGTGCTTCAGCGGAAAAGGACATCTGTACGAAAAGCCGCTTCCGCTGCCGTCAGCTCTCCGTTGTTCGAAGCGCTGCGAGAATGGCGGAGAATGGCTGCAGCACGGGAGAAGGTTCCGCCGTTTATGCTGTTTTTCGATGCGACCTTACGCGATCTGGCAGACGCGGCTCCAACCACTCACGAGGCACTGCTGACGGTCAAAGGCATTGGCGCGGCCAAAGCGAACAAATACGGCGCCGAAGTGCTCGAAATTATCCGTTCATCCTCAAGCTCATCAGGTTCAAGCATCGCACAATTGGCTGATGCCGGATCACTGGAGGCAGGCAACACGTCAGGCGGTGAACCATACGGCGGTATGCATGACAGCGGCGTGAAGCGGACAGCTTCCGCAACAGCAGCAGCGTCATCTGGTGCACCAACAGCTGTGTCTGCCGCAGATGCAGCCGACAATGCGGCAGGGACCAGCCACGCGCTGTCGATGGAGCAATTCGAAACGGGCATGAGCGTGAAGGAAATCGCCGCTTCGCGGGGGTTAAGCGAAGTCACGGTTGAAGGACATTTGATCCGCTGCGCACTGGAAGGGTATGCGGTCGATTGGGAGCGGATTTTGCCTAGCCAATATGAGAGTAGGATCGTAGAGGCGATCGAGCAGACGGGCGGCGAGAAGCTGAAACCGATCAAAGAGGCGCTTCCCGATGAGATCACCTACTTCATGATCAAGGCATGCCTAGCAAAGCGAAGCTTAGGTTAGAGTGGCTTGAAGGCGGCAAAGCTGACAATATGGTGAAGTTTGTCGTCCAGCTTTGTGAAATGGAGTGCATTTTAGTATACTGATAGAGATTAGAAGGTAACGTTTTCAAGGAGGAATTGGTTATGGACAACATTATGACTTTGCTTCACGTAATCGGCGCGACGGGTATGGGCATTTATTTGCTGATGCCGGTGCTGATCGGACAATCGACGAAACTGACGGGCGCGGGCCAAGAAGGGCTTTCCGCTGGTCTGTATACGGCGAACCGCATTGCGCAATACTTCCTCGTCCTGCAGCTGTTGACGGGCGGCTATATGATGTCGCAAAACGACTACACGCCGCTGTGGATGGCGCTCGTAACGGTCGGCTTCCTGGCGATTGCCGCTGTATCCGGCATTATGGGCAAGCCACTGAAGCGCATCGGGCAATCGATTAAAGAAGGTCAAAGTGCAACGGCTCACATTGGCAAAGCACGCGTGCTTAGCATCGTTGTGCTGCTTCTGTATGTGGTTGTTATTATTTTGATGAAAAATCCGATGACGTAAGATCAACGGGAGAGGAGTATCAGCATGAATACTGCATCACCTGATTTGATTACGTTTGGAGAATCGATGGCGTTGTTTATGCCGGCTGAGCACCGCGCTTTGGAGCGGGCGGCTGTGCTTGAACAAGGCTTTGGCGGTGCGGAAAGCAACGTCGCAGTCGGGGCAGCCCGGCTCGGCGTTTCTGTAGGGTGGTTCGGAACGCTCGGCAACGATCCGTTCGGCCATATGATCGTCAAGACGCTGCGTGGGGAAGGCGTCGACGTATCAAGGGCGAAGCTGAGCAGCGAAGCGCCTACGGGGCTGATGTTCCGCGAGACGGTCGCCGGCAGGCTGGCCGTCCACTATTACCGGAAGCATTCGGCTGCAAGCCGTATGACGCCGGAGGATCTGGACGAGGAATACATTCGCAGCAGCAAGCTGTTGCATGTGACAGGTATTACGGCGGCGCTGAGCGACAGCAGCAGACAAACCGTCATCCGTGCGATGGAGATCGCCCGCGATGCAGGCGTGCCGGTGAGCTTTGATCCGAATTTGCGTCTTAAGCTGTGGTCGATCGAAGAAGCCCGCAAGACGCTGCTTCCGATGGCGGAGATGGCGGATTATTTTATGCCGGGCTGGGACGAGCTCCAATTGCTCTATGAGACGCAGGATTGGGAGATCGTTGCCGAGCGGCTCGCGGCGCTGAAGGCGATTTCGGTCGTGAAGAGCAAAGGGGACCGTACAATCGTTCTGCAAGACGGGCGTATGGACGAAGTTCCGTTCTATCCAGCGGACAACGTTGTAGATACGGTCGGTGCAGGCGACGGCTTCTGTGCCGGATTCCTCGCAGGTATCGTGAAAGGCATGACGCCAATCGAAGCGGTTCGCCTTGCGAGCGTTACTGGATCGCTTGCGGTACAGATGCGCGGCGACTGGGAGGCGCTCCCGACTTGGGAAGTAGCTGCAGGACGCTTGGGCGGACAAGCGTGGGTGGAGCGCTAAGATGGCAGAACTGCAAGTATCGAAAGGCAAACGACGCCGCGACGGTATTTTGCAAGAGCTGAAGCTTCAAGGCAGGCTGTCCGTTCAAGAAATTGTCGACCGTTTCGGCTGCTCGGAGGCGACAGCCAGACGCGATCTGGAGCTGCTGGAGAAGTCGCAACCGATCATTCGCACGATTGGCGGAGCGATGTACGACGGGATGAGCACGGTCAGAGATGTCAGCTTTGCGGAGAAGGAGCGTCTGTCCTATCTCGAGAAGGAACGTATCGCCGCGAAGGCGGTATCGCTTATCGAGGAAGGCGACGTCATCGGGTTGTCCGGCGGGACGACGAATTTTCTTATCGCCCGGTCGATTAAGACTCGCCGCGGCATTACGGTCGTGACGAATGCGGTCAATATCGCAATGGAGCTCGCGGGAAGCGAGATACAAGTTGTCGTGACGGGCGGCATTATGCGCCATAACAGCTTCGAGCTGTGCGGTCCGCTCGGCGAGGCGATGGTCAGTCATCTCCATATCGGCAAAATGTTCATCGGCGTCGACGGTGTCAGCGTCTCGGGCGGCATTACGACGTATTCCGAACAGGAAGCGCAGATTGCCAAATCGCTGCTCTCGCGCTCTCAGCGTACGATAGCTGTCTTCGATCATACGAAGGTCGGCAAGACGTCGCTGTTCTCGATAGCGCCGTTGTCTATTATTCATACGTTCATTACGGATGCGCCGCTGGAGCCTGAAGTTGCCGACGCTGCGAAGCAGATTGGCATAGAAGTGCTGCTGTGCGAGAACTGAACTAGAGTGTTGGAAGGCTGTCCCTGCCGTTAGGCGGGACAGCTTTTTTATTTTGGAGATGAATGTGGTGTTGTTATTGCTAGCTGGTGCGGGACATAGGAGAGGGGGATTGGGGGCGCTAATGAATCCTACAATGCTTATTAGCGGAAAAACAGACGCTTGAGAAGTGTAACGAATCGTACAGACGTTATTTCGTGTTGTAATGGCTCAAATCGAGTGTTTTATTTCGCAAGGCAGCTCCCGCTAACTACTTGGTCGGACTGCCCTGTACCTGTCTATATCGCTAATGCATCTAAGCTGAGACTGATGCCTATAGGAGAAGGGTTAGCAGGTATGGGCATCAGTCTCAGCTAGGCGAGTGTTGAGCGATTTGGTCGGACCGCTCTGTCTAAATCGCTAATGCAACTAAGCTGAGACTGATGCCTATAGGAGAAGTGTTAGCGGGTAAGGGCATCAGTCTCAGCTAGGCGTGTGTTGAGCGAGTTGGCCCGGCAGCCCTATCTATATAATCCAGAACAAAGAACCTAAAGAAGCATCTTACACGGCTCGATAGAAGCGAGCGTGAGTAAGATGCTTCTTAAGGCGAACATTAATGTTGAATGTATGGATCCCTGTGTCAGTTGAGAAGTGCCTATCGCTGATAGACGGTACGGCCGGCGACCCAGGTGCGCTGAACGCTCAAAGTGTCGTCGAGCAGGACGAGATCGGCGCGTTTGCCGGTTGTGATGGAGCCGGTCTTCTCGTCAATGCCGAGCAGCGCTGCGGGATTGCCGCTCGCTTGACGGCTCGCTTGCTGGATCGTTGCGCCGGCTTGTTCGATCATGTAGCGAAGCGCCGCATCCATAGTCAATGTACTGCCGGCCAGATTGCCGCCTTCCTTTAGCCGGGCGATGCCGCCGGTTACGATGACGTCGAGGCCGCCGAGATCATAGTTGCCGTCATCGAGACCTGCTGCCGATATGGCATCGGAAATAAGGACGAGTTTGTCCGCTGGTTTTGCTGCGGCAAGCAGCCGGACCGCTGCCGGATGCACGTGGATGCCGTCGGCGATGAGCTCGGCATAGATCGTATCCTCGGTCATAACCGCTCCGAGCGTACCCGGCTTCCGGTGATGAAGGCCGGTCATGGCATTGAACGTATGCGCGCCTTGGTTCAAGCCATATTGTACCGCTTCGACGATCTGTTCATACGTCGCGTTTGTATGGCCGCAAGCCGCGTTAATGTGATGGTCGCGCAGCCAACGGATAAGCGGAAGCGCACCTTCTTTCTCCGGCGCCAGCGTCATCTGGCGGATGAGACCCGGAAAGCGTTCCGACCAGTCCTCCAGCCAGTCGGGGCGGGGAGGCGACAGATAGGCCGGGTTTTGCGCGCCAATCCATTCGCGGCTTAGAAACGGGCCTTCGAGGTGAACGCCAAGCAGTTCGGCATATTGCATATCTCCGCCGCGGTATCCGCTGGCAGCAGTCAACACGGCTTCGATTGCTTCATGTGAAGCAGTAACGGTCGTGGCGAGCATACCCGTCGTACCGTGAGAAGCATGGAATTTCGTAATTCGGTCGTAAGCGTCATGGTTGGCATCCATGAAATCAGAGCCGAAGCCGCCGTGAACATGAACGTCGATGAAGCCAGGCAGCAGCCAGCCTCCTTCGCCGTTGATAACAACCGCATTCTCGACGAGCCGCTGGCGGTTTTCCAAGTTAGGACCCTCATCCGAAACAACGTCAGCTATAAGCCCGTTATCGATTATGGCACTGCCTTGGATGATTTGATCGCCGCTGACGATTCTCACATTGCGAATAATCCAATTTCTGTGGCTGCTAGTCATTAAAGATCCAACTTCCTTCCCGCTTCGCGGTCGAGCAGGACAATGACATCGCTGTGCGTCTGAAGCAGCGAAGCAGGACAATCGGTCGTGATCGGTCCAAACAACGCTTCGCGTACAATGTCCGCCTTGTCTGCGCCGCGAACTGCTAGTATGATCGTTTTGGCTTTAAGGATCGAACCAACGCCCATCGTAACCGCTTCTGTCGGTACTTCATCCTTAGAATCGAAGAAGCGGGCGTTCGCATCTCTTGTCTTCTCCTGAAGCTGAACTATATGGGTTCCGCCGATCAAGCCTTCCGCTGGTTCATTAAAGCCGATATGTCCGTTATGGCCAAGACCAAGCAGTTGGACATCGATCGGATGCTCCTCAAGCAATTGGTCGTATCGTTTGCACTCGCTGTTCAGCGAATCCGCCATTCCGTTCGGCAGATTAGTCTGTCCGGCAGGAAGATCGATGCGGCTGAACAGATGTTTGTTCATATAGAAAGCGTAGCTTTGTTCGTGATCGGCTGTCAACCCGACATATTCGTCGAGATTGAAGGAGGTAATATGGCGGAACGATACGCCCAAGCGGTGATGCTTCTCTACCAGCTTGTCATAAATGCCGATAGGGGTCGAGCCTGTTGCAAAGCCGAGCACCGCTTCAGGATTATGTTTAACGGTATCGATTAAGTATTGGGCGGCTGTTTCGTCGAGCTGCTCCTGCGAGTCGAAAATTTGAATATTCATTTCGCGCAACCTCCATTAATAAGTTACTTCTATTGTACGTCAAATGACTGGTTGTTACAATAAAATGATCGATAAAACCATAATTATGATTTATTCAATCAAAACGAATGGGTGAATCGAAGGGAAGCTCGCACATGCCTCGTTTTATTAACCTGCGTAAGCTGAACCTCCATTATCCGACCGGCTTGTGCAGCAAACCGGAAAGTTGCTCGAACCATAATCGCTACGTTATGATTAGGGAATAAGGTTTGAACGAGGGAACAGGAGGAATTTGTCGTGGCTTATTCATCGCGCAATGCGCCGGATGAGGCAGCGCAGACCGCGAAACGCAAAGGGGAACATATCCGGATCTGTTTGCAGGAAGAAGTGGCTGGCGTTGGCATTACGCCGGGCTTTGAGCGTTACCGGTTCCGGCATAATGCGTTGCCGGAGCTGAGATTTGATTCGATATCGCTGGAGACCGATTTTCTGGGCAAAAGATTAAAAGCGCCCCTTCTTGTCAGTTCGATGACCGGAGGAACGGATGAAGCATCCGCTATTAATGTAAGGCTTGCGAAGACAGCCGAAGCGAGAGGATGGGCCATCGGGCTCGGATCGATGAGGGCTGCAATCGAGAACGAAGCGCTGGCGGATTCGTTCCGAGTACGGCATGTTGCGCCGACGGTCCCGGTCATTGCCAATCTGGGCGCTGTACAACTTGGCCTTGGGTATGGCACGGAGCAGTGCAGAAGAGCGGTTGAGCTTGCGGAGGCCGATGCGCTCGTCCTTCATCTCAACGGCATGCAGGAGCTGTTCCAGCCGGAGGGCGATACCGATTTCAGCGGATTGTTGCATCGGATAAATGAGGTTTGCCGGCAGTTGGACGTGCCGGTCGGCGTGAAAGAAGTCGGCTGGGGCATTGATGCGGCTACGGCGGCACGGCTGCATGATGCGGGAGTTGCTTTTATCGACGTGGCGGGGGCAGGCGGAACGTCATGGAGTCAGGTTGAGAAATTCCGCTCGTCCGACCGAATGAGACGTGCTGCGGCGGAAGCGTTTGCAGATTGGGGCATTCCGACGGCGGAATGTATTCGGGACGTCAGGCAAAGACTGCCGGAAGCAGTCGTTATCGCTAGCGGCGGCCTCGGCAACGGCGTTGAAGCTGCGAAAGCGATTGCGCTTGGCGCGAATGCAGTTGGCTTTGGCCGTGCGCTGTTGTCACAGGCTGCGCCTGCCGGCGGTGAAGAAGCGTTGAGCTCACAATTCGAGCAGATCGAATTCGAGCTTCGCGCGGCGATGTTCGGCATTGGGGCTGCTACGATTGCTGAATTGGCGGCTACAGATAGATTATGGGACGAGAGCGGGGCAACTCGATGAACGGTCGGCATATTGTTGTGGCGGGAAGCTTGAACATGGATGTCGTCAGCCGGGTAGAACGGTTCCCGCGTCCCGGCGAGACGATTCGCGGCACCGACGCTCTGTACAGTCCGGGCGGCAAAGGAGCGAATCAAGCGGTTGCGGCTGCCCGATCCGGCGCAGCAACCGTAATGGTTGGAGCCGTCGGCACCGACGGCTTCGGACAACAATTGTTAGGAGCACTCGCTTCAGACGGGATAACGGTTGAAGGTGTTGGCGTTAAAGAGGGCTCGTCCGGCATCGCGCTAGTTACGGTTGATGGAGCGGGCGAGAATCAAATCGTACTGTGCGAAGGGGCGAACGGGAAAGTCGGAGAGGAGGAGCTGAGACAGTTCGAACAGCTCATGAGCAGCGGTGCTGCTGTGCTGCTGCAGAATGAAATTCCGTGGGAAGCTAATGCGGCGCTCATGAAGCTCGCTTCGCAAGCGGGCGTTCCCGTGCTGTACAATCCGGCGCCTGCGGCTCCGGTACCGGACGAAGTATTGCCTCTACTCGATACGATCGTGCTGAATGAGACGGAGACAGAAACCGTAACCGGCATCGCGCCTTCCGATGAGACGAAGCTAAAGGAAGCAGCCGGACATTTGCTTGCGAAGGGTGTCGCTGCTGTTCTCATTACACTAGGAGCAGCAGGCAGCTATTACCATGATCAGAGCGGAACGACCGTACGCATGCCGGCACGGCAAGTGTCGCCGGTGGACACGACTGCGGCTGGCGACACGTTCATCGGTGCCTATGCAGCAGTACGGTACGGCGGCGCTTCCTCCTCGCAATCGCCGGAAGAAGCGCTCAGCTATGCGACGGCGGCGTCTGCATTAGCGGTTATGAAACCAGGCGCGCAGTCTTCGATTCCTTCGAGACCGGAAGTGGTGGCTTGGATGAAGGACGAACCGACCGTATAGACGGGCTACTGAGGCGGAGCGCCGGTAGAGCTTCCGATCATAAGCTCATTCTGCAGCACAAGCCGGCTCGGCGCCTCATTCGAACGCCCTTCGATTCGGTCGATCAGCATCTGAATTCCGAGTTCTCCGAATTTGTAAGCTGGCTGTACGGCTGATGTGAACAACGGATCGATGAGATCCCGGTAGCCGAGATCGTCAAAAGTCACGATCGAGATTTGACCTGGCACATCGATCGATCGGCGGCGAAACGATTGCAACAGCCCTAGCGCCGTTACGTTGTTGCCTGCGAGCACGGCAGTCGGCACCGGAGACAGAGAAAGCAGCCGCTCGGCGGCTGCTTCCATATCCTGCAGCCGGTAGCCAGTCTGAAGCACTAGTTCTTCATTGTAAGGAAGTCTATTCGCTTCCATCGCTTCCTTGAAGCCTTGATGCCGCTGGCGCGCGGTCGATACGTCGAACGTTCCGCCGACGAGCGCGACATGCTGATGGCCAAGCGACACCAAGTAATCGATCAGCTTACGTACTCCACTAATGCTGTCTCCGACGACTGAATCGCATAGGATGCCGGGCACGTCGCGGTCGAGCGCAACGTATGGCGTACCGTGCAGCGTGAGCGCTTCCAGATGGCCTTTCGAATCATCTCCGGCTGGCGTGAGCAGTACGCCGTCTACCCGCGTCGATAGAATCGTATCGATATATTCTTTCTCCTTCTCGGCATTCTCGTCGCTGTTGCCGAGCAGCAGCTTGTAGCCGAGCGATCGTGCGGCATCCTCTGCACCGCGCGCCACCGTCGTATAGAACGGATTCGTAATATCCGTGACGAGCAGCGAGACGATATTCGTTTTCTGAAGCACGAGTCCGCGCGCCATAGCATTGGGCACATAATTCAGTTCGGCCATGACTTGCCGGACTTTCATCCTCGTTTTATCGCTAATCCGTCCTGTATTATTAATGACACGCGAAACGGTCATTGCCGACACATTCGCATGCTTCGCGATATCATATATCGTAATCATCCCGTACCAACCTTCCGCTTGATATCCGTTCGAAGTAAGTAATAGATTAATCGTACCGAATTTCATCATTGACAGCAACCGTGACGCTTTGATACTTTTATGTTATCGGAAGGGTTATCGGTAACCCATTAGATCTTTAGTTCTAAATATTTCTTTATTTTTAGTTCTTTAGTTCTATGACTCTTTTGGTTTTTAAGTACTTTTAGCTTTTAAGTTCCTTTAACTCTTTTAACTTTGTTCTTATTAAGTTCATCAGAATCTTCAAGTCCATTAAACTCTTCTAGTTTTTTACTCTTTTAGCCTTTTAAGTTTTTAGTTGGTTTGGTTGCAGGACGCCATTATTTATTCAAATACGACTAATTGTCGTAAGGAGATGTTCATATGGGCAAAGCATGGGAGAGCGGAGCAGACGCTATCGTCATGGACGACCGAGATCACGTTGCGACCGCACTGCGCGAATTGTCGCCTGGCTTGACGATTACGTTCAAGCACGCGGGCGAAACCGTTCAACTCGAAGTCATGGAAGCGATTGCATTCGGACACAAAATTGCGGTTGCCGCAATCGAAGTAGGCGTGCATGTACGGAAATACGGTGAGGTAATCGGCCGTGCAACAGCTGTCATTCCGAAAGGCTGCCATGTGCACGTTCACAATATAGAGGGCATACGCGGGCGCGGCGACCAAGCTGCAGCGCCAGCTGCGGCGAAAGGGGAGTAACGGACAATGACTGTCAAAACGTTCAAAGGCTATGCGAGAGAGAACGGTGATTTCGGCATTCGCAATCATTTGCTCATTATTCCGACCGTTATCTGCTCGAATCAGGTCGTGAACCGGATTGCGCAGCTCGTACCGGACTCGGTAGCGATTCCGCATCAGCACGGCTGCAGCCAGATCGGTGCCGATAAAGACCGGACGTTCGACGTGCTTGCCGGAACCGGCATGAATCCGAATGTCGGAGCGGTGCTTATCGTCAGTCTCGGGTGCGAGGTTGTCGATCCGCAGCAACTGGCGGAGACGATTCGCGCGACAGGCAAGCCGGTCGAATTTTTTGATATCCAGAATGTCGGCGGGTCGGTCAAAGCGATTCAGCACGGTGCCGAAATCGCCCGCCGCTTGCGTGCGGAGCTCGACCGTACAAAGATGGTCGACGTGCCGTACAGCGCACTGCGCGTCGGCGTGAAGTGCGGCGGCTCGGATGCGACGAGCGGACTTGCTTCGAACCCGGCGCTCGGCGTTGCGGCGGATACAGTGATCGGCGAAGGCGGCAGCATCGTCATCGGCGAGACGACGGAGATTATCGGCGCAGAGCATATTCTCGCCGAGCGGTGCCAAGACGAGAACGTATCGGCGAAGCTGTACGAAATCGTCCACCGGTTCGAGCGGGAAGTCGAGAAAGTCGGAGCGGATATGCGGGGCGGCAATCCGAGCCCGGGCAACATCGCGGGAGGCTTATCGACGATTGAAGAGAAATCGCTCGGCTGCATCAGCAAGTGCGGTACAGCGCCGATTCGCGCCGTTATCGAATATGCCGAACAGATTCCGAATGGCGGGCTTTATTTCATGGACTCCCCGGGCAACGATATCGAATGCGTCTCCGGTATGGCGGCGGGTGGCGCGCATATCGTCTGCTTTACGACTGGACGCGGGACGCCGACGGGCGCAGCCGTCAGTCCGGTCATTAAAATAACGGCTAATCAGCGGATGTACGACCGGATGTCGGACAATATGGATGTCAACGTCAGCGGCTTGCTGACAGGTGAGCTTGATTTGGCCGAGGCGGGTGCATTGATCGGCAACGAAATTTTTGAAGTGGCGGCAGGGAAGCTGACGAAAGCCGAAATTCTTGGCCATCAGGAATTCAGCATTAACCGGATCGGACCAAGCTTGTAATCATCGAAGGGAGATAAGAGGATGCAGCGTTTATTGGATAAAATATCGCTTGTAACAGGCGGCAGCCGCGGAATTGGCGAGGCGATCGTCATCCGTCTGGCCGAGGAAGGCTCGGACGTCGCCATTAACTATACGTCGGAACGTTCCGCCGTGCTGGCGGAATCCGTCAAAGCAAAGGTGGAGGCGCTCGGACGCCGAGCCCTTATCGTTCGTGGCGACGTTGGTAAGAAGGACGATGTCGAAGCGATGTTCGAACAGGTGGAGCGCGAGCTTGGACCTGTCGATATTCTGGTTAACAATGCCGGCATCGCGCCGTTCGAGCCGTTCATGAGCGCGACCGAGGAGACGTGGGACCGGACGATCGATACGAATTTAAAGTCGATTTTCTTATGCTCGCAGCGGGCGGCAAGAGGGATGATCGAACGCAGACGGGGCAAAATCGTCAACGTGCTCTCGACGGCAAGTCTTGTCGTGACGAGCCCGGTCATTCCGCATTATCAAGCGTCGAAAGCCGGCGCCCATATGCTGACCAAGGGAATGGCCATCGAGCTTGGCCGGTATAACGTAAACGTCAATGCGGTTGGACCGAGCACCGTAGACACGGATATGTGTAACGATTTCCTTGGAACGCCCGGCATGCGGGAGAAGGAAGAGCAGGCGAATCCAATGAAACGGCTAGGCACCGCGCGCCAGATCGGCGATGCGGTCGTCTTCCTCGCTTCGGAAGAAGCGATGCAGATCAACGGTCATCTGCTTATGGTCGATGGAGGTTTGAGCGTGAAGGCGGCCCAGCCGGAAGACCATATGGAACGGTAATGGAGGTTTCACAAAAGACAGGGCATTCAAGTCGTTGCTTTTACTTGATAAGCCCCGTTCCATCGATTTTGACCGACGTGCGGACTTCGAATTTCGCGTTCGGATACAGCTTCACCCACCGGTTCCATGTTGCATCGGAACCCCTATGCATGGCCCGGTAACGCAGGCCGAATCCGAACGGATCGACGCCTGTGTTTCTTATTTTGTCGAGCATCGTTTCTGCCTTCGTTGAATACTGATCGCTGAATGCCTTCTCGATCTGTCTCCAATCGCTGTTATACAGCCCTCTAGGCGCTTGCTCCAGAATGCAGCGGAGCCGGACTTTCATTCGAATGACCGCCTGCCCGTTCTGTTCAATAATCCGATAGCTCCGGTGAATCCCGGTCAGCAAAGCGACGATCGGTTTCCCTTTGTACGTGGCCATAATCGAGGACTTCTTAAACTGAGTGCTCAGTTGGTTATACATTTGCGTTTCTTCATTGCTTAGCGTCAGTTTCACCTTCTGTTTGTCCAGAAAAGCGACCTTGCTGATCATATACGTCATATGATCCCGCTTGATAACGGGAAGAAACGGATCCAAGCCCCTCTCCGTGTACCGGCGCTCAAGGTCGAACAAAAACATCTGAAGCGTAAAAGGTGAATCCGTTCCTTCTGTCCCAAAGCTCAGAAAGAGCGAGTTGCCGGGATACCGTTCAGACGGCGGGTTCGCATTCATCACATCTTCCGCAGAAGGCTTGCCGACAGCAACAGTAGCGATGCTCTGAATGTCGCGTCTGCGAATCATCCAAGTCAGCGCCTCAACGTAATCGCTCTGAACTAGAGACTCTCCAAGTACGATGACTTTGCAATGGCCGAAGTCGATCTCCTTATCTACATGGCCTTTGAGCAGGCGTACGCCTTCGGCAATCGTTGCCGTATCGATGGACTCGAGCTGCGATTTGGACGCGCCGGGTTCGGCTTTCGGTGAAGGGATTGCGAGCCGCAGCGTAATCCGGTACGGTTTATCCGCATTGCTCGTCCGATCGATGCCGGCTGCTACGACGAAAAATCTTTTGTCGATATCCTTGAACCCGCATCCCTGCATCAACAAGGACAGCATGATGAAGGCCACGCAGGCGGTGCAGAATCGTCTCAAGCCGCTCCCCTCCTCAAGAGTGTATGCACAACGATCCAGATGACAAGCCCGTATTCCGAGAACATCCGAATGATCAGCCAGTAGGACGTAAATTCGGTCAAATGTTTCTCGTTGAGCAAATACAGCGCAGCGACCGTAATGACCGCGAATACGGATACGATGACGTAATTGCTTCGCGGGACCGGATGCTCATCGATCGACGGCTTGTACTTCGGAAAGCAGCTCTTGATCATTTCCATCGCCTGATGCCAGCCCGAAGCGGTATAGATAAGCGTCAAATTCAAGTACAGAATCAGGAAGACGAATAGGACCCGTTCAATAAAGCCGTATTCCATTGCGAGCGAGTCGGACGTGGCGGACCATACATAGAGGTATGAGGATACGCCGTCTATCCCATGAAGGCCGATCGGAATGAAATATGTGGTCGCCAGTACGCCGATGCCGAACACGGGCAGCAGATATCCGCGCTTGAATTTGTAGTTAGGCGGCAGCACGCGGTTATAAATGGACAGGTTCAGATAGCCGGTAAAAATAAATGTCGCGGCAGCGAGCGGCGCGAGCTTCGGCATCGATTGCACGTAATTGCTGGCGGTACGAATAGCATCCCAATTCATCTGATCGCTGCCGCCTGCCTTCACGAGCAGCATGACAATAAGCGGCACATTCAGCAGCAGCATAATTTCCATGATGAATAGCATGCTGAGCGTCGAGCGGGTTGCAGCATACAGGCAGATGACGCACATGACGCCTAGAATAACAAGCACGTTCGCGTCCGGATTGAAGAACCGGTTGATCAAGACGGCGTACGCATCGACCGTAATGCTGGCAGCAGAGAACCACATCAGCGCGAAAAACAGAAATGCCGGAACCGTTACCCATCGCGGATAGTTCTCGTTCAAGATTTCCGGTACGCCCTTGCCGGGATATTTGGTTATGGTGCGAATAAATACAATGCCAAATAAGGGACCGATCACCGCGGCAGCGATAAGAGACGATACCGCTCCATGGTACCGGTATTGGAATAAGATATTCGGCACGAACAGCATCAGGTTCAACAGGCTCACCATGACGAAGTTGTACATCACGTAACGGTTCATCGGGCGTTCACCTGGCCGATGTCGCCTTCTTTCTTCGTAATGTTGCCGAGGAACCGGAAGTAAGGCTTACCGAAGCTGCGCAGTTGGCACAAATACACGATGTAAATGAACAACCCGAAAGCAACGCCCATAATGCCGAAGAAGATCGATAGGACGATGAGCGGGTATTTCAAGAAACGGATCGCATACGACATGGATGCGATAGGGACGACGAAGTTCGATATCGCAACGACGGACGTTACGATGATCATGATGCTGCTGACGAGACCTGCTTGCTGGGCGGCTTGACCGAGAATGAGACCTCCGACTGTCGTCGCGGTCGAGCCGACGTACCTCGGCAGCCTCGCGCTTGCTTCGATCAGCGCTTCGATGAGAAACAGCATCAGAAACACCTCGATGAACGAAGGATACGGGACGGCAGACCGGCTGCCTGCAATGGAGAATGCAAGCTGAACGCGGAACAGTTCTGGGTTGTACGAAACGACGGATATGTATAGGGCCGGCAGCGTCGTCGTGAGCAGTATAGACAAGTAACGAAGCGCGATTAGAAAATTGGTCATCCACAGCGATTCATATTTATCTTCCATCGCGTGCATGAAGTCGAAGAAGTTGGCCGGCAGAATAAGCGCGAACATGCTGCCGTGCAGCAGAAGCACTAATTTGCCTTGACTGAGCGCTCTTGCCACTCGGTCAGGACGTTCGGTAATGATCATCGTCGGGAACAACGCGCGCCGCGGCGATGACAGTTCTTTCTCTAGCTCGCCGACGGCGCCGATCATTTCGTGCGTGACTTCCTTTAATCGGTTACGTATATTCGCTAATAAAGTTGGATCGACGCGGCGCTGATCGTACAGCAGCAGCATACGGGTCATCGACAGCGTGCCGACGGTGCCTTCTTCGATCTTGAGCTCTGCGGAAGGATAGCGGGAGCGAATAAGGTTCATCGAGTCAATCAGGTCTTCGCTGAGCGCTGTCTGCGGTCCTTGCACGGAGCTTTCGACTTCCGCAATCGGATTCTGGTTGCGGATAACACGGGCTGCGTCCAGCATGTATATGGCGTTCTCCAGCTTCACTAGGACGAAGCCTCTCAGCAAGTTGCCTGCCCAGCGCGCGGGGTCTTCGATTTTTTTGAACGAAGGGTTCGTCTCTAGAATCGTCTTGAACGACTGCTCTTCCTTCGTGAACGGAACGAGGATGTAGTCGCTCACTTTGCTCTCGTCGACGAGGGAACCGATGTACGCCACTTCGAGCGTAAACTCGCGATTATGTATCCGGTGCGTGTTCAAGTCTTTAGCTTCGGCGAATAACGTCGTAATGCGGTGCAACATGCGATAGCCTCCTTCTTCCGATGCTGGTTATAATTAGTAGGATGTACAGCGGGGCGGAAATTATGTCCGTGAATTGACCTTTGCCCGCTGTGCCTCAGATGAAGTACAATAATTCGGATGGGGTTGTCCGAATATAGGCGAAGTTTCGGAATCTGAGGCTTCGAGCAGTTAGGAGATACGGTTCATGGGAGAATGGTTCGAACGGAGCTTCGGCTCTGATTATATGGTTGTATATAAACACCGCAATTGGGAGCAGGCGAACCGCGAAGTAAAGCAGTTGTGCGAGTGGGCGAAGCTGCCTGCCGGCATGGAATTGCTGGACATCGGCTGCGGCATGGGGCGGCATGCGCTGGCACTTGATGAGCTAGGGTATCAAGTAAGCGGAATGGATTTGTCGCTGCCGCTGCTGGAGCAGGCTAGAAAACAAGACGTGAGCAGCCGGGTCAACTGGAAGCAAGGCGATATGCGCAAACTTCCGTATGCGGACGGTACGTTCGGAGCGACGGTTAACTTGTTCACGTCTTTCGGCTATTTCAATGAAGAAGACAACGCGGGCGTTCTTAAGGAGCTGCGCCGGGTGCTTCGTCCGGGCGGCACGTTCGTGATCGATTTCTTGAACGCGCCTTATGTAGAGCGGACGCTGGTGCCGCTGTCCGAGAGGGTAGATGAAGAGACGGGATGGACGATTCGGGAGGAACGCCGGATCGAGGACGGTGCCGTCTGCAAGACGATTACGATTACGGAGCCGTCAGGCGAAGAGCGCTGTTATGAAGAGCGAGTGAAGCTCTATGGTCTCGAGTGGTTCAAGCAAGCGATCGCCGCGGCAGGTTTACGGCTTGAGCGGACTGCGGGGGCATACGATGGAAGTCCTTATCAGATTGATCAATCATTAAGACTGATTATGAGCGGGAGTGTAGCGGAATGACAGCGGAGCAGGAGCATCCAACAGCAGGCAGCAATGGCGGTCCGGCAGGCGGACAGCCGGCGAACGTGAAGCGCTGGCCGAATGGATGGCTGCAGGTGAAGGTTCCGCTTCCATTTGCGTTGAAATATGTGAATGCTTATGTCGTGCCGGAGCCGGAAGGCGGCTATACGCTGATCGATCCCGGGTTGAATACGCCGGAAGCGGTCGCAGCTTGGGACGAGGCGCTGGAGCGGGAAGGGATTCGCGATGAACAGATCGTTCGAATCGTTCTGACCCATCAGCATCCGGACCATTACGGACTTGCTGGACTGTTCCAAGAGCGGTCTGGAGCGCCGGTCTGGATGACAAAGCCGTCGCACCAATATGCCCTTCGGATGTGGGGGCAGGAGCGGGAGCTTGGCGCGAAGCTGTCGGCGGTGTTCGAGCTGCATGGCATGCCGGCCGTTCTGCGTGAAGGAATCGCGGACAACTTGGAGAGCTTCGTCGCGAACGTATCGCCTCAGCCCAAGGTGGAGTATATGGAGGCCGGTCAGCCATTCCGGTTCGGCGGTATCGAATGGACGACGCTCGACGCGCCGGGCCATGCGAGCGGGCACATTCTGTTCTATGACGCTGCGAGCCGGACGATCGTATGCGGTGATCAGGTCATGCCCGACATTACGCCGAACGTAAGCATCGTGCCGGATGAACTGGACGATCCGCTTGCGGCATTCCTAGATAGTTTGCTTCAGTTGAGCCGGCTGGACGTCGGGATGGCGTTTCCAGGACACCGAGAGCCGTTCGTAGATTTTGTGGTGAGGTGTAACGAGCTGATCCGCCATCACGAGCGCCGTCTGGACAAAATGGTTCAACTGCTTCAGGAGCAGGAGAACCAGTCGGCGACCGGCTTCGAGGTGTGCGAATTGCTGTTCGGCGCCCGTCTGCGCACGAATATGCATAATCTCCGCTTCGCCATGGCGGAGACGCTTGCGCATTTGGTCCACCTGGAGAAGCAGGGGCGAATTGAGCTTGCGGAGCGGGACGGATGCGCGGTGTACCGGGCGAAGTAAGTTCTAGCGCTCGCGCATGCAGGAGTGTAATAAGCAATAAGAAGGCGCGTCAGTCTAATCCCGCAGCAGGCGAGAAAGGATTGGTGCGCTTTTTTGTCGAGATCGTCATAAGATTGCTGTCATTAAGGTTTTCTAGTTGAGGCAGCATCTCGACGAATTTCTTGATGCCGTATAATAACTAAATCCATCAGTTGTCTGTAGAGTTGAGTTGCAGCCTTGCTGTCCATGCCGTACCTTTCAGCGAGATGTTCGACTTTGTTGAAAATACGAGATTCGCGGTCAACGTCTTGGACATTCATATCCTCTTTCGCTTTTATTTTGCCTACTTCTTCAATTAATTTAAACCGCTGTGCGAGCCGCTCGATGATTTGTTCATCCAGCTGGTCTATCTGCTTCCGAAGGTCTTCTAATGTTGCCATCGCGTTAAACACTCCTTATTCAACTGAGCTTTAGTGCTTTTATGCTTTTGTGCACTGAAGTAATTGAACTATAACATATCTGCTTAAACGATTGGAAATTTTTTTATGGAAAATAATGATGGGTAGGCGGTGCGGCATGCACGATCGTGAGAATGAACTAGAGGGACAGATCCAGGAAGTGTTGGTGCCGATGCTTAAGCGGTAGCTTCGGGTAACGAAGGAAATTAGAAGGTGGTTAATTGTATATGAAAACGAAATGGATATGGGCAGCCATTGTGTTGCTATTAACATCCTGCGCTCAGGTTAAAGATGCTGCGAATCCATCCCTTACGGGGCCTGATTCAAACAAGATGGATCGGCTGGACTATAACATTACGGAGGCCGATTATACGTCGGGGAATATGTCGATCAAATACCCTCAGATCACGGGGCTGGACGATGCAGGCAGACAGAACAAGATCAATGAACTGATCCGGAATGAGAGTCTAAAAGTTTTACACTATTACACTGATCCGGGCAACCAAGGCATTCCCGACAATTTGGACTTAGATATCACTTACCAGATTGCATTGAAAGATGCGAATCGATTAAGCATTCAATACGCTGGTTTAGGTGATGTGGCTGGGGCAGCCCACCCGAACAATCTTTTCTATACAACCAATATAGATCTCGCCAATGGGACGAAATTACGGCTGAATGACGTTGTAGTTATAGATGAGCATTTTATCGATAAGTTGTGGAATGGACAATTTACAGTACCGGAGCATACGGCGGCGAGTAAATCAGACATTGTAGACGCATTAAAGATGTGGTCCAAAAGCGAGCTGCTGCAGCAGTTCAACCATTCTGATTCTTTAGATGAAATCGGAACAGCCAGCCAGAGTGATATTTTTAGTTATTTTACGAAAGATTCAGTAGGCATCAGCATCCCTGTTAGTCACGCGCTAGGCGACCACGCGGAATTCGAGATCAAGTATAGCGATTTGGAACTTAAAAAATAGATCACACTTCGAGAGGTTGAAAATATGCAATTTACTTTCGATCATTTAGGCGCTTATAAGCGGGGAAGACTCTGGCTGGATGAGTCGCCGTTATTGCCATATTCATCACAGAGCACGGTAGAGAAAACATTTATTCAAAAAAACGGCCTTCAATCCAGTCCATGTCGCTTAACCATCGAACTTGTATTGAGAGCGGGTATGATTAGTAAATATGCTTTTATTGGCGTAACCTATAGCCCTTCTAACGAAGGGAAGCTAGTCGTGAAGGCAGAGGTTGGACACGAGAATGGTACGATTATTGAAGATATAATCGCGCTGAAGCCTGATGAGGTTCGATTAGGTATTCCAGAGGAATATATCACCGCAATAGTAGACGAGATTCATAAGCTTGTCTCTGATGCGAACGATCTCCTGCCTTCCGGAACATTAATCATTCATACAGGTGCCCATGGCTTAGTGGGGTCAAGTCAGATGAGTTTTAGAAAAGCGATAAGAGTGGTTTTGAATTTATTGACGCATGGTGATCTAAATAACGGTACGGAAATTAGAGACCTCATTACGAAAGAGCTGAACATCCCCTTCTAATTAGATCTTTGTTGAAATTATGAATAGAGATATCTTTAATGTGAAAGCAGGATTTATTCAACATTTTATTATGCGTTTGGTCAAAGGCGATTACGCGGTGAACATCACGGCTGCAGGCACGTACACGGTACCCTTCTCAATCGGATGGTTGGGGAGGGCTATTTTTTTCTTTTTAGAAATGGGGGAAGTGCCTTATGATGTGTATATCTGGAAGTAGGGCGGGTGATCCCGTTGGAAATCGACAATGAGAGAGGATTGGAGGGGGATTCAAGATGACCGAATTCGATTCTTTAATGACGGATTTCTATCAGAAACACAAAAAGTATCACTGCTTACAATCATTCAATCTGCATCGCGATCTAAGTGGGCTTGGCGATCCGGAATATACGTTGGAAGTTATTTTGTGTGACTATCCATGTTACGAGGGAGATCAGAAATTTCGGATTACCTTCGGAGGTGTGAGAGATATCAAAGTGGGATATCTTGAGGGGATGTTTGCATTGTACTTCAACATTTATGACGTTAGAGACCACCAACTGCAAGGCATCAAATACCGAGTTGCTGAGGAAGAGGAAGCAATGTTTTCGTTTTATTGCGAGAGCTTTGAATATGAAATCATAGAATGAGTAGGAGCGTTAGGAGCTTCTAGTTGATCAATATAATGATAACTTGGAGGAATCGCGATGAGTTACGATGTTCATATTATTAAGTCTGAACACTGGTTCATGAGTAATGAGCGGCCCATTACAGAAATTGAGTTTACGCAGGTTATAAAGCATCTTAAAGATCTGCCAGTCTTTTATCAAGATGGCAGACTAACTTTGTGCGGAGCGAATAAGCCAGCAATTGAAGTGCTCATTGCTGCTGCTAATAAGATAGGCGCCAAGGTTCAAGGAGACGAAGGGGAATATTACGATTAAGAGTTAAAGATGATGCTGTAGATAGTTGCTGGAGGTGTGAGGATATTTGATTAAGGGAAGTTGTTCACTCGTGGTTTCATCGACTGATCCAGTTGATTTTGAATTGATAAGTTCTATATTAAATGTTGATCCGACGAGGGTCGTCAACAAGGAGCAGATGGTAGGAGGTAAATCTGCACCTAAAAATATTTGGAGATATGACGTTAAATTCAAGGAAAAAACGCCAGACGAAGCATTAATGGAACTTTTGGATCTGTGTGTTAATCGTAAAGAAACGCTGCTGTCTTTAAAGCAACAATATGAATTATCAATAAAACTATTTATTAGATCAGATTTTGGTCAACTAGGGTATACATTGCCTGCAAGTGTTATTAAGAGCCTAGCTCAACTTGAAGTTGATTTAGAAACTCATATTTTATCTTTTGGTGGAGTGGAATGATTAGAGAATACAGATGATGTAAGAGCTGTATGAGTAAACTATTTGCCTTCTTTACTCGTTCATAGTGTTAAATGATGTAAGGGGACGTGCTTCATTCGATGCGGCAGGTAATGAAGCTATATCTCGGATTTACCGTTGTTATTTTAATGCTGAGCATGTTGAATGGTTGCATAAGCAAATCCAAATATCCCATGGGAAAAGATACGGTGGAGGAAACCGGAGGCGGGAAATTCCAGATAGGGAGATATCCCGATGATCTGAAACTGGAAATTTATAATGATAACCTTGAAATGACGATATTGGATTATCATGTGGCAGACTATAGAAAACGGCACGGAGTTTTATATATAATTGGCGATACTTTTGCTGTCGTGAACGGTAAAACTAATACTTGTAAAATATACTCGAAATCCGGTCAAAAGATATACGGAAAATTGGAGAATGAAAAGTTTATAACCTACTTGGATAGCTATGACAGCTTCTCTGATGCTGAGAAAAAGGTTTTTGATGAGATGAAGAGATAACAATCTAAGAGGACCGCCTTACTCGATGGAATGGTTGAAAAAAAACCGCAACCAGCCTCCCGGCCGGTTGCGGTTCCCCGTTAAAACTTCGCGTAATCGAACTTATCGCTGCCCGCGTCGAACTTCATGAGCGGCAGCTTCTCCAGCACGACCAATACTTTGTGCTCGCCAAGCGAATAAGCGATCGCTGTCCCGCCCGTATCGGTGTTCACTACCGTTCCACTCGTCAAGATGCCCTCCAGCTTCAACATGGAGGCGGTTTCTTTAACAAGGTTGGCAATATGCTCAAGGTTCGGCTCGTTAAGCGAAATCGTATGAATCGGTGAATTATTCACGTAGATTGTCGTTAGGGTCATATAGGCTCTCGTCATCTGGAAGCATCATCCTTCGCGTCATATTGTTAGGAAGTGAGGTCGTGCTGCTTCTATTCTAACAGAGAGCCGGGATTTACACAGCATTAAAAAAGAGTTTCGAGCATATCTATGAACAAATCCAATTATAGCTCCCGGTTCCGCTCATAGTAGTAATGAAACGTCTTGGTCAGCAGCTCCGCCAGCTTCATGCTGTCATCCGCGCCGAGATGGTCGATTAACCCGTCAATCGATTCATTCAGCTGCTCATCTGCTTCCATCGCGATTTGCCTTCCTTTATCGGTAAGCTCGATGCCGACAGACCGTTTGTCATCCGGATCTACGGTGCGTTCTACAAGCTCGGATTCGATCAACCGTTTCATCAATTGCGTAATGGTAGGGGTGGTGACCATCATTTTTTTGCCTATGTCGGATACTTTCATTTTCGGAACTCCGGCTTTCTCACTTTCCATTATGCTGAACAGAACACGAATCTCGCTCCGGTTGAAACCGCGGATCGTCCGCTGGCGCCATTCGGCCTTGGAGAAAAGCAGGAACGCATCGTGCAGCTGTTGTATCGTTAATGAATTATTCGGCATGTTGAAATCAAATCCCATCTCAATCTGAATTTGTACAAGCTTATTATACTTGAATTATGCGAAACGGTTCATTATTATATTAATAGTTAAGTTAGTAAACTAATTATCTCGCTCATCGTAAATGAAAGTCAAGCAGCACCAAGAAGATGAGGTGAATATGACGATGATAACAATTGGAATAATCGGTACAGGGTACGTAGGGCTCGTCCACGGCGCGGTTCTTGCTCATTATGGTTTCCAAGTGACGTGCATGGATGTCGATGATTACAAAATAACCCGTCTGCGCGAAGGTGAATCTCCGATTTATGAGCCAGGCTTGGATAAACTGCTTAAGGAAGGGCTTCAATCAGGCGCGTTGTCGTTCACGACAAGTGCCGAGCAAGTCGTTCACAACAGCGATGTAATCTTCATCGCGGTCGGAACGCCTTCGAAGATGGACGGCAGCGCGGATCTTCGTTATGTCCGGGAAGCGGCGCTTTCGATTGCGCAATATGCGGACCGGGACAAGCTCGTCGTGTTAAAGTCGACACTGCCTGTAGGCACTTGCGGAACGTTCCAACGCTACTTCGACAGCGCTGTTGCCGGCAGTGGTGCAGCCTATCGGATCGAGGTGGCATCGAACCCGGAATTTTTGCGGCAGGGTCAAGCCGTGAGTGATGCATTGTCGCCGTCCAGAGTCATTATCGGGACCGAATCCGAGCATGCAGAGCGGCTGCTCCAGTCGGTCTATTCGGTGCATGCCGATGCGGGCATCCCGTTCCTCTGCACGAATCTGGAGTCGGCAGAGATGATTAAATACGCAGCTAATTCGTTCTTGGCGGTCAAAATATCGTTCATCAACGAAATGGCGCTGCTGGCCGAGAAGGTCGGGGCGAACATTTCGCATATCGCGCAAGGAATGGGTATGGACGAACGGATATCGCCCCACTTCTTGCAGGCGGGCCCGGGATATGGAGGCAGCTGCTTCCCGAAAGATACGCAGGCGCTCGTCGACGTCGGCAGACGAAGCGGCGAAGAGCTTTATGTTGTACAGGCTGCTATCGCTGCGAATAAGAAACAGAAGCAGACGATGCTTGACCGCATAAGCGAGACGCTCTCTTATGGCGGTTCCTTGAAAGGCAGGACGATCGCCGTCTGGGGGCTGGCCTTCAAGCCGGACACCGACGACATTCGCGAGACGCCAAGCTACGATGTCATTCAGGGACTGAGCGGCAAAGGAGCGGCGATTCGCGTCTATTGCCCGCAAGGAATGAAGCAAGCAGTGCGGTTATGGCCAGATCTGAACCCATCGATCGAATACTGCATCAGCGAAGAGGAAAGCGCCATTCAAGCGGATGCCATCGTCATCATGACCGAATGGGAGCAATTTCGCAGAGTCGATTGGAACGCTATTGCAGGCAGCATGCGCAGCAGCTTTTTATTTGATTGCCGCAACATGTTCGGACAGGATAAGGCTGTTCGCGGCCGCTTCCATTACTATGGAGTCGGAGACGGCTCGGATCGGCGGCATTATACGCTGCGGGAGGCTCAATGAGAACGTATTGCGTAACCGGAGGAGCGGGTTTTATCGGCTCCCATTGGTGCGAGAGGCTGCTCAGCCTTGGGCACCGTGTCGTTTGCATCGATAATTTCGCGGATTTTTATGATTATAAGATCAAGATAAGCAACGTGCTTCAGAGTACCGGAACGAAGCGTGCCTTCCCTTACAGGAATAAGAAAGAGGACTTGAGCAGGCTGCCAGACTTCGTGAACGGGCCCGCATATAAGCTTGTCGTGGCGGATATCCGCCATTCAGACGAATTGGAAGCGATATTCGAGCAGGAGCGAATCGATGCGGTCATTCATCTGGCGGCGATGGCTGGCGTGAGGCCGTCGATCGATAATCCGCTGCTCTACGAGGACGTGAACGTTCGGGGGACGATGCAGGTGCTCGAAGCGATGCGTAAGCATGGCGTACGCAAATGGCTGTGCGCCTCTTCGTCGTCTGTATACGGCAATCAGTTGAAGGTGCCGTTCTCCGAGCAGGATGTCGTGGACCGGAGCATCTCGCCGTATGCGGCAACGAAGAAATCATGCGAAGTGGTCGGGCACACGTATCACCATCTTTATGGTATCGATACGATCATGCTTCGATTTTTTACCGTGTATGGTGCTAGGCAGCGGCCGGATCTCGCCATCTATAAATTTACCCGCATGCTGGACCATGGCGAGGAACTGACCGTGTACGGCGACGGGTCGACTAGGCGTGATTATACGTATATTGACGATATTATCGACGGAATGCTCGGTGCTCTTCATTATGTAGAAAGTCGTGAACCTGTATATGAAATCGTCAATTTGGGTACGAATCATACCATAGAGCTTGCTGAGCTTGTTCAGACTATTGAGAACGAGCTCGGGCGCAAAGCGAACATTCGCAGGCTGCCGAAGCAGCCTGGGGACGTCGAGAAAACCTATGCGGATATTACAAAAGCGAACCGGTTGTTCGGATATGAACCTAAGACTCAGCTTGCGCAAGGGATAACCCGGTTCGTTACATGGTACAGGAGTGAGTGCGTATGGTAAGACTGTCAATCGTAGCGCCGATCTATAACGAAGAGGACAATATTCGGCCGCTGCATGAAGCGATTACGAATGCGGTGAGAGGACGGGTTGAAAGCTACGAGATCGTGCTTGTCAACGACGGAAGCAAGGACCGCAGCGCAAGCCTGCTGAATGAACTTGCGCAGGAAGATCCGGCCGTGAGGGTCATTCATTTCGAATCAAACTGCGGGCAGACGGCCGCGATCTATGCCGGACTTAAACAGTCGGTTGGAGAATTGATTGCGCTCATCGATGCCGATCTGCAGACGGATCCGCGCGATATTTTCAAGCTGATGCCTTATATTCCGCAGATGGATTTCGTGAACGGCAAACGGGTGCGCCGGCAGGACACGCTCGTGAAGAAGGTTTCTTCCCGCGTCGGCAACGGCGTGCGCAATTGGCTGACCGGCGACAGCATCTACGATACGGGCTGTCCGATGAAGCTGATGAAGCGGGAGGTCGCGGACAGCTATTATTTGTACGAAGGGATGCACCGGTTTCTGCCGACGCTTGCGAAGATCAACGGCTTCAAGGTGATCGAGGTTGCTGTGTCGCATCATGAAAGGCAGTTCGGCGTGTCCAAGTACGGTGTGTTTAATCGGGCATTCGTCGGGTTGATGGATGCAATCGTCATCGGCTGGCTGCGCAAACGGGTCATCCGCTACCAGATTAAGGGCCAATAGGATGGGGCAGCTCACATTCAGCAACTTATCGGTCAGTGAAATCTGTTGGGTCGTATTCGGGTTCGCCGGACAGCTGCTGTTCACGATGCGTTTCATAACGCAATGGCTGGCGAGCGAGAAAGCGAAGCAGACGGTCGTGCCGCTGTCCTTCTGGGTCTACAGCATACTGGGCAGCGCGGTCCTGTCGGCATACGCGATCTACCGCCGCGACCCCGTCTTCATTCTGGGGCAATTGCCCAGCGTATTCATCTATATCCGGAATATCATGATCAACCGCAAAGCGAATTTGGCGGATGCGCAAACAGGCGGCCGGTCTGTCGATTCGAATATGTAGCGGCATGATTCGTGTTCGAGGATGAAGTAATCATCGGCAATTGAAATGCGATAGAAACGAAAGAAACAACCTTAGTTCGGGCGCTTGGCCGGATTAAGGTTGTTTTTGTTGTGCTGATCTCGTGGTGAACAGTACCCTAGCGATTCCATCCATGAAGGGGGACGTTGGAAAAAAGTCTTGGTACCGGTTCGAAATTATGATACATGTAATATATTGGATTTAATTTGGTTTTCATAGCAACAAATCGGAACAACCCGCTGCTAATCAGGAGGTTACATATGAGTTCTATTCTGAAAGTTATAGAAAAGCTAAAGTTAAACGTTTTGAATATTGATGATGTTCCGGAGTCATTTAGTTCCGATGTATACAAGCTTACTCTTGCCAGCGGAGCTAACGTTTTTGTGAAAATCCCATATAACAAGGACAAACTATTCCGCGAATATCAGATGCTTGAAACATTGAAAGGGATAATACCTGTTCCTGAGGTGTTGGACATTTGGTACGGGGATGAAAGCAGTACGGGAGCCTTGCTTCTTTCAGCCATTCAAGGTAAGCCTTGTACAGGGGACGTTGATGAGAAACTCTCTTATCAAATCGGCGTGTATCTGGCTATGCTCCATGAGGTTAAGACTCCTGGGTATGGTTACCATGTAACCGATGGGTTTAAGCTGCTTGAGCCTAATGATTGGAGATTACATATTAGAAGCATCTTTGAACAGTGGAAAGAGCCATGCAAAGAGATTCTCGACTCGACCTTGTATGAAAGATGTATTCTTCACTTTGACGAAGTTTTCTCTGCTTTACCCGATCCTGACGGGCCATGCATTGTTCATATGGATTTTAGACCAGGGAATATATTGGTGAATGGCAACGAGGTTGCTGGCATTATTGATTTCGAGAGTGCACGGGGCGGATCGTCGGAAATCGATTTTACCAAAGTGAATCGATATATTTGGGAAGTCAATCCGAGAACAAAGATGCCATTTATCGAAGGGTATCAATCGGTTCGACCTATGTTGGCTCTGGAGAGAGTGTTGCCGTTATATGATATTTACGATGCCTTCAGCGCAGTTGTTTGGTGTAAAAACAGAGGAATTGAAAAGAATCTGACTTTCCTTCAGGAGAATATTGATATTTTAAGAGCCTGTTCAAAAAGTTCAATAAACTCGTAAGAAAGCTAGGGTTGGTCCGAGAAGGGCCATCCCCGCAAGGGATGGCCCCAAAACTTGCCGTTAGATGATGAAGGGGTTAGATTAAGGCACGTCTTGCCGTAAACCACCAGCCGCCGGCTAGCAGCAAGCATGCAAGTGCGAGTGTCAATCCGAATCCTTGAAGAAGGGAATCGTTGGAGATCAGCGTCTTTAGTCCGTCGACAAGTTTACTGCGAAGCGGCGCGATCGACGTGAGGATGGGGATTGCCGCGATGAATACTGCCCAGATAACCCAACCTGCGGCGTGGCGCAATCCGGAGAACAATAGGTTCAAGAGCGATAGCAGAAACAGATAAGCGCCGAACTGGTACACCAACATTCCCGCAACGCCGAATTGATCCCATTGGAAAATTTCGAGAATATTAAATGTATGTTCATAATCACGGATCCAGTTTATCTCCAATTGGTACCAAGCAATGTTGAATACTGCGAAGATGAGCGACCATAACGCATAGATGATTAAGATGCCTACGTAATAATCTTTGCGGGTTGCGCCTAAGTTGATGATCCTTCTGAAAAAGCTTACCGGCAGGACGCTGCCCACGAAGATCAGGAATAGCGTAAATAGGTTCCCGGCTGACACCGAAGAGTTCTCTCCTGCTCCCATGGATAGACTTAAGATTAGATCTGTAATCAAACTGACGGCAAAGATGCCTAGAATAATCAACAGATACAACTTAAGCTGTAAGAAGGATGCTTTCGTCAATACAGCGATTTTATTCAATTCGCTGCCCCCCTTCGATTAAATAGGAGAAGAATTTCTGCAGCGGCAGGCCTTCGATGGAGATGCCGAGCTTATGAGCCTGCTGTCTGTCCGCATCTCCGAGCGGTCCGTATACGGCAGCCAGAAATCCTTTGCCGTGAGCCTCCTTATAGATGACTTGCCTTCCGTTTATGAAAATTTCTATAGCTTCTCGTTCGCCAGTCAATAAATGAGACTGATTTCGGAGATGGTCCACTTCGTCTTGCAGCAGAATGCGGTAGAATCGCTCCCGCATCAGCACATCAAGACCAAGCACCGGTTCGTCGTAAATCGTTAGTGGCGCCCGGCTTGCCAGACCGATGATATTCCCTACTAGCGATTCCATGCCTCTAGAGAGCTGGCGGATTTTCTTGTTGGGGTTGAGGTTGAAGGTTCTAAGCAGCTCGTGGGCGAATGTCCAGTCCCAGTTTTTGTGGAACACGGATGCAAGCTGCAGGATCTCCATCACTTTCGCGCTGCCGAAGAATAGATTTTTCTCCCGTATATAGCAGACGTCTTGTGGAGTTTCGCCTATCCTGAGCCGGGACCCTGCGATTTCGATTTGGCCGTAACTGGGGAATATGCCGCCTGTGATCATATTCAGCAGAGTCGTTTTTCCAGCTCCGTTGCGGCCAAGCAATCCATAGATGGTTTTCTCGGTCAGATTCATTGCGAGATGGCTGACAGCATCATGTTTTCCGTAGCTTTTGGTTAGGTTCGTGCAAGTAACCATTGTACTCATCTCCGATCATCTCCCGCCCTTCGCTTGAAAATGATTTTTTAAAGAGCAGCGGCCTTGGGGCCGGCTACGATACGCAGAACCATTTCGGCTTCCGGCATCCGATAGTTGTCTGCCATAGGCATGTTGAATGTTGCCAGAGCGGAAAGTGTGATCAGGAAGGAGGAGATTAAGATCGATAGATCTCCATCGACGAATTGTTGCGTTTCCTGTCCTTCTATGAACAATGGCAGCAGCAGTTCCACATAGTGGTCCATCGAGTATTTGTTAATCATTTGCTTAACTTCCGGCGGAACTTCATCCGAAACATGAGCTTGTTGGATCAGCATAAACGGGTATTGCGATTTTACGTCCTCCAACACGCTTGTGGTAAAAGCCTTTAGTTTTTCATACGGAGAACCGGGAAGTTGATAGATGGTTTTCAACGCGTTGACGGATTCTTCCATCGCTACTTCGATAAGCGCAATGAACAGCTCTTCTTTGGATTCAAAAAAACGGTAAAGCTGGCCGGCACTGAGACCGGCTTCATCGGCGATCATACTCATCTTGGCTCTATTCCAGCCTCGCTGGGCAAAGACTCGATAGGCAGCTTCCATAATTTGTTCTCTTCGTGCTTTACGTCTGCCGAGAAGTTGTTTTTCGGTTAAAGGTGACATGAGCTGCAAAATTCACTCCTTTGATTGATAACCATTCCATGTTAGGGTTGCTGCATCAATTGATCCATCGTTGCAAATGCCGCCCGTTCAAAAGAAGGCATGTTGTGTTCGAGCAGTTCTTCGATTGACCTGTCGGAGCCTGCGGCTAACTCATATAACAGTTGTTTGCCGGCGTCGGAACCGTCAGCAAGCAGGGAGGAAACCAAGTGCGGATTGAACAGCTCGGAAGGAGAGAGGTACAAGGAATTCACGAGCCAATACA
Organism: Paenibacillus kobensis NBRC 15729; assembly: GCF_004000825.1. Taxonomy (GTDB): domain Bacteria; phylum Bacillota; class Bacilli; order Paenibacillales; family Paenibacillaceae; genus Paenibacillus_T; species Paenibacillus_T kobensis. Next base: position 274,671 of record NZ_BILZ01000002.1, on the reverse strand, counting down.
ATCCGTGTAATTGATAATCGGTCTGCTCCGTTGAATGTCTAAGGATGAATTCAAAATAGCGTTGTGCAAAAGTTAAACCTTTTAACGGCTCGGGCCCGACATGCTCGACTCCTGGCCACCTCAAGTCAGCGACGCCGTTTAACCACCAGGCGGGCTCAATCGTATCCTGCATTCGCTGGAGAACGCTCAGTTCGAAGTCGGATCGAGGCCGGAGTTGCTGCTGTGACAAGCAAGCTGCCAAAATTTCTGCTTCGATCGCGGCGACGGTCATTCCTTGGCCGTAGATGGGATCAAACTGAGCAAAGGCATCTCCCATAACCAACAGACCGGACGGCCAACGCCGCATTTGCTCAAAATGTTGTCGGGTCAGCTCCGGCACGCGGTAACCGCGTGGAGAAGACACAGGCTCAAGTTCCTGCAGCCTTTCCATAAATATCGGATTTGCCAATTGGGCTACTTCGCGTTCGAATTGCTCTGCATTCGTAGCGGGATAACGGCCTCCCAAACCCCATAGTGTCATTTCGGCAATATTATTTTCAATAACAGACAATACGGCTGTATAAGTCCCTCTGGCAGGGTCACCTTCGGAACGGAGGACGTTCCATTGATCTGCTTTATCGGAAGGGATTTTGTAATGGCGCGTACTGTATCCCAGGGATACTCTCAGCAGCTCCGGTTCAGGCACATCATAACCGAGCTCGGTCAGCCATTGGACCGCTTTGGAGGAACGGCCGCTGCAATCGATCACAAGGTCCGACGTAATAGGGTTCACCTGCGCTTGGGCTGAACCTCGTTCCTGGATTTGCACCCCGATGATTTGGGAACGGTCCGGCGTTGGATAGAAACCTAACACGTCTGTCCGGGCTAGAAAATGAACGTGCGGAATCATCTGCACACGTCTGCGGAGCGCCCATTCCAGCAGCGCTCTGCTGAACAAAGCTTCTTGTTGAGGGTTGACGGTGACCATGTTTCCGTACGGATTAATCAGATAACTTGCTCTGCCCTGTGATGAAGGAGCACCGTTCGTCAGCAGTTCCTCCGTAAGGCCTGGAAACAAACGATTCAAGATCAAACTACCCCGAGGGCTTAGCCGATGGGGCTGAAACGCTTGCGGAGTACCGGGTCGATTCTCAGGCAGATCGGGTAAGGCATCTCTGTCAATTACCAGAATTTCGCCATAATACTCAGACAGCACCTTGGCAGCCAATAATCCTGATATCCCGCCACCGATTACTATGGCTCGTTCAGTGGTGCTCTTCGTAGCCGTATACTTCGTGTCAGTCATACGGTCTTCCTCCTGTTATGAAGTATGGTTTCCGTTCTCAATAACGTTCTTGAGGTTGAGCAAGTCCTGTTGGGCACTGGCAAATGATCTAAATCAGAGGCGTACTCGTAAACGGAATCGGACGAAGATAGAATGAACCATTCATTCATTTTTAAAATTAACAAACGGATATAGATTTGTCAATAATTACTTATATGAACGGGCTTTTATCAAAGAAAGGGCCATCCCGTATAAAGGGTGGCCCTGGAGCTATCATTTACAGACGTTGCGGTGCTCACTCCATGACAAGTCCGCCGGTGACAGGTGTGTAGGTTCCCGTCAGGAATCTAGCGCCATCCCCTGCGAGAAATGTAATAACTCCTGCGACATCCTCCGGTTCGGCGATCCGGCCCAGTGGCGTAAAGCTGCCGATTACTCGGCTTTCTTCCTCTGAGATCTTAAAAGGCTCATCGGTTCTAACGAAGCCGGGAGCGACGATGTTAGCCGAGATTCCAGCAGGGCCGAATTCTTGCGCAATATATCGAGCAAACGTATCGAGCCCGCCTTTCGCAGTACCGAAAGCAATATATTGAGGGGTAGGATCTTTGCCCTCCGTACTGGAAAGATAGATGATTCTGCCAGAACGCTGGGCCATCATCGTAGGGATGACGGCCTTCGTGGGCTCGAATGCCGATTTCAATTCATCCGTCAGCTGCTGTTCGAATGATTCCCAAGAGAGCTCGGCAAAGGTGGAAGCGATAGTGCCGGAATTGGAATTGCAGATGAGAACGTCGATACGTCCGAATGCGTTCTTCACGGCATCTGCGAGCTGTTCCATTTGCTCTTTGCTGCGAGCGTCCGCGCGAAAGGCAAGAGCTTCGCCGCCGGCGGCAGTAATCTCGGAGACAACGGATTGGATGGCTAGCTCATCCTCATTGCCGCTGACCACAACCTTGGCCCCTAGTAGAGCTAATTGCATACACGTTGCACGCCCAATCCCCCGAGCGCCCCCGGTAACAATGACTACTTTTCCGTGCAGAGACATCATAAGCAAGCAACCTCCTTCCTTGAACCTATTCCGTATCCTGCATACCATATTGCCTTGCAATATCTAGTGCTGTCTGCTTCACTTTGGCCGCAAGATGTGCAGGCTCAAGCACAATAACATCCGTCATATACTGGAGTACCGTACGAATCAGCCAACTTTCACTCGAAAAGGCCGTGCGCACCATAAGCTGTCCGTCCGGCAGCCGTTCAATATCTTGATGGTCAAAATGGTCCATCACGCTCACAGCGGCCGATGCTTTAAATTGAAGAATAACGGAAAACTTCTCATTCCTCTCAGGCGCTATCCATCTTTCATTCAATTGCGCGAGCGATTCTGCTCGACGAATGAAGGTGCCCGTCTGCACATCCAATTCCCGAATCCGCGTCAGCTTGAAAATACGATAATCGCTGCGCAAGCGGCAATAACCGTGAAGGTACCATGCATAGTTCTTGAGCACGAGCGCCATCGGCTCGACTTCACGTCCTTGCTCATCGCCTGTTCGGCTCGTGTAGTTGAATCGGACAAGCTTTCGCTCATCCACAGCTTGGCGCAGCGAATCATAACGGCTCTGGTCTTCTTGGCTATTCTTCCAGGGAGTGAAGTCGATATGGATACGCTGCCCTTCTCCTGCCCGGCCTTGCTCAGCTTGCGCCACCATCGCCCCCACTTTACTGAGAAGGAGGTCCATGTTCGAGGAATCATAAGCTTTCGTAGATTCGAGACCGCGAAGTGCGGTTGAGAGGGCGGTCAGCTCATGGAAGGACAGCAATTGACGATCCAGCCGGAAGCTGTCCATAATCTCATAACCGCCCTCCATACCGGTATAGGAGACGATGGGAATGCCTGCTTGACCAAGCGATTCGAGATCGCGATAAATGGTTCGCAAGGATACTTCAAGCTGATCCGCCAATTCCTGTGCTTGTACCCGCTTGCGGTTGAGCAGCAATATCGTAATGGTCATTAATCGTTCAAGCTTCATGGTCATGTCTCCTATGCCGGCATGCCGCAGCCCGCCGTTATATGAATTAATGTGCGGTTGCCAGTTCCTCGCCTTCGGCAGCCGGTTCCATTTTATCCTTCGTCATCAGGCATGCTGCAATCAGCGCTAGAACAGCAGGGATAAGACTCCATGCAAAGGTGGTTTCAATGGATCCTGACAGCCCGGCAGTAACGGTATCAAGAAGCTGAGGATCAACCGTTTGACGGAACGATGGATTCAGCAGCGAATGAGGATCGCTTAAGTTCAAATCAGCAGGAACGGCGATGTCGCCTTGGCCGAGCGATGCGGTGAGCTTCGAGAGCATGCTGTGGCTCTGTATAATGCCGAAGATCGTAATGCCAAGCGCCATGCCGAGCGAGCGATTAAAATTCAACGTCGAGCTTGCCGCTCCGCGCTGTGCTGCAGGGAACGAATGAAGCACAGAAGTGCCTAACACCGAGAAGGAAGCGCCAATGCCAAGTCCGATTAGGATCATAATGCCCGTAATCGAAAGCCGAGAAGATTCTACCGTAATCTGCGAGAGGAAGGCAAGACCTGTCAGCAGCGTCGCCAGCGTTCCGATCATAATGGTTCGGTATTGCAGCTTCGTCATCAGGAATCCGCCAAGCGTTGCGGTGACGACCGAACCGAACATCATCGGCAATAAGGTCAAGCCCGAATTCGAGGCCGAACCGCCTAATACGCCTTGCACGTAGATCGGAATAAAGATTGCCGCTGTCATATAGGCAGCTCCGCTCAGCATGGCAACCAGATTGCTTGTTGCGTACAATCTGCTGCGGAATAAGCCGAACGAGATGATCGGTTCTGCGGCTTTTTTCTCTGCCAGGACAAGGAGGAAGGCAAGAACGGCGAATCCGGCGAACAACCCGATGATTTGCAGTGAGTCCCATGCGTAGGTTTTGCCGCCCAGCTCAAGGGCGAATATAAAGCAGATGATCGTTCCGACGAGAAGAATAGAACCTGCCCAGTCGATTTTCTGCCGCGAATGCTCTGCCGACTCTTTATAGAACAAGACGATCATTAGTAAAGCGATGATGCCCAGCGGCAGATTGATATAGAAAATCCAAGACCAGTTAATATGATCGGTGATGTACCCGCCCAGCAAGGGGCCGATTACACTCGACAAACCGAATACGGCCCCGAAAGCTCCCATCATCTTCCCGCGGTCCTTAGGCGACACGACGTCGAACAAGATGGTGAACGCAATGGATACCATTGCCCCGGCTCCGACCCCTTGTATAGCCCGAAAGATACTTAACGCAACGATCGATTGCGCGAAGCCGCATAGTGCGGAACCGATCATGAACATGATGATTCCGAAGATAAAAAATCGTTTGCGTCCATACATATCGGACAGTTTGCCGAAGATCGGCATGCAGGCCATCTCTGCGACCATGTACGCTGTGGTGACCCACACGAACTTATCGAGTCCGCCCATCTCTCCGACGATCGTGCCCATTGCAGTAGAGACAATGGTGTTGTCCATGGACGCCATCAGAATAGCAAGCAGCAGTCCCCCAACGATAGCTGGCAATTTGTTAGTCATACGTTTCCATTCCCTTCTTGTACCTGAATTGATTGCTGAACAATCATCTGAAACCATCATAAGCTTCCCTTGTTGACAACTGTGTGTCAGGGAAGAAGGGCTGCGGCGATTTTTTCTGAAAAACAGCTATATGTCGTCAGTCGTTTTCGAACCTCCCAGTTACAGGGAAATTCAATCATTTTGTCGAATAAGTAGTCATCTAAATGAAGGAGACAAGGGAAATGACAATAGATGAATGTAAAAAATTTTTAGAGGATTCTGTGATCGTGGAAGATGTTTGTTCAAAATATATCCAGAACCTTGAGAATACAAAAGAATTTATTGATTGCTTTATAAAAGGCTTCGTTGAGGAAGGAAAGGATTGTTCTTTTGATTTTGCGGAGGTATTCAGTTCAGAGGAAATGGTTACTGAGAATATTGAATTAAGAGGGAATCAATTTTATGTTTCATTTCATTATCCTTATTTACTTTCTGTCTGGAGAGATCAAACACAGCTTGCCAGAGTGACAGCAACAGCAGACGGTGAATGTGTAATTGAAAATGATGAAGAAATTACAGAAGAAGACATAAAAATATTACGTCTTAAAAACATGGAAGAGGAATATGACGACATATCAATTCTATAGGAATAGAGAAGGTGGCTAAATGAATATCTGTTTGAAGTTCGGTGACACATCCATTATTGGATTAGTTAATGCTCAGGAATATAAATCCTTTGTTAATAGTGACTGGAAACTAAATGAACTTTTAAATCATTTCTCAGAACAAATGACTAATGGGAATTTATTGGTTTACCAGATGACGAATGAGGGCATTGAACACTCATGGAATATTCTTATAGAGAATGGTTCTGATATAACGGATGAGGAATTTTATAGGAAAGCAGAGGGATATATTAAAGTCACAAGTAACCGATTATACATCGTTGACTATGATTGTTTAACGATGTCTGCTCAATTTGAAGATAGCGGGGTTCCAGATAAGAACTGCAAGAAAAACGAAATTGACCTAAGCAACGGCACCTATAAAGTTACTTTTTATCAGTATTACAATGTCGATGAGAGTAACTATATGGGAAGAACAGATATGGATGCGAAAATGGTCTTTACTTTAGTCTCTGATTTCCAAGATAATACTGATCAGGTATTCTGGTGCACTTATTACTAATGGCCATCCAATCTGGATGGCCCTTTTCCATATCGTTATAGTAGACGAATTGGTGTGGATACCCATTATTCGAGCCCGCCATGCTTCCCTACATACTTGATCGAGTGAATATGCGTTCTCGTTAGATCGATCACTTCCTTAATGAATTCCTCAAGAGATTCCTTGAAATTGCCCCTGATCCACATCACAATCAGTCCGTAAAAGCCGAAGGCTGTGTACCGTTTGAAATAATCCATGTTGACCTGCATGTTATTGATCGTTTGGAACTGGAACTGTTCTTGATAGATATTCAGAATCGTCTGAGGGAATTGAGTGTGCAGCCCTGGCAGCGTGTCATCGAACGTAATCAGCTCGAAAAAATCCCGGTGTTCATAGATGTAAGCAATGATGGCGAACGAAGGCGGATTCAGCTTCTCAGCGTACACTTGTTGGCCGGGGATATAGGGCTTCCCTACGGAATCCTCTAGCCCTTGCATCATGGAAGCAAGCAAATCATCAGCCAGCTCTATTTTGTCCTGATAATGCACATAGAAGGTGCTGCGGTTATAAGCGGCGCATTCCACAATGTCCCGGACAGTCACGGAATGGTAGCCTTTCTCTTTGATGAGCTTGATGAAAGCGGTCTTCAAATGCTCTTTCGTCCGGTTTCGTTGCCGGTCATTCATGAATGAATTTCTCCTCAACAAGACATTTTTGATCGAAGTGTCTACGGACTGAACATCCGCGTAAACCTTGATGATTGTTATAAATGTACGAAAAAGTACAATGAAAGTGTAAACTAAATAGCGGCTGCATTCAGTAGTCATGCTATTCTCATAAACCTACTGCTAGGAGGATCAACTATGGGTAAACTGCAGGACAAGGTAGCGGTCATTACGGGCGGAGCTTCCGGAATTGGCGCAGCGACAGCACGGTTGTTCGTGTCCGAAGGAGCTAAGGTGGTTCTTGTCGATCTGAATGAAGAGAAGGGATTGGCATTCGAGCAAGAATTAAAGGCGCTTAACGCCGAAGCCCTGTTCATAAAAGCGAATATTACAAGCGAAGATGAAGTAGCCGACATTTTCCAAAAGACAGTCGAAGCGTTCGGCAAAGTGGATGTCGTGTTCAACAATGCAGGCATCGGACGCGTACATTCTTCGCATGATCTGGAATACGCCGAGTGGCGCAATACCGTCAACGTTGACTTGGACGGCGTGTTCTTGGTAGCACGTGAAGCGATCCGCGAAATGTTGAAAACGGGCGGAGGTTCGATCGTTAATACAGCGTCTATGTACGGCTGGGTCGGCTCGCCTGGTTCGGCAGCCTATAATGCAGCTAAAGGCGGCGTCATTAACTTGACTCGTTCGCTTGCGCTTGAATATGCGGAACACCATATTCGGATTAACTCATTATGTCCAGGCTTTATTGATACACCTATCATTCCGGAGGAAAGCAAACAAGCGTTAGCTGCGCTTACGCCAATGAAGCGTCTCGGTCAAGCAGATGAAATGGCCAAAGCTGTTCTGTTCATGGCGTGTGATGATTCTTCCTTTATGACAGGCAATAGCTTGACGGTTGACGGCGGATACACGGCTCAATAAACAACCTTGATGGATACATTTCACCAAACTTATATTCATCATTCCAGGAGGGATATAATCATGGGAAAATTCGACGGAAAAGTGATCGTCATTACGGGTGCGGCAGGCGGAATCGGGAAAGCAACGGCTAAGAAGCTGGCAGAGCAAGGAGCGAAGCTTGCTTTGGTCGATCTGAACCTTGGTGCGGTTCAACAGGTCGTGTCGGAATTGGGACTTGATGATTCGCGTGCAATTGCTCTTCAGGCTAACGTAGCGAACGAAGAGGAAGTTAAAGCTTACGTGGACACAGCTGTCGGGAAGTTCGGGAAAATAGACGGTTTCTTCAATAACGCAGGGGTCGAAGGCATTACGGCTAATATCGAGGATTATCCAACAGAAACATTCGAACTTGTGTTCAACGTCAATGTGAAGGGCGCATTCCTTGGCTTAAAATATGTCGTGCCTGTGATGAAAAAGCAAGGGTACGGCAGCATCGTGAATACGTCCTCCGGCGCCGGACTGATCGGTGCGCCTGGATTCGTCGGCTACAACAGTTCTAAGCATGCCGTGATCGGCATGACCAAGGTCGTGGCATTAGAAACGGCTCCATTCGGCGTTCGGGTGAATGCCGTGGCGCCTGGTGTAATCAACACCCGCATGATGCGCCAGATCGAGAAAAACACGGTCCCTCAAGACGCCGAAGGAGCGAGACAAGCGTTCGGCGCAGCAGTCCCGATGGGAAGATACGGAGAGGCTGAAGAGGTTGCGAACGTAGCCGTGTTCCTGCTATCCGATGACGCTTCCTACGTGTCGCAATCGATCTACACGGTCGATGGCGGTCAAATTAACCAGTAACGACTTGCGTGTATGTATGCCGCAGCAATAGTTAAATAGGAAACCTGCGACGGGTTACCAAAACAAAGAGAGGGCTCATCGTCCTCTCTTGTTTGCGTTTCATTCACCCATTGCTGATGCTGGGGGAACAAATGGATCGAGTATCTTGTGATTTTATCGTAAAATTAACTCCTTTCCGGGTACTATTCAGACGCGGCAAGCGCGCATGAAAAGGATATTTCATCTCTTTCACGAATAGTTGAACGACGGAGGTGGTTTCCATGAAACGAATTGCAATCGATATGGATGAAGTTGTGGCGGATACGACGGCCAAGCAGTTGGCGGTCTTTAACGAACACTTCAATGAAGCGTTAACGGCCCAGGATACGAATGGATCGAGGTTGTGGAAGCTTTACCCGGAGCGGGCGGAACGGATAATCCAGTTTTTGAACGAGCCGAAGTTTTTCCGCGATCTAGCCGTTATCGAGGGAAGCCAACAGGTTATTCGCGAGCTTAGCGAGCGGTACGAAATCTTTTTTACGACGGCCGCGATGGAGCATCCTTCGTCTTTCACGTGCAAGTACGAATGGCTGAGAGAGCATTTTCCTTGGATATCGCCGATGAATTACGTGTTCTGCGGTGACAAAAGCATTATCCAAGCGGACTATTTGATCGATGATACTCCTCGGCATTTTGAACGATTTCAAGGACAAGGCATATTATTCTCGGCCCCCCACAATATATATGAGACAGGATATATTCGAGTGAACAACTGGCAAGAGGTGCGCGACTACTTCTTGAAGTAAGAGCTGCCGCTATCCTGTAATGGGTTGTCATTCATCTATATAATTGGAGTGGGGATATGAACAAACAAACGATTATTTTCGATCTCGACGATACGCTCGTTCATTGCAATAAATATTTCGGAATCGTGATTGATCAGTTTCTAGACCGAATGATGACCTTGTTTCCGCGAACCGAGCGGGCGGTTATTCGCAGCAGGCTGATGGAGATCGATCTTGCATCTGTGGCAGCGAACGGGCTGACAATGGAGCATTTGCCGGAGTCGTTCGTCGCGACCTATAAGGCGTTCTGCGGGGAACAGGGGGCTGCGGCCGACAACCGAACGGCGGATGAGCTGTACAATTTGGGACTTAGTGTATTCTCCATTCCGGTTGAGCCGCTGCCGCAAATGGTGGAGACGCTTGAGCGGCTGCGCGATGAAGGCTATCGTCTGGTGCTTCACACGGGCGGGGAAGAGTCGAATCAGTATCGTAAAATAACGCAGCTCGAGCTGTCTGCCTATTTTGACACGCGGATTTATATTTCGAAGCATAAGGATACGGCAGCTCTCCAGCGGATCGTCGATCAGATGAGGCTGAACCTGGCCGATGCTTGGATGATCGGCAACTCGCTTCGGACCGACGTCATGCCGGGACTATCCGTCGGCTTGAACGTTATTCATATTCCGACCGAAGACGAGTGGGAATATAACAACATCGAGATCGACGTGAAGCCGCGAGGCGCGTACCTCACGTTGAAGTCCCTGGAAGCAATCCCGGACGCGATCCGGGCATATGCGGACCGGGAAGCGGCGGAGCGTTGAGCGGCTGTGGATGAGTTAGTCAGGTAAACGTTGAATATCCGACGTAGTACCGCGTCCGGTCAAAGTAAAATTACTGTACGATGTGCATCCATTTGGCGCTAACTTCGAAAGTTCAGCGGTATTCCTGCACAACGTACATTCATTCGGCGATGAATCGTGTCCTCGACAACTAACTAGGCCCAAAGCCTGCACAATGTGCAGGCTTTGTTTGTGTTGTTGCTCCACTATGTGAAGTGCCTGCACATTGTGCAGTAATCTCACTACACTCGAACATTCGCTTGCGGAGTGGCGCACCTGCGGTCGGTACCTCGATTTAGCTCGTACGAAATACTAGGACAAAACTGGTCTAAAACAAGCATAGGCTCGTATACATAGTACTACCAACCGAACCAATGAAGGTTAGGGTCAATGAAACCATTTCGCCGGGCACGGCGCGAAGATGATGGGAGGAAGAAACGGAGATGAAGCATTATCGTTGGATTCGCCGCGCAGCATGGACAGGGGTAGTCGTAGTACCGTTATTGACGGCGGGCTGTGGGGTGTTCTCACAGAATACGACGAAAGAGATCGACCCGCCACCGGTCGAAACGCAAAACAACGCAAGCCCTACGTTAGCGCCGCAAGATGCGACAGGAGCGGAATCGAATGCTTCCGTCGACCTGAAGACAGGTGAAACGCAAATGACGGTGTACTTGCTGGATGAGAACAACTATCTTGCACCTGTTACGCTCCGGACTACGTTAGGCGATACGAAGCTTGGTAAGAAAGCGCTCGAGATGATGGTCGACGGCGGAGCGTATGCCGACCAGCTGCCTGCAGGGTTCCGAGGCGTACTGCCGAAAGGCACGGAAGTAATCGGTTATGATGAGTCGGCTGAGAAAAAGCTGGCGACCGTCGACTTTTCCCAGTCGTTCGCGAGCTATAACGCGAACGATGAGCGCAAAATCGTCGAAGCGATCGCCTGGACGCTTACCGGCATACCGAACGTGCAAGGAGTAGAGCTTCGTCTCGAAGGGGCCAAGCTGGATGAAATGCCGGAGCAGGCGTATCCGCTCGATCGCCCGCTTACCCGTTCGGTCGGCATTAACCTCGAAGCCGCAGACGGCGTCGATTACGGACAATCGGTTCCGGTTACGCTCTACTTCTCGTCGGAAACGCCAGACGGTGAAACGTACTATGTTCCCGTTACGAGACTTATTAACCGGACTGACGATATTGCCAAGGCAGCAGTCGATCAGCTCGTACTCGGACCTCTGGATCAGAGCAGCCTGATCGGCGTGATGACGCCGGATGTCCAAGTGAAGAGCGTCACGCCGAAGGACGATACGGTTACGGTCGATCTGACGGATGAAGATTTCACGGAAGGCCAACCGGAGCCAGCCGATATGCTGCAAGCTATCGTATGGTCCATTACGGAAAATACGGGCGCAGCCAAGGTGCAAATTAAATTGAACGGCAAGACGAACATCCTCGACGAGAACAACGTATCGTACAGCGAGCCTGTCGGACGCCCAACGGTTATTAATGCATTGAAATCGTAGTTGTTGACGAAGCCGGCGCAGAATAAACTCTTTTCAACTGCCCCTCGTGAAATGGCCGTTAAGCGGCTATGAGCGAGGGGCTGTTTTCGTTTCGAAACAGAGAAAGTCGATTTTGTCTTGCGCGTCTGGTAAAATGGGGAAGGTTATCATACAGAAGATGAACACTAGGAGGACCAGCATGAGAACAGATGGACGTCAGGAAGGCCAACTTCGGCCCGTTACAATACAGACGAATGTGAACAAGTATGCGGAAGGTTCCGTCATGATCGAATTCGGCGACACGAAGGTGCTGTGCACGGCATCGGTCGAAGAACGGGTTCCGCCATTCATGAAGGGGCAAGGCAAAGGCTGGGTAACGGCGGAGTACTCGATGCTGCCCCGCGCAACGCAAACCCGCAATCAGCGCGAAGCGGCCAAGGGCAAGCTCGGAGGCCGCACGATGGAAATTCAACGTCTGATCGGACGTGCGCTTCGCTCGGTTGTCGATCTGCCCGCTCTGGGCGAGCGGACGATTACGCTTGATTGCGATGTCATCCAAGCGGACGGCGGCACGCGTACGACGTCGATTACTGGCGCATTCATTGCAATGGCGATCGCTATACATAAATTGTCGGAGAAGCATAATTTTAATAAGTATCCGATTACGGATTTCTTGGCTTCGGTAAGCGTCGGCGTTATTAATGGCAAACCGCTGCTCGATCTGAACTACGAAGAAGATTCGAAGGCGAAGGTAGACATGAACGTTGTGATGACAGGAGCGGGCCAATTCGTCGAAGTGCAAGGTACGGGCGAAGAGTCGCCGTTCACGCGGGACGAGCTTCACTCGCTGCTTGGCTTGGCGGAGTCCGGCATTCATGAATTGGTTGAGAAGCAGCGCGAGGCGCTCGGCAGCGCCGGCGCCCGGATCGGGGGCTAGAGAACGATGTTGCTACAAAGCGGACAAGTCGTCGTCGTGGCGACCGGCAATGCAGGGAAAGTGAAAGAGTTTGCGCATGCTTTCGCTGAGCTGGGCATGGAAGTACGCAGCTTGCGCGATTATGAAGGTCTTCCTGAGATCGTCGAAGACGGCGATACTTTTCAAGCGAATGCACGGAAGAAAGCGAAGATTATCGGCGACGCTCTTGGCTTGCCTGTGCTGGCTGACGATTCGGGCTTGTGCGTCGATGCGCTTGGCGGTGCTCCTGGTGTCTACTCGGCCCGCTATGCAGGGGAAGATGCGACAGATGCGGACAATAACGCGAAGCTGCTGCGCGAGCTGAAGAAGCTTGCTGGCGCTGCCGGCGACATACCGGCTTCCGAAGCGCATGGCGTCGTATTGTTCGGCGGCGCGAGATTTAAATGTGCATTGGCGCTGTACGATCCGGAGAGCGGCACGTTCATCGATGCGGAAGGCGCAGTCGAAGGCCGTGTTCTGTCCTCGCCGCGCGGAGAGGGAGGCTTCGGCTACGATCCGTTGTTCTGGCTGCCGGAGCTAGGACGTGCGATGGCCGAGCTGACGACGGAAGAGAAGCAAGCGATCAGCCATCGCGGCGCTGCACTGCGCGAGTTGCTAGCTGCGCTTCGGCAGAAAGCTTAGCTGATAGGCGTACTTGCGGATAATGCCGCAAATGCAAAAAGGTCGATTAGAGGCAGCGCCTGCTGTCCTATTCGACCTTTTATATTTTGTGCTTAACCGTACAGTACAGGTTATCCTAACCATATCCAGCAGATTATAATGACCGACCAGACCAGAGCGGAAATTTTTAATCCGTTGGACGCGCCTTGTATGAAATTCCCTTCTTCCTGCATCGCAATAACCTCCTCGAAACGAAGTAATAGGTGAAGCACGCTTATTTTTCCTATACGTCTTAAGTAGTAGTGTCGGTTTATGAAATCGAATTCATAAGAGTGATTCCTAAAGTTGAGTAAAAAGGACTAGACGAGGAGCGCAGCGGCTGGCGGCACATGAAAAGGCGGCGCAAGGGATTATCCTTGCGCCGCCTATGGGCGTTTGAAGCGGGGGATGGCAATCAGCCGATCGACACGTTATATTCTCGCAGCCATAGATCCGTTTGCCACAAGTAGGCGAACAATTGCGGTCCGCTCATCAGCTGGCCGAACCAAGGGATGTTGGAGCTTGCATCGGTCGAAGCGGCGATTTCGCGTACCTTCTGGACGTTGATGAGCGGCAGCAGAGGAGAGCTAGGATCGTTCAGCACGTCGAGCAGCTTGCCGCGAACTGCGTCCAAGTAGTTCGGATTATGGGTTTTTGGATAGGGGCTTTTTTTGCGCCACAGCACATCGTCCGGCAGTACGCCTACAAGCGATTGACGCAAAATGCCTTTTTCCCGGCTGCCCGCCGTTTTTATTTCCCAGGGAATATTGAACACGTAATCGACCAGTCGATGATCGCAGTAAGGTACCCTCACTTCGAGACCGACCGCCATGCTCATCCGGTCTTTCCGGTCAAGCAGCGTCGGCATAAAGCGTGTAATGTTCAAATAGGACATAATCCGCATACGCTGCGTGGCCGCGTCCTCGCCAGCGAGATGCGGCACCTCGTCGAGTGCTTCGGCATACCGGTCAGCCAAATATTGCTGCGGCTTGATCCAGTCCGCAATGTCAGGATGAAGCAGATCGGTACGCATTCCGGCCGCAAGGGACCAAGGGAATGTATTGGCGTTCAATGCTTCTTCACGGTGGAACCACGGATATCCGCCGAATATTTCGTCAGCGGCTTCGCCGGACAGGGCGACGGTCGCACCTTTCTTGATCTCCCGGCAGAAGAGCAGCAGCGATGCATCGACATCCGCCATTCCCGGCAAATCGCGGGCTAGCGTTGCTGCCCTCAGGGCATCCACGAGCTCCGGCGTATCAAAATGAACGTTATGATGGATCGTACCAAGATGCTCGCTCATTCGGGTTATCCAAGGGGCGTCTGCGTTCGGCTGGAACGCATGCGCCTTGAAATGTTTGTCGTTGTCGACGTAATCGACGGAATACGTATGAATGTTGCCTTGGCCGGTTCCTTGGTAATATTCCACCGCAAGGGAAGTAAGAGCGCTCGAATCCAAGCCGCCGGACAGCAGTGTGCACACGGGAACGTCGGAAACAAGCTGCCGCTCGACCGTATCCTGCAGCAGCTCTCTTACACGTGCAGCCGTTGCGTTGACGTCATCCGTATGCATCCGGCTTTCCAGTTTCCAATACGTAACCAACCGATTGCCTTCCCGCGTTACGGTCAAGCATTGACCGGGCCGAAGCTCCCGCAGCCCTTGGTATACCCCTTGGCCTGGCGTTCGCGCAGGTCCGACAATAAAAATTTCTGCTAATCCTTCTGCGCCGATCCTGGCCGGAACATCAGCATGAGCTAAGATCGCTTTCGGCTCCGATCCGAACATGAACGTGCCGTTGCCTTCCCGGAAGAACAGCGGTTTGACGCCAAGCCGGTCGCGGGCTAGAAACAGATGCTGCTCGGCGGAATCCCATACGGCGAATGCGAATATGCCATTGAACCGCTCCAGACAAGATTTTCCCCACTCCATATAGGAGATCAACAGCACTTCCGTATCGCAGTTTGTCGTGAACGAGCGTCCTCGGCTCTCCAATTCGGCCCGCAGTTCAGGCGCATTGTACAACTCGCCGTTATACACGACGACGCAGGTACGGTCGCCGTCGCGCCGGATCATCGGCTGGGCTCCGTTCTCGGGATCGATAACCGACAGCCTCCGGTGCCCTAGACCGCAATGGGCGGATATCCACGTACCGGCCGCGTCAGGGCCGCGAGGGGCCATCGTTTCTGTCATCCGTTCGAGTTGTTCGCTATCCTGCGTCAGATCACGGCTCCAATCGATCCAACCGGTAATTCCACACATACAAACTCATCCCTCTCTTCAGGATGTTATCGGCAAGCTCGCTCGTTCCACCGTCTGCGGCCCGCCCGGCAGTTGCGCTCAGGTGAGGGCAGACGTCTATTTGTCGAGATAATACCAGTTATATGCGGAATTATAGGATAAAATGTCTGTCCATGGGGGGAACCTATGGAAGGATGTCCAATAACCGGACAAGGAAGGGGGCGATCACGATGAGACACGATGAGGCGCATGCGAACGCGGATGCGGGCGAACGGAGGAGGTACTACGTATCGGCTGCGTCCGGTCAAGTGCTGGAGGATCCCGAAGCGGCCGCTTACGAGCTCGTTATCGAGGCGAATGACGATGAGGTGAACAAGCTGAAGGAGCTGTTCGGCGAATATTCGAGCATGGACGAGGCTGAGGCGTTTCATTTTCTAAGACACCCGTACGAAACGAGTGATGACCGGGCGATTACGGCCGGAACGGACACGATCATTAACCAGATCTATGGCATGCTGTACGATCTGGGTACGGAGGAGACGAAACAATTTCTTCATGACAGCCGGATTCGTTAACATACACGATCAAGAAGCCTTCGAGCCCGGCTGTTGCGCCGGATTCGAAGGCTTTTTTATTGCGGGCGCGGCACTAGTGCTCCATTAGGCAAGTATCCAAGATTACAGCTTCCTCTGTACATATGTTGAAGAAACCGAACATTAGCGGAGGGGAATCATGAAGGCTTGGGTCAGCAGAAGCATTCCTTTTGTGAATAAAATAAAAGTAACGAAGTGGATGCGCGGGGGCAAGAGCACCCGGTCCGCTATACCGGAAGCCGGCAGGCTGACGAAGCAATCGCTGGACAATATGCTTAATCAATACCGGATGGTTTACGTGAAGCCGTCATCCGGGCAGAAGGGCCAAGGAGTCATGCGCGTCCGGAAGGCAGGCGACGAATACGAATTTCGTTATAAGCGGATTAACAAGAAAACGGCGACCGTTGACGAACTACATGGGTTGATTCAAAAGTATAAAGTCGGCGGCCGGTATATGGTTCAACAGGGCATTCGGATGATGAAATATAAAGGCAGCAGCTTCGATCTGCGTATGCTGGTGCAGCGTAAGGGAACCAAAAAAAGCTGGGTCATTACAGGCAAGTTTGCAAGAGTAGCGGCGAAAGGGAAAATCGTGACCAATGTTGCTCAAGGCGCTGCCGTTCATACTGTTCCGTCTGTGCTTCGTGCGAACTTTTCGAAGAAGGATGCCCGTTCGATGGCGCAGCAAGTCGAGGAGCAAGTGCTTCGGATTGCGCGCCGTTATGCCAAACTTATTCCCCAGTGTATCGAGCTTGGCGTGGACATCGCTATTGACCGCGAACAGCAGATATGGATGCTTGAACTAAACACGAAGCCGGGCATTTATCCGTTCCTCTATTTAAAGGATAAATCGATGTATCGTAAAATATTGGAATACCGGAGAGCGAAATAAGAGGCACTTCCAACTCATGAGATGCTGGCGCGAATGCCCGGCACAGTAGGAGCGGCGGCGATATCGAAGTCTTATGCCGCTCGGAATAGGTATGAATCCAAGACGGGACCTGCTGCCGGACATATGCTGAAGACATCACATCAAGCATGGAGGTAGTGATGAAAGCTTCCAAAGCTAAAGCTTCTATAAGTTATGTTAACAAACTAAATGTAAACCGATGGATGCGCGGCAGTAAGGGCACTCGCTACGCGATTCCGCGAACGGTCTGGCTGACGCGCCGAAGCCTCGGCAGCATGCTCCGGGCTTACCGAATGGTCTATGTAAAACCGAAAGGCGGCGAGAAGGGCAAGGGAGTGATGCGCGCCCGCAAGCTGCAAGGCCTAAGAAGATACGAATTGCGATTTAATCGAAAAACGAGAAAAGCTTACTCCGTCGCGGCGCTGCATAGGCTGATTCGACGGCATAAGAAGAGCGGCGCTTACATTATTCAGCAAGGCATCCGCATGATGAAATATAGGGGCCGAAGCTTTGATATACGCGTCATGACTCAGCGTAAGAGCACGAAGAGCAGTTGGGTCATGACAGGCATGTGCGCGCGCGTAGCGGCAAGTGGATTGATCGTAACGAACACTTCCCAAGGCGGTGACGTTCTGCCAGTATGGACAGTGCTGCGAGCGAATATGTCACGGAAACGCGCTCGGTCGATGACGGGCCGAATCGAAAGGCTATCGCTTCGCATCGCGAGGCGGTATGCGAAGAAGCGTTCCCGGTCCGTGGTGTTTGGCGTCGATATCGCAGTCGACCGCAAGCGCCGGGTGTGGATGCTGGAGTTGAACACGAAGCCGGGTCTCGTACCGTTTCGTTATTTAAAGGATAAATCGATGTACCGGAGAATGCTGAAATATCGCAGACGGAAATAATTACAGAAGGCATGCGGATCGGCTGTGCCGCCCGCATGCCTTTTGCAGCTATACGCTACTCTTTGAGCTCTAAACCGAGCCCTCTTTCCTTCGCAAGATCAACGTAATAGGTGGCGACGGCCAGATCGAATATGGCCATTCCCATCGGGGAGAACAGCAGCCGGCCGCCATCTGGAACCTCCAGACCACCGTCAATAACCGCATCTGCCAGCGGTACCGAATCCTCCCTGCGCAACCCTGCCGTTTGATACATATGCTCGATATCCGTATTTTCACGGCAGATTTCATCCCAGTCGTCGACGACGACCGTCTCGATATCGGCTAAGGCGGACGGCATGTAGTCGCGGAGCGATACGTGCAGCAGCAAGCTGCCCGCTGGCGGCGGAATATCGATGTACCTGCTGCCAGACACCGTGCAGGTAAGCACGATATCTGCTTCCGCATAAGCATCGCGCCAATCCGAGGCGGCGATGCCCGAAGGTCCGGCGAGGCTTGCCGCCTCTTGCGCGCGGGCTTCCGATAAGTCATAGGCGGTCAGACGTCCGAGACGTGGTCCAAGCACGCTCTGGAGCATCCGCACATGCCACTGGCCGATCGGACCGCATCCGATTAAACATACGTTCAGCGGACGATCATGCTGTTGATTCGGCAGAGCAAGCCAGCGCCGGAGCATAACGGAGCTGACGGAAGCGGTTCGAAGAATGCTAAGCAGCGGGCTATTGATCAGCGCATAGGGTTTACCGGTTGCCGCATCGTTCAGAATGACGACGCTGTGCGCTCTCGGCAGGCCGCTGGCCGGATTGTCCGGAAAGCTTGCAATCCACTTTATGCCTGCCGTATCGAATGGCCCTCCGATATAAGCCGGCATAGCGATGATTCGATTAGCAGGGTTATGAAAGCGAAGATAAGGCTTTATCGGTTGGACATAGCTGCCGCCCCGCATGCATTCAAGCGCGTTCACAATTGTATCGGTCAGGTTGGCCCAATCTGCGCCAACCTCCAGTAAGTCGGTTTCGTTCAAATAGAGCATGTTACAGTTCAGCTGCCAATCGGACTGCCGCTTCTTCGCCGAAGCAGTTTCTCACCCAGTCATCGCTGTATACGGTATCCAAGTAGCGGTCGCCGCGGTCGGCAAGGATCACGACGACGTTGGCGCCGTCAGGCAGCTGGTCCAGTCTGCGTTCCAGCGCCATAATGACCCCTCCTGCCGAGCCGCCGACCATAATCGACTCCCGCCGCAGAAGCCGTCTGCAGCCGATGGCGCAATCGAGGTCGCTGACCGTCTCGTGGCTGTCAGCGAGTCCCGTCTTGAACAGCGGCGGGACGATGCCTGCGCCAAGCCCAGGAAGCCGTCTGCTGCCCGGTCCGCCAAATATGACGCTGCCCGCAGCATCGACGCCGATGACGGATGTGCGCCAGCCTTGTCCGTGCACATAATCCGCGCAGCCGCGAATACTGCCGCAGCTGCTGACGCCGACAAGGAGCATGTCGATCTCGCCGATTGCCTCTGCAATTTCCGGCATCGTTGTATCGCGGTGTGCTGCGGCGTTAAATTCATTCCCATATTGATTCGGCCAATACGCGTCGCCGATTTGATTTACTAGCTGATTGACTCGGGCAATTCGGGCAGGCAAAAACTCGCCTGTCGCGGGGTCAGGCTCGCTGACGAAGTCGATCTGCGCGCCATACGAACGTATGATGCGCAGATTCGTTTCGGCCGTTCGCGGATCGACGACGCAGATGAACCGCAGGCCGAGAACGCCGCATATCATCGAAAGGCTGATCGCCATATTGCCTGAGCTGGATTCGACGATTGTCGTGTTAGGGCCTACTTGGCCGGTTGCAATCGCTTCTTTCATCATCCTTAGCGCAGGCCGGTCTTTGGCGCTTCCTCCGGGGTTATACATCTCAAGTTTCGCATAAATATTGACGCGCGCATCCGGATACAGACGGCGCAGAGGCACAAGCGGCGTTCCGCCGATAAGACGGAGTACGCCTGTTTCTGTTTCTAATTGGAATCGGTTGGACGATGCCATTTCTTTTGTTTCACACTCCCTTGCGGCAGTTCGCTTTCGCTGGCCGCCAGCACGATTTCGATACGGGGCAGCATGCCTGCGCTGATCATTGCGCCGATCTCGGGCACCTTGCGCCCGATCTCCGCTTCGATCCGAGCGGCGGCAGCCGGCGTTGCATCGGGGCCGTACAAGTAGACGACGAGCCGGTTGCCGTCCGAGGCGGCTCTCACTTGGACACGGTTTACATGGGCGAATACAGCCGCTTCAATATCGTGGATGCTAATTTTCTCGCCATGCTTAAGCTCGGGGCCGATTCGTCTTACGATCGCTTCGAACGTCGATTCCGTTCCTTGTCCATTGCTTCCGCTTGTGAAGCCGCGCACAACATCGCCAGTCGCGAACCGAAGCGCCGGAAAAGCTGCACGCTGCGTTGAAGTCAGCAGCAGCGCTGCTTCGTCCTGCCCGAGCAAATCGGTCAGTCCAAGTTCCGATGGCTGTACGACTTCTGCGCTAATGCCGTCCGCCAGCCGGTATACGCCAGCTTCATGATCATGCCAAGCGATCGTTCCGATCTCGATTGAGCCGTACGTATCGATAACATCCTTCTCCTGCAAACCAAAGCTAGCCGCCATGGCGCTTCGCCATTCCGGAGATGCCGGTTCGCCAACGGTCACAATGCATCGGATGCCGAGCGATGCCGGGTCGTCAAATGCGCATGCGACGCGGTCGAGCAGCGAAGGCATCGTGTAGAACAAGTCGGGGCGAAAGCTCGTTAGCCGCTCGACATGTTCGGCAAGAGGGGCGTCGTATGCGATAGCATCCGCTTCCCATCCGAGCGTCCGGAACACGTCCAGCGCCGTTGCCGCTGCATGTCCGGTGCCCATGTCGGCAAGGGCGCGGCGAATAGGCCTGCCGCTTGTTATCCGGGCGAACAGCTTCGCTTTCACCTGCAAGTAACGGCGCTCGTCCGCATGCGAATAGACGATCGCTTTGCGGGAGCCGCCGCTCGTGCCGGATGTCCGGTAGACGTACGAGTTCTCGGGTGCAGGGGCGCTGTAATAATGACGCTCCAGCACGTTGGCTGTCATAATGGGCGGCTTGCCGTCTAAGTCGGGTTGGGATTGCAGCAGCTCGGCATACCAAGGAAATTGGCGCGCGTAATACGCGGCCAGCCGGTTCATTTGGCTTATTTTCAATCGAATACCTCCCCCGATTACTATCGTATGTTCAATCAGGCCGCCCGGAATGGGTGAGAATCCAAGATTGGACCTGCTAGCGTACATATGCTGAAGAAACCAAACCATTGGCGGAGGGAACTTATGAAGATAACGATCAAAGGCGTGAAGTATGACCGTAACAAAATGAGAAAGACGCGTATACTTCTCGGAGACAGCAGAGTCCGTGCCGCTATTCCGAAAACGGTCATGCTGACCACGAACAATCTTCGCAACATGCTTAGAGCGTATGGGATGGTTTATGTGAAGCCGAACGTCGGAGCGCTTGGCAACGGCGTTATGCGTACTCGCAAACTGAAGAGCGGCGGGTATGAGTGGCGTTATAAGCTCATGAAGAGAAAAGTATCGACCGTTGCGCAGCTTTACCGGTTGATTCGCCAACATAAGCTGGGCGGCAGCTATATTGTGCAGCGGGGCATCCACATGATGAAATACAACGGAAGGAGCTTCGATCTTCGCGTCATGACGCAGCGGGTTCATCCGCACGGCAGCTTTGTCATAACCGGTATGCTTGCCCGGGTAGCGGCGAAAGGGAAGGTTGTCACGAACGGCAGCAAAGGGGCGACGATTCATACGACGCGGCAAGTGTTCAAGTCGAAACTGTCCAACTCGGGTGCTATTTCGTTAGAGCGGAAAGTGGCCATACTTGGTCTGCGAATCGCTCGCCGATACGCTGTCGCATATCCGCGCTGCATTGAGCTCGGGCTTGATATAGCGGTCGACAACAAACGTCGCGCCTGGCTGCTTGAGGTGAATACGACGCCGCAAATTACTCCTTTCCGCAAACTGAAGGACTTGACGATGTATCGTAGAATATTAGCTTACCGGTAAAATAACCGTATGCCTCCGACAAGTCCGAAACTTCGTTGGAGGCGTACTCGTCTCAAGTATTGGTACCGGTTTCATAAACGGAACGACACTTATGAATTGACACCAATCCGAATGAACCAACCCGCCCCAGAAGTGACACCTGAAGCGATGCGCTAGCCCGAAGTCACCCATCCAACCCGTCTGCCGCCATTTATTCGTGTAATAAAACCTAACACAACCATTGATCACTTTGCCCGAACGAACTAAAATGTTAGATATAGTGACATACGAGCTGTTCGGGAGGGGTCCGCATGCGTATGACGGTTGAGCAAGCGCTGTCGGTGTATCCGTTGTCTGAAGGAAAGCTTATTGCGGGTAAAATGGGGCTCCAACGTATGATTCGTGCGGTGAATGTCATTCGAACGCCAGAGTTTGCAGGCCATGTGCGCTCTGGCGACATGCTGCTCGCGCCGGCTGCCTCGCTGCCGGGCAGTCCGGATGAAGCGGTGCGCCTCGTACGAACGCTCCATGGGCTTGGCACGGCAGGTATCGGTGTAACCGGTGTGACTGGCGGAGCCGGCAGTCTTAACCATCAAGCCAACGCCTTGGTGGAAGAGGCTGAGCGGCTGCAATTGCCGGTCATCGCGCTCCCTGATGCATTCAATTGCGTTGCCGATGTGGACGGACTGCTCCGGGCGGAGCTCGGGCGGCAGCTTATTACGGTGCAAGATGTCATTGAGAAGCAGAAGAAACTGATGCGGCTTGCGCTGCGAAGGGATAAAGGCGGTGACGGCCGCATTGCGGACATTGCCGATATCGTCGGATTTCCGGCAGCAGTCTTGCTGCAGAACGGCCGGATCTTATTCAATTCAATGTCGAGTACGGAGGCGGCGCTGATGCGCCACTGGGAGCGGCTGCCGATCGGCCGCTGGGCAGGCTTCGAAGGCATTCGGGCGCTGAGGATCGCATTAACGAACGGGGAAGAAACGATAGGCTGTGTATTGTTCCAATCCATCGGACAGACGACGAAGCCGGAAGAAAATATGCTGCACCAAGCAGCGGAGCTGATCGCGCATCATGTGTCTTCGCTCCAACCGGACAGCGCGGCGCTGCTGGCGCCTGATGATCTGGGGACGCTGTTCGTCCGCTACTTGCAGGGCGGGCTTCCGTCGCGGCTGCTTATGGAGCGCGCCCGCAAAATCGGTGTAATGCTGTGCAACGGGGAATATTACTGTGTGCTCGGCGTGCAGGAAGAGCGAATTCCAGGGCGACTAATGACAGCTGCACCGGTGCAGCATGGCATTGACCGCAGCCTAAGTCAAGAGATGATGTCGCATCCGCGGCTGACGGGACTGCAGATCGTTCATTTCTCGGTTGGCGAGGACAGTGTATTCGTCATTCCGGCCGAGACGTTCCAGGGCGTCGATAAGCTCGCCGCTGTGCTGCGGGAGTGTATGGATGCCATCCGGCGCAAGGGCGGCAAATCGCTGCGCCGAATATCCATCAGCTATAAGAAGACGGTGCCGAATCAGCTCCGGGAGGCATATGCGGAATGCTTGGATGCGATAAGGCTGTCAGACAGCGCGGCAGACGAGGAGGAAGTCGTTCCATTCTCGGACAAAGAGCTTGCGTTTTTGTTCGAGGGAGTGCCGCGAGAGCGGATGGACCGGTTCTGCCGTGCGGTGCTTAGGAAGCTGTCCGATGAAGAGAATGAAAACGAGCGGGAGCTGATGCGCACGCTCGATATGTTTTTGCGGCACGACGCACAAGTTGGGGAAGCTGCGAAGCAGCTGTACATTCACCGGAATACGGCGGCATACCGGCT
Organism: Paenibacillus kobensis NBRC 15729; assembly: GCF_004000825.1. Lineage (GTDB taxonomy): Bacteria > Bacillota > Bacilli > Paenibacillales > Paenibacillaceae > Paenibacillus_T > Paenibacillus_T kobensis. Next base: position 250,983 of record NZ_BILZ01000002.1, on the reverse strand, counting down.
GGAGAAGATCGGCGAGATGCTGGAGGTCGATTTCAAAAAAACGTCGGATCTGCTCCGGATGAAATTAGCCTTTCTGTTCCGGCATATATTGATGGAGGAGCAGCCGGTTGATTAGAGCTGCGGCAAGTAACAACAGGAGGTGCGGCAATGGGGAACACGCTCATTCGCGATGCAATCATTGTAACAATGAACGATCAATGGGACGTTATACGGGGCGATGTTCGAATTACGGATGACCGGATTGTCGGATTAGGCAGCCCGGACGGCGAGGACGGATTTGTGCCGGATGAAATTATTGAAGCGAAAGGCAGCATTGTGCTGCCGGGCTTCGTTCAGACGCATATCCATTTGTGCCAGACGTTGTTCAGAGGGCGGGCCGATGATATGGAGCTGATGGATTGGCTTCGTACCCGGATTTGGCCGCTGGAGGCAGCGCATGACGAGCAATCGGTGTACATATCGGCGCTGCTCGGCATTGGCGAGCTCATTCAGAGCGGCACGACGACGCTGCTGGATATGGAGACGGTGCATCATACGGATGCGGCTTTTCGGGCTATGGCCGAGAGCGGCATTCGCGCGATATCCGGCAAGGTGATGATGGACCGGAGCGGGGACGATATTCCGCCCGCGCTGCAGGAGCGGACGGCGAAGTCGATCGAGGACAGCGTCGCGCTGTTGGAACGATGGCATGGTTATGACGGCGGAAGGCTGCAATATGCGTTCTGCCCCCGGTTCGTCGTGTCGTGCACGGAAGATCTGCTCATTGCCGTTCGAGACCTTGCAGACCGGCATCAAGTGCTCGTTCATACCCATGCCTCGGAGAACCGCGGCGAAATCGAGCTGGTCGAACGGGAGACCGGCAAGCGGAATGTCGTCTATTTGGACCATATCGGCCTTGCATCTCCCCGTCTAGTGCTTGCGCATTCCATCTGGCTCGACGATGAGGAACGGGACATCATTAGACGCAAAGGCGTTAAAGTGACGCATTGTCCGGGCTCCAACCTGAAGCTTGCATCTGGAATCGCTGGCGTGCCGGGGCTGCTGGCAAGCGGAGTGCCGGTCGGATTAGGAGCGGACGGCGCGCCGTGCAACAATAATCTCGACATGTTTCAGGAAATGCGGCTGACGGCCATGATTCATAAAGTGCAGCATGGCCCGACTGCGATGGACGCGAGAACGGTGCTGCGGATGGCCACGATGGGCGGCGCCGAGGTGCTCGGGATGGAGAGACAGATCGGGTCGGTCGAAGTCGGCAAAAAAGCGGATCTCATTATGCTCGATCTTCATAAATTCCACGCCTACCCTTCCTATGACGCCGATATCTATTCCCGTGTCGTCTATGCGGCAGGGCGCGGCGACGTGGATACGGTCCTGATCGACGGGCGCATTGTGATGCGCAGCCGGATCGTGAGAACGATCGATGAAGCAGCTGTTCTGCGGGAATCGGATTCCGCAATCGGGCGGCTGCTCGGGAGGATGGCATGATGGGCTGGTTATTCCGGCATCCGAACGCCGATTACGCTTCAGAGCGGCTTCCGCGTGTGGCCGGCGTATTGCTCGCGGCTGGTTCAAGTAGGCGGATGGGGAAGCCGAAGCTGGCGCTCCGCTGGCCGGATGGCCGGTCGGTTGGATCGGTATCGTTCCGTCAACTGAGGATGACGCTGCAGAAGACGATCGTCGTCGTCCGGACGGACGATTCGCTCGGTTGGCTGCATGACGAATTGGTCAGAATGCGTGCGCAACCGGGCGGTACCGACAGCTGCATGATCGTTCGGTGCGCCGAGGCCGAGACGGAAGGGATGGCTGCTTCATTGCGCGCGGGGGTCTTGGCAGCGTCTAGACTGGGGGCGGATGGGGCGTTAATTGCACTTGCCGATCAGCCCTTTGCAGGCTGTCGGTTGATGCATAAGCTTGTGCACGCTTTTCAAGCTTCCGGCGGGGCCGATTGGGCGGCTGCTTCTGATACAGACGGAGCGAAGCCTCCCGTCGTCTTGTCCAGCAGCCTGTTTCCGCGTGTTCAACAGTTAAGCGGGGATGAAGGTGCCAGAAAGCTGCTGAAGGATCCTTTTTCCCGCGGCGTGCTCGTTCAGGCGGAGCCGGGCTGCTTCATGGATATCGATACGCCGGACGATTGGCTGCGGGCTGAGCGAATGCGGGCTGGACTAGATAGTGGATTTTAATGTATATGTCAATTAAAATTACTTAAAAGCGACGATCAAGTGCATTCTGCACAATCGTCGCTTTTTGTTTTGGATAAAGGCCCAATTCTGTGTTAGATTAGTTGACCTGAATATGACGTTCTCATATATTGAGTGTAAGCTTTTGGACGTGAGAGACGGATAGTACGCTGAACAACACGGAACACGGGAGGGATTCCGATGGACAGCTTTCATTCGTTGTTAAGACGGAAATTCTCATTCTCGGTAAGAAAGCAATGGGTGCTTGCAACGTTAATCGCAACAGAGGGCCATGCTTACCGCAAGCCCGGCGCTGCAATGCTGATCGGGCAGGATGGGGAGGCTGCCGGCCATTTGAGCCCCGGCTGCATAGAGACTGATCTTATCGAGCAGGCAAAGCGGGTTGCAGCATCCGGTTGTTCGGGCATTGTCACTTATGACGCGCGCGAGCCGGATGATCTGTCGTTCGGAGAGGCGGTAGGATGCGGCGGTTTGCTCCGGATACTGCTGGAGCCGGTCGACTCGCCGCTTGAGCAGGCGCTTGGCGCCGTGTACCGGGCTTTGAATGAAGGCATGCAAGCGAAGCTGGTGCGCATGATGCCGAGCGTTGACTCCGTTGCTGAATATCGCGTTCGCTGCGGTGACGGATGGCATGAACGATTCGTCCGTTATCCGCAGATGCGGAGCAACCAGACATCGACCATCAGTTTATCCTACACGCCTAATCCAAGGGTATTGCTGTTCGGAGCGGGAGACGATGCGTTACCGGTTGCCGAACTGGCTTCGCGGGCTGGATTCTCGGTTCTTGTTGCCGACCGGAGAGAGTCGCTGTGCACGGCAGCGCGGTTTCCGGAAGCGGCGGCAAGAGTGACAGGCGGAGTAGGCGAAATGCTGGAGGCCATAAGCGTCCGGCGGGACGACCGGGCTATCCTCATGACGCATCAAATGTCGCAGGACCGGTCGATACTGGAGCATTTGGTCCATTCTCCGCTTCGATACATCGGGCTGCTCGGTTCCGCCAAAAGGACAGCCGCTCTAGTAGAAGGGCTGTTCCGGCCTGGCGACAGCAGGCTTCGGTCTCCTGTCGGCATCGTCCCTGGCACGGATGGCGCTGAGCGAACGGCAATCAGCATTGCGGCGGAGCTGCTTGAAGACATAAGCCGGGCGAATAAGGCAGCTTCGGCGGCTTCCGGCCTGTAGTAACGCTAGGACAGGGAATAAGGGGGGAGCGGGATGGAGTGGACCGGACATTCCGAGCATCTTACGGCTGCGGTCGGCATGACACAAGTGTGGAGACCGGATACGACGGAGGAAGCGTGGCGGCTGAAGCGGCAATACGGAACGTTCGCAAGCTATGTTGCAGGCGGCACTTGGCTTCGTACAAGGTGGGAGTCGGGCAGTTCCGTCCTCCCGCCCTATCTGATCAGCTTGGATAAAATTGCGCCGCTTCAAGCGATCCAGCAGTTAGAGTCAGAGCAGGAAGCAGTCGAACTGCGGATTGGCGCCGCGGTTACGCTGGCCGCAATCGAAAGCCATCCGCTAGCCGGGGGGGCGGTGCCGCTGCTCGGAAAGGCTGTAAGTGCGGTTGCGGCGCCGTCGGTGCGAAGGCAAGCGACGATCGGCGGCAACGTCATGTCCCGCAGCGGCGATCTTATTCCGGCATTGCTCGCATTGGATGCCGTTATCGTCTCGTATAGCCAAGGGCAATATGAGCGTCAGCCGCTAGCGGAATGGTTGGCGGGAGACGGCGGCGATTGCGATAAGCTTACCGTTGGATTCGAATTGAAACAGGTGGGCGGCAGCTGTTGGTTCCGCAAAATCGGCCGGAGAGAGACGTTCACGCCATCGGTTATTACGATCGCTTGTGCTTACCGGGCGGACTCAACTGCCGGCAGGCTCTTGGATGTCCGGATTGCCGTAGGCGGAGCGGGAATGGCTCCGGTCCGGTTGTATGAAGCAGAGACGGCTGCCGAGAGCGGTGCATCCGGTGCCAGTGTGTATGCTGCGGTCCGGAAGGGGATTCCGTCCGTGGCCGATGATTATGCAAGCGCGGCATATAGAAGGATGGCCGCGGCCAATGTTATTGCGGCGGAGTTAGACCGCGCGGCGAGCGGCTGAAGAGGAGGGCGGGCGAATGGAGAAGCCGGACGATGACAGGAGCAGCAGTGAAGGGGCGGCTGCATCAAGCCCGCTGAACAATCGGCGAAGCGCGGGCAGGTGGATGGAGCGGCCGGACGGAGCGGCGAAAGCGGCGGGCAAGCTCGTCTATTTAACGGATATGAAGAAACCGGGCATGCTGCACGGCAAAATATTGCGAAGCAGCTATCCGCATGCGAGGTTGCTGGAGGTGGACGTATCGGCGGCATCCCAAATGCCAGGCGTCCACGCCGTTCTGACAGCGGACGATGTGCCGGGATTGAACGGTTACGGCATCGTGACGCAGGATATACCGGTCTTTTGCACCGACCGCGTTCGGCATGTCGGTGACGTAATCGCCGCCGTGGCGGCGGATACGGCGGAGCTGGCTGCTGCCGCGCTGTCGGCGGTTCGGGTGCAATACGAGCAGCTCGCCGTTATCGATGATCCGGCGCTGGCGCTTGCGCCGGATGCGCCGCAGCTGCACGAAGGCGGCAATGTGCTGGCAAGGACGCGCGCGGCGTTCGGCGATGCTGATTCGGCATTTGACAGCTGCGCGGTCATCGTAGAGGAAGAGTATGTGACGCCTAGACAGCTTCATTTATATATGGAGACCGAAGGCGGACTGTTCGTGCCCGAAGAGGACGGCCGTCTGACCGTATACTCGCCAACGCAGCATGGTTATAAGGACCGGCTGCAGCTGTCCCGTATATTGGCGATGCCGGAAGAGTCGATACGAGTCGTGTCCAGTCCGATCGGAGGTTCGTTCGGCGGGAAGGACGAGTTGAACGTGCAGCCTTACGGCGCTTTGCTCGCGCTATACACGGGCAGGCCGGTCAAGATGCACAACAGCCGGCGCGAATCGGTCCGCTCCAGCATTAAGCGGCATCCGATGCGAATCCGGATGAAGACGGGGGCGGATAAAGACGGGCGGATTATCGCCCATCGTGCCGACATTCTGGCCGATACCGGCGCTTACGCGACGCTCGGAAGGGAAGTGCTTATGTTCGCGACCGAGCATGCATCGGGGCCGTACCGTATCCCGAACGTATTGATCGAAGGGCTCAGCGTATTTACGAATAACGGCGTGGCGGGAGAGTTCCGCGGCTTTGGCGGCAATCAGGTCATATTTGCGCTGGAAGGTCAAATAGAGCGGCTCGCCGACCGGCTCGGCCTCGATGCCTGGGAACTTAGGCGGCGCAATTTGCGGGAAGCGGACGATCCTGGCCCGCTTGGGCAGAAGATTGCACCGACTGACGGAGCCCGTCAAGTGTGGGAAGCGGCACTGCGCTCGCCCTTGATGACGAAGCGCGGCGGCGGAGCGCAGGGAGAAGAGCCTTGGTTGCTTCGCGGCGTAGGCGCGGCGATCGTGATGCACGGCGGAGGACTAGGTTACGGCATCCCGGATCCGGCTGGCGGAAGACTGCGGCTGGCGGACGACGGCAAGCTGGAAGCCGTGTTCGGCTTCGAAGAATTCGGCCAAGGCGTGATTTCTGTTCTGACGCTGCTTATGCGCGACCACTTTGGCTGTGCGGGTGAGGATATCCGTATCGTGATAGGTGATACGGATACCGTTCCTCATACTGGCTCAGCCACGGCATCGAGAGCGACGGCGATGGCATGGCAGGCGATGCAGCGGTTGGCTCCGCCGTTCGCGGAGTCGATGCTCCGCAAAGCGGCAGAACTGCTAGGGTGCACGCTTGATCAGCTGGAGACAGGCGAAGGCGGGATATGGCGGACGGCCGACCCATTCCCGGTGTGGGATTGCCAGTCGGAGCGTTCTTCTCCTGAAGCATGCTCGCCGAGTTGCCAGACGCTCGCGCTAACGTACCGTCAGCTTGCGGCGGCTATGGCGGAGCCGCTTGTTCAAGAGACGTCATTCGATTTTCCGGTCACGTCCTCCGCCACGCCGGCGGTTGGGTCGCATTTTCTGTACAGCTATGCCTCGGTCGTGACGGAAGTCGAGGTCGACATGCTGACGGGAAAGGTGCGCGTGCTTCGGACCGATCATGCCGTGGCGGCTGGTCCGGTCGTCAACCCAATGGGGTTTCTCGGGCAGATCGAAGGAGGCAGCGTGATGGCGCTTGGCTTTACGCTGACAGAGGACGTCGTCATGGAGGAAGGGCGATATGCGCGGCAGCAGCTTGACACCTATATGATTCCGACGATTCGGGATATACCGCGGCAAGTTTGCGTGGAAGCGGTCGAACAACTGCCGGAAGACGATCCTTTCGGTCCGCGCGGCGTCGGCGAGATTGGTACGGTCGGACTGGCGCCCGCTGTCGCGGCTGCGGTAAGAAATGCTTGCGGAAGCTGGATTAGCAGGCTGCCGATTCGTCCGGAGCAGTTGATCCGGCCTTATCATGCGGTGAGACAGCATTGGCGGGGAGGGGATATCGGTGATTGAAACCAATTTCCGGCTGTCTTGCACAGTAAATGGCGAACCGATTGAACGGCTCGTTCAGCCGGCCCGCAGGCTGCTCGATCTGCTCCGTGAAGATATGGATTTGACGGGTACGAAGCCGGGGTGCGAAGCAGGACGCTGCGGAGCGTGCATGGTGCTCGTCGACGGCCAGCCCATGAATGCTTGTCTTATGATGGCCTATCAATGCGAGGGCCGCTCGGTCGTGACGATTGAAGGGTTGAGCGGCTGCGGGCAGCGTCACGCTTCAGGTTCTCATCCGGCTGAATCGTATGCCGACGAGCCTCATCCTATCCAGCGCGCCATCGTGGCGGAGGGTGGACTGCAGTGCGGTTATTGTACGCCTGGCATCGTGATCAGCTTGGCCGGGTTATACAATCGGACGGTTGCTCCGTCCAGAGAGCAGATCGAAGAAGCGCTCAGCGGCAACCTGTGCCGCTGCACGGGGTATGAAGGCATTATTAGAGCGGCAATGCGGGCATCATCCCATCCAGATCCGACACCATGAATGCGCGAAAGCCGATTAGCCGTGACGCTGGAATCCAGCGGCTCCGGCATCGGTTCTAACATGGGAGGAGAGAGCGGATATGAAGAAATGGATGCTATTGCTCACGATGGTTGTGCTGGTCTTTGCCGCGGCGTGTTCCAAGGAGTCGCAGACGAAGGAAGAGCCGGCAGATGCGGGCGGTTCTACCAAGCAGGAGACCGCACCGTCAGACGCGGAGACTGCTGCTAAGAAGCCGAGAGTCGCATTCGTCTATATCGGCGTGCCGGGAGACGGAGGCTGGACGTATCAGCATGATCTCGGCCGGAAAGCGGTTGACGAGAAGTTCGGGATTAAGTCGACGATCGTCGAGAACGTTCCGGAAGGTCCGGATGCGCAGCGCGTGTTCGAGGAGCTGGCACAGAAGAACGATATCGTCTTCGGCACGAGCTTCGGGTATATGGATGCGATGGTCAATGCGGCGGCGAAATACCCGAACGTGAAGTTTGCTCATGCGACCGGCTACAAGACGGCAGATAATTTGTCTACCTACGCGGGGCGCGGCTATCAAACCGGTTATTTGGCTGGCATGGCGGCAGGGAAAATGACGAAGAACAACAAGATCGGCTATGCGGCGGCATTTCCGATACCTGAAGTCATTTATACGATCAATGCTTTCGCGCTCGGCGCGCAAAGCGTCAATCCGGATGCGACCGTGCAGGTGGTATGGACGAATACGTGGTTCGATCCGGCTGTCGAGCGACAAGCAGCGGTTAGTCTGCTCGATAAGGGTGTCGACGTGCTGGCGAACTATCAGGATTCTCCGGCAGGGATTCAAGCGGCGGCGGAGCGCAATGTGTTCGGACTTGGCAATGATTCGGATATGAACAAATATGCGCCGGAGCATTATTTGACTAATCCGACTTGGAACTGGGCGCCTTACTATATCGATCAAGTGCAGCAGGTCGTTGACGGTACGTGGAAGCCCTCCAATTACTGGGGCTCGATCGCCGATGGTATCGCGGACATTGCGCCGTTCGGCACAAGCGTTCCGCAAGACGTGCGAGAACTGATCGAGGCGAAGAAGAAAGAGATTACGGATGGCGCGTATCAAGTGTTTACCGGACCGATTCTCGACCAGGACGGCAAGGAGAAGGCTGCGGCCGGCGCCGTGCTGACCGACGATGACATTCATAACATGATGTGGTTCGTTCAAGGCGTAACCGGTACGATTCCGAAATCCTAGAGCGGAAGGGTGAAGGGCATGAGATTCGATCCCGCGCTTCGCGATGAATGGCATCCGGCTGCACGGTCCGAACAAGTTGCAGAGAAGCCGGTTTCTGTGACGGTGTTGGGCGAATCGGTCGTATTGTTCCGTTCGTCCGAAGGCGTTCGGGCGCTTCGCGACCTTTGCATTCACCGCGGAGTGCCTTTATCGCTTGGAACGGTACGGGAAGGCGAACTCGTCTGCGCCTATCATGGCTGGCGGTACGATGGCGAAGGCCGGTGTGTCTGTATTCCGGCACTGCCGGCAGGTCAGACCATACCGCCTAAGGCGAGAACCGAAACGTACGCTTGCACGGAACTGTACGGATTAATATGGGTTTGTCTTTTCGATCCTAGGACGCTTCTGCCGCCTATCGCCGGCCGGATCGATGACACGTATTTGTCCATTCGAATGGGCCCTTATCCAGTCAAAGCGGCAGCACCTCGCGTGATCGAGAATTTTCTCGATATTTCGCATCTCATGTTCGTGCATGAAGGGCTGCTTGGCGATCCGGCACATGCCGAAATCAATGATTATGCCGTGCATGCCGCCGGAGAATGTTTGCGCACCGATGAGATCATCGTCTATCAGCCCGACCCGGACGGGCGAGGCATCGGGGTGCATAATCGGTATATTTACGAAATATTCAGCCCGTTGTGCGTGAAGCTGTTCAAACAGCCGGCGGAGACGGAGGAACGGTTTCATCTATTTCTAGTCGTTCTGCCGGAAACGGAAACGACCTGCTCGGCGTTCATGCTGCAGTACCGCAATTATGCGGCGGACGTGCCGGATGAGGTGTTTATCGACTTTCAGAGCCGGCTGCTGGAGCAGGACAAAAGAATCGTCGAAGCGCAGCGGCCGGAGCTGCTGCCGCTCGACTTGCAGGCGGAGCTTCATCTAAGATGCGACCGGCTCAGCATGGCATACCGCCGGATGCTCAGAGAACGAGGCGTGACGATCGGCACGGCTTAGCGCAGAGCGGAATCGCCGGCCATTACGAATAGTTAGGGAGTGATGCCGCATGTTTGCGGACCGTGGATTGATGTATGGCAAAGGCGACGTATTCGTCTACCGGACCTATGCGACGCCGCTGCGGGGAGTAACGCCGATCCCGGAGTCGGGTTATGAAGGCGACGACAACGTCATTTTTGCTTGGAACGTTCAGGTTGCGCTTGGAGGAGAAGCTTTCCGGACGTCCTTCACGGATGGGGACAATTCGCTGGTTGTCGCGACCGATTCGATGAAAAATTTTATTTTGCGTCATACGGCCGACTTCGAGGGCAGTACGATAGAATCGTTCCTCTATGTGATGGCGGCAAGGTTCATGAACCGGTACGGCCATGTGGACGAGGTCGAGCTTGGCGCTCAGCGGGTGCCGTTCGATCCGGCAGCGGTCGGAATCGAGGGCGGAGTCGCGCGCAGCCAGTTTGTCTTTCGGCGGTCCCGTAACGAACAGACGACGGCGAGCATTCGGATGAAGCGAACGCCGTCGGGGCCGATCGTAACCGCATTGTCGGGAGGGTTATCGGGCGTGCAGCTCATCAAAGTGAAAGGCAGTTCGTTTAACGGCTTTATTCGGGATGAATACACGACATTGCCGGAGACGAGCGACCGTCCGCTTTTTATTTATTTGAATCTTGCCTGGACCTACGGCGATGTGGACGACGCCATAGGCGGCGATATGTCGCGCTATGTTCCGGCAGAGCAGATCGGCGATATTGCGCAGACCGTATTTCATGAAGTGGCGTCTCCTTCCATTCAGCATCTGCTCCATCTGATCGGCATGAGGATCATGGCTAGGTTTCCGCAGCTTGCAGCGGTCTCGTTCGAATCGAATAACCGGACGTGGGAGACGGTCGTCGAGCAAGTTGCGGCCGGCGAAGGAGCTGTCTACACGGAGCCGCGGCCGCCGTACGGATTCCAGCGATATACGCTGACAAGGAGCGATGCGGATGAGTACCGGCCGAATTACGACGCACGCATTGGATCTGCAGCGCGCTAAGCCTGCCGAAGGGATGGCGGTCGGGTTGTGGCGAATTGAAGGCGACGCTAGACGTCAGCTGTCCTCGGCTGTTCTGAATAAGGACGGCAGGGCGGATGAACCGCTGTTGTCAGGGGGCGAATTGGAACGGGGGGATTACGAACTGCAATTTGAGGTTGGCAGCTATTATGGCTGCGGAGATGGCGGGCAGACCTCGTTCACGCCGTTCGAAATGGTTGCCATCCGCTTCCGTGTCGCGGACGAGAGCCAGCATTACCATATTCCGCTATTGATCGCACCGGGAGGTTACAGCACATACCGCGGCAGCTGACGGGAGGAGATGACGGATGAAACCGCTGTTGAGCCTGGAGCGGCAGCTGCACAATTTAATGGAGTGGCTGGCCCATTACGGCGCCGACCGGGAAGGCGGCGTTACCCGTTTGCTGTATACCCCGGCATGGATGAAAGCGCAGCATGCGTTGTTCGAACGGATGAAGGATGCCGGTCTTGCTCCCTACTTTGATGATGCCGGGAATCTGTTCGGAAGGTTGGAAGGCACGGAGCGGCCTGATGAGACCGTCCTGACCGGCTCTCATGTTGATACAGTCCGCAGCGGCGGCTTATATGACGGTGCGCTCGGTATTGCGGCAGGAATGACTGCTCTGCAGCGGCTGCATGAGCAGTTCGGCAAGCCGAAGCGAACGCTGGAGGTCGTGTCGCTGTGCGAAGAGGAGGGAAGCCGGTTTCCGGTGACGTTCTGGGGATCCGGCAATATGACGGGGCGCTGGAGCATGAGCCGGATTCCCGATGTGGCGGACGACGAGGGCGTCAGTCTGGCGGAAGCGATGGCGGCAGCCGGCTTCGGTCCGGACACTCACCGTCCATGTAAGCGCAGCGATCTGCATGCCTATATTGAGCTTCATATTGAGCAAGGAATGGTGCTGGAGAAGCTTGGCTTGCCTGTCGGCATCGTGCAGGGCATCGTCGGGCAAGTTCGGCTGACGTTCGAGGTGTGCGGCGAGACGAACCATGCCGGGACGACCCGGATGGGCTGGCGGCGGGATGCTTTGGCCGGTACGGCGGAGATGACGTTAGCCTTGGAGCGGGAGGCGGTCGCAGCGGGCGATCCGTTCGTTGCGACGGTAGGCAAACTCGAAGTTGCGCCGAATGTTTCCAATGTTATCGCGGGCAGCGTCTTGTTCACGGTCGATTTGCGGCATCCGGATGCCGCGGCGCTGGAGTCGCTCTCCCGGCATATTGTTGAATTGTTCTACGGTATTGCCGCATCCAGGTCGCTGAGACTGTCTCACCGGCAATGGATGCATGCCGAGCCGGTTCCGATGGACCGGCAGCTGTTGGCGGAACTGGAAGCGATCTGCTTGCGCAAGCAGATCGGCTGTCATCCGCTGCACAGCGGAGCCGGCCATGACGCACAGATCATGAGCGCAGTATGCCCGGCAGCGATGCTGTTCGTCCCGAGCCGCGCTGGCATCAGCCATTCGCCCTTGGAGCATACGGATCCCGCTGACATGGCGGCCGGTACAGAGGTGCTGATGGAACTGCTGTATAAGTTGGCGTATTAAGATGAACAGAGTAGTGATAGAAGTTTCCAGGCTGTTCGTCAGACTGCCTCGGAAGCTTCTTTTTTAGCGATGTGGATTGGGAGTAATACGATATCCGGGAAGGTGCCGGTTCATACGATGATTGAGGTGGGGTGGAAAATTTAGTATAGTAATGTCTGAGAAACCGTTCGGGGGATCATGGATGAGTAAAGACGCGAAGAGCGATATTATCGCTGTTGTTTTAATGGCTTTCGTAATTAGTGTGCTGTTTGGTGTTACGTGGATTAATAAAGCGACGAATGATTCAGGGTTAACACGATTTACTGAAGTGAGCGAACATCTTAACCGGTTTGTGCGTGAAGCCGATTCGTTGGCGCCGCAAGAGATTATGAACGCCGAACTTGAATTGGACCCGAAGCCATTCACCGATGCAGCGGCTTATGCTCCGGATTACGGCACAGCGAATGAAATGCTCTACATTGCTGAACTGATTAAACAATATAATGACGGCGCGGACATCCAAGTACTTCATGAAGCAATCATGTTACTGAATGAAATTATGCCTCATATTCGAGAAACATTATAGCTGCAACATAACCCCCTCCTCGCAATGAGGCGGGGGTTATGTTGCAGATCGAGCAATTTATATTCATTTATATTCATCAGACAGCTTGTTACACGTGCAGCCACCAGATTCCTGCGCATTCCGGCAGACTCACCCAGTTGTTTGTCTCAACACGGTTCGCGAGCTCGTCGGAGAAGAAGAAGGAGGCCGTTTCCTTTGCTTCCGCCAGGCTGCCGAATTGATAGTCGGTCCGAATCCAGCGGTGAGAGAAGCCGTATTGCTCTACGAGCGACTTGTAATATTCCTTTAGAAAATGCGGCGGGTCCGGCGTTTCCGTCCCCGTTCCCATCGTCTCGAATAGGATGATCGTTCCGCCTGGCCGCAGCACCCGTTTCATCTCAGCGATGACGGCTGCCAGATTGTTCTCCCAATCGGGCTTGCCGCTTTCCGCCACATAGCACACTGTCCAGCCAGCGACGATAAGATCGGCACTGCTGTCTGCTAGCGGAAGCGAGCGGTTGTCCGCTGTCTTCGTCGTCCAATTCGTCAATCCGGCGCCTGTCAGACGCTGTGCCGTAATGTCCAGCATGGCCGCGGAAGCGTCCAGAGCTGTCAGGCTTTTCGCTCGAGGAGCCAACATGACGGCAAATCTGCCCGTTCCTGCACCGAGGTCGACGATATCCAACCCGTCGATTGGCCGAATTTCCCGGATATACGGCTCGAGGGAAGGTTGGCGTGCGATCATCTGATGATAGGCGGCAGCTTCGCTGCTGTAGATTTGATCGTGATCCGGCATTGATAAATCCTCCTTTAGTTGCTTCTGTTTGATTGATGCTTCATCATCATAAAAGTTGACGTAACGAGAAGGTCAAGGCCTTCGCAATTCGTGCATCGGCGATTTTTTGGTGAGACTTGCAAGCCGTCCGATCTTGAAGTCGGACGAGGAGAAGTTGAGGCTGCGCGTGTGGCTCACATCGAAGTTCGAAGAGACGCTTCGCGATGCGCTGCAGATGCTTGGATTGCCGGCACCAAGCCGGATGTAAGCGCGACTGAGTAAAGTGACGGAACATGGAAGTGGAGGCAGGAGAAGATGCAGCAATATAGGCATATGGGCGTTTACGGCGTATTGGTGAAAGACAATCGGGTTCTTCTGATTAAGAAGGGCCGGGGGCCGCATACCGGCAAATGGGATTTGCCCGGAGGCACGATCGAATTCGGCGAGGAACCTTATGATACGCTGATTCGAGAGTTCGAGGAAGAGACGGGCATTGTGGAGTTGAGGGGGACGATCCGGTCGGCACTCTCTTATACGCTTATTCATCCTTTTAAGGGGGAGCTCGAAGAACTGCATCATATCGGAATCATTTATGATGTGACTTTGCTTAGCGAGACGTTCGACTTGAAAGCGGATGGCGACGAGCAGGATTCGCTTGGAGCGCAATGGATCGCGTTGGAGGAGCTGCCGGATTTGCCGGTTACGCCATTCGTCGAGCAGTTGCTGGTGAGTAAGCTCTAACGAATCAAGGTGCTCGTACCAACCAACGTATGCTCTAACGAACCGTAGAAGCCTTATTTGAACCAAATGAGCCTGTTTCGAATTCTAACGAATCGAGCAGACGCTATTTGTCCGAATGAGCTGCAAAACAGGCGAATGTCGGCCTAATAAGGCTCCCAGGATTCGTTGAGATTGTCGATAGCGTCTTTTTTCGTAATATAAGGTCGCTACGATTCGTCCGTGCTGGCATTTGCCCTTCCCGCAATGTCCAGAGTAAATCGGAGCCTCCGAGACACCATTAGGAATTGAACACCGCCTGCTTTATCTGGCATTGAGCTTATAAAAATAAAAAACCTCCTCGACGGAGTATCCGTTGAAGGAGGTTGTGATTTTGTATTCATTAGAGCTTTAAGTAATGAAATGGCGTCCTGGAAGGGATTCGAACCCCCGACCGACGGCTTAGAAGGCCGTTGCTCTATCCGGCTGAGCTACCAGGACGCGAGATTTTCATAATAGCATATGAATTGCGAACGCGCAATGAAAATTATGGCGTTTTACGAAAAATATATTTGTGCCTGTTCCGCTCGTTTAAAATGGCTCGAAACCGGATAAAACTGCAATAGTGAGTTAAAAGATTATAAGCAAACGGCTTTCGTGTTTTTCATCGCTTGGCATGGTATAATGAACCAAAGTTTGGCGGAGCGTATGTTCGATTCTGCCAATGCAAGGCGGTGCTACCATTACAAATACGAACGAACCTCGGGAAGGCAATCGAGATAACGTCTACCTGTTCCCGAATATGCTGGACCATTATCAGATTCAATTGACACGCATGCTCGAAGCCGAGCAGTTCAGCGAAGCCAAGGAATTAATCCGCTTTCTGCTTCAATGCAGGGGCGAGGATGAACGCCACTACGAAGAATGGAGCAATTTGCTCGCGTGGCTGGAGATGGCTTTTCCTGATGATTCATGGGCGGCAGAGATTCCGAGTGCTGAAGAGGACGAAGAAGAATTCCGCCGGCTCGCGCTGAAGCCCAGCGTGCAGGACGAAGCGTACGTGAAGCAAGTGCTCTATATTATTGAACATCATCCTATGGCGGATCAGCAGATGCTGGCTCTGGAGCGGGCTGTCCATCTGGACGATCCGGCGGTGGATGAAGTGATCAAGAACTGGCTCGAGCGGGGACCGCAGCATCCGGCTGTCCAGTTCAAAGCGCTGCAATGTCTGCGAAGACGGGGGACTGCCGGCACGGTGACGCTGTTGAGACTCGATGAGACGGTGACGCTGGATATCGAGATGACGCCGCTGTCTTGGGATGATTTCCCGGAACCGGCTGTGCTCGCTTTGGAACGCGTAGAAGGCGCAGTGGAATCGCTTGACCCGACGCTGCCGCATTTTGCCCAGGAATTATGGAAAGATTTGCTTCAATATCTATACGGAACATCTGCGTTCGAGTGGATGCAGGAAGGCAGCGAACATAGCATTGATTGCTGGGCGGCAGCGCTTCATGTCATGCTGATGCTGACCGTATACGGCACGGCGGACGACGATGCGGTCCGCGATACATATGGCATATCGGAACCGCTCCGCTTTCGGTATGAGCAAGCTTGCAGGTCTCTGAGGCAAGCTGCCGCTTACGGACAACCGGGCGGCGGTCCCGAGTCTTGATAAATAGCGGGATGTTGTTTATAATATAATGGTTTATTAAACGTGAGATTTTCGCATTCGTATGCGTAATTGTTGGAGGGGACAGCAAACCATGAAAGCAACTTGGGAACAAATAGACACTAATCTCGTTTCGCTCAGCGTAGAGGTTGAAGCGGAGCAAGTTACGGAAGCGCTTGATAAAGCATTCAAGAAAGTCGTACAGAAAGTAAATGTACCAGGCTTCCGCAAAGGTAAAGTACCACGCGCAATGTTCGAGAAACGTTTCGGCATCGAATCGTTGTATCAAGACGCAATCGACATCATCCTTCCGGATGTGTACACGGCTGCAGTGAACGAGACGGGCATTCTGCCTGTTGACCGTCCAGAAATCGACGTGCAACAATTCGCGAAAGGCGAAACGTTCAAATTTACGGCGAAAGTAACGGTTAAACCAGAAGTGAAACTCGGCGACTACAAAGGTCTCGAAGTTCCAGCAGCTGTAGCGGCTGTAACGGAAGAAGAGATCAACGAAGAGCTTGAGCGTCTGCAACAACGCCACGCTGAACTGAGCGTAATCGACGAAGGTACGGTTGTTAACGGCGACATCGCTGTAATCGACTTCGACGGTTATGTTGACGGCGTAGCATTCGACGGCGGCAAATCCGAGCGTTACTCGCTCGAAATCGGTTCCGGTTCGTTCATCCCAGGCTTCGAAGATCAAGTGATCGGCATGGGCACGGGCGACTTCAAGGACGTAGAAGTTACGTTCCCAGAGAGCTACCATGCGGACAACCTGGCTGGCAAAGCAGCTGTGTTCAAAGTGAAGCTGCACGAAATCAAACGTAAAAACCTGCCTGCGCTTGACGACGAGTTCGCCAAAGACGTAAGCGAGTTCGATACGCTTGCTGAGTTCAAGCAAGATCTCGAAGGCAAGCTGCAAGAGCGCAAAGCAAAAGAAGCTGAAGGCGCTCGCGAGACGGCTGTCGTTGAGAAAGCAGCTGAAGCAGCAGAAGTTGTAATTCCAGAAGCAATGGTTGTAACGGAAACGGACTACATGCTGAAGGATTTCGAAAACCGCCTGCGTATGCAAGGCATGAACCTTGAGCTGTACTACCAATTCTCCGGCCAGAACGAAGCAGCACTGCGCAGCCAAATGAAAGGCGACGCAGAGAAACGTGTTCGCAACAACCTCGTGCTTGAAGCGATTGCGAAGGCTGAAAGCATCGAAGTTAGCGAAGAAGTGCTGAGCGAAGAATTCGAGAACTTGGCTAAGGCGTACAACCGTCCTGCAGACGAACTTCGCGACATCTTCACTCGCAACGGCAACATTGAGAACCTGAAAGAAGATCTGGCGCTTCGCCAAACGATCAAATTCCTTCTCGAGAACAGCAAAGAAGCGGTTAACGCTTAAGGCATAGCATATATAGCGCTTGCTGGACAAGCGGAATAGGAAGTAAGGCACGTTCTCGAACGTGCCTTATTTTTCCACTCGGTGCATATACATATCATATACATAATTGTGAACGCTGTTCACCGCCCATAGGGACGAATCCCTGTACATAATGGCAACACCGCGTCGTATAATGTGTTACCGATCTGTTTCCTTTGAAAAATGACATCGGCGCAGCGACGTGATAAAATAAGGAAGTAACCATTCCGCTAAAGAAAGAAGGTTGGTCGCAATGAACTTAGTACCGATCGTAGTCGAACAGACGAATCGTGGAGAGCGTTCTTACGATATCTATTCGCGGCTTTTGAAAGACCGGATCATTTTTCTCGGGAGCGCAATTGACGATGACGTTGCAAACTCGGTAATCGCACAACTGTTGTTTCTGGCGGCCGACGACCCAGAAAAAGATATTCACCTCTATATTAACTCCCCGGGCGGTTCAGTAACCGCTGGTATGGGTATATTTGATACGATGCAGTTTATCAAGCCGGAAGTATCGACGATCTGCGTCGGTATGGCGGCAAGCATGGGCTCGCTGCTGCTGACGGCAGGCGCTAAGGGCAAACGCTTCGCGCTTCCGAACAGCGAAGTGATGATCCATCAGCCGCTTGGCGGCGTACGCGGCCAGGCATCGGACATTAAGATCCATGCAGACTGGATCATTAAGACGAAGCAGAAGCTGAATCAAATTTATGTAGAGCGGACGGGTCAGCCGTACGAGAAGATCGAGCGCGACACGGACCGCGACAACTTCCTGTCGGCCGAAGAAGCGGTTGCCTACGGTCTGATCGATAAGGTGGTTACGTCACTATAGAAAGGGTGATTCCATGTTTAAATTCAACGACGAGAAAGGCCAGTTGAAGTGCTCGTTCTGCGGCAAGTCGCAGGAGCAGGTTCGCAAGCTAGTCGCCGGACCCGGCGTTTATATATGCGATGAGTGCATCGAGCTGTGCACGGAAATCGTAGAAGAGGAGCTCGGCCACGAGGAAGAGCTTGATCTGAAAGATATTCCGAAGCCGAAAGACATTCGCGCGATTCTCGACTCCTACGTCATCGGACAAGAGAGTGCGAAAAAATCGCTCGCGGTTGCCGTATATAACCACTACAAGCGCATTAACTCGCAGAACAAGCTGGAGGATGTTGAGCTGCAGAAGAGCAACATCTTGCTCGTAGGTCCTACGGGCTCCGGTAAGACGCTGTTGGCGCAGACGATGGCGAAGATTTTGAACGTGCCGTTTGCCATCGCGGATGCGACGTCTCTGACGGAAGCCGGTTATGTCGGTGAAGACGTTGAGAACATTTTGCTGAAGCTGATTCAAGCAGCCGATTACGATGTAGAGAAAGCGGAACGCGGCATTATCTATATCGACGAGATCGATAAAGTAGCGCGCAAGTCGGAGAACCCTTCGATTACGCGCGACGTATCGGGCGAAGGCGTGCAGCAGGCGCTTCTTAAGATTTTGGAAGGAACGGTTGCATCCGTGCCTCCGCAAGGCGGACGGAAGCATCCTCATCAAGAGTTTATCCAGATCGATACAACGAACATCCTGTTCATCTGCGGCGGCGCTTTCGACGGCCTGGAGCAGCTGATCAAACGGAGAATCGGCAAGAAAGTGATCGGCTTCAACGCGGCTGGCGACGGCCAGAAGGATCTGAAGCCAGGCGAGTACTTGTCGATGGTGCTGCCGGAAGACTTGCTCAAATTCGGTCTGATTCCGGAGTTCGTCGGCCGTCTGCCGGTTATCTCGTCGCTTGAGCCTCTCGACGAAGAGACGCTCGTGCGCATCCTGTCCGAACCGAAGAACGCGCTCGTGAAGCAGTATCAGAAGCTTCTCGAGATGGATAACGTGAAGCTCGAGTTCGAGAAGGGCGCATTGGAAGCGATCGCCCGCGAAGCGATTAAACGCAACACGGGTGCACGCGGTCTCCGTGCCATTATCGAGGGCATTATGCTCGAGGTCATGTACGAAGTGCCGTCGCGTGATGACGTAAGCAACTGCCTCATTACCGAGCAAGTGGTCAATGAGAAGATTATGCCGGAGTTGACGACGAAGAAGGGCAAGAAGAAAGAAGAAAGCGCCTAATCCCTGAGCTTCAGGGTGCCGGCGACATCATACATTACCGTCGGAGCTTCCACCCCGGCGGACGGTCAGTTGAACCGTCCGTCCGCCGGGTGGACTTTGACGTTCATGGGAGAGAGTACGTCATGTATTTGCGCAAGGATACGGTACCGGTTAAAGTCGGTCCTCTGACGATCGGCGGCAGCGACGAAGTTATTATTCAAAGTATGTGTACGACGAAGACGGCGGACGTGGAAGCGACCGTTGCCGAAATTTTACGGTTGGAAGAAGCGGGTTGCCAGATCGTTCGCGTTACCGTCAACAACAAGGAAGCGGCCGAAGCGATCAAGGAAATTAAGAAGCAGATTCATATTCCGCTTGTAGCGGATATTCACTTCGACTACCGTCTGGCGCTGCTTGCGATCGAGAACGGCGTCGATAAAGTCCGGATCAATCCGGGCAACATCGGCCGCCGCGAGAAAGTAGAAGCGGTTGTGCAGGCGTGCAAAGAGAAAGGGATTCCGATCCGGATCGGCGTTAACGCCGGCTCGCTCGAGAACCATCTGCTCGAGAAGTATGGCTACCCTACACCTGAGGCAATGGTCGAAAGCGCCTTGTTCCATATCGGCATTCTCGAAGAACTTGATTTCCATGACATTATCGTCTCGCTGAAAGCGTCCGATGTGCCAATGGCAATCGCAGCATACTCGATGGCAGCGGAGAAGATCAAATATCCGCTCCATCTCGGCATTACGGAGGCGGGTACGCTTCATACCGGCACAATCAAGAGCTCGGCGGGTATTGGCGCTCTGCTCGCGATGGGCATCGGCAATACGGTTCGGATCAGCTTGAGTGCGGATCCAGTCGAAGAAGTGAAAGTAGCGCGCGAACTTCTTAAGACGTTCGGACTGATTACGAACGCCGCGACGCTGATTTCCTGTCCGACTTGCGGCCGTCTTGACATCGACCTGTTCTCGATCGCGAATGAAGTCGAAGAGTACATCTCCAAGATCAAAGTGCCGATCAAAGTGTCGGTGCTCGGCTGTGCCGTTAACGGCCCGGGCGAAGCTCGCGAGGCGGATATCGGCATCGCAGGCGCACGCGGCGAAGGCATGCTGTTCCGTTACGGCGAAATGATTCGCAAAGTGCCGGAGGCTGAGCTGTTGTCCGAGCTGAAGAAAGAAATTGACGAGATCGTTCGCGTATTCGAAGCGACTGGCGAGATTCCGGGCCGGAAGCAGCATACGCACGCGAATTAACGACCGGACAGAATCGAGTCCTCTCCGTATATTCGAACACCCGCAGGGAATACTGACAAGTATTAGACCTGCGGGTGTTTTTTGTATTGGCCACCGTGCCAAACATTAAGGAGGGGATTTAGATATGACTTTAAGTTTTGTGCTGATGCTGATCCAGGTGTTTTTTGCTGTCGTTATCGGCTTATACTTTTGGAATTTGCTGCGCAACCAGAAGACGAACCGTTCCGCAGTTGACCGGGAATCACGCAAAGAGCTTGATAAGCTTCGCAAGCTTCGTTCCATTTCGCTTACGAAACCGCTCGCGGAGAAAACGAGACCGCAAGCGATGCAGGACATCGTCGGCCAGGTGGACGGGCTGCGTGCGCTGAAGGCAGCGCTGTGCAGCGCCAATCCTCAGCATGTTATTATTTATGGACCGCCGGGTGTCGGCAAGACTGCAGCAGCACGGGTCGTGCTGGAGGAAGCGAAGAAGAATCCGGCGTCTCCGTTCTTGTCGGATGCGAAATTTACGGAGATCGATGCTACGACTGCGCGGTTTGACGAACGCGGCATTGCCGACCCGCTCATCGGTTCGGTTCACGATCCGATCTATCAAGGCGCAGGCGCAATGGGGGTTGCCGGCATTCCGCAGCCGAAGCCGGGCGCTGTTACTAAAGCGCATGGCGGCATTCTGTTTATCGATGAAATTGGGGAATTGCACCCGATTCAGCTGAATAAGCTATTAAAAGTTCTTGAAGACCGGAAAGTATTTTTGGAGAGCGCTTATTACAACTCTGAAGATGCGAACATTCCGATGTATGTGCATGATGTGTTTCAGAACGGTCTGCCGGCCGATTTCCGTCTTGTCGGCGCGACGACGCGTTCGCCGCAAGAGTTGCCTGCGGCCCTTCGGTCCCGCTGCATGGAAGTCTATTTCCGGCCGCTGCTCGCAGACGAAATATCGCAGATCGCCGTCAATGCGGTAAAGAAAATAGGCTTCGAGCCATCGCCAGCCGCAATTGAGGTTGTCAAACGGTACGCGACGAACGGCCGGGAAGCGGTGAACGTCATTCAGCTTGCCGCAGGTCTTGCATTGTCCGAGAAGCGCAGCGAACTGTCGGCTGCCGATATCGAATGGGTTGTCAACAGCAGCCAAATTCCGCCGAGACCCGACCGGAAAGTACCGGCTGAGCCGCAAATCGGCTTCGTGAACGGTCTTGCCGTCTATGGCCCGAATATGGGCACGCTGCTGGAAATCGAGGTTAGTGCAATTCCGGTTCGTTCCGGCAAAGGCATCTTTACGATTACCGGCGTCGTGGACGAGGAGGAGCTTGGCGGCGGATCGCGTACGCTTCGCCGCAAAAGCATGGCGAAGGGCTCGGTTGAGAACGTGCTGACCGTGCTGCGCCGCTACGGTCTTCGTCCGCACGATTACGATCTGCATATTAACTTCCCTGGCGGCACGCCGATCGACGGACCGTCGGCTGGCATCGCCATGGCAACGGCAATCGCTTCGGCTATCAAAGGCGAACCGGTCAGCAACAAGCTTGCAATGACCGGCGAAGTCGGCATACACGGCAACGTGAAGCCGGTAGGTGGGGTGCTAGCGAAAGTGGAAGCGGCTTTCCAAGCCGGCGCAGAGCATGTCATTATTCCGAGGGAGAACTGGCAGGCGATTTTCGAAGGGCTTGAAGGTGTGAAGATTACTCCTGTCGACCGGGTAGAAGAAGTGTTCGCGCTCGTATTTCCGCAGTCGGAAGAGAAGTTTCAGTTGCTTGACGCCACAGCTGCACAGGAGCGTTACATAACGCCGACGGTGCCTTATTTGCAGGCGGATTCGGCTGAGTGATAAAATAGGATAGACAACACAAATGGAGGTGCTGGTATGGGGCCGGGTAAATCGAAAGGTCGTAGGCTGCCCCTGCTTCCGCTCAGGGGGCTGCTCGTATATCCCAGCATGGTTCTCCACCTCGACGTGGGAAGGGAAAAGTCGGTCAGGGCGCTGGAGAGAGCAATGGTCGAAGACCACATGATTCTGCTCTGCTCGCAGTCGGAAGTGAACATCGAGGAACCGACACAGGAAGATATATATCGGATCGGCACGATCGCGCGCGTCCGTCAGATGCTGAAGCTGCCGAACGGGACGATACGGGTGCTCGTCGAAGGCGTTGTTCGTGCAGAGGTCATCGATTATTTGCCGAACGACGAATATTACGAGGTTATGATTCGGGAACTGCCGGAGCAGGAAACCGACGACTCCGAGACGGATGCGCTAATGCGGACCGTGCTCAGCCAGTTTGAGAATTATATCAATCTGTCTAAGAAAGTGACGCCCGAGACGCTTGCCGCCGTCTCCGACATCGATGAGCCGGGACGCCTGGCGGATGTGATTACGAGTCATCTGTCACTGAAGATACGCGATAAGCAGGACATTCTCGAGACGATCGACGTTCGTGCACGGCTTGAGAAGCTGTTGGACATTCTGCATAACGAACGCGAAGTGCTGGAGTTGGAGAGGAAGATCAACCAGCGCGTCAAGAAGCAGATGGAGAAGACGCAGAAAGAATATTACCTTCGCGAGCAGATGAAGGCGATACAGAAAGAACTTGGCGATAAAGAAGGGCGTGCCGGCGAAGTCGAAGAGCTGCGCGCCCAGCTCGCGGAAGCGGGACTGCCGGACAAGGTGAAGGAGAAGGTCGAGAAAGAAATCGACCGGCTCGAGAAGATGCCGTCGACCTCTGCAGAGGGCGGCGTCATCCGCAATTATATCGATTGGTTGTTAGGATTGCCTTGGAACAAAGGGAAGGATGAAGGAATCGAGCTCGATCTGGAGAAGGCCGAGGCGATTCTGAACGACGATCACTATGGGCTGGAGAAGCCGAAGGAACGGGTTCTGGAATATTTGGCCGTTCAGAAGCTGGTTCAGAAGCTGAAGGGACCGATTCTGTGTCTCGTCGGACCTCCGGGTGTTGGTAAAACGTCGATCGCACGCTCGATTGCAAAGTCGCTGGACCGCAAGTTCGTGCGTATCTCGCTTGGAGGCGTCCGCGACGAAGCGGAAATCCGCGGCCATCGCCGCACTTATGTCGGCGCAATGCCGGGGCGCATCATTCAAGGCATAAAGACGGCTGGCACGATGAATCCGGTATTCCTGTTGGATGAGATCGATAAGATGGCGATGGATTTCCGGGGGGACCCGGCATCCGCATTGCTCGAAGTTCTCGATCCGGAGCAAAATTCGACCTTTAGCGACCACTTCATCGAGGTGCCGTACGATCTGTCTAATGTCATGTTCGTGACGACGGCCAACAGCCTTCATAACGTGCCGCGGCCGCTGCTCGACCGGATGGAAGTGCTCTATATTCCGGGCTATACCGAACTTGAGAAGCTGCAGATCGCTGAACGGTATTTGCTTCCGAAGCAGAAGCGGGAGCACGGTCTTGAGGAAGGGCAGCTGACAGTCGAGGATGAGACGCTTCGAACGGTCATTCGCGAATACACGAGGGAATCCGGCGTCCGTAATCTGGAGCAACAGCTTGCGGCATTGTGCCGTAAGGCGGCGAAGCAGATTGTATCGGCTTCTAACCAAGAGGGGCCGATCATTGTAGACGCCGGGAAGCTGAAGGACTGGCTCGGCCCTTCGAAATTCCGCTACGGGCTTGCAGAGCAGGAAGACCAGATTGGCGCTGTTACCGGTCTTGCCTGGACGGAAGTCGGCGGCGATACACTCGTCATCGAGGTAACGGTTATGCCGGGCAGCGGGAAGCTTACGCTTACGGGTAAGCTTGGCGACGTCATGAAAGAATCCGCTCAAGCGGCATTCAGTTACACGCGTACGCGTGCGGAAGAGCTCCATATTGACCCGCAGTTTCATGAGAAGAACGACATTCATATTCATATTCCAGAAGGCGCTATTCCGAAGGATGGACCTTCGGCGGGCATTACGATGGCCACGGCGCTTATTAGCGCGCTGACGAACCGCCCCGTATCGCGCGAGGTCGCGATGACCGGCGAGATTACGCTGCGCGGCCGCGTGCTTCCGATCGGGGGCCTCAAGGAGAAATCGCTAGCAGCGCACCGGGCCGGCATCCGCAAAGTGCTGCTGCCGAAGGATAACGAGCGTGATTTGGTCGATGTGCCAGACAGCATACGGGCCGAGATGACGTTCGTGCCGGTCGGCCATATGGACGAAGTGCTGAAGCACGCGCTGCTGCCGGCGGGACCAATTCTTGCCAAAAACGAATCCGAAGCGCAACAACAGAAAGCAGGGACAACCGTTACATGAAAATCACATCAGCAGAGTTTATAATCAGCGCCGTACGACCGGACCAATATCCGACCGACGCCTTGCCAGAGATCGCTCTGGCAGGGCGTTCCAATGTCGGCAAGTCATCGCTGATCAACCGCATGATTATGCGCAAAAATTTAGCCCGCACAAGCTCGCAGCCGGGCAAGACGCAGCAATTGAACTATTACAAAATTAATGAACTCGTTTATTTCGTCGATTTTCCAGGCTACGGTTATGCAAAGGTATCCAAGACGGAGCGCGAAGCTTGGGGTCGGATGATCGAGACGTACTTGAAGGACCGCGAGGAACTGAAGCTCATTCTTCTTATCATCGATATTCGTCACGAGCCGTCTAAAGATGATCAATTAATGTATGATTGGTTGAAGCATTATGAAATCCCGACATGCATCGTCGTGACGAAGGCGGACAAGATTCCGAAGAGCCGATGGGACAAGCATATGAAAGTAGTGAAGGAAACGCTTCAAGTCGATCCTCGGGATACGATGATCCGCTATTCTTCCGAAACGGGAGAAGGCCGCGACCAGCTGTGGGGGCACATTTTGCAGACGATCGGCGGGTAAAGGAGAAAGGCAAAGAAGGATTGAGCAAATTCAAAGGATATTGGAAATATTGCCGACCGCATCAAGGAAACAGGCCGATTATTCAGAAATACGCTTGAATATCGCGGACGCTCAGCAGGAATAAACAT
The DNA here is from genome assembly GCF_004000825.1 of Paenibacillus kobensis NBRC 15729. Taxonomy (GTDB): domain Bacteria; phylum Bacillota; class Bacilli; order Paenibacillales; family Paenibacillaceae; genus Paenibacillus_T; species Paenibacillus_T kobensis. The sequence goes on along the minus strand of NZ_BILZ01000002.1, from coordinate 225,501 downwards.
TCCGGATGACGTATAATAAACCTGAGGCAGAAGTCAAAGTCGTGCAAGCTTAAAGAATTGAGGAGATTTTATGGCTCAGCGGTTAGCCACTCAGTATGTCAAAGCCAAACTGCAGTTGTCGGTTGAGGAAATGTCTCGCTTTGTCCGGTTCTTCGAGGATCAGCAAATCCGCTACGGCGTGAAGGTGCTCGAGAACGGGAATCAAGAGGTTGTTCTCGAAGACTTGGCAGGGAGGGAAGAAATCCGCTTAGTATTTGAACGTCATCAAGATGTGTATGTGTGTGTGCTTTCCTGCCGACTTGTTCATCCTGGATTAACGAATGCGATGCGCAAAGCGGTAGCGGCTTTTCGCGGGGATGCGATCGTCAATCGGATCTACAGCAATTATACGATGATTTATCATTATAATAAGGGTCAAGTCCGCCGGATTGTGGAAAGTGCGGGAGGTACCGAACGAATTGTGTTCGAGCACAAGGATACGCTCGGACAGCTGGAACGGCAGTTTCGGACCACGATCATAGAGCGTGAGATCGAGATGGTGCAAGGAACGATCAACGAGCTGCTCGACCTTCGCAATCAGACGGTTGACGAAGGCCAGCTTCAGGACATCGATCTGCGGCTTCGCGAAGCGACGCATCAATTGTTCGTGCTTGAAGCGTGAAGTGAAAGATACGGGAATGGCCTGATAGGCCGCACATGGTGCGGTCTTTTTTATTTGTTGTGGAACGGCATTTATCATGGCGGGATCAACATAATGCCGTGCACAATGTCCGACAATTCCACATACGTTATATACGGAATTGATGGATCTTTTCAACCCCAAGGAACGATTCAAACAGCCCGAAAAAAAGGGTTGCAATTCAGATCGATAGATGTTATTTTTATTTTCGTTGAACAGAATAGGAACCAGGATTCACTCAGGACATAGTAATGTTGCGAGAGATTATTCCCTCGGGAAGTGAATGACGTAGGTCCTAGCGGATGAAATTTTTTTAAACATTTTATTCCTAGGAAGGGGGACCGAAAGATGGAATATTCAACTTTCGGAAGACACGTTGCTGTTGACACTTGGGGCGTAGATTTTGATCTCCTGAACAATGCAGAGGCCTTGCAGGCTCAAATGGTGGAAGCTGCTGAAGCATGCGGTGCTACCGTACTTTCCATGCAGGCAAAGCAATTCGATCCTCAAGGCGCGACGGTGCTCGTACTCCTGTCGGAAAGCCATCTCTCGATTCATACGTATCCGGAGAAGGGCTTTGCGGCGCTCGACTGTTACACCTGCGGTGAAACCGTGGATCCGCAGCTGGCAATTGATTACATGCTGTCCGTATTGAAGCCTAAGGCTTCGTATGCGAAGAAGCTCGTACGCGGCATGGGTGAACTGCAAGTTGTTGAACCCGTAATGAAACAAGCGGAGCTCGTATAATTACGAAGCGATGCAAGATGGAATGAACATGCGAAACGCATTGTATAGAAGGAATGGTCATGGACATCAATCCATGGCCATTTCTTTTTGGATGCGAATAAGGGAAGTTTTGTCTGACTACACTAGGGACATAGCTTCTTTCAAACATTTTTCATAAATGAAGGCGTCAGCGTACAGGAGACTATGCTATAATGTTCGTGACCATAAAGGGTACATACTTGATCTGAAGGAGGCAGGGACGCATGCACATCATCGTAGTTGGCTTGAATTACCGTACGGCGCCTGTCGAGGTTAGGGAACGGTTCTCGTTCGCTGAACACGACTTGCCCGCTGCATTGCGGCAATTGAAGCAAACCAAGAGCATCCTCGAAGGCGTCATCGTCGCGACCTGCAACCGGACGGAATTGTACGCGGTCGTAGACAGACATCATCTGTGCGGACATTATATTCGCAGCTTTATGGAGCAATGGTTCAATCTGCCGAGACAGCAGTTCACGAACCATCTGTATATGTATGAAGACGATCAAGCGATCGAGCATCTGTTCCGCGTTACGAGCGGTCTCGATTCGATGGTTATCGGAGAGACGCAAATCCTCGGACAAGTGAGGGATGCGTTCTTGTTCGCCCAGAAGGAGAAGGCGACAGGAACGCTGTTCAATATGCTGTTCAAGCAAGCGTTGACGATGGCCAAGCGTGCACACACCGAGACGTCGATCGGCGAAGCGGCCGTGTCGGTCAGCTATGCGGCGGTAGAACTCGGTAAGCGGATTTTCGGTCATTTTGGCAAGAAGACGGTTATGATTATCGGCGCAGGCAAAATGAGCGAGCTTACGGGCAAGCACTTGGCTGCGAACGGTGCGGACCGCGTCATTGTGGCGAACCGGACGCTGGAGCGGGCTGAAGAATTGGCGGAAAAGCTCGGCGGAGCGCCTTGCACGTTGGATGAGGCGATAAGCCGGCTGCATGAGGCGGATATTGTCATCAGTTCGACTGGTGCGAGCGGCTTCGTACTGAAGCGCGAGCAGGTTGCTGCTTCCATGCAGCGGCGCAAATCGCGTCCTCTGTTTATGATCGATATTGCGGTGCCGCGCGATCTGGATCCGACGATTGCAGCGGTTGACAACGTATTTTTATATGATATTGACGATCTCGAAGGGATCGTCGAGAGCAATCTTGAGCAGCGCCGCAAGGAGTCGGCGAAGATCGAAGCGATGATTGCACTTGAACTGGAAGCCTTCCGCAACTGGTACAAGACGCTTGGTGTCGTTCCGCTTATTCGCGCTCTTCAGACGAAGGCGGAGACGATTCATGACGAAACGATGGACAGCATGATGAAGAAGCTGCCGGATCTCGGCGAACGCGAGTTGAAAGTAATTCGCAAATTGACCAAGAGTATCGTTAATCAAATGATGAGCGATCCGATAATGCGCATCAAAGAAATGGCTGGCGAGAAGCATGCCGGAGAAGCGATGGACATGTTCGTCAAGCTGTTTGCACTAGAGCAATCACTTGAGGACGGCGCCGAGAAAGCAAACGTCTTGAAGCCTTCGATGTCCTCTCAATCGCAATCTGCGGCCGATTCTGCCCCGGTTCAATTGCCGGCTGGCGTTGCAGCGGCAACGCCATAAGGAGCCGCCGCAAGCTTGCGGCGGTTTTTTTGCTGTTTGTGTGGTGACGGAGGATGGGGGCGCTTATGATTACATCGAATTGGTTTTATGATGCCATGCTGTATGTTTATGCCCTGAGCCTTCTGTTTTATTTCTCCGACTTCGTTGATGCGAACCGGAGTGCCAAACGGATTGGAGCAGGGCTGCTTGTCTTTGTATGGGCATTGCAATCCGGCTACCTCGTATATCGGCTTATGTCTCATTTGGACGTCGCCTATATATCGGGGTTTGAATATTGGTTTGCTTTTTCGTGGCTTCTTGTTACGACCTCGCTAGTCATCAGCCGGTTTTTCCGGATCGAATATATCGTGTTTATCGTCAACTTAATCGGCTTTGCGGTTCTAACCGCACTGCTGCTTGTGAATCCTGGACCAGCGCAATCGGCGCAGCCTTATGAGGCGGCCCGAGATTTGCTTGTCGTGCATGTCAGCCTAATGACCTGCTCGTTCGCGTCGTTGACGATCTCCGCTATATTCGCAGGGATGTATATGTTTTTGCACCGCAAGTTGAAGAAGAAAAGGTGGACGAATCCGGTTCGCCGGCTGCCTAGCTTGGAATTGATTGATTTGTACTCTTTCCGCTTGATAGCTGCTGGAGCGCCGCTGCTTGCGATGTCGCTGTCTGTCGCGATCGTCTCGATCGTGGTCGAAGGGCGTTGGGGTTATTTGTACGATTGGAAAGTCGTTTTCTCGCTTGTAGCGCTAGTGCTGTATGTCATCTACCTGTTGCGGCGCAAGCTCCAGGGACAAGTCGGGTTCGAAGCAGCCCGGCTCAATCTGTTGTCATTCGGTGTCCTCATTCTGAATGTGCTGCTGAATCCAATATCGAATTTCCACTAAATGTCAGGGATTGTTGAGGAGAGTGTTCCGATGTCTGGCAACGAAAGCGGATTGTATCCGGTTATGCTCCGGCTTACGGGCAAGCGCTGTATTGTTGTCGGGGGCGGGCCGGTCGCGCAGCGCAAAGTGGCATCGCTGCTGGATGCAGGCGCGGACGGTATCATCGTTATTAGCGACCGGCTGACAGAGACGCTGGATGAATGGGTAGAAGCGGGACGCATTCGCGTCTTGCGCCGTCATTACCAGGAAGGCGATCTTGCGGACGCTGCGCTAGTCATTGCGGCTACGAACAACCCGAATGTGAACATGCAAGTTGCGGATGATGCGCAGCGGCTCCGAATTTGGGCGAATACGGCAGATGACGGGGCGTCGGGCGATTTGGTTACGCCTGCCGTCGTTCGCAGAGGCGATCTTATCGTCGCTCTGACGACCGGAGGGGCAAGTCCTGCGCTTGCCGCCCGGCTTAAGCAACAGCTGGAGCAGCTGCTGGGGAGCGATTATGAACCAAGGCTGCGCGTGCTTCGACTGTTAAGGGAACGGCTATTGGATCGCTCCGCGGAGGCGGATGGCCGATGTGAAGACGAACAACTCGATACGGCGAGACGGCGTTTACTATTGCGCGCCGCTGCTGAAGATGAGTGGGGCTGGCGGACTGTGGCGGCAATGCTTCCAGAGACGTTCAGCAGTACGGATGAGAGTGCAAATCATTTATTACATACAAAGGAGCTGCGCGGCAGCCTTGATCATTGGATCAAGCATCTGACCGAACAGCTAGCATAGGAGGGGTAGCCGATGGCTGCATCAACCCATACGCCGGACGGCAATCGAGTTATTCGAGTGGGAACGAGACAAAGTGCTCTTGCACTGACACAGACAGGACAAGTGATCGATCAACTGAAGCAGCTCAGCGATCAGCACGGACTTGGCTATACGTTCGAGACCGTCAAAATCGTAACGAAAGGCGACCGCATTCTGGACGTCACGCTTTCGAAGGTCGGGGGCAAAGGTCTGTTCGTAAAAGAAATCGAGCAGGCGCTTCTGGATGGCGAGATCGATATGGCCGTACACAGTATGAAAGATATGCCTTTCGAGCTGCCTGAAGGGTTGATGAACGGTTCGGTTCCGAAGCGCGTTGATCCTCGCGATGCTCTAATTACGTCGACTGGAGGCGGGCTGGATTCTCTTCCTGAAGGCGCGAAGGTCGGAACGAGCAGCTTGCGGCGCGCCAGCCAGCTGAAAAACCGCAGACCGGACATTGAGCTTGTGTCGATACGCGGCAATATCGATTCGCGTCTGCGCAAGCTGGAGACGGAAGACTTCGATGCTATCGTGCTCGCGGCAGCGGGCTTGTCGAGAATGGGCTGGGAATCGCGCATTACCGAGCCGCTGCCGGTAGATCTGTGCGTACCGGCTGTCGGACAGGGCGCGCTTGGCATCGAATGCCGGGAGTCGGATGCACAAGTCCGCGAGCTGCTGTCACTGCTGAACGATCCGGTAAGCGAGCTGGCGGTGCGGGCGGAGCGGAGCTTCCTCGGCGCATTGAACGGCGGCTGTCAGATTCCGATCGGCGCTCACGCTGTCGTAACGCCGGCTCAAGACGCTCCGGAAGGGTCGCTTGAAGACGCGGTCATCGAGCTCGTCGGCATTGTCGGTTCGCCGGACGGCGGTATTTTATTGAAAGAGATCGGCAAAGGTACCGATCCGGAAGCGCTTGGCAAGAATGTAGCAGCAGCGCTTCGGGCAAACGGTGCAGATGACATTTTGGCTCAGGTTAGGGGTTGAGGCGATATGCTGGGGAAAGTATATTTAGTCGGTGCAGGACCAGGCAATCCGAAGCTGATTACGGTGCGCGGATTGGAATGTTTGAAGAAGGCGGACGTCGTTGTCTATGACCGATTGGCAAGCCCGCGCCTATTGGCGCATGTAAGACCGGATGCCGAGCGCGTATACGTCGGCAAGCTGCCTGACCGTCATACGATGAAGCAAGAGGAGATTAATCAGCTGCTCGTCGATCTGGCACTGCAAGGCAAAGTCGTAACCCGTCTTAAGGGCGGCGATCCGACGATATTCGGCCGTGTCGGAGAAGAGGCGGAGCTGCTCGTTGAGAACGGAATCGAATTCGAAATCGTCCCTGGCATTACATCTGCAATTGCGGTACCCGCCTATGCAGGCATTCCGGTAACGCATCGCGATTTTGCATCCTCCCTGTCGATCGTGACGGGCCACGAAAGTCCGGAGAAGCTGGACTTCTCCATTCATTGGGATAAAGTAACGAATGCGACAGGGACGCTTATTTTTCTTATGGGCGTTGCGAAGATTGGCTACATTAGCGAACAGCTCATGCAGCACGGCAAATCGCCGTCGACGCCAGTCGCGCTCGTCCGTTGGGGGACGCGCGTCGAGCAAGAGACGATGGTCGGCACGCTTGAAAATATTGCCGAGAAAGTAGCGGCTGCGAATTTCCAGCCTCCAGCCGTTATCGTCGTCGGTGAGGTCGTCAATCAGCGGGAGACGCTTCGTTGGTTCGAGAAGAAACCGTTGTTCGGCACACGTGTGCTAGTTACTCGTGCCCGCGCACAAGCAAGCGATTTGGTGCAATTGATTGAAGAGCTGGGCGGTGAGCCATGCGAGTACCCGGTCATTGAGATGAAAGACGTATCCAAGCCGGAACAGACGGCCGCGATCGAGCGTGCGTTCGGTGAAGCGGATACGTTCGATTGGCTGCTCTTCACTAGCGTGAATGGCGTAGAGTCGTTCGTCCGTTGGCTGCGGCGCACCGGCACGGATGTTCGCCGCTTCTCGAAGGCAAGAATTGCTGCCGTCGGTCCGAAAACAGCCGAAGCGCTGCAGGAGCGGGGCCTTGCGGTAGAGGAACTGCCGGCACAGTACCGTCAAGAGGGATTGTTCGAACGGCTCGAGGGCGAGCTTGTCCAAGGACAGCGTGCGCTGCTTATTAGAGGCGATCTGGCGCGTGAATGGCTGCCGCGCGAGCTGCGCAGCCGCGGCGTGGACGCGGTAGAGCTGGACGTCTACGAGACGGTGCTCGCGGAGCATCAGGATGAAATGGTGCTGGAGCTGCTGCAGGAAGGCGCCGTTCATGTCGTGACGTTCACTAGCTCGTCGACCGTAACGAATTTGCTCGAAGTGCTGCGGCGCAGCGGAATCGAGCAGCCGGAGCAGCTGCTTGCCGGTACGCAAATCGCCAGCATCGGACCGATCACGACGGCAACGGCGCAAGAGGCGGGGCTTCGTGTATCGATCGAACCGGAAGAGGCGACGATCGAGGCGCTCACAGCTGCTATCGCGGCGCACAGGATGGCTCAGCGTTCGGAAGGCTAACAGACTAGGAATTATTCGGTGGAAGTGCCGCCATTATATATTTATCGTATTAGAGAACAGCTACAGGAGGTTGACCAGCATGAGCTTCCCAACGGTAAGACACCGCCGTCTGCGCGCATCGGCTGCTCTGCGGAGCATGGTGCGCGAGACGGTGCTGACAGTTAACGATTTTATTTATCCGGTCTATGTCGTGCATGGAACGAACATTAAGCATGAAATCCGTTCGATGCCCGGCGTCTATCATTTCTCGCTGGACCTGCTCGAGCAGGAAATCCGCGAAATCGTATCGCTAGGCATCAAGTCGATTATTTTGTTCGGCATTCCGTCGAGCAAAGATGCGGTCGGTTCGTCTGCGTATGACGCCGAAGGCATCGTGCAGCAGGCAACGCGTCTGATCAAGCAGTGGGCGCCGGAGCTCGTCGTCGTCGCGGATACGTGTCTGTGCCAATTCACGGATCACGGCCATTGCGGCATCGTGCATCAGCATGAGCTGACGGGTACGGCTGAAGTCGACAACGACGAATCGCTTAAGCTGCTCGTGAAGACGGCTGTATCGCAAGCGGAAGCAGGAGCGGACATTATCGCTCCTTCGAATATGATGGACGGGTTCGTCTCGGCGATTCGCGAAGGATTGGATGAGGCCGGTTATACGAATGTGCCGATCATGTCCTATTCCGTCAAATACGCATCGGCCTATTATGGTCCGTTCCGCGAAGCGGCGCACTCGGCGCCGCAGTTCGGGGACCGCAAGACGTATCAGATGGATCCGGCGAATGCGCGCGAAGCGCTTCGCGAAGCGGAGTCGGATGTGCTGGAAGGCGCGGACTTCCTCATGGTGAAGCCGGCGCTGTCTTATCTCGACATTATCCGGACGCTTAAGGATCAATTCGATCTTCCGCTTGTTGCGTATAACGTAAGCGGCGAATATGCGATGGTGAAGGCGGCAGCCGCTAACGGCTGGATCGACGAGCGTCTTATTACGCTGGAGACGTTGACGGGCATGAAACGTGCGGGTGCGGACTTGATCATCACGTACCATGCTAAAGATGTCGCTCGCTGGCTGCAAGACTAGACTAACTGGCGAAGAGCGAACATACAGGATTGAAGGAGACGAATACGATGAGCGAAACGATAGATTCAAGCCGCCAACGCCGCGACGAGAAGTCGAAGGCTGCATTCGAGCAGGCGAAACAATATATTCCGGGCGGCGTGAACAGTCCGGTTCGCGCTTTTAAATCGGTAGGCCTGACACCGGTATATATGGAACGCGGAAGCGGTTCCCGCGTCTATGATATCGACGGCAACAGCTACATCGATTATGTCGCTTCGTGGGGACCGCTCATTATGGGCCATGCCCATCCGGAGGTTGTCGAAGCCATCAAACGGACGGCAGAGAAAGGGACGAGCTTCGGCGCGCCGACTGAGTTGGAGACGTTGATGGCGCAGCTCGTCTGCGAACGTGTTCCATCGGCAGATATCGTGCGCATGGTTAACTCCGGCACGGAAGCGACGATGAGCGCATTGCGTCTTGCACGCGGCTATACGAAGCGCAGCAAAATCTTGAAGTTCGAAGGCTCGTATCACGGCCATGCGGACAGCCTGCTGATTAAGGCCGGTTCCGGCGTAGCGACGCTCGGTCTCCCGGACAGCCCGGGCGTGCCGGAAAGTATTGCTTCCCATACAATTACGGTGCCGTATAACGATATCGAATCCGTCAAGCTTGCATTCGAAAAGTTCGGCGAGCAGATCGCCTGCGTTATTGTCGAACCGGTTGCCGGCAATATGGGTGTTGTGCCTCCGCTGCCCGGCTTCCTTCAAGGACTGCGCGACGTTACGACGAAATACGGCAGCCTGCTCATTTTCGACGAGGTTATGACGGGCTTCCGCGTGAACTATCATTGCGCGCAAGGGCTGTTCGGCATTACGCCCGATTTGACTTGCCTTGGCAAAGTAATCGGCGGCGGACTACCGGTGGGCGCATACGCCGGCAGACGTGATCTGATGGAGCAGATGGCTCCGGCAGGTCCGATCTATCAAGCAGGCACGCTGTCGGGCAATCCGCTTGCTATGGCGGCAGGCTATACGACGCTTAAGCTGATGACGCCGGAAGTGTACGAGCGGCTGGAGCGTCTGTCGACGCGGCTGCAGCTCGGCTTCGAGGCGAACGCGGCGAAGCATGGCATTGCCTCTACGATCAACCGCGTTGGCTCGATGGTATGCCCGTTCTTCACAGACACGCATGTCATCAACTTCGAGACGGCCAAGACGTCGAATCTGGACCAATTCCGCGCGTACTTCGCTTCGATGCTTGATCTGGGCGTAAGCGTTGCTCCATCCCAGTACGAGGGAATGTTCGTGTCTGGTGTGCATTCCGAAGAGGACATCGATTTGACGATTCAGGCGAATGACATTGCGTTGTCCCGGCTGTAGAGCATATGGGTGAAGGACGTTTCGATTGGCAGTCAGGAGTACGAAGGGATGGACGGCAGCTTGTTCTCATGCGCGAAGGTTATGGCAGCGGCCTGAGCGCCGAAACCGAATGGCCGCAGCCGGATTCACATCCGCATACCGTCCGGCAATGGCTCATTGCGCAGAACTGGTTTCCCGTTAAGTGGGTGAATTTGCTTTTCTCCGTCGGCGGCATTCGAATGGCGGGAGATCAAATTACGCTAGAGGCGTTTCGGGATGCCGATCCTGCCGCCGATGCGCTGTACCGGATGGCTTCATTGCCGCAAGTGCATACGGGCCGATATAGCGAGGCCGCGGTGCTCTTCGAGGATGATCACGTGCTTGTCATGGATAAGCCGGCAGGCATGGCTGTTCATCCTTCCCGGCAAGGCGAACGCGGCACACTCGATGAGGCGGCGGCACGCCATTTGCTCTTGCGTAACGATCCGCTGCCGGTACGGCACATCCATCGGCTCGACAACGAGACATCAGGTCCGGTACTGTACAGCAAGAACGACCTCGCCCAGCTCCGCTTGGACGAAGCGATGCGTTCGAAATCAATCGACCGCATCTATGCCGCATTCGTTCACGGAACGGTACGGAGCTGTACCGGTACGATTGATGCGCCGATCGGGCGCGACCGCCATCACGCTGCCCGGCGCCGCGTCGTTCAAGGCGGCGATCCAGCCCGCACCCATTACGAGGTGCTGGAGCAGTACAGAGACGCCGCACTCGTCAGGCTGAAGCTGGAGACGGGGCGGACGCATCAAATCCGCGTGCATATGAGCCATATCGGGCATCCGCTTATCGGCGATTCGCACTATGGAGGCAAGACGCAATGGCTGGCGCATCAAGCGCTGCACGGTGAGCGTCTGTTGTTCACGCATCCGCTTCATGGAGGCCGGATGGAGACGGCGTCGCCATACCCGGATTGGTTCGTACGCTTGCACAGCATAGTGGCGGGCTCCGCGAAATAAGATTCATAGAGGGTGAACAAGGCTGCTCTGCAGACGGCCGTTGTTCGCCCTCTATTTTATTGTTAGCAGCATATTGCCGCCAAGCCTTGGCGTTTCCCTGAATTTCATAGTCATGCTCTATCCCGCCCTGCCATATGATAGGTATTGAATGAAACGATTGCCCAAGCTTGCATGGCAGAAGGGAGGATTGGAGCGTGCCGGATCAATCGAACGGATTGCGCTTTGATGTGTATGAACGGGTGCACTTGCCGGATGACGTCGCTGCGATTGAGGAATTGGAAGAGATCGAGCTCGTTCCTCGGATTCAAGTGGTTCAGCAGGGAGAGCAGGCGCTCTTAAAGGGGCAGCTGCTGCTGTCGGGTATATACCGCTCGCAGTATGATTTGCATCAGCCGCAAAATTTGGAGCACTGGATCCCGGTAGAAATTACGCTGCCGATGAACCGGGTGCAAAGTTTGGATGATATTTCGGTCGAGATCGACCATTTCGATGTCGACCTTCTATCATCCCGCACGCTGAACATTACCGGTATATTGTCGCTGCACGGCATTCAGGTGGAGCAGCAGGAGGCGCAGATCAGCTCGTGGCAGGAAGAGCCGATCACGGTTATCCACCGCCGGGAACCATCGCAGCCTTTGCAGTCATCACCGCCGGCGGAGCAGCAGATTCCAAGCCATTTTAATGAATTTCCTGAGACGGCTCGGCAGGATGAGTACGGACAGGCTCATTACCGGGCGGAGGATGCAGCCGTACCCCGGCCAGACCAGCAGCGGGAGGCGGACATTCCGTCGCCTTGGGGACAGCCGTTCCAATATCAGCCGCCCCGTCAAGAACCGGTACAACCGTATCCGTTCGCGTTTGAGTCGGGACAGGCGGAGCTGCAGCAGCAAGCACCGATATGGAACAGCGCGGGGCAGCCTGTCCGGGGGGAAGCGGAACTTCCTCCTCAGGAGCGGGAGCCTTATACACCGCTGATCAATTGGTCGGCATTCGCTTCCCAACAGCCCATCGAACAGCCTGCTGAGGCATCTGCCGTCCAAGAACGGCCAGAGGAGCAGCAGAGTGAATTGTTTGATCAGCCGATTGAGAAGGATAACCCGGTTAATTCGGTATTTGACGATCGGGGCCAGTTGGGACAATTCGGAGACATTTCGCCTCCGTTCAGGAACGATTCGCCAAGCGTGCAGGAGGAAGAGGATGAGGATTCATTCGCTTCGGCCTCGGCCTTATCATTCCCGCAGCAAAGCGTTCAGCAACAGCAACCGATTGAACCTAATCAACCGGTACAAGGTGCGGCCTCGCCGAACCAATCGCCTTTCAATCAACAACCAGCTTTTGCTCCGGGAGAGGCAAGGCAGCTGCAGGATAACGAGGCGGAACGCAAAGAATTGCGAGTTGCATTCGGCCGCAAGCGTCCGGAGGAAGCGGAGACCGAGCGGGAAGCCGTCGGCTTTCGTACACTGCTCTCGTCCTCGCGGCGGGAGCAGGAAACGCGTGATGCTGCCGAAGCCGCTCAGGTACCTGCGAGAGAAGGCTCGCGGGTAACGACGGGCGACGAAATCGAGTGGAAGACGTTGTTCCTTGGCAAGCTAGCGGATGAGCAGGCGTTCCGCAAAGTGCGGATGTGCATCGTTCAGCGGGAGGAGACGCTCGACGATATCGCGGCACGCTACGGCAAAAATTCGCGGGAGCTGTCGCTGTACAACCGGCTGCAGGATCAATCGTTAATCGAAGGCCAAGTGCTGTACATCCCTTAAACACTAGCATAAACAAAGGCGCTGCCCGGCTCACGTAAGGTGAGCAGACAGCGTCTTTTTTCATTTCATATAGGGATGGGGGCCATATCTTTCAATTGCTAATGGACGGATTTAATTTGTTTGACGATGGCGAGCCTGCGCCGTTTCAACTCCTGCATGGTCTGCCGGAATTTCTCGAGTTGAGTTTCATCCGGCGCTTGTGTGCGCATGGCATCGAACAGCTCCAGCATTCGGCGATTGATGAGGTCGAACTCGCTCCACAGCTGCCGTTGAACCGCCTGGTCGTTCAGTGATTTGGCGTAGGCGTCCTTATTGGCAAGAGAGTCTGCAATTTGCTGTTGCCAATAGGTATCGCCGATTTGGACCGCGTAATTGTACAAATCAAGGTGGTCGTTAACCCATGCATCTAACTGTTGGCTGATCGAGCTGTTCATTGTGCATCACCTGATTCACTGTTTTATACCTAGTATTATACTCGGAATTTATGGAATTACAATATGCAAAATACACTATCGCATCCGAAGGAATGTGCGGCAGCCCGCTTGACGAATTATGATCCGAATGGTTATGATGAAGAGGCAGTTACCTAAATGTGTCAGGGGAAATGTTAATGATTACTGGTGTTCTTAACTTGTAATTGGATATTGCGATAACCGAATACGTTCACAGTTTCAAGAAACTTTCAATTGAAGGTTGATTTTGAGCTGCGTTCAATCGGCGATTCGCACCAATAAGTTAAGAACATGAGAGATTTCCGCCTGAACGTAATTCTTCCGTTCGGTCCGATCGCCGTGCTCTAGCAGCACGGCTTTTTTTGTTACATTCGGACCTTCATTTACGGGAGAAATCTATTCGCAGGGACGGAACGCTTACTCGCGTTCTGTCCCTTTTTTTGTTGTACCCATTATTTGAAATTGGAGGAACGAACCATGGTTATGAATGAACAAACGATGCGAATGCTGGAATTGGATAAAATGCTGATGCTTGCCGCCGATTATACGGTATCGCCTGCAGGGCGCCGTCTGGCGGAGAAACACATGCCGAGCGCGGATGAACGGCAGGTCGAGGCATGGCTGGAGGAGACGGAGGAAGCGGCCGCTCTGCTGGCAGCAGGCGCAAGCATTCCGTTATCCGCGATGGAAGGAATTGACGTTATCGTCGCTCTCCTTGGCAAAGGGAGAGTGTATACCGTGTCGGAGCTGCATCAAATGAACGTCTGGCTGACGTCCATTGCTCAGTCGAAAAGGTATATGGACAATAAACGGCAGACGGCGGCAAGAATTGCGTCTTATGCTGATTCGATGAGCGATTGTCCGGAGCTGCGCAAAGAATTGGACCGCTGTTTGCGCGGCGGCGTATTGGCCGACGAGGCGAGCGCTGAGCTTGGCCGCATCCGTCGCCAGTTGTACGCAATTGAAGGTAAGATCGAGAAGCGGCTGGAACAGTCGATGAGCAAGTACAAAAGCGCGCTGCAAGAATCGATCATCAGCAAGCGGCGGGGACATTATGTGATTGCCGTTAAGCGGGAGCTTCGCAAGCAAGTGCCCGGCACCGTCTGGGACGAATCGGCGAGCGGACAGACGCTGTTCGTAGAGCCGACGGATATCGCTTCGCTTCAGATGGAATGGGACAGCTGGAAGGCGGACGAGGAGCGGGAATGTTATGCCATTCAAGCACGGTTGTCGGAGATGGCAGGAGCCCGTGCTTCCGAGTTGGCCTGGAACGTCGATGCGATGGCAGCGTTCGATTTTATTACGGCTAGAGGCAAACTGTCGCGTATGTACGATGGCCGGCGTCCGGCAATGAGCCGCTTGCCCGTCATCCGGCTAGTGAATGCCCGGCATCCGCTAATTGATAAGCGCCAATGTGTGCCGCTTGATGCCGAACTCGGCGCGAACTGGCGGCAGCTAATCGTTACGGGTCCGAACACTGGCGGCAAGACGGTGGCGCTGAAGACGTTCGGACTGCTCGTCCTGCTGCACCAATGCGGTTTTCTTATCCCTGCTGATGCGGCGAGCGAGTTGGGCGTCTTCGCGCAGGTCATGGCGGATTTGGGAGACGGACAAAATCTGGAGCAGTCGCTCAGCACGTTCTCCGCGCATATGACGAATGTAGCATCGATGGTAAATGCGGCAGGAGAACGTTCGCTTCTGCTGCTCGACGAATTAGCAGCAGGTACCGATCCAGGCGAAGGCATCGCCTTGTCGGTTGCTGTATTGGAGCACTTGCTGCTGAAACGCTCGCTCGTCGCGGCTACGACCCATTTCAACGAAATCAAAACGTATGCGGCGGAGACCGAAGGGTGCATGAATGCGAGCATGACGTTCGACCGTGAGACATTGAAGCCGCTTCACCGGCTTGTGATAGGAGAGGTTGGCGAAAGCCGGGCATTCGCTGTCGCCCGCAGGTTTGGATTGCCAGAGATGATTGTCGCCCGTGCAGAGACGCTTGCTTCGAATGCCGTATCGGCAGCGCCAGTCCAGACGGACCGGTCCGTCAGCGAACGAAGTTCGCGTCCTTATGCAAGCGAGTCTGTCAGGCGGCAGCAGCCTCAGAAGCCGGAGCAACGCATCGAACGTCCGCGATCAGAGTCGGGTGAAGCCGATTCGCAGACTGGGGAGAACCGGCGCAAGCCGCTTCTTGCCGGCGACTGCGTATGGATTTATCCGATGAAGCGTACGGGAATCGTATATAAGGAAGCGGACGAACGGGGCAACGTAATCGTACAGGTGGAGCAGCGGAAAATGTCTTTTAGTCATAAACGGCTTGCGCCATACATCGACCGTACGCGGCTGTATCCGGGCGAGGATTATGATATGAGCATCGTCTTCGATTCGAAGGATAACCGGAAGAAGCGGCATCTCATGAACCGGAAACATGTCAAGGGGCTTGAGATCGTTACCGATCCGGAAGCGGGCGAATAGCCCCTATCGTTGACTTGTATCGGCAAGAGCAGTATTATTACCATATACGTATCATTCGATAAGGTCAGCCGTATTGGCAGGATTATTGTCGGATGACAGATTATATTGGCAACAACGAAGAAAGGGAAACGCAGCAATCGTGCCTTCAGAGAGCGGATCCGTTACGCTGTGAGGAGCCGCAGGATTGTCGATGCCGCGTGTCGCCCCGGAGTTGCCCGGACTGAACGCTGCTGCTTTGAATGAGAGCAGGCAATAGGTCCGGCCGGTTACAGCCGTTATCTGTTTAAGTGCCATGCGGCATATGTGCGTTATTGCATATGTTCGTCATGGAATGAAGGTGGTACCACGGAAGCTAGAACCTTTCGTCCTTTGCGGCGAAAGGTTTTTTTTATTTTCTATAGCCTATGGAGGTAGTGAAACATGTCTGATAATCAATCGACAATCTCGATGCCGACGACATACGATCCGAAAGCAGCGGAGCAAAAGTGGTACGACTACTGGACGAAGGGAAATTATTTCCAGGCGGGCAAACGTCCCGATGCGCCCACATATACGATCGTCATCCCGCCTCCTAACGTGACGGGCATGCTCCACATCGGCCATGCGCTTGACTTCACGCTGCAGGACATTATGACGCGTACGAAGCGGATGCAAGGTTTTGACGCGCTTTGGCTGCCGGGCAGCGACCACGCCGGCATTGCGACGCAGACGAAGGTGGAGCAGAAGCTTCGTGAACAAGGGGTGTCGCGTTACGACCTTGGCCGCGAGAAGTTTCTGGAGAAAGTATGGGAATGGAAAGAAACGTATAACAATACGATCCGCGAGCAGTGGGCGAAGATGGGCTTCGGCCTCGATTATTCCCGCGAGCGCTTCACGTTGGACGAAGGGCTTTCCAAGGCCGTTCGGCATGTGTTCGTCAGCCTGTACGAGAAAGGCTTGATCTACCGCGGCAAGAAAATTATTAACTGGGATCCGGCTGCACGCACGGCTCTATCGGATATTGAAGTCGAGTATAAAGAAGTAACGGGCGCGCTGTATCATCTGCAATATCCGCTCGCTGACGGCAGCGGACATCTTACGGTTGCGACGACTCGTCCGGAGACGATGCTCGGCGATACGGCCGTTGCGGTTCATCCGGAGGATGAGCGTTACAAGCACCTCATTGGCAAAATGCTGCGTCTGCCGATCGTCGACCGTGAAATTCCGGTTATCGCGGACGAATATGTAGAGAAAGACTTCGGCTCCGGCGCCGTGAAGATTACGCCTGCGCATGATCCGAACGACTTCGAAGTGGGCCTGCGCCATGACCTGCCGCAAATTACGGTTATGGACGAGAGCGGCAAGATGAACGAGCATGCCGGACCGTATCAAGGTCTCGACCGTGCAGATTGCCGCAAAGCGATCGTGAAGGATTTGCAAGAGCAAGGCGTCTGCATCCGCATCGAGGAACATGTGCATCAAGTCGGCCACTCCGAGCGCAGCGGCGCTGTCGTAGAGCCTTACTTGTCGACGCAGTGGTTCGTATCGATGAAGCCGTTGGCTGACCGTGCGATCGAAGCGCAGAAGAGCGGCAAAGGTGTCAACTTCGTGCCGGACCGGTTCGAGCGCACGTATTTGCAATGGATCGAGAACGTACGCGACTGGTGTATTTCCCGCCAGCTGTGGTGGGGCCATCGTATTCCAGCGTGGTATAACGCAGAGACGGGCGAGACGTTCGTCGGTACTGAAGCGCCTGCCGGCGCCGATCAAGAAGGATCGCCTTGGCGCCAAGACGAAGATGTGCTCGACACGTGGTTCAGTTCCGCATTGTGGCCGTTCTCGACACTCGGCTGGCCGGATGAGGACAGCGAAGATTTCAAACGGTTCTATCCGACCGATCTGCTCGTTACGGGCTACGATATTATTTACTTCTGGGTTGCGCGGATGATTTTCACAGCGCTCGAGTTCACGGACCAAATTCCGTTCAAGGACGTGCTGATGCATGGTCTCGTGCGCGACGAGAACAACCAGAAGATGTCCAAGTCGCTTGGCAACGGCGTCGATCCGCTCGACGTTATCGAGAAATACGGCGCGGATGCGATGCGGTTCATGCTCTCGACGAACAACACGCCAGGCCAAGACCTGCGTTTCCGTTGGGAGAAGGTCGAACAAGCACGCAACTTTGCGAACAAAATTTGGAACGCATCGCGCTTCGCGCTGATGAACCTGGGCGGCGTATCCGCTGCCGATATCGACATTACGGTACCGCTCGGCACGGCTGACCGTTGGATTCTGCACCGCCTGAACGAGACGTCGCGCGACGTTACGCGTCTGATCGACAGCTATGACTTCGGCGAGACGGGCCGTCTGTTGTACAACTTTATCTGGGACGATCTGTGCGACTGGTACATCGAGTTCGCGAAGCTGAATCTGTACGGCACCGATCCGGCTGCCAAGCAAGCAACGCAGTCGGTGCTCGCATACGTGCTCGACCGGACGCAGCGTCTCATTCATCCGTTCATGCCGTTTATTAGCGAAGAGATCTGGCAACACTTGCCGCATGAGGGCGAGACGATTACGCTGGCGGCATGGCCGACGTTCGATCCGGCGCTTGAATCGCCGGAATCGGTGCGCGAGATGGAACTGCTTATGGAGCTAATCCGTGCGGTTCGCAACATTCGCGCAGAAGTGAATGTGCCAATGAGCAAGAAAATCGAGCTTATTGTTAAGCCTTCTGGAGAAGCGGAACTTGCGATCGTTGAACGCAACCGCGAATTCGTGGAACGTTTCTGCGGCACGTCGAAGCTTGGGGTTTCGATCGACGCTGCTTCGCCTGACAAAGCAATGTCGGCAATCGTAACGGGCGCTGAGCTGTTCTTCCCGCTTGCTGGCCTGATCGACATTGCTCAAGAAGTCGCGCGTCTAGAGAAAGAACTGAAGACGCTCAACGGCGAAGTCGAGCGTATCGAGAAGAAACTGGGCAACGAAGGGTTCGTAGCGAAGGCTCCTGCGAAAGTCATCGAGGAAGAAAAAGCAAAAATGGCAGATTACGCTGACAAAAGAGACAAAGTGCTTGCACGTATTGCTGAGCTTCGCGGGTAATCCGGACGGAAGGTAGTGAAATGAACATGAGTATGAATGACATGCAATCGGAGGCTGCAGCGGCGGACAACGCCGCTCCGCTCCGTACATACAAGGAAGCTGCGGATTGGATTAACGGGCTCATTCCATTCGGCGTTCGGCCGGGCTTGGATCGGATGAAGCTGCTGATGGAACGGATGAACAATCCGGAGCGGCGTCTGCGTTTCATTCACGTGGCAGGTACGAACGGCAAAGGCTCGACCTGCGCTTATTTGACATCGGTATTGATCGCGTGCGGTTATGATGTAGGGACATTCACATCGCCGTACATTACGAAATTTACGAACCGGTTCCAATACAACGGAGAAGACATTCCGGAGGAAACGCTGCTCGAGCTCGCGAACATGCTGAAGCCGCATGTCGAAGAGATTGCGGCTTCGGAGCTCGGATCGCCGACGATGTTCGAAGTGTCGACAGCGATAGCGATATTGTTCTTCGCCAAGAAGACATTCCCGGACTACGTCGTATGGGAGACGGGACTCGGCGGCCGGATGGACGTGACGAATATCGTGTCGCCTGCCATCTCGCTTATTACGAACGTGGGCCACGACCATATGGACATATTAGGGGATACGATTGAAGCGGTAGCTATGGAGAAAGCCGGCATTATTAAGCCAGGCGTTCCTGTAGTCAGCACGGCGACGCAGCCGGAAGTTATTGCGGTGTTGAAGGAGAAGGCAGCCGAATCGAAGAGTACGCTCTATCTGCTCGGGGAGCAGTTCCAATACGAGTCGGTATCGGTTCAAGAGAATCTTCAATCGTTCCGATTCCGCGGCCCATTCCGTTCGATCGAGCCTCTCGAAGTTACGCTTAATGGCGGCCACCAGCAGGCGAACGCCGCACTGGCGGTAATGGCGCTTGAAGTGCTTCGTCAGTACAATGCGTTAATTGTTGAGGACGAAGATTTGAACCGGGGACTTCGGGCTGCCGCTTGGCCGGGCCGATTGGAAATGGTGTCGAACGAGCCGCGCATCCTGATGGACGGCGCGCACAATCCGGAAGGCGCAGCGACACTTGCCGCTGCGTTACAGTCCACTTATTCGTATAATCGGGCTCATGTCGTGATCGGAATGCTGGAGAATAAGAATCACAGCGAGACTCTCCGGCATATACTGCCAATAGCGGATACGCTGATCGTGACCGAGCCTGATTTTCGCAAAAAAATGAGTGCGGAGTCTCTCGCTTCTATAGCTTCCGAGCTTGCGTCAAAACTAGGCTTGAAGGTTAATGTAATTATCGAGCCGGATTGGCGTGCGGCGCTTGATCGTCTGGAGAAGACGATAGAAGATGGAGATCTCGGCGTTGTGACGGGGACACTGTACCTTATTTCCGACGCGCGCTCTCGGCTGCTTCATATCACGGATAATGAAAAAGGTTGGTGAACCGTCTTTGAATACGGCAGAACATGTGCATTTTATCGGCATCGGCGGTTACGGGATGAGCGCGATTGCGCGTGTCATGCTGGAAATGGGTTATAAAGTAACGGGGTCCGACGTTGTGCGGGCTGAGCTGACGGAGAAGCTGGCGCAGAAGGGTGCAGGCATCTTCATCGGCCATGAAGCCGAACACGTGAAGGGCGCCGATCTTGTCGTGTACTCGACGGCGCTTCCTAAGGACAATGTCGAACGTAAGGCAGCGGAAGATTTGAACATTCCGATTCTTCACCGCGCCCAGATGCTGGCGCGTCTTATGAACGCTGGCAAAGGCGTAGCGGTAGCCGGCGCGCACGGCAAGACGACGACGTCGTCGATGATAGCGCTCGTTATGGAGACGTGCGGCATCGATCCGACGTATATTATCGGCGGCGAAATCGTTAACGTCGGCACGAACGCGAAAGCGGGCAAGGGCGAGTATGTCGTAGCAGAAGCAGATGAAAGCGACGGCTCGTTCCTGCAATACCATCCAACGATAGCCATCGTGACGAACATCGAACCGGATCATCTTGAAAATTACGACGGTGATTTCAACAAGCTGAAGAGCGCTTATGTCCGCTTCCTCCAGCAAGTGAAGCAGGACGGCAAAGCGATCGTATGCATCGATGACGAGAACCTGCAGGAGATCCTTCCGCAAGTCGGAAGCGGTTCGCTGCGGGACGATCAGATTGTGACGTACGGCATTGAGTCGGAAACGGCGCATTTCCGCGCGACAGACATTCTGCTCGGCGACCGTAAAGTAACGTTCACGCTGAACCGTCAGGGCCAAGCGCTCGGGAAGGTAGAGCTATCCGTACCGGGCCGCCACAACGTCTATAATGCGATGGCGACGATTATCACCTGTCTGGAAGCCGGACTCGAGTTCGGGGCGGTAGCCGAGGCGATTCGGCAGTTCCGTGGAGCGAAGCGCCGTTTCCATGTGCTGGGCGAGAAGAACGACATTCTCATCATCGACGATTATGCGCATCATCCGACCGAGATCCAAGCGACGATCAGTGCGGCTAAGGCGACAGGCAAACGGATCGTTGCCGTATTCCAGCCGCAGCGTTATACGCGCACGTACTTCCTGCTGGAGCAGTTCAGCTGTGCGTTCGGGGAAGCGGACGAGGTTATCATTACCGACATCTATTCGCCAGCTGGCGAGCAGCAGATCGAAGGTGTGAACTCGCGCAAGCTGGTCGAGCTGATCATTAAGAACAGCAACGAGAACACGGCATATGTGCCGACGAAGGAAGAAGTGCTGGAGCAGCTTAAAGCAGCGATGAAACCAGGCGATCTGATCATTACGATGGGCGCGGGGGACATTTGGAAAGTAGCGGCTGCGCTGGCAGAGAGCCTGTAACCAGTTGTTTCGGATAAACACATCAAGCAAGCACGCAATCGAGCGTGCTTGCTTTTTTTTTTGTGTGATGCATATGTGCCACAACAGCGTGCAGGAAGCTGGGCAAAGAGTTCTTGCAGTCCTATTGATGTCGCAGCAGTCTTGCATTGCCATAAGTTTCGTGCGGCGAGGAGCTAGTTGAAGGGGGTTGCTGGATGAAAAGTAGTGTCGGGACAACATATTTGATGAAAAATGAAACTTTAGCACTACTCATCTGACTTCAGAACGAATTCGTTCATGACGATATAACTAAAGAAAATCAACAACTTAGAAAAGGAAGGGTAATCATGAACAAAAAGTTAAATGTTTTCCTGTTAGTCTGCTTGGCTATTATGATCGTACCGGCCTATGCTTTTGCTGCGGCTACTGCGGTCACGGTATCGGTGGACGGCAAAGCGGTGAAGTTTACGAATGCTCCAGTTCGGAAAGACAACGCGACGATGGTTGAAGCGAAGCCTCTTGCGGCGCAAATCGGCGCGACCTATGCGTATGATACGAAATCGAGCACCGCTACGATCAAACGAGGCGCGACGGTCGTCAAGCTGACGGTCGGCAGCAAATCGGCGACGGTTAACAATGCGAAGAAATCGCTGCTTGCGGCGCCGTCTACTCTGAAAGGCTACGTTATCGTACCGGCAGAATTCGTTGTGCAGTCGTTCGGCGGAACCGCCAAGTGGGACGGCAAGAGCACGCTGACGATCACTTCGCCGGCAGCCATCGAATCGGCGAGCCAGAAGAAGGCTGTAGAAGTCGTTAAGTCGTACATCGCATCCATTTCGAATAAAGATTTGAAAGCAATGAAAGCGACTTGGCTGCCTTCCAGCTGGAATGCAGAAGATGAAGCGGATATGAAGGAGCAGTTCGAAGAACAAGCCGCGAAGTTTACAGTTAAGTCGGCGAAGATTACTTCGTTCAAAGGGACCTCGATAACGATCGATGCCGTCATTCGCGTCGAAATGGACAGCCAATACGCACTCGACGAAGTTCATGAGAACGTGTACGTGCTGGTGAAAGACTCGGCAGGCGTGTGGAAGATTAAGTCGGAAGAATGGCAGGGCGGAGATTACGACTTGCCTCAGCAACCGGCAGCAGCTTCCGCTGATTTCTCGGCAAGCGTAAATGATTTGGTCGAGCAATATGCGAACAGCTTGAGTGAAGAAAATTTGGAAGCGATCAAAGGCATGTTTGCGGCAGATTCGATGAGTGCTGCGGACGAGATTGATTATTGGACTTCCGATTTCGAAGATTATGATTCGCTCTACACTCCGTCTGATGTATTCTTGTTCGCAGCTGACGAGAACAACGGTACGGCTTCGGTTCTCGTCTCGTTCGACGTTGAAGATGAAGAAGACTACTATACGTATGAGTCGGTTCTGTTCCTGAAGAAGGATGCGGCCGGCAAGTGGATGATTCAAGAAATAATTGATTTGCTATAGCAGATTTGGACTGGGCAGCGCTCGAAGCTGTCCAGTCTTTTTTATATGGGATAAGTGTCTGCTTCTTGCCCGCCGCACATTCGTCGTCATAAATCTCGCATCACGCTCATAGATTGCTAGTACAGGATGGACAAGAACCTTCCGAAGCTGCTTTTGCCGAAGGCAAAAGGTGAAGGAGAGAATGAGCATGAAGCGAGACCGAAAAATGACGATCCGGTTCGATGGTGCTGAATCGGCGGCGAACAGCCGCAAAGCGGCGGGTGAAGATGTGCGGATGAATCCGCATTTGCGGGTTCTGCCTGATATGCGTTCTGAGGACGGACTAGAGAAGAGCGAGCCGGCAGCAGATCAATCGCGGACATATAAACGGCCTTCACTGGATGATATTCAAGTGCTGGAACAGCTCATTCGGCAGGAGAACGGGACGGTCGCACGACGGGACAGCTATCCGCAGGATGCGAATACGGGCGAGCAGGACCGGATATCGCCGAGCGGGCCGAGCGTATGGACTTTTCCAGAGCCAATCAAGCAAACGAAGGTGAAAAATGTCGAAACCGAACGAAAACTAAATTCGGCTGCGAATCGTATAGAAGATGCAGGTATGTCAACACAGCATACAGCATCATCGGTAATGAAGGATGAAGAACGCGAAGAACGGTTGTCCCAGACCGGACGGATTGCGGTCGTTCAACCACCAGATACAGACTCGTCTCTGCTGCCCTTAAGCGCAGAGGACAAGCCTTATAGCATACCCGATTGGGATTTGGGCAGTCTGGAGAGCGGACATTCAAGCGGACGCTTCGGAATTCGTCCAGCTATTGCTGATTATTCGCGTACCCGCTCGCGCGGGCCTTCGTGGCTGAAAGTATTCGCTTCGGTGGCGGGCGCTATCGCGACTGGTGCGTTGTTCGGATATTTGGCGCTCGCTCTGTTCGCCGGACAAGGTCCTTGGTCTGGCAGCAACGACGGCGAAGGGACGGCTGCATCTACGGCGGTTGCCGATCCTGCGATTGCTCCGGCCGGCTCGACTGACAGCAGCGGGAATCCGTCGCTTCCTGCCGCAAGCGGCAGCGGAAGCGGCGGAACGGCTGCAGCGGGCAGTCCGGAGGACAATAAGCTGCCTCCAGCCTCGAACGGTGCAACCGCCAATGTGCAGCTTGATTTGAAAGCACAGTCGTTTCAAGCGCTTCAATACGGCGTCTTCAGCTCTGCAGAAGGAGCGGATGCGACAGTATCGGATCTGGCGGACAAAGGCTTAGCCGCTTACCGTCTGGATACGGAGAACGATTTCCGCGTCTATGTCGGCATGTCCGGCAGCCGCGATGGGGCATTGGCGCTGAGCCAACTGCTGAACGGCATGGAAGTATACGTGAAGGCGATTGAGCTTCCGGCTGTGAAGGCGATGCCGTTCTCGGGAAACGCTGAAGTGCTTCGGAAGTATTGGAAGGAGACAAGCGAGTTGATCAGCATGCTTGATCGGCTCACATTGGATCAATTGGAACTGACAGCTCCGAAGCCGCTAAGCGCCGAATCGTCCGCTTCTTGGAGAAAGCTGCATGAGCAGTGGCTGTCCACTTCGGCGGCTGTCGCAACCAAGCTGACGGGGGAACAGGAGAAGAAAGCTTCGAATCAGTTGGCCCAGTCGATTAATACCGCAGCAGTATCGCTTGTCGAGTACGACAAGAAGCCGTCTGCTTCCCACCTGTGGAATGCGCAATCGGCTCTGATGTCCGCCGTATTTGCCGAAAAAGGATGGCTGGAATCGAGCGGCGGATTGTAAACGGTAGAACTAGCGCTTATAATGTCCATAGGTGTCAATTCATGGCGAGAGGCGTTGGGCGATGAAGAAGAACGGCTGGATGCTCCTTCTATTTATCGTACTTGGATTGTTAACGGGAGCTTTAGTGCAGAGATGGCTGAAGCAGGTACCAGGCTTGTCCTTCCTGACGGATACGACGACGGTGAACTGGTCGCCGGCAGCCGATCTTTATGTAGTAAGCTATGATTTAACGATTCGGCTGGAACTCAGCATTCTGAGCATTCTCGGACTTGTTGCGGCGATCTGGCTGTACCGTAAAATGTAATTCCGACAGAAGCTTGAGCAAGCAGCGGAGTAAATGAAAGGAAGTGCCATTACCGTGGCAACCGGGATGCATTCCGAATTGAATACAATTGGCCAGCTCGTGCTGGCCTCATCGTCTCCGCGCCGGCAGGAACTGGTCGCATCTCTCGACCTTTCCTTGCCGGTTCGTATTTTGTCGACGGATGCGGATGAGAGTGCAGATCCTTCTTGGTCGCCTTCCGAGATGGTGGAGCAGCTTGCGCTGCGCAAGGCTGAAGCGGCACTCGAACGTCTTCGTCAAGAGGGCATCGATGGTACGTCGCTTGTTATTGGCGCCGATACGATCGTTGTGCTGGACGGCGAAGTGCTTGGGAAGCCGGTGGACGTTCAGGATGCAATTGCAACGCTTCGGCGGCTGCAAGGCCGTGAACATGAGGTCTACACAGGTGTATGCTGCTTGTCATCTGAGAGTGGTGTCCGCGATGTAAGGCACCGCCGAACACGTGTCTGGATGAAGCCCATGCCAATCGAGCGCATTGAGCGTTATGTTGCAACCGGCGAGCCGATGGACAAAGCAGGCAGTTACGCCATTCAAGGACTTGGCGCTACGAATGTGGAGCGGATCGAAGGCTGCTACTTCAATGTCGTCGGATTGCCGCTGTCGCTGCTGTCCGATATGCTTGCGGACTTCGGCATCTCTGTCTATTAATGTATAGAACGGTTTTCTATTTGTAATCGGGAGGTAGCTCGGGACATGGAATCTAAAGCGCAATTGATGCGCGATGTCCCCCGTGAAGAACGTCCGAGAGAGCGCATGATGGTACATGGGGCGGAAGCGCTAAGTCACGCTGAACTGCTTGCGATATTGCTGCGAACCGGCACTAGCCGGGAATCGGTCGTGGAGCTGGCAGCCAGCATTCTGAAAGAATGCGGCGGGCTCCGTTATTTGGCTGATATGAGCGTTGAGCAATTGATGGGCGTGCATGGCGTCGGTCCAGCCAAGGCGCTGCAATTAAAGGCGGGAATCGAGCTGGGCAGGCGAATGGCCGCAGCCCGGTTCGGCGACCGCCCTGTCATCAAACGACCGCAGGATGCTGCCGACCTGGTGATGGACGAGCTTAGGTACCAGTCGGTTGAACATTTTATGTGCTTGTTTCTAAATACGAAAAATCAGGTCGTTGCTCGCGAAACGCTATCCGTCGGAACACTCAACGCCTCGCTAGTACATCCCAGAGAAGTGTTCCGTGAAGCGATTAAGCGCAGCAGCGCGTCTATTATATGTGCGCATAACCATCCTAGCGGCGACCCAGCCCCGAGTCCGGAAGACATTACGCTAACCCAGCGGCTTCGCGAAGCAGGAACGTTGATCGGCATCGAAGTGCTGGACCATCTTATTATCGGAGATGGAAAGTTTGTTAGTTTGAAGGAGCGGGGACTGTTGTAATATAATAATAAGGATTGTCGTCAAGAAGAGAAGGGAGCTTTACACATGTTTGGAGGAGCGAAAGATTTGGGTATCGACCTTGGAACGGCGAATACCCTAGTCTATGTAAGAGGAAAAGGAATTGTCGTCAGGGAGCCTTCTGTGGTCGCCCTGCGTACCGATACGAAGACAATTACAGCGGTAGGCGAACAAGCGAAGAAGATGATCGGCAGAACACCAGGCAACATTCGCGCCATTCGTCCGATGAAAGACGGCGTTATCGCCGACTTTGAGACAACCGCTACAATGATCAAATATTTTATTCGCCAAGCGCAGAAGCAGCGTTCGCTGTTCCCGCGCCATCCGAACGTCATGGTATGCGTACCGTCGGGCATTACGGCCGTCGAGAAGCGCGCCGTCGAAGACGCAACGAAACAGGCCGGCGCACGCGAAGCGTTCACGATCGAGGAGCCTTTCGCAGCTGCAATCGGCGCCGATCTGCCCGTGTGGGAGCCAACGGGGAGCATGGTCGTCGATATCGGCGGCGGTACGACCGAAGTCGCTGTCATCTCGCTGGGCGGCATCGTAACGAGCCGTTCGATTCGCGTTGCCGGCGATGAGATGGATGAGGCGATCATCCAATATATCAAACGCGTCTACAATCTGATGATTGGCGAGCGTACGGCTGAGCAGCTTAAGATGGAGATCGGTTCGGCGCTTCCGCTTGAGAAGAGCGAGTCGATCGAAATTCGCGGCCGCGATCTCGTGTCGGGCTTGCCGAAGACGCTCTCCATTACATCCGATGAGATGACGGATGCGCTGACGGATACGGTTAACTCCATCGTGGATGCAGTGAAGATAACGCTTGAGAAGTGTCCGCCGGAGCTGTCCGCCGACATTATGGACCGCGGTATCGTATTGACCGGCGGCGGAGCGCTACTGCGCAGCCTCGATAAGCTGCTGTCGCGCGAGACGGGCATGCCGGTTATCGTAGCGGACAATCCGCTTGACTGCGTAGCGATCGGAACGGGCCGCGCGCTCGACAACATTCACCTGTTCAAGAACAACCGGTCGGCGTCGTCCCGGTCGAAACGCTAATAACAGGCGTTAGCATTACACCATAGAGAGTATAACGATGGGCGGTGATCGAACTGTTTAATCTGATGAGAAACAAACGGCTGTTCGTCCTCATGCTCGGATTAATCCTGTTCATCGCAGCGCTCGGATTCTCGCTACGCGACCGGCAGCTGTCGGCGCCCGAGAAGTTTGTCAATGATTCCGTCGCCTATGTACAACAATGGTTTTACAAGCCCGCTGGCTATATAGCGGGCTTGTTTGAGGATATTGGCAACATCCGATCCCTGCAGAAAGAGAATGAACAGCTCCGAACGACGGCCGCTGCATATGCGAGAGACAAGATCAAATACAACGTCATTGAAAAAAGCAACGAGTCATTGGAGAAGGCCCTCCATTTCACGGAGCGCCAGCGCAGCTTGAACGACTACGAATATTTGATCGCGCAAGTCATTTCGATAAGTCCCGACCCGTATAACCCTACCATTAAGATCGATCTGGGTTCGGAGAATGGAATTAAGGAAAACATGGCCGTTGTCTCCACCGACGGGCTTGTCGGCATCGTAACGAAAGTATCGGCATTCTCCTCGAATGTGGAGCCGATTACTTCGCTTGATGAGAAGTCTCCAAATTCCAAGTCGATCTCGGTCACCGTGCTCGGCAGAGAAAACGTTTCGTTCGGCATTATCGGCACATTCGATCATGATAAAGGCCGCTTCATCATGAACCGTATTCCGGAGAACGATCCGATGATTGTCGGCGATACGGTCATCACTTCGGGACTTGGCCGCGTCTTCCCGAGAGGACTTGTTGTCGGGACGGTAGAGACGACGCCGCAAGCTGGCGATTTCGGATTGACGAAGGTCGCTTCTGTGAAGCCGCTCGCCGATTTTAACCGTTTGACCGAAGTTTTCGTCGTGAAGATGGCGGAGACGGGGGAAGAAACGCCATGACGACCGGTCGGTTGATCATCGTGATGTTCCTTGTATTTATCGTGGAAGGGACGCTGGTCCCTTGGTTTATACCGGACTCACTGGCAGGCAGAATCATTCCTCATTTCACTTTCATACTCGTGATGTACACTGCACTCTACGCCGGGCGTCATAAGGCATTGTTGTTAGGTTTGATCTTCGGATTGCTGCAGGACGTTGTCTACTTCGGCAACTTGCTTGGCGTTCATTCCTTTGCAATGGGGTTGCTTGGTTATTTGACCGGTCTGCTGCTCGATAAGAAGCGAGTGACGATGATGAGTGCGCTGTCTGTTATCATACTGGCCTGTATGGCCTACGAATCGATTCTATACGCGGTTTATCGTGTATTCCGGTTTACCCGCGAGTCTTACCCGCATGCGCTGATGGAGCATATGGTGCTCAGTACATTTCTGCAGCTCGGATTTGCACTAGCGATCTATGTTCCGGTGAGACGCTGGATGGAGAAGTCTGGCCATCCTGTACGCAAGCCCGAAAATGAAGAAGAATAATCATGCGGTTCGGCAGGATTCGGGGCATGTCGAAAAGAAAGGAATAGATCATGGGAGGGACGAACGTTGACCGAAAAACAACATATTACCATCAAAGGCGTCAAAGAGGGTCTCGTGTTCCTTCTCGATGATCGCTGCGAATTTTCGGCACTGCTCGACGAACTGCATTATAAGCTTGAGAAAACACATCAGCAGCTGCTGACCGGACCGCTTATTCACGTTCATGTCAAGCTTGGCAACCGGGAAACGACAGAAGAAGAGAAGGAACAGATCAAATCGGTGCTGCGCCAACGCGGCAATTTGCTCGTACAGTCCGTTCAAGGAGAGGCTGACCAGGCGCCTCAGCCGGATGGGAACGAACAACAGTTAAAAGTAATGACGGGAATCATTCGATCCGGTCAAGTCGTAACGCATGAGGGAAGCTTGCTTCTGCTCGGCGATTTGCATCCTGGCGGATCGATTATTTGCACAGGCGATATTTACGTAATGGGAAATCTTTCGGGAATGGCTCACGCCGGATCGGAAGGGAATGCGGAAGCGATTATCGCGGCTTCTATCCTTCGTCCGACGCAGCTTCGAATCGCCGAAGTGATCAGCCGCCCTCCGGAGGAGTGGATGACGGGGGATGCTGCGATGGAATATGCTTTTCTGAACGAAGGCGTTATGCAAGTCGATAAGACGACCCAGTTATTCCGTATGCGTAAAGAACCGCTCGTGTATAAAGGAGTGTAGAGAGCATGGGAGATGCGATAGTCGTAACATCGGGGAAAGGCGGCGTAGGCAAGACAACGACGTCGGCAAATGTTGGAACGGCGCTGGCGCTGCTCGGCAAAAAAGTATGCATGGTCGATACGGATATTGGTTTGCGCAATCTGGATGTCGTGATGGGACTTGAGAACCGGATCGTATACGATCTCGTCGACGTTGCAGAAGGGCGCTGCAGACTGCAGCAAGCGCTTGTGAAAGACAAGCGGTTCGAAGAGCTGTATATGCTTCCAGCCGCTCAGACGAAAGACAAGCACGACGTGACTCCGGAGCAGGTGCGCGATATCGTGCTGGAGCTTAAGAAAGATTTTGATTACGTCATTATCGATTGCCCGGCAGGCATCGAGCAAGGCTTCCGGAATGCGGTTGCGGGCGCGGACCGCGCAATCGTCGTGACGACGCCGGAGAATGCGGCTGTACGGGATGCGGACCGCGTGATCGGTTTGCTGGAGCAAACGAACATTTCGGCGAAACTAATCATTAATCGGATTCGTCCGAACATGCTCAAAACGGGCGATATGCTCGAAATCGATGAAGTGTGCCAAGTGCTGGCCGTTGATCTGCTCGGCATTGTGCCGGACGATGAAAAAGTCATTAAATCGGCAAACGCGGGAGAACCGACCGTTATGGATCCTTCCTCGCGTGCCGCGATTGCATATCGGAACATTGCGCGGCGTATACTGGGCGATATGGTGCCGCTAATGCCGCTAGACGAGAAGTCGGGCAGTGCATTCAAGCGTATCCGCAAGTTCCTGGGAATAGGATGAATTAGCAGTGATTCATAAACTGAAGAAGCTAGATTGGGGCATCATCGCACTGCTGCTGCTGTTCATGTGCATCAGTACTTTGATCGTGCATAGCGCAACCTCGTACGATCCGCGGTATGCTTCTTATGACACCAAGACCGTTATTTTTTACTCGATCGGCTTTGTCGTCGTTCTTATGATGTCATTGATCGATTATCGGCTGCTGCTCAAGGGTTGGTACATTTGGTACGGTATCGGGCTTGTGTTGCTCGTACTTGTGTTCTTTCTGGCAGAGGAGATCAACGGTGCGCGAAGTTGGTTCAAGCTGCCGGGCGGATTGCAGTTCCAGCCTGCCGAAATGGTTAAGATCGTCCTTATAATCGGCATCGCCTATCTAATGGGCAGGCGGCAAGGTGAGCCGTTGCGGCTGACAAGCGACGTGCTCGCAGTTGCAGCCTACTCTTTCGTGCCCTTCCTGCTCGTTATGATGCAGCCGGACCTCGGCAATGCGATTATTTTCCTCGTTATCGTGCTCGGTATGCTGTGGATCGGCAATGTCCGGTATTCGCACGTGCTGGCCGGGTTCACGGTCGTTGTTGGGTTCATTTTGTTGTTCGGTATTTTGTTCAATACGTACAATGACCAGATCAAAACGTATATGGTCGAGCACGAACGGCTGCATTGGTACGAACGGATCAATGGTTTCATGAATCCAGGCAGCGGCTCGGAGAAGGAAATCTACCAAGCGACGAAGGCAAAGATCGCAATCGGCTCCGGCGGGTTGGCGGGGGATGGATATTTGCAAGGCGACTCGAAGAATAACGCCTTCATCTCGTATCCTTACTCCGATTCGATCTTCGTCGTCGTTGGAGAAGAGTTCGGATTCCAAGGCTCAGCCGTACTGCTGATGCTCTATTTCTTGCTTATCTATAGGATGATCTTAATTGCGTTCCAGTGTTATGACAAACGGGGGTCGTTCATGATCATCGGTATTGTCTCGATGTATGTTTTTCAAATCTTCGAGAATGTCGGGATGATGATCGGGTTGATGCCGATTACCGGTATTACGCTGCCGTTTGTCAGTTACGGAGGCACTTCACTGCTGCTCAATATGATCTGTATTGGTCTTGTGTTCAGCATTAAAGTGCATCAGGAGAAATACGAACTGGATACGTAGCTGTTGTTCTGTACTAGGAGTTGTTCCGAAGCTGAGTGCTTCGGAACAACTCTTTTTGTTGTATGCCGAATGTTCGGAGCTGGCGTACAGAGAATACGGCGTCTGAGGCTTATTAGGAATGAAGTTGTTATTTCGCGTCATATTCGCGTCATATATTTTGGGATTTTCTTTGTGGAATAAGCGATATCGGCAAATTTGGCCATGACACCACGTGGAATCCATTGTAATATGTTAGTAAATCTAACATATTGATAGGTGGATGATGCGATGACGTTGGATTTGATTGTGAGAGGCGCAGCTGCCGTGCTGCAAGACGGCGTGAAGCAGGTCGAAATCGGCATCAAGGACGGCATCATCGCAGTAATTGCAAATAGAATTGAAGAAGCAAGCATGGAAACAATCGACGGCAGCGGCTTAACGGTGCTGCCCGGTGCCGTTGACGTGCATGTCCATCTTAACGAACCTGGCTTAGGTCATTGGGAAGGGTTCGATACGGGGACTGCCGCGCTAGCCGCGGGCGGCTGCACCACCTGCTTCGATATGCCGCTTAATGGCAGACCGCCAACGGTGACAGAGCATGCGCTGCGGATGAAGCTTGCAGCCGCTTCCTCATCTCGTATCGATTACGGTTTATGGGGCGGCTTAATGCCTGGACATATGGATAGTATCGGTCCGCTGGCGGAAGCGGGCGTTATCGGCTTCAAAGCGTTTATGTGTTTCCCGGGTTCGACTGAGGAGGGCGACTTTCGTGAAGTCGACGATGTGAGCTTGTTAAGAGGGATGGAGAGAATCACTCCGACCGGCCGGCTGCTTGCGCTGCACGCCGAGACGGAGCCGATTGTAGCGGCATTAGCGGATGAGATGAAGCGCGCCGGAAAGACAGATGCAAGGTCCTATGCTAGATCGCGTCCAATCTGGGCGGAGAGGGATGCGGTGCGGCGGGCACTGCTCGCAGCGGAGCTTACGGGGTGTCCGGTCCATTTTGTCCATATCAGCAGCTCAGATGCGGTGCTTGATATCGCGGAAGCGCGCCGCGCAGGCATCGATGCATCGATCGAGACGTGTGCTCATTATTTGACGCTAACCGAGGATGATTTGGCTGAAATCGGCGCTGCGGCAAAATGCTCCCCTCCGCTGCGCGACACGGCAAATTTGGAGCGGTTGTGGGAGCTGGTTGCGGATGGAACAATCGAGATTGTCTCTTCCGATCATTCGCCATGTCCGCCAGAGATGAAAGATTCGAGCGATTTCTTCGCCATATGGGGCGGTATATCAGGGGCGCAAAGCACAATGGAACTTATGCTGGACGAAGGCCATCTGAAGCGCGGACTGCCGCTCACACGAATTGCACGGGCCGTCGCCGGAGCTCCAGCGGAACGGTTCGGGATTGCGGACCGCAAAGGGGCAATAGAAGTAGGGCGAGATGCCGATCTTGCGTTTGTCGATTTGAACGGGACGTATCGGCTCGAGAGGGAGATGCTGTTCGACCGGCACAGGCAGAGTCCTTATGTCGGGCGTCAAATCGGCTGCCGCGTCGTGCGGACGATGGTTCGAGGCAGGACGGTATACGCAGAGGGGGCTCTGACAGGTGGAGCAGGGGGAGGGATTCTCGTCCGTCCAACAGTACAGGCTGCTGGTTCGGTGTTCAGGCCGAATCCGCAATCTACGCTGCGCGGTTAGGCGGCAGAGCTGACGATTATGATGGATTAAGGGGGATTGTCGATGAACGAACGTATTGTATTCGATCATGAGAAACGTGCTTCGGACCGGATGAAGCTGCTGGATTGGCTGGACCATAGCGACGAGCGTTTGATCCAAATGATCCAATCGTTAGTGAGAGTCCCGTCCGATAATCCGGCTGGAGACTGCCGTCCAATAGCCGCCGAGACAGCGGCATGGCTGGAAGAGCTTGGATTCGAGCCGATTACGGTTCCGGTGCCTGCCGAAACAGTTCGTCAGGCCGGCATGATTGCGGTCAATAATGTACTGGCTAAGATCACAATAGGTGACGGCCGCGGGCCGGTCATCGTGCTGAACGCACATGGCGACGTCGTTCCGCCAGGAAGCGGCTGGAGCTACGATCCTTATGGCGGACAGATCGATGAAGGCAAGCTTTACGGGCGCGGTGCAGCCGTCTCGAAGTCGGATATCGCGGTTTATACGTTTGCGGCGATGGCTATAAGGGAGTTGGCTGCCGGCGGCTCTGGTACGATCGTTCTTGTCTTTACGTTCGATGAAGAGACGGGCGGCGAAATCGGACCGAAACGGCTGCTCGCATCAGGGAAGGTCGATCCGGACTATGCGATATGCGCGGGTTTTACGCATTCGGCCGTTCATGCTCATAACGGATGCTTGCACTTAGAAGTAAAGGTGAAGGGCAAATCCGCGCATGCGGCTATACCGGATACGGGAGCGGATGCGCTGCAAGCGATGAACCGGCTTTTGACAGGGCTGTACGAATATCGAAACGGGCTGGCGCAGCACCAGTCCGGTGTGCCAGGCATCGGTTCGCCTACATTGAACGTTGGACTTATCAGCGGGGGGATCAATACGAACGTCGTGCCGGACGAGTGCACGATTCGGCTTGACCGCCGCATTATTCCGGAGGAAGATCCGATAGCGGTCGAACAGGAACTCATTGACCGGATAACGGCGTCGGTCTTGCATATGCCGGGCATATCGGTCGAAACGCAGCGCATATTGCTTGCCTATCCGTTCGGTCCTGTCGATACTGCCTCACCGCTCATCAGCGCTCTGAAGACAAGCTGGTCGGACGTTATGGGCGGAGGCGAACTTCCTGTGGAAGGTGTGCCGTTGTACGCGGACGCCCGTCACTTCGATGAGGCAGGGGTGCCGGCTGTTATGTTCGGAGCTGGCCCGCGCACGCTTGCGGAAGCGAATGGCCACCGGTCTGATGAGCATGTTCTGGTGTCCGATGTTGCCGCTGCTGTACGTGTTATAACGCTAACGCTTTACAATTTGCTGAATGCCGAGGCTCACGACTCACTGTAATTTGGACGGCTTTCCGTATATGATAGATGAACGATAGAACGGTTTGTTCGAAGAAGGCTGCAGCAGCTGTGAAAGGGAGAGGCAGAATGAATATTGTCGTACTAGATGGCTATACGTTAAATCCCGGAGATCTGTCGTGGGAAGCTTTCGAGGCGCTTGGAACGGTTACAGTATACGATAAGACGGATGCGGATCAAATCGTTGAGAGGGCGCGGGAGGCAGACGCCGTCTTAACGAACAAGACGCCGCTGAACGGCAGCGTACTTGCCGAGCTGCCGCGTCTGCGTTATATTGGTGTGCTTGCAACCGGTTATAATGTGGTCGATCTGCCTGCGGCATCGTCGCAAGGAATCGCCGTAACGAATATTCCGGATTACAGCACAGCATCGGTCGTTCAACTCGTGTTTGCCTATTTGCTCGAGCATTGCCATCATGTGAAGCAGCATAGCGATGCTGTCCATAGCGGACGTTGGAGCAGCAGCCGTCACTTTATGTTTGCTGATTTTCCGCTCGTGGAGTTGGCGGGCAAGACGATCGGTCTTTTCGGATTCGGCCAGATCGGGCAACAGGTTGCACGGACTGCACTAGCGTTCGGGATGAACGTTGTTGTGCATACGCGTACGGAGAAACGAGTCGAAGGGCTGGAATCGGTTCGATTCGTCACAATGGAACAGCTGTTTCGGCAGTCAGATTTCGTTACGCTGCATTGTCCGCTTACTTCGGATACGCAAGGTATTATTAACAGCCGGACGATTGAATGGATGAAGCCGACTGCGGTATTGATCAATACAGCGCGCGGCGGACATGTCGTTGAAGCAGATTTGGCTTCCGCATTGAACGAAGGACGGATTGCCGGTGCCGCCGTCGATGTGCTAAGCGTCGAACCGCCGCCGGCAGACAACCCGCTCATTGGCGCTCGCAACTGCTATATTACGCCGCATATCGGCTGGGCAACCTTCGAAGCACGGCAGCGGCTAATGGGAATTGCGGCGGACAATTTAAAACAGTACATGATCGGAAGTCCAGTTAATCGAGTGAACGGATAACCGTAAAGAGTGTGTTCAGAAAAGATAAGACCGGTTCCAATCTATTCATGCGGCTGCCTAGCGGCAGCACGGATAGAGTGGCGACCGGCTTTTTATTTGGTGAAGCCAATCCATTTAGGCTGTGTTTGGTGCCGCAGCAGAAAGATTAGCCCGCAAGATGTTTAATGGAATAGTCGTTGTTCCCGGGCTGCTGCCGCTCATAGTTGTTCCTCATCCTTCATACATATAGGACAAGTGAAGGAGGGCGAAAATAATGAATGAACGGATTCGGCAGCGGCAACAGCAGAAAATCCGGCAAATCATCGAGCAGTCCAAGACGGCGGACTTGTATGGTGAACCGGTTACCCTATTGAATCAGCCCAATGAGCATGTTGAACATAAGGCAATTCCAATAATAGAACGGCAGCCTGCTGCAGAACAGCCGGCTGCTGCCGATCATTCTGTCATAGATAGTCTTCCTCCTGCCGGCTGGACTGTGCCCAACGATGCTTTTTCCCCGCCTGTTTCTGCTGCTGCGGGCCGATCAAGCGTGAAGAACCATGTGAACCCATATGAGCAGGATCCGGAGAAGTTGTGGAAGGCGAATGCCGCACCATGGCTTGGCTTGTATGCGGACAGGCTGCCTGGGAATAACGGAAGCCGGCATTCTCATGAAACGAACCATACGGAAGGCGGCTCCAGGTTCTGGCGCCTGATCCGAAATCAGTTCATTGTAAGCGCGATTCTGTTCGGTGTTCTGTGGGGGCTGTTCAAATTGGACGGAGCTCCTGCACAGGAAGCCCAGACGGTTGTCACGACGGCGCTTACGACCGATTTTGATTTTCAGACGGTATCGGCTTGGTATGATCGTACGTTCTCCGGTTCCCCGGCGTTCATACCGTTGTTCAGCAACGGCGGACATGCGGAGACGGTGGACGGCGCTGCCATGACTGCGCAGGCGGTTGTCTCTCCGCTGCCGGAGTCAACGCTTGTGAAGTCGTTCGCCCAGTCGCTCGGCGGAATCGAATTGGCAGGGCAGCCAGGCGATCCGGTATCGGCAGCGGAGACCGGACAAGTCTTGCTCGTTACACCGGATGCCGGCGAAGGGCAGACGGTTATCATTCAGCATGCCGGCGGCAGGCAAACGCAATATGGACAGCTCGGCGAAGCGAAGGTGCGCAAGGACGACTGGGTAGAAGCGGGAGACGTGATCGGCCGGCTCGGCAACGGTGAAGGCAATGGGCACAGCCTGCTGTATTTCGCCGTGAAGGAGGACGGACGGTTTATCGATCCGACCGAAGTGATACCGCTTGATTAAATGGCGCGGAATCGTATGGAGCGTACACCCGCTGTTCGTTATCGTTATGCTGCTGTCGGTTGCCGCGGGCCGGTTCGCCGAGCTTGTTACGTTGTTCTCGCTCGTCTTCGTGCATGAGCTTGGACACGTAGCAGCGGCCCGCGCGTTCGGATGGACGATTCGCGAGGTGAAGCTGCTCCCGTTCGGAGGCGTGGCGGAAGTCGAGGAAGCGGGCGGCATGCCGACGAAAGAGGAGGCCATTGTCGCAGTTGCCGGACCGCTGCAAAACGTCTGGATGGCTGGCGTAGCTTGGGTAATTGGTCATCTGAGCGGCTGGGATTCAGCCTGGTCGGACGAACTGGTGAAGGCTAACCTGATCATTATAGCGTTCAATCTTATTCCAATCAGTCCGCTCGACGGAGGTAAATTGCTGCAATGCTTGCTAGGGCGGTTTCTGTCCTATCATCGGGCGCTGTCTTGGTCCATTCGGCTAAGTATTGTAATGAGCACCATACTGGCCGTGTCAGCTTTTATTGGGCCGTTGTGGCCAGGAGGCGGCGTACAGCTTAACGTGCTTGCGATCGCTCTGTTTCTGCTTGCGACGAATTGGACTTACCGCAGGCATATGCCTATTCTCTTCATCCGTTTTCTTGTGAACCGGGACCGCTTCACCGCCAAGCGGCTTAGCAGGAGCTCCGGCGCATCCCCGATCATTGTGCGTCCAGAAGCGGCGGTTCAGTCGGTGCTGCGCCATTTGCGCAGGGACCATGTCCATCTTGTCTACGTGACGACCCCACGAGGCGAGTTGCTCGGCGTCATGCCTGAGAACGAGCTGTTATACCGTTACTTTACCTCTGCGAACCCGAACCGGCCCGTCATTGAGCTGATCGTTTGACCGTCTTCCCGTTCATGCTATAATCGTCCTAAATAACAGCGGACGGGCAGGGGGAGCAGATGAGGCAGCTATTGGTACAAAGCCGCATTGACGGATTATATGCCGCGGTGCTGGAAGACGGCATTCTAATTGATTATGTATCGGAGCCCCGCGAGCAGGGACAGCCTAGCAGCGGCCTTGGCACGGTGGTGGGCAACGTGTATAAAGGCAAAGTGGTGAACGTGCTGCCTGGCATGCAGGCTGCCTTTCTTGATATTGGCCTCTCGAAAAATGCCTTTCTATACATCGACGATGCGCTGCATCCGAACATCGACAAGCGCGAGCAAACTTCGGGAAGAGATAAGCCTCTAATTCAGAACATCGTGAGGCCAGGGCAGGAGCTCATTGTGCAGGTGATGCGGGATCCAAGCGGCGGCAAAGGGGCCCGTGTGACGACGCATATGTCGCTGCCGGGCAGATGGCTGGTCTATATGCCGGAGGCTGACTATGTCGGCGTATCGCGCAAGATCGATAACGATTCGGAGCGGGAGCGGCTTCGGATGCTCGGCGAACGGCTGCGGCAGCCGGGAGAAGGCATTATTATCCGCACTGCTGCGAGCGGCGTGCCGGATCTGGCGTTGGCCGAAGATGTGGCGGGAATGCGGGACGTGTGGCGCGGGATTATACAGAAGGCACCGGATGTGAAAGCGCCTGCCGAGCTGCACCGGGAACCGGGGCTAGTCCATCGGGCCATAAGGGATATGCTGACAGCTGATACGGATGAAATATGGGTCGATGATGACGGCGTGCTGGCACAGACGGTGGCGCTCGTGAAAGAGATGGCTTCCGGCCGGGAAGGGATCGTGAAGCGTTATCCGGAGAACAGGATGTTCGCGCAGTTCGGCGTCGATGCCCAAGCCGAGAAGGCTTTCGCAAGAACCATTCAATTGGCCAGCGGCGGATATATTGTGTGGGACGAGACGGAAGCGCTGACTGTCATTGATGTCAATACGGGTAAATATACGGGCGGCGGCAGTCTGGAGGAAACGCTCTACCGGACGAATGAGGAGGCGGCGGAGGTGATTGCGCGGCTCCTTCGTCTTCGCGATACCGGAGGCATCATTATTGTCGATTTTATCGATATGGAGGAAGAGTCGAACCGGCAGCGTATCTCTCAGCGCATTGAATCGCTAACCAGAGGAGACCGGAACCGTTGCACGGTCGTTGGGTGGACGAGGCTTGGGTTGCTCGAATTAACGCGCAAGAAGGCAAGGCTTAACAGGCGCTCGCCGGGAAGCTCCACATGCGAATCTTGCGGTCGTGAGCGTTAATTGACGAAAATCGTTGAATTAGCCTAGTGGGCATGCTATAATAGTCGGGTGTATGTTTTCATTATTTGTTTTCATACACAAGGTACCGCTCCGAACAGGTCAGCAAGTGCGGCACTTCGTGTCTGCCACCTGCATCAGGCGAGTCTTCACTAATAAGGAGGTGCACCATCCATGTACGCAATTATTGAAACGGGCGGCAAGCAATACAAAGTTCAAGAGGGCGATGTTCTTTACATCGAGAAACTCGAGGCTGGCGCAGGCGAAAACATCACTTTCGACCGCGTTCTTGCCGTATCCAAAGGCGACGCACTCGTAGCAGGTACGCCAGTTGTAGCTGGCGCTACAGTTTCTGCTAAAGTCGAGAAGCAAGGCCGCGGTAAAAAAATCATCGTTTACAAATACAAAGCGAAGAAAAACTACCGTCGCAAGCAAGGCCACCGTCAACCGTACACGAAAGTGACGATTGAAAAAATCCAAGCGTAATCGGATAACTGCATGATTACGGTGACATTGACGCGGAACGGCTCGGACCGCCGCATCGTGAAGTTCGAAGTTTCCGGACATGCGAACTACGCGAAGCGGGGACAAGATATT
Source organism: Paenibacillus kobensis NBRC 15729 (assembly GCF_004000825.1). Lineage (GTDB taxonomy): Bacteria > Bacillota > Bacilli > Paenibacillales > Paenibacillaceae > Paenibacillus_T > Paenibacillus_T kobensis. The sequence continues at coordinate 185,894 of NZ_BILZ01000002.1, read as the reverse complement.
GTCTGTGCGGGCGTCTCCGCAGTAACCGTTGGCACAGTGAATTCGATTGAAGCTGTTGCGGGAGTCAATCTCCCCTACTCGATACGTGACGGATGGGTGAGCTCGGATATTCCGACGCAAGCTGATTCGTCCGTCGACGAGCGAGTGCAGCTGCTGCTTGAGAGTATGGCGGTCATGATCGGGTCGATCCAGGAAACGTACGGGAAGTACGTAACCATTCAAGAACAATTCGTACAATAGAGGAGGGAAACCACCATGTTGAAATTGGATCTTCAGTTGTTCGCATCCAAGAAGGGCGTAGGCTCGACGAAGAACGGACGTGACAGCCACTCGAAGCGTCTGGGCGCGAAACGTGCAGACGGTCAAGTCGTTACTTCCGGCAGCATTCTGTTCCGTCAACGCGGAACGAAAGTTCACCCGGGTAACAATGTAGGCATCGGTAAGGACGACACGCTGTTCGCGTTGGTAGAAGGCGTTGTTAAGTTCGAACGTTGGGGACGCGACCGTAAAAAAGTTAGCGTATATCCAGTAGCTGAAGCAGCTGTAGCTGCAGCAGCCGAATAATATCGCTTCAACAAGTGCCCGGCCTGTAGTAACAGGCCGGGTTTTTCATCATTTGGCAGCTCATCCGTGTTATACTGCATATACCGCTCTACATAGAAAGTGGGATTATCGCGAATGAATCGGATTGGATCGGCTAAATATATCGTGTCCATATCGTTGCTGCTTCCTTTTATTGCATTATTCATATGGGAAACGGCTTGGTGGCCAATCGTCGCCGCTGCCGTATGGACAGCACTTACGATCGCCGTATGGATTCAGTCGGAACGCAAGGAGCAGCGCATTAAGCTTCAGAGGGTAGAACGGGCGCTGCAAACCGTATCGATCCGTACGATTAATCATCACCGGCACGATTGGATGAACGATCTTCAGGTGCTTTATGGGTATATCCGGATGAATAAGCAGGAAAGAATTGTACAGTACATCGAAGGCATTCGAGAGCGCATGGCGGCGGAGAGCCAAATCGCAAAGCTTGGTGTTCCTTCGCTAGTGACGTACTTGCAATCGTTCCGGACGATGACCCATTCTGTGCAGTTGTCCGTCGTTATTGACGGCGAATTGGATCTGGAAGAAATTCCGATCGATCGGGAAGGTGTTGCGGCTGCGCTGATCGATCTTATGAATATGTACCGAAGCGGCATTAAGCAAGGAACGGGCGAGCCGGCCAAGCTTAAGCTCCAACTGTACCGGGACGACAAGTCGTTGCATGCCGTCTTTTTCTATGACGGGGAATGGAATGACATCGGTGATACGATGCACAAAATAAAACAGCGGCTTAGAAATTCGCCGCTTCAGCCGATCAGTTCGGAGCAATCGCTTGCGGAACTGCCGCTAAAGGCTGAACTGCGCGGTTGAAACGGAGGCTAGAAACAACATGTTTGTAGATAAAGCGAAAATTTTTGTCAAAGGCGGCGACGGCGGCAACGGGATCGTATCGTACCGCCGCGAGCTGTACGTTCCGAACGGCGGACCAGCGGGCGGTGACGGAGGACGCGGAGGCAATGTCATATTCCGCGTCGATGAAGGGCTGCGGACGCTGGTCGATTTCCGGTACCAGAAGCATTTTAAGGCGAAGCCGGGCGAACGCGGCAAGGTGAAGGGCATGCATGGCGCAGGTGCGGAAGATATGATTGTACGGATTCCGCCTGGCACAGTCATTATTAATGACGACACGCAAGAAATTATTGCCGATATGACGCGCCAAGGCCAAGAAGTAATCGTTGCGCAGGGCGGGCGGGGCGGACGCGGCAATATGCGTTTCGCGACATCTACCAATCCAGCGCCGGATATCGCAGAGAATGGCGAAGAAGGCGAAGAACGCTGGATCGTGCTTGAGCTCAAGGTGATGGCCGATGTTGGTCTCGTCGGGTTTCCGAGCGTCGGCAAGTCGACGCTGCTGTCGGTCGTGTCAGGCGCGAAGCCGAAGATCGGTGCTTATCACTTCACGACGATTACGCCGAATCTCGGTGTTGTGGATGTCGGAGATGACCGCAACTTCGTTATGGCGGACTTGCCGGGCTTGATCGAGGGAGCGAGCGAAGGGGTCGGACTCGGCCACGAATTCCTGCGCCACGTCGAGCGTACGCGCGTCATTGTTCATGTCATCGATATGGCTGCGACGGAAGGCCGCGATCCGTTCGACGATTGGGTCAAGATCAATAAGGAGCTTCGTCAATACAACGAGAAGCTGGCTGATCGGCCGCAGATCATTGCTGCGAACAAAATGGACATGCCAGGTGCCGAAGAGCAGCTCGAGCTGTTCAAAGAGCAGCTTGCAGAAGTTGCAGGCGACCGTCATTATGACATCATGCCGATGTCGTCCTTGACGCGCCAAGGCGTGCAAGAGCTGCTGTATAAGGCGGCTGATGTTCTCGAGACAGTACCGGAGCAGCCGATGCTTGAAGAAGTGAGCGAGCTTGCCGAGCGCAAAGTGTACAAGTTCGAGAAGCGCGACGAAATCACGTTCCGCGTCTTCAAGGAAGACGAAATTTACGTCGTCGAGAGCGAAGGTATCGAGCGGCTTATGAAACGGACGAATCTGACGTCTTACGACGCGGTTATGCGGTTTGCCCGCATATTGCGCAACATCGGCGTCGATGCGGCGCTGCGCAAGATTGGCGCCAAGGACGGAGACATTTGCCGGATCGGCCACTACCAGTTCGAGTTTTTCGAAGGCAGCGACTATATCTATTAGAAAAGACGGGGCAGCCCGTCTTTTTAATTTTGGCCGCAATCGGCCAATCCTTCCTTTTTACCTATTGCCGCATCCCGTGAAGTCCGGTATAATGTCCACTATAGATGAACAGTTGTCTTTCCTAGGAGGACGATAATGACAGAGCGTTATTATGTCGTCCGCGAGGACCTTTTGCCGGAAGCGATTATTAAGACGATTCAGGTGAAAGATATGCTGAAGCGGGGCGAAGCGGCAACAGTGCATGAGGCAGTGGAGCGGGCAGGACTTAGCCGCAGCGCGTTCTACAAATATAAAGACGGCGTATATCCGATTAGCGAGCTTAACCGGGAACGTCTCGTAACGGTGTCGATGGATCTCGAGCACCGGGCGGGCATGCTGTCTAAAGTTCTTGGACTTGTAGCTGGACTGGAAGGCAACGTACTTACGATTAATCAGAGCATACCGCTCCAAGGACTTGCCAATGTCGTCATTTCGGTGGACACTTCATTCATGACGGCGGAGCTGACGGAGCTGCTATTGCGCATCCGCCAGTTGGACGGTGTCCGGAAAGCGTCGATTATCGGGCAAGGATAATTCATTGGTTGATGGAGGATACATGCATGAAACCAGTTAAAGTAGGATTGCTTGGTCTAGGAACGGTCGGCACGGGCGTCGTCCGTATCGTCGAAGGTCACCAGGAAGATTTGCAGAGCCAAGTCGGCTCCGCTATCGTAATCGAGAAAATATTAGTACAAAATAAATCGAAGCAGCGGGCGCTAAGCATTGATCCGTCCAAGCTGACTGAAGATGCATGGGATATTATCCGTGATCCGGAGATCGATGTTGTTGTTGAGGTAATGGGCGGAATCGGCGATACGAAGGCGTACATTATCGAAGCGTTAACGCGCGGCAAGCATGTCGTAACGGCGAACAAAGATTTGATGGCGCTGCACGGACCGGAAATTATCGCAACGGCAAAAGCGAACAAGTGCGACGTTCTGTACGAAGCAAGCGTAGCGGGCGGCATTCCGATCATCCGTACGCTGATCGAAGGTTTCTCCTCCGACCGCATAACAAAAATTATGGGCATCGTGAACGGCACGACGAACTATATGCTGTCGAAGATGAGCCAAGAAGGCGCATCGTACGAGAGCATTCTGAAAGAAGCGCAGCAGCTCGGTTATGCGGAAGCGGATCCGACTTCCGACGTGGAGGGTCTCGATGCCGCACGCAAAATGACGATTCTGTCGACGCTCGGTTTCCGTGCGAACGTGGCGCTTGAGGACGTGGATGTCAAAGGGATTTCGTCCGTCAGCCAAGAAGATATCGCTTATGCGAAACGTCTAGGCTACGAGGTGAAGCTGCTTGGCATTGCGGAGCGTCAGGATGATTATATCAGCGTCAGCGTACAGCCGACGATGGTGAAGCTAAGCCATCCGATCGCAGCCGTTAACGGCGTATTCAACGCAGTATACGTGTATGGCGAGGCGGTGGGCGAGACGATGTTCTACGGCGCGGGCGCGGGAGAACTGCCGACGGCTACGTCGGTCGTGGCGGACCTGGTCGCTGTCGTCAAGAACTTGAAGCTCGGCGTGAACGGCTTGCAAGGCGCAACGGCCTACAAGGAGAAGAAGTTGAAGACCGACGAGCAGATTTGCTCAAAGAACTTCTTGCTTCTTCACGTTGCAGACCGTGCCGGCGTGCTCGCTCGTATCACGCAAGTGTTCGCAGAGCATGAAGTGAGCCTGGAGTCGGTGCTGCAGCAGCCGAATCCGAACAATCCGGAAGCAGAAATTATCGTCATCACGCATGACGCAAGCAAAGCCTCGATGAAGAAAGTGCTCCAAGCGTTCGAATCGCTCGACGTGATCCGTCAAGTGAAGAGCGTCTACCGGGTCGAAGGTTAAAGCAATACGAATTTATACTACCGGAATTATCGGGACCGGACGGCGCGATGATGCGGCGTCCGGTTCGTCGTTTCCAATAGGCTGAAAAGAGGGAAAACATGTACGGACCACGTGTAGTCGTTAAAGTGCCGGCCAGCACGGCGAATTTGGGACCGGGCTTCGATGTGCTCGGGATGGCGCTGTCGCTGTTCGCATGGATCGAAATGCAAGAGGCAAGCGAGACGAGCATTACGATGTACGGTGATCAAATGAGCGGCGTGCCGGCAGACAAGTCGAATTTGATCTATAAAGTAGCTCAGATGGTATTCGAGGAAGCAGGCGTGTCAGTGCCTGAGCTCGCGATTTCGATGTACAGTGACATTCCGCTTACGCGCGGACTTGGCAGCAGCGCATCCGCAATCGTTGGCGCGCTCGTCGCAGCCAATACGCTGATTGGGTCGCCGTTGTCCGATGACCGGTTGTTCCAGCTTGCGACGAAGCTTGAAGGCCACCCAGACAACGTCGGTGCTTCGCTGTTCGGCGGCATTGTCGTATCATCTTGGGATGGAGAATGTGCCGATTACGTTCGAATCGAGCCGCATCCGTCGCTTGAGACGCTCGTTGCGGTGCCATCGTTCCAGCTGTCGACAGAGAAGGCTCGTCATGCACTGCCGAAGACCGTCGATTTGACAGACGCTGTATTCAATATCGGACGCAGCTCCTTGCTCGTAGCTGCCCTAGGGGCAGGAAAGCTCGATCTCATCAGCAAAGCGATGCGCGATCGGCTTCACCAACCGTACCGTGCGGCTCTTATCCCAGGCATGACGAAGATTCTGGATCAAGCTGCCGAGCATGGCGCATTAGGTGCGGCGCTTAGCGGCGCGGGTCCGACACTCATCAGCTTCGTTGACAGCGGCAGCAGCCGCAAGCAAGAGCTGGAACAATTCTTGCTCGATACCCTCGGTCGTGAAGGAATCGAAGCGGAGACGCTATGGCTGAAACCTTATCCTCAAGGCGCGAAGTGGGAGTTGATCGCAGAAGGCGACACAACGACGCTGCTCAGCCGGATCGGAAAAGAGGCGACAGTGCAATGAAAGTAGCGGTATTGACGAAGGGCTCTACGTCGGATGACGCAGCCCGTTACTTGCTGAACAATATTGAAGGCGTGGAGCTAGTCTACCACCGCATTATTGCGGACGTCTTCGCTAGCACGGCTGAGGGCAGAACGGATTACAGCGTCATCCCGATCGAGAATACGATCGATGGCTCTGTCAGCCTTCATACCGAAATTCTGGTCAACCAGGTCGATCTGCCGATCCAGGCGGAGTGGGTATACCCTTCGGTACAAAATCTTGTCGGCCGGCTATCGGAGCTGGAACGCTCGCCGGAGACGGGACAGCTTGATTATAGTCCGATTGTCAAAGTCATGAGCCATCCTGTTGCGATGGCGCAATGCCTGCAGTTTATTCGTCAGCATATGCCGGATGCAGAGCTGGAGCATGTCAGTACGACAGCTGATGCGATCCGTATCGTGCGGGACAATCCGGGCAAAGGCTGGGTGGCGATCGGGCAGAAGACGGCAGCGGCGGATCATGGTCTGGACGTGCTTCAGGAATCCGTGACCGATCACGATAACAACTATACGCGCTTCCTGCTCGTCGGACCCAAGCCGCTTCAAGGCAAAGTGTCCGATAAACATAAAACGACGATCATTGTGTCGAATCAGGAAGATTATCCGGGCGGACTGCATCAAGTGCTGTCGGCACTCGCATGGCGCCGCATCAACATGTCGCGCATTGAGTCGCGCCCAACGAAGAAGCGGCTAGGAACGTACTATTTTATGATCGATATCGATATGTCGATGGATTCGATTCTGCTGCAATCGGCGATTGCCGAAATCGAAGCGATCGGCTTCCAAGTGCGGATGATGGGATCGTATCCCACTTTCAAATACGAACCTGAAGCGTAAGCATCAGAAGTAAGCTCTCTCGGAATTTTCCGGGGGAGCTTATTTGTTATGCAAATTTTTTTCGTCCGGTCGGGGACATATGCCTACGTTCTGCATAGGATGTAATGATTGGCGGGCGGATGCCCTTATGTGTTGCATCGCTCGCGATAAGACCGTGACAGGAGGTTTGCGGGGAGTGAAAATCCATATCGTCAAAAGTGGGGATACGCTGTATGCGATCGCTCAAAAATACGGCGTTACCGTCGAAGAAATTTTAAAGCTAAATCCGGGCATTACGAATCCCGACGTGATCGATGTAGGGTTGAAGGTTAAAGTGCCTTCTTCTCATCATGGATCCGGAGGCGGCAAACATGCAGGCGGCGGATCCATTATGCATCAGCATGTCGTGAAGCAGGGCGATACATTATGGAAGTTGTCCAAAGCATGGGGAGTACCGTTGAACGACCTAATCAAAGCAAATCCACAGCTTAAAAATCCGAACGTTCTGTTGACAGGCGACGTCGTGAACATTCCGAAGACGAATAGTCATCATGTACATGCCGAATCGCATCATACGTCCTCTGGTCATAATCCGTTCAAGCCTTCTGCGATTATGAACACCGTGCAGGGAATTGCGGGCAAAATTCCGACCGGAATTATTCCGGGCAAGAAACCGACGGGCAAAATCCCTACGGCGCCTATCGAGAAAACGCCGACCGGTCCGAAAGCGGAAGCGGCGGAGCAGCCGCCAGTGACGCTGCCAATGCCTCTTCCAGCGCCGGCTCCTGCGCCTCAACCGATCGTCGTCGAGCAGCCGAAACCTTACCCGGTACACGTCGAATACCACCAGCAGAACGTTCATTTGTTCCAGCAATGCGGCATTCCGGCCGTTGAGGCAGGAGCCGTATACGGCATACCGCATATGCCGGAGCACGTGTCGCCAGTAGCAACCGGCTATGGTTATGGAGACGGCGGTTATGGTTACGGCTATGGCGACCATCATCATGGCGTCGTAAGCCCGATTGCTGATGTTGGCCATCATACGAGCTACGGCGCACCGTCCGTCGTATCGCCAGCGAACGTCGGTCCTGAGCATTACGGCTATGGCGCACCGTCCGTCGTATCGCCAGCGAACGTTGGTCCTGAGCATTACGGGTATGGCTCTCCATCCGTCGTATCGCCAGTGAACGTTGGTCCTGAGCATTACGGGTATGGCTCTCCATCCGTTGTATCGCCAGCGAACGTTGGTCCTGAGCATTACGGGTATGGTTCGCCATCCGTCGTATCGCCAGCGAACGTCGGTCCTGAGCATTACGGGTATGGCTCGCCATCCTTCGTGTCGCCAGCGAACGTCGGTCCCGATCATTACGGGTATGGCTCGCCGTCCGTTGTATCGCCAGCGAACGTCGGTCCCGATCATTACGGGTATGGCTCGCCGTCCGTCGTGTCGCCAGCGAACGTCGGTCCCGATCATTACGGGTATGGCTCGCCGTCCGTTGTATCGCCGGCAAGCGTAGGTCTGGAACATTATGGATACGGCACGCCAGTCGTATCGCCGGTAAATGTAGGACCTGAACACACCAGTTACGGCTCGCCGCTTGTTTCGCCAGCGAATGTAGGTCCTGACCACTTCGGTTACGGCGCTCCTGTCGTGTCGCCAGTGAATATCGGCCCTGAGCATTACGGTTATGGCTCGCCGGTCGTATCGCCATCCAGTCTTGAGCCGTTCGGATACGGCATCCCTGCCGTATCGCCTGCAGGAATTGGTCCGGAGCATGCCGGTTACGGTTCCCCTACAGCTGTTGATCCATGGCCGTACGGAGCTTATCCGACGTGGCCGGTACAACAAGCTGCTACCGACAAATCGTGCGGTTGCGGCAACCGGAATGAAGAAGAAGAGCAGCAGGTGACGGCAACGGCAGCGGTTGACAGCCCAGCGAAGAAGGTCAAACGCAACGCTCCGCGAAAGCCGGTTAAGAAGGTGACCGTACGCAGTGTTGTGCCTCGTCCGGCGGGGCGCCGCCGCAGCAAGCCTTGGATTAACGACAGATAATTAGAGTGCGCAGCAGCACGGCCTTATGGCTGTGCTGCTGTTATTTTGCATGAACGGTGAATATTTCCCTTGCATTATGCCACAATAACGGAAAATAGGGATGTAAGGGGTTATTCGCCATGAGGGCATTCAGCCTATGGAAACAGCTTAAACGCAAGCTTCGCCGCAATGGTCGCCCGGTATGGACGCTGGCAAGTCTAATGGCTGTTATGGGATATGGTTTGTTGTCGGGAGGGGGGCTGTCGTACGTACATGCCGCGCCGATTGCGGCGCCTAACCAGACAGAAGAGATCGTGAATGCGATTGACAAGGTACAGCGCCCGATGAAAGTGCACATTCACCGAACCTATCTATGCGGAGAAGAATATCGCTCGCTCGGTCTATTGTCCGTCGAACGCGCCAAGCGGGCTGCGCAAAGACCATCCGTGTCGTTTGTACGGCTGAATCAACTGCCAGCAGGCACGCCAGTGCTTGTCTTGGAGGAGAAAGTAGGCGATCTGTCCGAGGCGTGCAAGCAGAGCGCCGTCTTCGGCTTGGACCGCGCTGGCCGGTTAACGCTGTATGACGGTCCTCCGCGTAAAGAGAAAGTGGTCCGCACGTTCTACCAGCTCGATGTTCGGGTGATGGAAAGCAGGCTTCCCAAGGATGAGCTGAAACGTTTGACGGACGGCATCCGGATAGAGGACAAAGAAACGTACTACAGCGTACTGTCCTCGTTCAGCGATTTCGCAATCGACGCCTCGCGGGACGTCATGATTCCTTCGCGGAAGTAGGGCGAGAGGATAGATACTTGATTGGGTCAGCAGTGAAGACAATCGGCAGTTCCCGCGGGGGACTGCCGTTTTGTTATGTTTGCATTTATCCATGGGGAAAGAGAAACGCGTGTTCTCATGTACATGAAATTTTGCTATAATGGAAGGTAGCTTTCGTTATTAGTAGGTGCGTAAGGAGAGGACGTCATTGCGCGTGCTTGGCATAGACCCCGGGATCGCGATCGCGGGATTCGGATTTATAGACAAGGATGGACACAAGCTCACGCCCGTGCAATACGGTTCGATCGAGACCAAGGCGGGTACGCCGCAGGAAACGCGTCTGGTGCAGATTTACGAATCTGCCGGAGCGCTCATGGACAAATATAAGCCGGACTCCGTCGCGGTCGAGAAGCTTTTTTTCAACCGCAACGTGACGACGGCTTTTGCTGTTGGTCAGGCGCGGGGCGTCATTATATTAGCTGCCGCGCAGCGGGGGCTGCCGGTTGCGGAATATACTCCGCTGCAGGTGAAGCAGGCGGTCGTCGGCTACGGCAAGGCGGAGAAGCGGCAGGTGCAGGAGATGGTGCGTATGTTCCTGAAGCTTAGCGCCATTCCGAAGCCGGACGATGTCGCGGATGCGCTCGCCGTCGCGATCTGCCATGCGCATTCCGTCGTGTTGAACAACAAATTGAACGGGGTGCCGAAATTATGATCGATTATTTGAAAGGTCCGGTCGTCCATTGGGAGACCGAATATATCGTCATGGATGTGCGGGACGTCGGATACCGTGTTTTTACGCCGAATCCGTACTACTTCACACGGTCCAGCGAACCGGTTACCGTATTTATCCATCATCATGTTCGCGAGGACGCTATACAGTTGTTCGGCTTCTCGTCTAGAGAAGAGCAAACGATGTTCCGCAAGCTTCTTGAAGTATCCGGCATTGGCCCCCGTGTGGCGTTGGGCGTGCTCGCCGGAGGCAAGCCTGAGTCGATCGTTGCAGCTATCCAGCAGGAGAACGTAAACTTTCTAACCAAACTGCCGGGTATCGGCAAGAAAACGGCACAGCGAATGATTCTGGATTTGAAGGATAAGCTCGGCAACGCTCCTCTGGCGTTCGGTGCGGATGCTTCTGCGTGGTCAGATGCAACTGCTTCTGGCGGCGCTACAGGCGAGCAAGCAACCGCCGGCGCTTGGCCGGAAGCGCGCGAAGCGCTTGGGGCTCTCGGCTATACAGCTGCAGAGCTAGACAAAGCGTACGCCGGCTTGAGGGATTCCATTACGCCGGATGAGTCGATCGATTCTCTGATGAAGCGTGCGCTGCAGCAGTTGTTCAAAGGATAGGCATAGCGGAAAGGGGGATGACGCATGGAGGATGAACGATTAATATCCGCTAACTTGATGATGGACGATCAGGCGGTAGAGCTGAGCCTCCGTCCCCGTTACTTGGCCGAGTATATCGGTCAGGCGAGCGTAAAGGATAATTTAAAAGTTTTTATAGAGGCGGCTAAGATGCGGAAGGAAGCGCTCGATCATGTGCTGCTATATGGCCCGCCGGGTCTTGGCAAGACGACGCTTTCGAACATTATCGCCAATGAGCTGGGCGTTCACTTGCGGACGACCTCGGGGCCTGCCATCGAACGGCCTGGCGATCTCGCTGCACTGCTGACGAATCTGCAGGAAGGCGACGTGTTGTTCATCGATGAGATACATCGGTTGAACCGTTCGGTCGAGGAAGTGCTGTATCCTGCGATGGAAGATTTCGCGCTGGACATTATGATCGGCAAAGGGCCGAGCGCGAGGTCGGTCCGGCTTGATCTGCCGCCGTTTACGCTTATTGGCGCGACGACGCGGGCGGGGCTGCTGTCTGCTCCGCTCCGCGACAGGTTCGGGGTTGTCAGCCGTCTGGAATACTACAAGACGGATGAGTTGGCATTCATTGTTTCTCGTGCATCCGATATACTCGGCGTCAGCATTGTCGGCGAAGCGGCGACAGAGATCGCGCTGCGTTCGCGGGGGACTCCTCGTATTGCGAACCGTCTGCTGAAGCGGGTGCGCGACTTTGCACAAGTGCGCGGCGACGGGATCATTACGCACGAGCTGGCCCGCTCTGCGCTGGAGCTGCTGCGCGTCGATCCGATGGGGCTCGATGCGATCGACCATAAGATGCTCCGGGCGATGATCGAGGGCTTTCGCGGCGGTCCTGTCGGACTTGATACGATCGCAGCGACCATCGGCGAAGAAAGCCAGACTATCGAAGATGTTTACGAGCCCTATTTGATGCAGGTCGGTCTGCTGCAGCGTACCCCGCGCGGCCGTATTGCAACTCATCAGGCGTACCGCCATCTTGGCATTCCAATTCCTGGTGATTCATAGCGTTACAATGCGATTAATAGCAGGTATCGGACCAAAGGAGGGTGTACTTCGAAAGTGGCAACCAGACGGGCAAAGATGAAGAAGGGGGCAGTCGCTGCTGTATTGTCGGCGGCTATCGCGATTTCCATATCGGCATGGACGGCACCGCCGTCCGAAGGGGCATCGGTTCCGAGGCTGGAATCGATCCGTGTTGCTTTGTTTATTGAAGCTCCCGGAAAATACCGGTTGAATACATCGGCGGCAACGTTCTCGGCAGAGGGCGGACTGAAGATCGGCATGCGAACCCCAGCGGCTGTAGAGCCCTGGCTGACAACCGGCAATGATCCTGTGCGGATTGCTATTGATGACTATAAAGCGAAGATGATTGAGACGGCAGATTTTAATACGGCGCTTACCGTACAGAAGCGGCTCGATGCGCTTGGAGGATCTGCTGTCATTACTTCGCTTAGCAAGACCGGCAAGACGGTCTATATCGTTGCGGAAGGCAGCTACAGCACAGCTGTGGAAGCGAGGACCGCGCTCGACAAATGGAGCAAGGACGGCACGATTGTGTCGCTGCTAGGCGCAGTAAAAGCATCGGTTAGCGGTCCGCTGCATTTGGAGGGCGGCAACTACGCGAACGAGGCGGCAGCCAGAAGCGCCGTTCAGCTGTTCGCTGCAGCCGGCATCGATGCATATCCGGCGGTTCGCAATACCGGAGGCAAGACGGAATACAGCATCATGGTCGGTTCAGCGGCGGATGCGGCAGGGCTCTCGGCGCTTAAAGCCCAAGCGGCAAAAGTAAGCGGCGCTCCAGCACTTCGCGAGGCAGACACGGCATTGCCTTATCTGCTTATTCGAGATGACTTTACGGCAACGGGAGCAGCCAAATCGTCGAATGTTTCTTATTCGTTCCCATCGGGATCGACGAAAGTATGGATATCAACGGATGCGAGCGGCATTATTCTTAAGGAACGTGCCGGACAAACATACCGGGGCAGCTTCGAAGCAAGTGCTTACAACGGCAAGCTGGCCATTATTAATGAGCTGCCGTTCGAGCAATATCTATACTCCGTCGTGCCATCTGAGATGCCGTCCTCTTGGCCAGCCGAAGCGCTGAAATCGCAGGCAGTTGCTGCCCGTTCGTATGCGCTCTATCAAGGTTTAGGCTTCGGCATTGCGCATGTGAACGATACGGAACTGAGCCAAGTATACAAAGGCAAGACGGGCGAGAAAGATTCGACGACGAATGCGGTGAAGGCAACGGAAGGCCAAGTTGCGCTTTATAACGGTAAACCGATCGAAGGGCTGTTCTCTTCGAATGCAGGCGGACAGACAGCGGATGCGACCGAAATATGGGGCAACGCAGTGCCTTATCTGAAGTCGGTGCCAAGTCCAGACCAGAGCGTGGAGAAAACATTAAAGCAATGGTACAAAGTCGCGATTCCTGGCGGAGGTACCGGCTACATTCGGGAAGATCTGCTCAAGGAAACGGGCAAAACGAACCCCGTAGGCGCAGTCGTGCTGGCCACGAATACGGACAACGTGAACGTCCGGTCAACGCCGGTCGTCGATGATAAAGTTACACCGGTCGCGAAGCTGGCGATTGGCACGGAAGTCGTAGTGCTCGGCAAAGTGGTCGAATCGAACACAATGTCTTGGGTAAGAGGGCCGTATACGGCTGAAGACGTGCAGAAATCGGCTGGGTTGCCGTCTCCTGTTCGAACGCTGGAGGCAGCATTTGGTCCGTCGGGACGGGTAATCTCGATGACGGCAAATGGATCGCCGTTAACGACGAAGACGCCGGTCACTTACCGGACGCTTATGGGCGGATTGCCAAGCACGCGGTTTACGATCGACGAGACGGCGCGCGTCACGGTACTTGGCGCAGGCGGAGCTACGAGCGAGCGTCCGAACAGTCCAGCCACGCTGTACATACAAGGAGCGAACGGGACGAGCACTGCGCTGTCGTCCTCCGGTTATTATATCGCGGATGGTGAAGGCAATCTTCGTGCCGCCACCCGCGATCCGCAATATTATTTCAACGGTTACGGCAATGGGCACGGCGTCGGATTGTCCCAGTACGGCGCTCTCGGGCTGGCACAGCTTGGGTATGACTATGCTTATATCTTGAAATACTACTATAAAGATATTACGATCGAAGGGCAGTAAGGGACAGGCTCTATTGAACAGTTAGGACGGACACAATGAACGTAGATCTATTTGATTTCGAATTGCCAGAGGAGCTGATCGCTCAGACGCCTTTGCAGGAGCGGACCGCATCACGGCTGCTCTTGCTGAACAAGCAGTCGGGCGATATCCAGCACGGAACATTTCTCGATATCGAGAACCAGCTTGGAGAGAACGATCTTCTTATTCTGAATGATACTCGTGTCATCCCGGCACGCTTATTCGGCATCAAGCAGGATACCGGTGCGAAGGTTGAGCTTCTGCTGCTTAAGGCGCTGGGAGACAACCGCTGGGAGACGCTTGCGAAGCCGGCTAAGAGAATGAAGGCGGGTTCGACACTCGCTTTCGGCAACCGGGAGGACGGAAGTCCATTGTTGCAAGCTGTCGTTGAGGAAGAAGGCGAGCATGGAGCAAGAATCGTCCGGTTCGAGTATGAAGGCATCTTCCAGGAGCTGCTCGACCGGCTTGGCGAGATGCCGCTCCCTCCTTATATTAAGGAGAAACTCGAGGACCGCGAGCGGTATCAGACCGTCTATGCCCGCAACGAAGGCTCGGCGGCTGCCCCGACAGCAGGGCTTCATTTTACAGCAGAATTGTTGGAGAGACTGCAGCGCAAAGGCGTGAAGATTGCTTATGTTACGCTGCACGTCGGATTGGGCACTTTCCGTCCGATGAGCGCCGAAACGGTAGAAGAGCATGTCATGCATAGCGAGTATTATGAAATTTCGGATTTGACAGCAAGGCAAATAGTTGAAACCAAAGCGAGCGGCGGACGTATTATTGCGGTGGGCACAACATCTGCTCGTACGCTTGAAAGCGTTGCTCAGCGTTTTAACGGGGAACCGATTCAAGCTTGCAGCGGATGGACGGACATTTTTATTTATCCGGGCTACTCCTTTCAGCTTGTCAATGCTTTGTTGACGAATTTCCATCTTCCGAAATCGACGCTCGTCATGCTCGTCAGCGCGCTCGCCGGCAGAGAAGCGATTATGAAGGCGTACGCGGAAGCGGTTGAACGCCGCTATCGGTTTTTCAGCTTTGGCGATGCAATGTTTATCTATTAAAATCGATGGAATCGATTGAGGAACGGAAGAGGGACAACGTGGCAGTTAAATACGAGTTGATTAAAGAGTGCAAGCAATCGGGCGCCCGCCTTGGCCGTGTACATACGCCGCATGGCATAATTGAGACGCCGACGTTCATGCCGGTAGGCACACAGGCGACAGTCAAGACGATGAGCCCAGAAGAATTGAAGTCGATGGACGCCCACATTATTCTGAGCAATACGTATCACCTGTTCATCCGCCCAGGACATGAAATTGTCCGTCGGGCAGGCGGATTGCACAAGTTCATGAATTGGGACCGGCCAATTCTGACCGATAGCGGCGGCTTCCAAGTGTTCAGTCTGGCGAACATGCGCAAGATTACCGAGGAAGGTGTAACGTTCCGGTCGCATCTGAACGGGGATAAGCTGTTCATTTCTCCGGAAGTGGCGATGGAGATTCAGAATGCGCTCGGTTCGGACATTATGATGGCGTTCGACGAGTGTCCGCCGTATCCGGCTGATTACGATTATGTGAAGCAGTCGCTCGAACGGACGACCCGTTGGGCAGAAAGATGCTTGAACGCGCATGCCCGCAAGCACGACCAAGCGTTGTTCGCCATTGTGCAAGGCGGCATGTACGCCGATCTGCGGAAACAAAGCGCGGAACAATTGACCGCTATGGATTTCCCAGGTTATGCTATTGGTGGACTAAGTGTTGGCGAGTCCAAGCCGTTAATGTATGAGATGTTGGATTGCACCGTACCAATGCTGCCGGCGAACAAGCCCCGTTATTTGATGGGCGTTGGATCGCCCGATGCGCTTGTTGAAGGATCTATTCGCGGTATCGATATGTTCGACTGCGTGCTGCCGACCCGGATTGCCCGCAACGGCACGACGATGACGAGCGAAGGACGTCTCGTCATTCGGAATGCGAAATTTGCAGACGATTTCGGACCGTTGGATCCAGCGTGCGATTGCTACACATGCCGCAACTATTCCCGCGCGTACATTCGTCATCTGATCAAAGCCGACGAAACATTCGGCATTCGACTGACGACGTACCATAATTTGCACTTCTTATTGCAGCTCATGAAGAATGTACGGCAAGCGATAATGGACGACCGGCTGCTTGATTTCCGGGATGAGTTCTTCGCTCAGTACGGTCTGAATGACAATGAGAGAGGATTCTAAAGAGGAGGTTAACACATGTATCTAGCAGCAGACACAGCTTCTTCCGGGGGCGGCGGCATTTGGGGCTTGCTCCTGCCATTCATTTTGATGTTCGCGGTATTCTACTTCCTGCTCCTGCGTCCGCAGCAGCGTAAGACGAAAACGCGTAACTCGATGATGAGCCAACTGAAGAAGGGCGATAAAATTTCGACGATCGGCGGCCTGCATGGCACGATCGTGGAGTTGAACAGCGATACGGTTGTCCTTCGCGTCAACGATACGGTCAAGATGACGTTCGATCGCACTGCGATCGGCAATGTTATTGCCAGCGCACCGGCTCCGGCTGAAAAGGCTGAAAAAGCTGAGAAAGTAGCTTTGGAGAAATCCGAGAAATCAGAGTAATGACCAGATCAAACAAATGAACACACCGAAAGGTGTGTTCATTTGTTGTTGGAGGCCGCTGCGGAGTGCCGCTGGGCATTTTATTTCGCTTGCCAGCGGCGAATGCGCCGCAAATAAGTGCCGTAGGGCACTTATTTCGCTTGCTAGCGGCGAATGCGCTGCAAATAAGTGCCGCAGGGCACTTATTTCGCTTGCCAGCGGCGAATGCGCCGCAAATAAGTGCCGCAGGGCACTTATTTTGCTTGCCGGCGGCGAATGCGCCGCAAATAAGTGCTGCTGGGCATTAGCTATGAAGCAGCGCCAACTAACTTGCAAATAATAAAGGCCAGACCGGCGTCAGAGTTGACGATGGTCTGGCCTTTACTACATCTACATAGGAAGGGCGGGAGGTGTATCTCCTGTAGGAGCGGAGCGTTTGCCTTTGAAATCGTGAATATACCATGGTGAAGTTGTTCAAAAATTACACGATTTCAACAGCAACCGTAAGGAGATACACCTCTTGCCCTTACTTAAGCTCTTCCCGAGCGAACGGGCGTGAAGTCAGCCGGTCCGGCAGGCGAAGCAAGTTCGTCTGAGACAGCTTAATTGCAATCGTGGATGCAAGAATGCCGAGTACGACGCCGCCGCACATATCGATGAACCAATGAATGCCGAGATAGAAGATCGAGAAAATGATTGCGACTGCCATCGTGCACGTCAGAGCAGCCCACTTTTTGTTGCCAGAGCGGACAGCCAGTATGGCGACCGTGACAGAAATGGAAGTATGCAAGCTTGGGAAACAGTTATTAAGTCCTGAAAGTGCGCGATATTGCGTTTCGAATTTAGGAAATGCGTCCAGCATCAGAAAATCAACATTAGGCGCATACGACCATACTTCATCCACAGGGAAAAACAGAAAGAACGGGATCGCGACAAAATAATTGATCATAATGGCATAGCAAGTTGCGTAGAACATTTGTTTCGATTCGCTCTTATACGTATAAATGAAAATGGATGCAATCAGCATCGCCTGAAATACGACTATATATAGGAAAGAAAGCACGGTCGTTAAGACAGGGTTATGAAACAAATGCTGCAGGTTGGCCACGAGATCGCCCTCAAGCGAATGAAACCAATGCGTGAAGTTAACGTGGTAATCCATGTTTCGTTCGATTTTCATTTCGTTCTTATTCAGCACTAGTATCGCAAGCATGGCAACAAAGTGGATCAAATACCGCGGCGATGTGACCATATTTTTCAAATAATCGAACCCCGCAGCAAATGGATTCCCGGCAATGCCGTATGCGACCAGCACGATGACAGCAAGTGTGGTATACAGCGCAACGGTACCCATATTGTCAAACAAAACCATCAATGATCCCCCTATGTATTACATGATGTCCCAAGCGCCTGCATTAGTATAACACAAAATGGGGGGATGTCCGCAAACGAACTTACTTCTTCAGATTGACTCCAATCATCCCGCCAATGGCGCCAGCCGGAATGACGATTGCTAATAAACTCCAAGTATGAGCCGAAAATCCGGCATTTACCGATAAGAAACCGATCAGGATGATAAGCAGTGCATATACGATGCCGAGTGAGCCTCCGAAATACCAGCCTTTACGCCCGGATCGTTTGCCTGAAGAAAAGCCTCCGGCGAATGACGAGCAGCCATGTACGGCCAGTGCATACATCGGAAGAGATGATTCTTGCATGCTTCCGAATCGGAGGAACAACGAAAGCAGCAGCGCGCCCGCCGCAAGCCAAATGCAAGCTGTCATTGCGCCGGCAAGCGTTGGTGAAGAGACGCTAACCTTCGATACATTTTTTATTGGATTCACGACCAATGAGCCTCCTTTATCCATCATACGGATCGATAATTGGACTTACTTTCACTTTATGGCGGGAGAAGTTCATTTAGTACAAGCATGCCAATAATTCGAAACGATTCCGTCGCATGACCACAAGTGGCATAGGTGACAATACCGTGTACAAGACGGACGCAGGATGAGGAGGTCGTTAGGCGTGGAGGCAGCAGAGTTCGGAAGTTTGTTTATTCGAACGGTTCTGATATACTTCGTCGTCTTCCTGGTAATGCGCTTAATGGGCAAAAGGGAAATTGGCAAAATGTCGGTTCTGGATTTAGTCATTTCGTTCATGATCGCGGAAATCGCGGTCATCGTCATCGAGGATACGAGCCGGTCGATGTGGCATGGCATATTTCCGATGGCGCTGCTGATGATTATTCAGATCATCATTTCGTTCATCGCGATGAAAAACCGGAAGGTGCGGCTTTTATTCGACGGCAAGCCGAGCATCATTGTTCAGAACGGACAATTGAACCGAAAGATCATGACCAAGGGTCGCTATAATTTGGATGATCTTATGCTGCAGCTGCGGGAGAACGGCGTCAGTACAGTCGGCGATGTTGAGTTCGCAATATTGGAGACAAGCGGCAAGCTGTCCGTTATCAAGAAAGAGAAAGAACAACGGACAACGGAAGAGCGGCCAGGGTCCTCTGAATGGCTGAATGAACGGCTTTCGAAATTCGAAACCGCATCCTCGCTAGGTACGGTGTACAAAGAAGAAGAGGAGAAGAAATCCGAGCTGTTCCCGAAGCGGTACCGGTTCGAAATGCTTCCTGTCCCGCTCATTATGGATGGCAAAGTACAGGATGAAAATTTAAAGAAGCTGGAGAAAACCAGATTTTGGCTCAAAAATGAGCTTCAACTGCATGGCGTTACCGATTTCAAGGATGTGTTCTTCTGTACGATCGATCATCGGGGAAGATGGTTTGTCGATGCGAACCGCAAAAAAAGATAACCTTTACGTCTTGAACAATTTGCCGATGACCGGCAATCGGATCATATCGGAGCGGTCGACGATTCCGGTTGCAACCATAATAACGGTATAAAGCAATACACCGCCTATGGTAGCGGCCGTTAGATTAAGCGCTTCATGCGGTAGCCATGCGCCTTTCATCAACCATAGCGCGAATGCGCTCATAATGACCATCGCGGCCCCGACTTTAACGATGTCGAGCATTTTGATCCGGTAGCCGATGAACCGGGCAACGCTCCAGCTATGCAAGCCGGTGACGATGACGATGTTGATGCAAATCGCAATAGCGGCGCCGTAAATGCCAAGTTTAGGATTTGAGGCCAGTTGCAAAATAAGAATGAGCTTAATAATAGCGCCAATGAATGTGTTCATAAGGGCGGTACCGGGCTTATCGAGCGCCTGAAGTGCCGCTTGGAACGGGCCTTGCAAATAGATAAACAGACCGAAAGGAGCGATAAGCCGAAGCAAAGGCGCGATGTCGGCATGATTATAAATAAGGCGGCACAGCGGCTCGGCGAACAGTGTCATGACGACTACGAATGGGGCTCCGGTAACGAGCGAAAGACGAAGAGATTGATGCATTCGCTTCTGAATCAGCGGCCAGTCACCGCGTGCTGCCGCTTCTGACAATGAAGGAATAAGCGATACCGACAGCGAGTACGTCAGCGCAGACGGGAGCAACACAAGCGGAATGATCATCCCTTGCAGCGCTCCATATTGGGAAGTCGCCACTCCGACAGCAACGCCAGCCGCCGCGAGGCTCCGGTTCGTAAATATCGTTTCGAGCAAATAGGACATCGACCCAACCAGCCGGCTTCCTGTTACCGGGATAGACAGCCGCAGCAGACGGCGGGTTACGGGTATACGGGCTGGCCGTTTCGAATAAGGCAGCGGAGGCTCGGAAGGAAGCTCGGGCTCATGTTCGGCATTCCTTCGGCGGTCTTTGTAGTAATGGTAAAGGGTTACGCCGAGGCCGGCGATTTCACCGGCAACCGTTCCGAGCATCGCGCCGGCGGCGGCCCATT
Source organism: Paenibacillus kobensis NBRC 15729 (assembly GCF_004000825.1). GTDB lineage: Bacteria > Bacillota > Bacilli > Paenibacillales > Paenibacillaceae > Paenibacillus_T > Paenibacillus_T kobensis. The sequence continues at coordinate 165,511 of NZ_BILZ01000002.1, read as the reverse complement.
CCAAGCCATAGGGGAGCAGCAATCCCGCAAGCATAAGCTGAAATACGATACGGATAACCGTTTCTGTCACTTGCGAAGCGGCGGTCGGTATCATATTTTGTTTCCCTTGGAAATATGCGCGGTAGACGGACGAAATGCCGATGATGAGGACCAGCGGCGTCATACATAAGAACGTTTGATAAACGCGGGCATCGGGCAGAATACGACTCGATATCATCGGCGCGAACAGAACGAGGAGCGCTGTCAGTCCTAAGGAGAGCGAGAGAGTGAGTGTCATGGCCGCTCTGAATATATGCTTGACTCTGCGCGTATCGCCGAGCGATTCGGCTTCGGCAATCCATTTGGACACGGCAAGAGGTATGCCTCCAATTACGATCGTAAGCATGACGGACAGAAACGGATATCCAAGCTGGTAAATGCCGACGCCTTCCGCCCCGATAATGCGCGGAAGCGCAATTCTCGGAACGAAACCGAGCAGCCGGTTAACGATGCCGGCAATCAGCAGTATCATCGCGCCTTTCATAAACGATTGTTTCGTCACAGTTATTCCCTCTCTTCGTGAACAAGCTCCTATATACCCATCCATATGCGGACAAGTGATGGCGCATGTCCAATGTGAAGCAGGGAAGTTGAAATCGTTTTTTCAAAATTTGCCGGAAGGAATTCGACATTGTCAGAGCGAATAAAGGTTATGTTGCCCATAGCATGCTTGTAAGGTTGGCAATGGAAAGGAAGTGCGGGCGATGATGGATGAAGAGCTTGAACGAGTGGTGCAATCGCTGTGCGAAAGCAAGGCTGAAGAATTCCGGCTAATCGGTTACGAGCATGTCGAGGCGGAAGAGATTTGGTCCTGCGTAAGCAGCAAATATCAGAAAAACGGACAACCGGCGCTGCATGCGATCGTGAACGACATTTTGTCTCTTAAAGTGACGACTTTCATGAATCAGATGACGTTGGATGCGTATCGGGGAAGCCGTTTCTGATAAGAAACGGCGTTTTTTTTGACTGCATTTTGCCCACTCGGTATAATAGGACTATTGTGAATATAAGGGGGATCATCGGTTTATGAAAGGGAGCAGCAGGTTAATAGCCTTCCTGGGTATTATCGTCATTATGGCCGGCGTATTCGCTTGGACCACCCCGGGATTGGTCAAAGACATCAGGCTAGGATTGGATTTGAAGGGCGGTTTCGAAGTTCTGTACGAAGCTTCGCCGCTTGAAGGCGGAGAGAAAGTGACGCCTTCCTCTTTGAAGGAAACGAGCAAAAGCTTGGAGAAACGGATCGACGCGCAGGGCATCGCCGAGCCGGAAATCACGACGGAGGGCAGCAACCGAATTCGGATCAAGCTCGCCGGCGTAGAGAACGAAGATCAAGTGCGCGACATGCTCAAGAAGCCAGTCAATCTGACGTTCCGCGATCCTGACGGCAACGTCGTACTGAACGGTACGGATTTCGTGCAAAACGGTGCAGGCTTGCAGCGTGACGAATTCGGCAATCCGATTATTACAATTAAGCTGAAAGATGCAAAAAAGTTCGAGGACGTAACGACGAAGCTGACAGGCAAGACAATGTCGATCTACCTCGATGAAACACTGCTGTCCTCACCGATGGTTAACTACCCAATCAGCGGCGGTACGGCGCAAATTAGCGGCAGCTATACTTCTGAAGAAGCGACAAACCTCAAGGATACGATCAACCTCGGGGCGCTTCCGCTGAAGCTGACGGAGAAGTATACGCAAAGCGTCGGCGCGAAGCTCGGCCAGCAATCGCTTCACCAAACGGTAGAAGCAGGTCTGATCGGCTCCGGCATCATTCTCGTTCTACTTATTGCACTGTTCCGCATTCCGGGCGTTGTTGCGGGCATTACGGTCGTATCCTACGTATGGCTGCTGCTGCTCGTATTCAAGCTGATGAATGCTACGCTCACTTTGCCTGGCATCGCAGCATTCGTACTGGGTGTCGGTATGGCGGTTGACGCGAACATCATTATGTACGAACGGATCAAGGAAGAGATTCGCAGCGGCAAGAGCTTGCTGTCCTCGCTGAAGGCAGGTTCGAAGAACTCGCTTCGTACGATTATGGACGCTAACATTACGAACATTATCGCCAGCGTTGTTCTGTATGTCATCGGCAACGGAGCAATCCGCGGTTTTGCGCTGACGATGATCTTCAGTATTCTCGTCAGTATTCTTACGAACATTTTCTTCTCCCGTTTCCTTATTCATTTGCTCATTCGGAGCAATTTGTTTAAGAAACCGAGCTATTATGGCGTGAAGGAGGCGGAGATCCGTGCACTATAACGAACAGTACCATACGAAAATCCGCTTTGATTTTATTAAGCACCAGAAGAAGTTTTTCGGCGCTTCGCTCATTCTTGTCATACTGGGCATCGTATCGCTGCTCGTATTCCATATGAATCTCGGCGTTGACTTCAAGGCGGGTACGCACATGGATATCGAAGTCGGCGCGCCGATTACGAAAGAGCAAGCGGCGGACGCACTCGGCAAGCTTGGTTACAGCGACATTGAACTGACACTCGGCGGCGCAAGCAACCAGCGCGTATCCGTTCGGTTCGATGAAGTGCTTGAGCAGGCTAAAGTATCCGAAATTACAAAATCGTTCAAAACGCAATACGGCGACCAAGTGTCGGAAGAGGTAAACGTCGTATCGCCGGATATGGCGCAAGAGCTCGGCGTGAAGACAATCTACGCAATTATAATCGCGAGTATCGCGATTATGATTTATGTCATGATCCGTTTCGAATGGCGGTTCGCGCTTGCGGCTAACATTGCGATTCTGTACGACGCATTCGTCGTCATCGCGCTGTTCTCGATCTTCCGACTCGAAGTGAATCTGCCGTTCATTGCGGCGGTATTGACGACGATCGGTTATTCGATCAATGACAAAATCGTTATCTTCGACCGTATCCGCGAGAACCTTCGCTTCAGCAAGCAGAAGAACAAGGAGCAATTGGCCGAGCTGGTCAATGCGAGTCTGTGGCAAACGATGGCACGTAACATCTATACGGTTCTAACGGTATTGATTGTTGCAGTAAGCTTGTATTTGTTCGGCAGCGAATCGATCAAACTGTTCGCACTCGCGAAAATTATTGGTCTTGCGAGCGGTGCCTATTCGTCCGTCTGTATCGCAAGCCCGTTGTGGCTGATTCTGCGCGGTGACAAACAAAAGCCGGGCAAGACGGCGAAAGCACCGGTCGCTTCGTAAGAGGAGGCAGGTATGAGCGCTAATCGATTATCGGATAAACGGTTCTCCGCGATGAATGCGGGGATATGGGGTAATGGAGCATTGGCGCTTGGCAAGGCGGCTGTAGCGCTTTTATCGGGAAGTACGGCATTGATGGCGGATTCAATCCGGTCTGTCGCCGGTTGTGCCGAATCGCTTGCGGGCGGATATCGAGCCGATGAGAGCAGATTGCGCCGAAGTAAGAACACGCGTGATAGCAGTGGGGCGACTGCTGTTATTATCGTGTCAGCGATTACGCTGCTGCTTGGCGTCGAGATTGGACTCGAAGCGATGCGCAGCTTACGCAACGATTCCATTCCTGTTCCGGATTGGACGGCTGCCGCATTCGCCGCAGTTGCGCTGCTCTTGAAGGAATGGCTGCTGCCGTCTCCAGGACGGCAGCTGCTAGATCGGACTGCCTCGATCGTTGCGATCGTTGGTGCAGGAAGTTCCGCATATGGACGCTTCGCCGGCATATCGGCGTTGGAGCCGGCCGACTGCTGCGCCTCTATTATCATTGCTTTAATCGTGATTTACAAAGGGTACAGCTGCTTGCTGCAGCTTACCTTGTATAAACGCAATTCGATCGGAGCGGAGGAGCAAGCTTCCGAGCTTATGGAAGTGATCCAGCGCGTAGAAGGCGTCGTAACGGTCGAATCGCTTCGTGCCCGCGAACATGGACATTATATTGTTGTTCATATCATCATTAGCGTTAATCCGCGAATATCGGTACTGGAAGGCCATGAAATTGCCAAACGGGTGAAAGAGTTAATCATGAAACGGTTTATTCACGTGACCGAGACGACCGTTCATGTCGAGCCTTATGATCCGGGATACCCGTACAAATCGAATCATGATCCGAATCAAGAACATATGCCGACGCTGCTGCAATAGCCGCAGCGTCTTTCAATTGTGTAAGAAAAGGAGGCGACGCTGATGATCGAGTCCAGAACAAGATGGTCTCAGCCGGAATGGGATGAGCGGCGGGAGCAAGCGGCAGCTGCCATTATGCAGTCGCTGCAGCTTCCGCCGCTCGTCGCGCGTCTCTTGGTCGGGCGCGGCATCGAGACGACGAAGGAAGCCTCTGCTTTTATGCACGGCGACAAAGAACTGCTGCATGATCCGTACGAGCTTGCCGGCATGGAAGCAGCTGTTCAGCGCATTCGAAGCGCGCTGGAGCAGGGAGAACGAATTCGCATTTACGGAGATTACGACGCCGACGGCGTATCAAGCACGTCGCTTATGATTCATCTGCTTGAACGTCTGGGCGCGAATTTTGATTATTATATTCCGCACCGAACCCGAGAAGGCTATGGAATGAACAAGGGGGCAGTCGATCTCGCTGTATCGGCTGGCGTCGGTTTGATCGTGACCGTAGACACTGGCATTAGCGCTATGGAAGAGATCGAATATGCGAACAGCGTCGGCATCGATGTTATCGTGACCGATCACCATGAACCGCCTGAGCAACTGCCTGACGCTTACGCCATCGTTAATCCGAAACAGCCGGGATGCCCTTATCCGTACAAGTCACTGGCGGGAGTCGGGGTGGCATTCAAGCTGGCGACGGCACTGCTAGGCGAGCCGCCGGTCGACTTGGCCGATATCGCGGCGCTCGGCACGATCGCGGATGTGATGCCGCTGACCGGCGAGAACCGTGTGATCGTCAAACTCGGCTTGCAGACGATGGGGTCAGGCAGTCGGCCGGGCTTCGCGGCACTGGCCGAAACGGCTGGCGTTGATGTTGAGAAGATAACGGCGACGAACGTCGCTTTCGCGATGGCGCCTCGTATTAACGCAAGCGGCAGACTCGATCATGCGGATGGAGCGGTACAACTGCTGACGACGTCCGACAGGGAGTCGGCCGACCTGCTGGCTGCAAGACTGGATGCTTTGAACCGGGAGCGGCAGCTCATTGTAGAGGAAATTGTTGAGCAGGCGAAGCAGCAGTGGGCTGACAAATGTAAGGCAGCGGCTGATGCTGGCAGACCAGTGCCGTCTGTCATTGTCGTTGCCGGCGAAGGATGGAATGCGGGCGTTATAGGTATTGTCGCATCCAAGCTTCTGGACCGTCATTATAAACCGGCGGTTGTGCTCGGAATCGATCCGGAAACAGGTATGTGCAAAGGCTCAGCCCGCTCGATTGAGGGCTTCGATCTACATGCTGCAATGACGGAATGCGAGGAACTGTTCGACCATTTCGGAGGCCATCAGGCGGCGGCAGGCATGAGCCTGCACCGCGACAAGCTGGGCGCATTCGAGGCGAGCCTAGAGCGATCGGCGACCGAATGGCTGACGCCGGACGATTGGATTCCGAAGACGTTCATCGATCTTGCATGCGAGCTGAGCGAAGTCACACTGGCGACGATTGATCAGCTTGCGCAGCTCGAGCCATTCGGCGCAGGCAATCCGGCTCCGCGCATTCTGATCGCCGCTCAGCCGGTCGTCGACAAACGGACGATGGGCAAGGACAGCCGACATCTGCGGTTGACGGTAGGAAGCGGCAAATCGCGGATTGAAGCGGTCGGCTTCGGCTTTGGCGAATTATCAGAACGGATATCGCAAGGAGCCGAGGTTGACTTGATCGGCGAGCTGTCGGTGAACGAGTGGAACGGCAGCCGCAAGCCTCAATTAATGTTGCAAGATATGCGTATCGAGCAGCTGCAGCTGTTCGATTGGCGCGAGGAACGGGAACCGCATGCTTTGCTCCGCCGGCTGCTTGAAGCGTCGAACCGAAGCGGCCGTCCCGTTGCAATCGTAACGGCGGCAGAGTCTGCCGGCGAGACGGCGGCAGCCTGCGCAAGAATGGATGCCTCAGCTGATGTATACGCGCTATGGCAGTACGGCGGCGAACTTCCTGCCGATCATTCGCGCTATCGTGATTTGATCGTATATGGCACTCCGCCATCGGCACGTTCTTTGCAATTGGCGGTCGAACAACTGTCGGGCGTGCAATCGGTTCATTTGCTTTACCCGATGCGGCCGCAAAGCAAATCCGCTACCAAGACGGGTTTTCCAGAGCGGGCAGACTTCGGGGCTGTCTACCAGTCGCTTCGGAGAATGGGACGGGCTCAGCTAGGAGGGCTGCCGGAACGTATCGCTGAGGCGAGCGGTTGGCCGCTTGAGACGGCGGTGATGATGCTCGACGTTTTCGAGGAATTATCATTTATTCAGAAGGATAACGGCATTATGACGGTTGTGGACTCACCGGCCAAGACGGAGCTGTCCGCTTCAGATACGTACTGCAGATCGCAGCAGGAAGCAGCCATGAACGGCATTATATATGATTCTATTGAGTCATTCGCTCAGTTTATTACGAAAGGGAGATCTTCGTGACGAATTTCAAAGACCATATCCGCGTCATCCTTGATTACCCGCAGCCGGGCATCCGGTTCAAGGACATCACGACGCTGCTTCAGAACGGACCGGCATACCGGGAAGCGATCGAAGCGATGAAAGCGGCCGTCGAACATTTGAACATCGATGTCGTTGCAGGACCTGAAGCCCGCGGCTTCGTTGTAGGCGCTCCGCTTGCTATCGCTTTAGGTGTAGGCTTCGTGCCGATCCGGAAGCCGGGCAAATTGCCTTACGACACGATTGAAGCAAGCTACGATCTGGAGTACGGCAAGGACAGCCTCGCGATTCATACCGATGCGATCAAACCGGGACAACGCGTTCTGATTGCGGACGATCTGCTTGCAACAGGCGGCACGATTGCGACAACGATTAACTTGATCCGCCAACTGGGCGGCGAGGTCGTCGGCGCATCGTTCCTGATCGAGCTCGGGTACTTGCCGGGCCGGGAGAAGCTTGGCGGCGGAATTGAAGTGAATTCGCTGGTTACGTACTGATAATAGGGACGGCCCGTAAACGCGATTAGCGGTTGCGGGCTTTTTTGACGATATTAGCCTATACAGGTTTTCTCATGTACTAGAATGGCATCCGACATCGTTCGAGAGTTGACGCAGTGCCTGCATAGAAGGCATAATAGCTTTAATCCATTAATGTATTGTAATATGCGAGTACGGTTGGAAGTTTGAATAGGGTAAACGGGTACGTAAGACGAAGACGTAAGCGGCTCGTTTCGGAAAGGGACGTTGCATGGGCATAGAGCAGTTACTTGAAAAGGCATCGACCTATATGAAGGAACAGGATCTGCTGCGCGTGCGCGAGGCGTACGAGTTTGCGGAGCAGGCGCATTCCGGCCAAGTCCGCAAATCGGGAGAGCCGTATATTCTGCATCCTGTTGCCGTAGCCGATATTCTTGTCGACATGCAGATGGACGTCATGTCGATTATTGCGGCTTTGCTTCATGACGTCGTTGAAGATACGACAGTCGATCTTGGGGCGGTTCGAACCCGTTTCGGCGACACCTGCGCGATGCTTGTCGACGGGTTGACGAAGCTGGAGAAAATTAAGTTCCGGTCGAAAGAAGAGCAGCAGAACGAGAACTACCGCAAAATGTTCGTCGCCATGGCACAGGACATTCGGGTCATTCTGATCAAGCTCGCCGACCGGCTTCACAATATGCGCACGTTGAAGTTCCAATCGGAGGAAGCGCAGCGCCGGATTGCTTACGAGACGCTCGAAATATTTTGCCCGATTGCACATCGGCTCGGTATTAGCGCCATCAAGTGGGAGATGGAAGACATTGCGCTCCGCTACTTGAATCCGCAGCAATATTACCGGATCGCCAACTTAATGAAGAAGAAACGGACGGAGCGGGAGCAATATATCGCGGAAGTTATCGGACGGATTCAGGAGAAGCTCGACGAAATGGGCATCGAGGGCGATATTTCAGGGCGGCCGAAGCATATTTACAGCATCTACAAGAAAATGACGATGAAGAACAAGCAGTTCAACGAAATTTATGATCTGCTTGCTATTCGTATTATCGTGGACAATATTAAAGATTGTTACGCAACGCTTGGTATTATTCATACGCTATGGCGGCCGATGCCTGGTCGGTTCAAGGACTACATTGCTATGCCGAAGGCGAATATGTATCAGTCGCTTCACACGACTGTCATTGGACAAAACGGCGAGCCGACCGAGGTGCAAATCCGGACGTGGGACATGCACCGGACGAGCGAATACGGTGTTGCCGCGCACTGGGCTTATAAAGAAGGCGGCAATCACGTTGTCGCCGGCGGCAACTTCGAGGATAAAATGTCGTGGTTCCGCGAAATATTGGAGCTGCAGCAGGATGCGAAGGATGCGTCGGAGTTCGTCGAATCGTTGAAAATGGATTTCTTCTCAGATCTTGTATTCGTATTCACTCCGAAGGGCGAAGTATTCGAACTGCCAGCCGGCTCTGTGCCGCTTGACTTCGCTTACCGCGTCCATACGGAGGTCGGCAACCGGACGATCGGCGCTAAGGTGAACGGCCGCATCGTGCCGCTTGACCATAAGCTGAAGACCGGCGATATTGTCGAAATATTGACTTCCAAGCATTCGTACGGCCCGAGCCAGGATTGGGTCAAAATCGCGCAGTCGTCGCACGCCCGCAGCAAGATTAAGCAGTGGTTCAAGAAAGAGAAGCGCGAGGAGAACGTTGCCAAAGGGCGAGAGCTGCTTGAGCGAGAGATTAAGCGCCTCGGACTTGAAGCATCCGTCTGGCTGACGGACGATAAGCTGCAGGAGGTTGCGACGAAGTTTACCTTCAACGACGTCGAGGATATGCTGTCGGCGATCGGCTTTAACGGCATTACGGCTGCGCAAGTATGCTCGAAACTGACGGAGCGGCTACGCAGAGAAGCCGAGGAAGCGAGCTTGATCGAGCTGACGAGCGAGCCGCGCGAGATGAAATCGCCAGGCGCTCAGAAGAAGCGACCGAATTATGGCGTAACGGTCAAAGGTATCGACAATTTGCTCGTCCGATTCGCCCGCTGCTGCAATCCGGTTCCCGGAGATGAAATCATTGGCTACATTACACGCGGACGCGGCGTGTCCGTTCATCGGCTTGATTGTACGAACATTCCGGTCAGCGGCGAGGGAGAAGAAGCGGATCGCGTCATTGAGGTCGAATGGGAAGATTCGATCGAGGCGAACTACAGCGTCGATATCGAGATTACGGGACATGACCGCCGAGGCGTACTGAACGAGGTGCTGCAGGCTGTGTCCGAGAGCAAGACGAACATCTCGGCGGTGACGAGCCGTGCAGTCAAGAACAAGATGGCGATGATCCATATGACGATTCTGATTCGCAATGTTCAGCATTTGGAGTCGGTCGTCGAGAAGATCAAGCGGGTGAAAGATATTTATTCCGTTCAGCGGATTATGCAATAGCAGTAAGCGAGGGTTGTGCAGTGAGAATTGTTGTGCAGCGAAGCAAGCAAGCTTCGGTTGAGGTGGAAGGGAATATCGTCGGAGCGATCGACCAAGGGCTTGTGCTGCTTGTTGGCGTTACGCACGAAGACACAGAGGCAGACGCCAAGTGGCTTGCGGAAAAAGTAGCGGGACTGCGGATCTTCGAAGATGAGTCCGGCAAAATGAATTTGTCCGTTCAAGACATCGGCGGCGACATTTTGTCCATTTCGCAGTTTACGTTGTATGGCGACTGCCGCAAGGGCAAGCGGCCGAATTTTTTGTCTGCCGCGCGGCCGGAGCCTGCGGAAGCGCTGTATAACCGGTTTAACGAGCTGCTCCGGGCTTCCGGGCTGCGCGTGGAGACCGGAGTGTTCGGCGCGATGATGGACGTATCGCTCGTCAACTGGGGGCCGGTAACGCTTATACTGGACAGCAGAAGCGAGTAATCGGTCCGCACAACTGCGGTTAGATGAGCCATATTCGGAAACAATATCGGTAGAGTGCGCGCTTCGCGACTACTTACCGTATAGGAGTGTTTCCGATGCATCAATCGCGCAAGGAGCAAAGCATTCAGCGGGCGTCCAACAGACTGCTGTCGACGGACCGCAAGGAAGCGATGCTGCTCGACGAATGGGAAGACGATATGGAAGCCGCCGCCGAGTGGGCGCATGGTACGTTGCCGGCAAGACGGCACGGCAGGGAGCCGGGGGCCGATTAATTTAATGGAACCAGCCGGGTGCCTTCCGTAACGAGAAAGCGGATGAGTTGATTAATCAACTCATCCGCTTTTTTTATTCGTAGGGCAGTATTTATTAAATCAGACGGCATAACCCGAGAACGAGTTCATACGTTCATTATTCGTTCGTGCTCTCCGCTGCAGTTGTGCTGGAGTCGAGGATAATGACGCAGCGGGATTCCGGCTCCCATTGTACTTCGGCTTTGAATGCTTCGCCCAGGAAGCGCAGCGGCACCATAACGCGGCTGTCTTTCATTTTGCCGGGATATTCAATCGTGACTTTGCTGCCGTTAACCGTTGCGCTTTTGCTGCCGAGTACAATCTTGACTTCGACGCCATCGCGGGTAACGGTCACGGTTTGAGTTGCAGGATCCCACAGCACTTCAGCATCCAATGCTTCAGCAATAGCACGGAACGGAACGAGAGTATGGCCTGCTTCCACGACAGGAGCGACGTCAAATTGCAGTTCTTCTCCGTTAACGAAGGCGCCGATGTCTTTTTTGCCCAGCTTCTTGTTCAGCTTGCCCAGTTTTTTGTAAGCTTCGAGGTCAGAAGGGTTAACCAGTACATCCGCCATTCCTTGAACATATGCAGCGGCCTCTTTTTTGCCTTCGGCTTCAAGCTGTTTAGCTAAAGCCGACAAATCGGTGTTTGCTTCAATGGTCACGTCGATGCCGTATTTGGATTTGAGCAAACTCGCAATGCGCGCCCCGGCAGGCTTGTCTTTTACGTTCCCATACGCATTCAGCAGGCCGTGCGCGCCGCGATGTCCGTGACCGTAGACGGAATCCGTGACAGAGACGCCTTTGCCATGGCCATAGACGGAATCGGTCACAGAGACGCCTTTGCCTTTGCCGTTGTTGCCATAGACGGAACCGGTAACGGTGACGCCCTTGCCTTTACCGTTGTTGCCGTAAACAGCGTCGGTAACGGATGTGCCTTTGTCTTTATTTTTATCTTCGCCTTCATGGCTATTGCCGTTGCCTTTACCGGAGCTCGTAACCGTAGCATGTTCACCCGATTTACCGGAATGACTGTCGTTTCCGCCTCCTTTACCCCCTGGCGCTGCAAAAGCAGTGGATACCATCATACTGAATCCAAGTACTGCGGTCATCATCATTACTTTCTTGTTCATCATGCACTCTCCTGTTCGGTATGTATTTATTTGCCTACTTCACTAATATCGTTCGAAGTCGTTATTCGAATTAGGGTGGTTATTCTAAAAATAATAAAAAATAATAATGAAATTAATAATATTTCTATTTATATCGTTCAAATCAGGCTTAAGACTGTCACCGCTTTCATACGTAAACGCTTTATATTTTGTAATCTTATTGTAATGCTAATAACATCTTGTTTTAACATGACCGGTCTATACTAGAACTCGACCCCCTTTTTAATAATATATTTGGATAGCCTGCAGATTTGGTGCTGCAGGCTTTTTTCTGCCCATTAGGGCATATTAGAATCGCGGCTTGACTTCGCATGCAGAGCCGAGTAAAATTTAAAGGAATAAGTTGTCGATTCAATGATGGGACAGAGTACCCGCGTACACGTATCCAGAGAGAGACGCCTTGGCTGGAAGCGTCTTTATGGTGGCGGAGGGGAAAGACTTCCCGGAGAACGAATGGCGAACGGACGGATGGATGATCATGCTGCATAGCGGCGTTGGCATTTGAACCGTTGTCACTAGCCGTATCGCGTATAACGGGCGTTAACCGTTTGAAGCGGTTCTGCTTCGTATCCAACAAGCGTATAGCTGTTGGGATGAAGATTGGAGCCGGAATGTGGGTGGCACCACGGGAGACAAGCAGCAATCTCTCGTCCCTGACTGTTCGAGCAATCGAGCGTCGGGGGCGGGAGTTTTTTTTATTATTGAACAGAATCAGGGGGATTTACATGGCATTCCAGAAACCGCCGGGAACGCAGGACTTTCTGCCGGGCGCCGTAGAGCGCTGGCAGTTCGTTGAGAGCAAGGCGCGCGACATTTGCCGCCGCTTCAATTTCCGCGAAATCCGGACGCCGATCTTCGAAGCGACCGAACTGTTCCAACGCGGCGTCGGCGAGACGACGGATATCGTCGAGAAAGAAATGTATACGTTCACCGACCGCGGCGACCGCAGCTTGACACTTCGTCCGGAAGGAACAGCTGGCGCAGTTCGTGCCTTTGTCGAGAATAAATTGTACGGCGAGCCGGATCTGACGAAGCTGTACTACATCGGTCCGATGTTCCGTTATGAGCGTGCGCAGGCGGGACGTTACCGTCAGTTCCATCAGTTCGGCATCGAGGCGCTTGGCGCGGTCGATCCAGCGTTGGATGCGGAAGTCATCGCGCTTGGCTATACGTTCTATACTGAGGTCGGTCTCAAAGGCGTCCGTGTCGAAGTCAACTCTGTCGGTACGCCGGCGGTACGCGCCGCATTCCGCGAGCGGCTGCTAGCGTTCTTGGAACCGAAGCGCAGCCTGCTGTGCAAGGACTGCCAATCGCGTATCGACCGCAATCCGCTTCGCGTGCTTGACTGCAAGGTGGATCAGGCGCACTTCGAAGGCGCGCCTTCGATTATCGACAGCCTTGACGAGGAGTGCCAGACGCACTTCGAGAAGCTGCAAGCTTATTTGACCGATATGAACATTCCGTTCGATATTAATCCTCGTCTCGTACGCGGTCTGGACTACTACACGCATACAGCGTTCGAGTACAAGGCGGAAGGCATCGGCGCGATTGATACAATCGGCGGCGGCGGCCGTTACAACGGGCTCGTAGCAGAGATCGGCGGTCCGGACCAACCGGGCGTCGGACTTGGTCTGGGGCTAGAGCGGACGGTCATGTTGCTGGAACACCAGCATACGGAACTGCCTGATCTGCATGCGGTCGATGCTTATGTCATTGCGCTTGGAGAAGCAGCGGAACGGGAAACGGCGAAGCTCATTCACGGGATGCGGCTTGAAGGCCTGTCCGTCGAGCGCGATTACCAAGGCCGCAAAATGAAGGCGCAGATGAAGTCGGCGGACCGGTTGAAGGCGCGCTTCACGGCTATTCTCGGCGACGATGAACTGGCCCGCGGCGAAATCGCCTTGAAACATATGGCGACTGGCGAGCAGCGGTTCGTACCGCTTAATCAATTAGCCGATGAGATTAAGAAGAGCAAATAAGCAGCTTAAGACAACCCAATACTATGATAGAGGAGAATGATTCCCCATGATGTTGAAAACTCATTCCTGCGGTACATTGACGAAAACCGATGTTGGCCAAGTCGTTACGCTGAACGGCTGGGTACAGCGCCGTCGCGACCTTGGCGGCGTATTGTTCATCGATCTTCGCGACCGTACCGGTCTTGTCCAAACGGTATTCAACCCGGATTTCTCCGGCGCAGCACTCGAAATCGCTGACAAAGCTCGCAACGAGTTCGTGCTTGCCGTTCGCGGCAAAGTTGTCGAGCGCGATCCGGAAACGTTCAACGCCAATATTGCGACAGGCGAGATCGAAATCCGCGTAACCGAAATCGAAATTATGAACTCGGCGAAGACGCCTCCGTTCCCAATTGAAGACGGTGTAGAAGTCGACGAGCCGCTTCGTCTGAAGCACCGTTATCTTGACCTTCGCCGTCCAGAGATGCAGCGTACGATGCTGCTCCGTTCGAAGACGACGAAAGTATTCCGCGACTTCCTTGACGCAGAAGGCTTCCTCGATGTAGAAACGCCGATTCTGACGAAGAGTACGCCGGAAGGCGCGCGCGATTACCTCGTACCGAGCCGTGTGCATCCGGAAGAGTTCTACGCGCTGCCGCAATCGCCGCAAATATTCAAACAGCTGCTGATGGTCGGCGGTCTGGAGCGCTACTACCAAGTAGCTCGCTGCTTCCGCGACGAAGACCTTCGTGCTGACCGTCAACCGGAGTTCACGCAGGTGGACATCGAGACGTCGTTCCTGTCGCAGGATCAACTGCTCGGCATGATGGAGCAACTGATGGCACGCATTTTCCGCGAGACGGTAGGCGTCGAAATCCCGTTGCCGTTCCAACGGATTACGTATGCTGAAGCAATGGACAAATACGGCTCCGACAAGCCGGACCTCCGCTTCGATCTGGAAATTAAGAACATTACCGATATCGTTGCAAGCAGCGACGTCAAAGTATTCGCATCCGTTGCAGCTTCCGGCGGCGAAGTTAAAGCGCTGAACGCGAAAGGCTGCGCAAGCTGGAGCCGTAAGGAACTCGACGACCTGCAACCGTTCGCTGCCCGCTACGGAGGCAAAGGCCTTGCATGGATCACGGTGAAGGACGGCGAATGGAGAGGTCCGATCGTTAAGTTCCTGAAACCGGAAGAAATCGAAGCGCTGACGGAGCGTCTGGGCGTTGAAGAAGGCGATTTGCTGACGTTCTCGGCTGACAAGCCGAAAGTCGTCGCTGATGTCCTTGGCAACCTGCGTCTGAAGCTGGGCCGCGATCTTGGCCTGATCGATGAATCGAAATTCAAGTTCCTGTGGGTTGTGGACTTCCCGCTGCTCGAGTGGGACGAAGATGCGAAACGTTATGTCGCGATGCACCATCCGTTCACGCGTCCGAACGACGACGATTTGGCGCTGCTCGAGACAGATCCAGGCAAAGTGCGCGCGCAAGCATATGACATCGTGCTCAACGGCTACGAAATCGGCGGCGGCTCGATGCGGATCTACAAGCGCGACGTGCAAGAGCTTATGTTCAAGACGCTCGGCTTCTCGATGGAGCAAGCGAATGAACAATTCGGCTTCTTGCTCGAAGCGTTCGAGTATGGTACTCCGCCGCACGGCGGCATCGCGTTCGGTCTGGACCGTCTCGTTATGCTGCTGACGGGCCGTTCGAACCTGCGTGAGACGATTGCCTTCCCTAAGACGGCAAGCGCAACCGACGTTATGGTCGACGCTCCGTCGCAAGTCGAGCTGTCACAACTGGAGCAGCTGCATATCCGCACGGTACCTAAGCCAAGCTCGAAGCCGGCTGCCGCTGCTGCTGCAGGTGCGCCTCAAGCGTAATTAGATACAGGATCGTAAGGTG
Organism: Paenibacillus kobensis NBRC 15729; assembly: GCF_004000825.1. Classification (GTDB taxonomy): domain Bacteria; phylum Bacillota; class Bacilli; order Paenibacillales; family Paenibacillaceae; genus Paenibacillus_T; species Paenibacillus_T kobensis. The sequence goes on along the minus strand of NZ_BILZ01000002.1, from coordinate 150,189 downwards.
TTTCCCGCCTGGCCGGCGGCAGCAATAGCTGCCGGCTAGAGCGGACCGTCCGGCAATTAGCCCGTCTGCCACACGAGCAGATGAGCTTTTTGCCGGACATTTTCCGTATATACGGACCTATCCTACATAGCATGAGGAGGCCTGATAATATGCTGCATCAATTCTCGCGAACAGAGCTTTCGATCGGTCCGGAAGGACTCGAAGCGCTCAAAGGCAGCACGGTAGCCGTGCTCGGTATCGGCGGAGTCGGCTCGATCGCGGCGGAAGCGCTGGCGCGTACAGGCGTCGGCCGCATTATTCTAATCGATAAAGACGTCGTAGACATTACGAACATCAATCGCCAGATTCACGCGCTGACGACGACGGTCGGCCAGCCGAAAGCGGACCTTATGCGTGACCGAATCAAACTCATTAACCCTGAATGCGACGCTATTTCGTTGCGCATGTTCTATACCGAGGAGACGTACGAGCAGCTGTTCGACTATGAGCTGGATTACGTGCTTGACGCATCGGATACGATCGGCTACAAAATTCATCTCATTAAGCAGTGCCTGGAACGCAAGATTCCGATGATCTCCAGCATGGGCGCCGCGAACAAAATGGATCCGACGAAGTTCCAGGTCGTCGATATCAGCAAGACGCATACCGATCCGATCGCGCGCGTCGTGCGGACGAAACTGCGCAAGGACGGCATCAAGAAAGGTGTCAAAGTCGTCTTCTCGTCGGAGGAGCCGATGAAGCCGCGCGAAGACGTGACGCAGCGGATCGTGCCGGACAACGCGCCGGAAATCCGCAAGGCGCAGCAGCCGCCCGCCAGCAATGCATTCGTTCCGCCGGTTGCGGGGCTGATTATGGTCAGCGTCTGCATCAAGGAACTGCTAGAGGCGAAAGCCAAGAAGCAGCAGGGCGAGGGCGGCAACGCTTAATGGCAGACCTTGCGCTGCTGAAGAGTGAGGAGACAAGGCAGAAGCGTGGCAAGGCTGCCGTCGAGAAACTGTCGGTCAGCTTGAAACGGCCGAGCGACAGGGGTTAAACAGGAAGAGCTGACTGATTGCCGTATTGGCAGACCAGTCGGCTTTTTTGCTATTTGGGAAGGGCGCTGCACGACTTGGCCCGGCAGGAAATGGTATGGCAAGGCATAGCATGGCATGGCATGGGCATTCCAGCACGATAGATGCCTTAATGCAATTTTGATGGGACGAATTAGGTGTTCAGAAGTTCGTGGTGGGGTTCGTTGTAATTTGTACAATGAATAGTGCCTCATAGGGCTAAACTAACTTGCTTTATTGCATTCTGTACAATCGGAATATGCGTGAACAAGCGATATTAGCTGTTTTGGAGATGTTGAGGCCTTTTTTCGTTGTATGAAATACATTGAACGGTCCTGCCTAGTCAAATCTGAAGCTTCTCATTGTACGTAATGCACTGAGAAATGAGAGACCATCCAATCGAACAAATGTGCGGATTATAGGCCGATATGCTAAAATAAAGATAGTATATGGAACGAAGGAGCTGCAGCCATCATGGATTTATTCAGCTTTGGGGAGGAGCAGGCGCCGAAGGCGAGGCTGCTTGCGGACCGGATGCGTCCCGAAACGCTGGACGATTATATCGGGCAAGAGCATATCGTTGGACAGGGCAAGCTGCTAAGGCGAGCGATTGAGGGCGACCGGGTATCGTCGATCATCCTGTACGGTCCTCCGGGATGCGGCAAGACGACTTTAGCTCATATTATATCGAGGCGGACAGAAGCCGATTTCGTAAAGCTGAACGCGGTCGATGCGTCGGTTAAAGATGTTCGTGACGTGATCGACCGGGCGAAATCAGCTAAGTCGCTGTACGGACGCCAGACGATTCTATTTCTAGACGAGGTGCACCGGTTCAACTCTTCGCGGCAGGATGCGCTTCTGCCGGCTGTAGAGCAGGGTGTTATTATATTTATTGGTGCAACTACGGAAAACCCGTTTCATTATGTGAACGGGGCATTACTGTCCCGGTCTACGTTATTCCAGCTCGAGCCTCTAACGAAGAAGCATGCCCGTGAAGCGATGCTTCGGGCACTGTCTGATGCGGGGCGCGGACTAGGCTTTATGCGGCTGCAGGTGGACGAGGATGCGCTTGATCATATTGCGCAGACGGCAGGAGGCGACATCCGCCGGGCGCTCAACGCACTTGAGATCGCGGCGGTCACGACTCCGTCCGAGCCGGATGGTTCCGTCCATCTTACGCTTGAAGTCGCGCAGGAATCGGTCCGCAAGCCGCTTGCGAAGGCTGATGAATCGACGCAATATGATGTGCTGTCCGCATTCCACAAAAGTGTGCGCGGCTCTAGCGACGCCGCATTATTTTGGTTTCTCTATGCGGTAGAGAAGCTTGGGATGGAGCCGATGACGTTCCTTCGGCGTCTCATTGTCGCATGCAGCGAGGACATCGGACTTGCGAATCCGCAAGCGATGGTGCAGGCGACGACGGCACTTGAAGCCTATCGTAAAATCGGTTGGCCGGAGGCGAAGTACAACATCGCACAGGCGATTTTGTTTGCGGTTGAAAGTCCAAAGTCGAATGCAACCACAATGGCGATAGGCAAAGCAATGAGCATCATTGAACAGTCGGGCACGTTAGAAGTGCCGCTTCATCTACGTGATGCGCACTACAAAGGCGCAGTGAAGCTTGGACATGTCGGCTATCAATATCCGCATGATTTCCCGGGCAATTATGTAACCCAACAATACTTGCCGGACTCGCTTCATGGCCAGCATTTCTACGACGCCTCCGAGCAGGGCATGGAAGATAAGATCCGCCAGAACCAGCAGCTTAGACGGAATAAGGATAAACGGACGACGAAGTAACCAGTCGCTTCACCAAAGCCGGCACCAAATCCATCAGCACAAAGTCATCACCCAATGTATCACCAAAACCAGCACCAGCACCAGCACCAGAACCAGATCCAGATCCAGATCCAGACCAGCACAACACCAAAATCATAATCACAAAGACATCACCAAAACCAACAACACAATACATCACCAAATGTATCACCATAATAAACACCAAAACGATCACCAAAGCCATCATCAACGCCATCACCAACACTAGGCAAGCAGCAACGGAATATATCCGTTGCTGCTTTTTTGTTGTCTTCAAATGAAGTGGCAGGTGCTCGAACTGGAGCTTGCCCGGAGGGCGCGCGGGTCGTTGCAGAGAGAAGATAAGGAGCGGCTGTGTAACTCGAACGTTATCTGGATAGGTAGCAAGGGAACGGTAAAATGGAGCTTGTCCGAAGGGGATGCGAGTCGAAGTGCTTAGAAAATAGGGAGCGTCTCTGCTGCGTTAAACGTTATTCTGTCCGGGGGTCCAGGGGGATGGAATCCCTTGGGGTCCTCCCTTTGAAGGGAGGATTTAGGTGGGTAGGAAAATGATTTAGATGGTTAGAAAGTTGAAGTTGAATTTGAAGTTCAACTGGGGGTCCTTAGGGGCCATGCCTCTAAGTTTGTCCCTCCCCCAAAAAAGTTGCAATTGACAAACTTTTTTGGGGATGTACAATGAAAGTAGGCACAATCCTCTATCTAGAGGCATAGAATTACGACATAGATTTTTTTACGATAAAAGTTGACCTAGTGCAAAACCGTTTGCCTAGTACAAATATTAATGATTGAGGTGATTAGTATGGGGAAAGAGACAGGCATTGCAATGCATAAGCAAGGCTGGAGCAGGGAGCAGTCAGGCGTCAGCCTCCCGGAAGTGCACCGTTCCATGAAAATTCCGAAAACCGGGTCATGGTTCCGCAAGTTTCTGGCGTTTGCCGGTCCGGGTTATCTTGTCGCTGTCGGATATATGGATCCCGGCAACTGGGCTACTGATATTGCGGGCGGCTCGATGTTCGGTTATTCGCTTCTCTTCGTGATTCTGTTGTCGAACCTAATGGCAATGCTGCTGCAAGCACTTGCGGGGAAGCTTGGCATCGTGACAGGCCGCGACTTGGCGCAAGCTTGCCGCGATCATTACAGTAAGCCTGTAGCCATTGGATTATGGGTGTTGTGCGAGCTCGCCATCGCCGCCTGCGACTTGGCAGAAGTACTCGGTACGGCAATTGCGCTTAACCTGCTGTTCGGCATTCCGATTATATACGGCGTTCTAATAACCGTTCTGGACGTTTTCCTCGTGCTGTTGCTGCAGAACAAAGGGTTCCGTTATATTGAAGCGCTGGTCATTACGCTTATCGCAACTATCGGTGGATGTTTCTTGGTTGAGATCATATGGGCGAGACCGGACGCAGGCGGCATTGTGAACGGGTTCTTCGCACCGAGCACGGAGCTGTTCACGAACCCGGAGATGCTCTATATCGGCATCGGTATACTCGGAGCGACGGTCATGCCGCACAACTTGTATCTGCATTCCTCCATCGTACAGACGAGACAAATCGAGCAGACTCCGAAAGGCAAGCGGCAGGCGATCCGGTTCGCGACAGCCGATTCGACCTTCGCTTTATCGCTCGCCCTGTTCATTAACGCTGCAATATTGATCATTGCAGCAGCAACGTTCCATACGTCAGGCAATACGGCTATTGCTGAGATCGAAGATGCTTACCATATGCTTGCGCCGCTGCTCGGAACGTCTGCAGCGAGCATACTGTTCGGCGTCGCACTGCTTGCGGCAGGCCAGAACGCAACGCTGACAGGAACGCTGGCGGGACAAATCGTCATGGAAGGCTTCCTCAATATTCGCCTTCCTGCATGGCTGCGCCGGCTAATTACCCGGATGATCGCGATTGTGCCGGCTGTCATCGTAATCGGCATTATGGGCGATTCGGGCACGGTCGATCTGCTGATTCTAAGCCAGGTTATTTTATCCTTGCAGCTTTCCTTTGCCGTTATTCCGCTCGTGAAGTTTACAAGCGACAAAGCGAAGATGGGCGAATTCGCCAACAAGCTGTGGCTGCAAATCACGGCATGGACGATCGCTGTTGTCATCGCCGGACTGAATATTTACTTGCTTGCTCAAACGGTCGGCGATTGGTTCAGCTGACACCAGCCTCTTCTCGAACTCATACATGGAACGAAAAGCCGTGCGCTTCGCTGGTTCGCCAGTGAGGCTGTGTGCGGCTTTTTTTGATTGCTTAAGAACCCAAATTCATGATTTTCCCGAAAATCGGCCGTCTGGTCTTGTGAGCGGCTGAATACGTGCGAATCATTGGCATAATGGAACATCCTTCCCGAATAAAGTGGAATACGGACCGATTACAGCGCTTTGCGCTGTCGGTACGGTTTGACGCAGCTGTTGTCTATCGAATAAGCTATTGCTATATAATTGGAAATTATTTCGTGATTCGTTGAAAATAAAGGAGGTGCGCCTGCTATCGTACGGATCTGCTCTTATGCAGCGTACGGTCGGCAGGGATTCGTTGAGTAGTGACCCGTTACCGTTAATGTTGAAATTGGTACTGGTTGTTTTGTTGGTCATCATGAACGGTTTTTTCGTTGCAGCGGAATTCGCAATGGTTAAAGTAAGGAGCAGCCGCATCGATTCACTCGCCTCTGGCGGCCATCGGCGCGCCTTGTTCGCCTCCCATCTGACGAACAATCTCGATGGTTACTTGTCGGCATGTCAGCTCGGAATTACGCTCGCTTCGCTCGGTCTTGGATGGATCGGCGAACCGGCCATTGCCAGCTTGCTGGAAAAGTGGTTCTCACAGCTCGGATTTCACAGCGAGGTGCTGTCGCATACGATCTCGTTCGCGATCGCTTTCTCGTTCATTACGGTGCTTCATATCGTGCTCGGCGAGCTGGCGCCGAAGACGATTGCCATCCGCAAATCCGAAAGCGTTACGCTGTTGACAGCCGCGCCGCTCGTCTTGTTCCACAAAATCATGTATCCGTTCATCTGGGTGCTCAACGGATTGGCGAACCGGCTGCTGAAGCTTGCCGGCGTCGAGCCAGCCTCCGAACAAGATTCCGCGCATACCGAAGAAGAGATTCGCATCCTCGTCAAGGAAAGCCACAAGAACGGGTTGATCGACAATACGGAACTGACTCTTGTCGACAACATTTTCGATTTTGCCGAGACCAATGCCCGAGAGATTATGATTCCGAGAACAGAGATGGTGTGCTTATACGCTAACCTTTCGTTCGAAGAAAATAAGGCGATTGCTTTGAAAGAAATGCACACTCGATACCCGGTATGCGACGGAGATAAGGACAATATTATCGGGTTCGTGCATATTAAGGACATTCTGAAAGTATCTTCGCAAAATTTGAAAGATGTCCGCACGATTACGCGGCCGATGACGACGGTGCCGGAGTCGATGCAGATCAGCACCTTGCTGAAGCTGATGCAGAAACGCCGGACGCAGATCGCGATTCTAATCGATGAATACGGCGGCACCTCGGGACTCGTGACGCTCGAAGATATTATGGAAGAGATTGTCGGAGAAATTCAGGACGAATTCGACGAGGAACGCCCCGAGCTAGAGAAGAAAGACGATAATACGTACTCCATCAGCGGGATGATGCTTATCGAAGAAGTGAACAGCTACTTCGGCATCGAGATCGAGTCTGACGATTATGATACGATCGGCGGCTGGCTCTATGCGCAGATCGAAATTCCGCCGAAGCGGAATCAGAAGGTAACGACGGATGACGATTACGAGTTCATCGTGGAAGAGACCGATCATTTGCGTATATCGCGCATTAATGTTCGAAGAAGGCGGGATGGCGAGAATGGACAGCCGACGCTGGGGATCGAGCTAGGGTAACCTGCAATCATAGGAAGATCATATATATCAAAAAATAAGCCGTCAGCGGAAGGTTGCAGTAACCTGCCGCTGGCGGCTTATTCGTGTACAGAACTTCGTGAGGATGTCTGCGTGAGATTAAGCGTTCAAGGAGAATGCTGCTTCATTCACAAGCTTCACGCGATTAATGGTACCGCCGCCAAGGCAAACGTCGCCGTCATAGAAGACGACCGCTTGACCAGGCGTAATCGCCTTCTGAGGCTGGTCGAAGACGACGGCTGCCGTTCCGTCCTCGCGAAGCGTAACCGTGACACCTTGATCGGCTTGACGGTAGCGGAATTTCGCTGTACAGCGGATCGACTCTTCCGGACGAGACGGCGCGATCCAGTTGATGTTCTCCGCTTCGAGGCTTTCTGAGTATAGGCGCGGATGCGCATCGCCTTGAACGACGTACAGAATGTTGTTCTCCAAATCTTTGTCCGCGACGAACCAAGGCTCGCCGCTGCCCGAACCGCCGATGCCAAGTCCTTGGCGCTGGCCGAGCGTGTAGTACATCAATCCGTCATGCTGGCCTTTGTCCTCGCCCGATCGCAGATCGATCATCGGACCGGGCTGCGCTGGCAGGTAGCCGCTCAGAAACTGCTTGAAGTTGCGCTCGCCGATAAAGCAGACGCCGGTGCTGTCCTTCTTCTTGGCTGTCGCAAGACCGGCTTCGTCCGCGATGCGGCGAACTTCGGGCTTCGGCAAATGCCCGATCGGGAACATCGCTTTGGCAAGCTGCTGTTGATTCAACTGATGGAGGAAATAAGTCTGGTCCTTATTGTTGTCAACGCCCCGCAGCAGCTTCGTCTCACCGTCCTCGGTCCGCTCGACGCGGGCGTAGTGGCCGGTGGCTAAATAGTCGGCGCCAAGGTCGATTGCCTTTTGAAGAAACTCGCCGAATTTGATCTCGCGGTTGCACATAACGTCGGGATTCGGCGTCCGGCCGCGCTTATATTCATCGAGGAAGTACGTGAATACTTTGTCGAAGTACTGCCGCTCGAAGTTAACCGTATAGTAGGGAATGCCGATCTGGTCGCATACGCGGCGGACGTCTTCGGCGTCCTCCTCGGCTGTGCAGTGACCGAATTCGTCGGTGTCGTCCCAATTTTTCATGAAAATGCCGATAACATCGTAGCCTTCCTGCTTGAGCAGCAGGGCGGTGACCGACGAATCGACGCCGCCGGACATGCCGACAACGACGCGGGTTTCCGCTTTCGATTTGATCATGCTGGCTTACCACCTTCATTGCTAAGAATGTATGTATTGTATCATGCCTCTCTATCTTTTTCATCTTATCGGCCTAGAAGGATGAGACGATGCGCTTATTTTTCATAATAACTTCACGATATTTCTACACGAACACGCTTTGATGTGCTAACATAGAACTGATATGGGAATACAATGATTTAAATGGGCCGCATCGGTCATCCATTATATGAACCATTAGACGCATGGAATGAGGTGCCGTTTTTTGAAAATTTCGACGAAAGGCCGTTATGGCCTCACAATTATGATGGAGCTTGCTGCTAAATTCGGTGAAGGACCAATTTCGCTGAAGAGCATCGCTGAGAAAAACCAGCTGTCGGAGCATTACTTGGAACAACTGATCGCTCCGCTTCGCAACGCAGGATTGGTGAAGAGTGTACGGGGGGCATACGGCGGCTACATATTGTCCAAGTCGGCGGAGAATATTACAGCGGGGGATGTCATTCGTGTACTCGAAGGTCCGATCTCTCCGGTAGACTTCACAGAAGAAGACGATCCGGCGAAACGCGACCTGTGGCTTCGTATCCGTGATGCTATCGCCAGTGTACTGGATTCTACGACATTGTCCGATCTGGTTACGTTCAAGGAAGAAGGACAGATCGACAACTACATGTTCTACATCTAGAGCTCGCGCTTGAATTTATAGATCGCCAATGATTTGAAGTTATTGACTTTGTTTCACGGCCAGGAATTGAGGCGGTACAATGAGAACGTATTATTTCGATCATGCGGCGACTTCGCCGATGCGGCAGGAAGCCATATCGGCGGTAGTCGACGTAATGAACGGCGGGCCGGGCAATCCGTCCAGCATGCATCGTTACGGACGCGAGGCGCGTCAACGCGTCAACCGTGCCCGGGATACGATTGCTGCGTTGATCGGAGCTAAGCCTGCTCAGCTGTTGTTCACCAGCGGCGGTACGGAAAGCGACAATCTCGCGATTATCGGAGCCGCACGGGCGATGAAAGAACTAGGCAAGACGCATATTATTACGAGCGCCGCGGAGCACCATGCGGTGCTTCATGCTTGTCAGTCGCTGCAGCAGGAAGGCTTCGATCTGACGGTTCTGCCTGTCGATCAGAGCGGACAATTGTCCGTTGATGTCGTATGTGATGCGTTGACCGACCGTACAGGGCTTGTCAGTGTGATGTATGCCAACAATGAGGTCGGTACGGTGCAGCCGATCGAAGTAATCGGCGAAGCGGTTAGAGCGCGTGGAGCGCTTTTCCACGTTGACGCGGTACAGGCACTCGGTTCGCTGCCAATCGATCTTAGCAAGCTGCCTGTCGATCTAATGAGCTTCTCCGCACACAAGATCAACGGACCTCAAGGTATCGGCGCGTTGTATATCGCGGGCAACGTTGCGTTGTCGCCGATAATGCATGGCGGATCGCAGGAACGTAAGCGCAGAGCGGGTACGGAGAACGTCGCAGGCATTGCCGGCTTCGCGGCAGCGATGAAGGCAGCGTCGGACGAGCTTTCGTCGCGAAAACTTTTGATGGATCAGCTTCGTCAACAATGGGTAGACCTTATGCATCAAGCGACCGACGGCCATATTGCGGTCAACGGCCACGAGACGGAGCGGCTTTCGCACATTGTGAACATTAGCTTTCTCGGCATCGACACCGAGACGATGCTAATGAACCTTGATATGGCGGGAATCGCGGTGTCTGGCGGCTCTGCATGCACATCCGGATCCTTAGAACGGTCTCATGTGCTGACGGCGATGGGCATAGGCGACGAGAGGTTGATGTCTGCCGTACGATTCAGCTTCGGATTGGGGAATACTTTGGAGGAATTGAACGAAGCGGCGAAATCGGTTGAAACGATTGTCCGCCGGCTGCGTAAATAACCCCCAAGGAGGGCTCTCCTCTTGATTAAGCTGCAGCAGCTGATCGGGTTGCCGGTCGTCGATTTGCATACAGGCAAACAATCGGGCAAAGTGAAGGACGCTTGGTTCGACGAGCACTGGATGATGCAAGGGATTGTGGTGGAATCCGCGAGATGGCTGGCTCCCAAGGATCGAATATTGCCTTGGAACAAAGTCGCTTCTTGCGGCGAAGACGCTATTCTTATCGACGGCAGAGATGCTGTCGTACCGAAGGATAAGTTATGGGCAGGCCGCAGCTTTCAGACCGGACAACCGAAGCTGAGAGATTTGCCTGTTATTACCGTACAAGGAACGCAGCTTGGCCGCGTATCGGATGTTTATTTTGAGCCCATTCAGGGTACACAAATAGTAGGATACGAACTAACGGACGGATTTGTCTCGGATTTGCTGGAAGGACGCAAATGGCTGAGGTCGCCGGAAGAATCGGATACTGTATTACTCGGGGAAGATGCGATTATCGTTCCGGCTTGCTGCGAGGCGCAGCTGTTGCCGGTCGCACCTTCCGATTCGGATATAGGGAGAAATGAAAGATGATGAGATGTCCTAATTGCAATTCCAAAGACATCGGTAAAATCGGTTCCCATCAATATTACTGCTGGGGCTGTTTCATCGAACTGACCGTGAACGGTGAAAAAATGTCGGTGTATCAAGTGGAAGAAGACGGAACGCTCAGTTCGCTGGACGATCTGTTCTTCGAAGAAGAGATGCCGCAAATCCATGCGAACGGCTAACGAGTCTTCGCTTGACGCGGTCCATGTTTAATGACAGAAGCTTACGGGCGCCAATTGGGCGTCCGTTTTGCATTTCTAGACTATTTTTCCGAGCCTAGGATGATCCGGAGCGCTTGTACATATAATGAATTAGTATGCCGCTGTATATGGAAGGAGGCGCGTGCCCGGTGGACCGTTTTACGAACAACCGCATCTTTCGGCTGCTGGTCTATGCGATTCTCGGCCTTATCGTCGTCTATATGCTGCTGTTATTGAAACCGATATTCGTCCAAATCTATACGTTTCTGAGGGCGGTGCTGCTGCCGTTCTTCATCGCGATGATTATTTCGTACGTGCTGAATCCGATCGTGACGATGCTCAGCGACCGCAAGATGCCCAGATCGGTAGCGGTCCTGCTCATCTATGCCGTCTTCTGCGGATCGCTCGTCGTCGTGCTGATGAATATGATCCCGATGTTCATGGGGCAATTGCAGGAGCTGAACAAGCATGCGCCGGAGCTGACGGTTCGAGCGAAAAATTTGGTCGACGATCTGAACAACTCAATGCTGCCGGACAGCATACAGACAGGCATCAACAATTCCATCTATAAAATAGAGAAGAAACTGTCCGAATCCATATTCGGTCTAATCAACAATATCGGCGCGATGGTCAATGTGCTGTTCATTCTGTTCATCATTCCGTTCTTGTCGTTCTACATTTTGAAGGATTTCGAAGTGTTCGAGCGGACCGTTATTACTTATGTGCCGAAGAGCCACCGCCAGCATACCGTCCGGCTTTTCAAAGATATCGACACGGCGCTCGGCAGCTACATCCGGGGACAATTTCTCGTCTGTCTGATCGTTGGCGTGCTGGCCTATATCGGCTATTGGATCATTGGCATGCCTTATCCGCTGCTGCTGGCGGCTGTCGTGGCGGTTACGAATGTCATTCCTTACTTAGGGCCGTTCTTCGGCGCGGCTCCTGCACTGCTCATGTCAGCAACCATATCGGTCAAAATGATGATACTCGTCGTCGTCGTCAACACCGTCTGCCAAATTCTTGAGAGCAATGTCATTTCCCCTCAGGTCGTCGGCCGTACGCTTCATATGCATCCGTTGTCCATTATTCTCGCGCTGCTCGTCGGCGGGGAGTTGGCGGGCATTGCCGGAATGATACTGGCGGTGCCTATCTTTGCCGTATTGAAGGTCATTGTGCAGCACATCTTCGCTTATTATGTTAGGAGACGAACAATTTGACAGCTAATAAAGGACAAGGTTATAATTTAATGAAGTGTGCTTGATTCATAGAATGAAATCTGTGATGAAGTCGAAGTACGCCATAGCCCGTCAATCAGAGAAGGTTCCCTTCACGCTAGTCATCTTAGGCGCGTCGGCTGTAAGGAACCGTTGGCGAAGAATGGCCGAAGCTGGCTTCGGAGAGTGAATGAACTTCACCGGTCCGGAACCGTTAGATTCCGAATGAAGGCGATTGTCCGTCCTATTGTACAGGATTCGTAGGAGAGGACAATAACCAGGGTGGTACCGCGAGATTCTCGTCCCTGTTACTAACAGGGGCTTTTTTTGTTTTTACCGAAAGAATACCGTTCATTTCTAGGAGGCCGATTAACCATGAAAGCTAGTGAAATCCGTTCCAAATGGCTTGCTTTCTTCGAAAGCAAAGGACACCACATTGAACCGAGCGCATCGCTCGTGCCGCATAACGATCCGTCGCTGCTCTGGATCAATGCGGGCATGGCGCCGCTGAAGCCGTATTTTGACGGACGCGTCATTCCGGACAACCCTCGCATTACGAACTCGCAGAAGTGCATTCGTACGAACGATATCGAGAATGTCGGCAAAACGCGTCGCCACCATACGTTTTTTGAAATGCTCGGCAACTTCTCGATCGGCGACTACTTCAAGGAAGAAGTCATTACGTGGGCGTGGGAATTCCTGACGGATAAGAAATGGATCGGCTTCGACCCGAACCGTCTGTCCGTAACGGTATACCCGGAGGATGAAGAGGCGTTCAAATTCTGGAATGAGAAGATCGGCCTGCCAGCAGAACGTATCTACAAGCTGGAAGAGAACTTCTGGGATATCGGCGAAGGCCCTTGCGGACCTTGTACTGAAATATTCTACGACCGCGGCGACAAGTACGGCGATCTGAACGATCCGGAGTGCTGGCCAGGCGGCGAGAACGAACGTTTCCTCGAAGTATGGAACCTTGTATTCTCGCAGTTCAATCATAACAAGGACGGCAGCTACACGCCGCTTCCGAATAAGAACATCGATACGGGCGCAGGCCTCGAACGGTTCGCTTCGATTCTGCAAGATGTCGACTCGAACTTCGATACCGACTTGTTCCGTCCGATGATCGATCAAACATGCGAAATTGCAGGCGTTGCTTACCATGTCAACGCTGAGCACGATATCGCTCTGAAGGTCATTGCAGACCACATTCGTACTGTAGCGTTTGCAGTCGGCGACGGCGTGCTGCCGTCGAACGAAGGCCGCGGCTACGTTATCCGCCGTCTGCTCCGCCGTGCCGTTCGTTACGGCAAATCGCTCGGTGTTGACCGTCCGTTCTTGTTCGAACTGACGAAAACCGTTGGCGACGTAATGGGCGTCTACTATCCGGAAGTTGTTGAGAAACGCGAGTTCATCGAGCGTGTAATCCGTACCGAGGAAGAGCGTTTCCACGAGACGTTGTCCGACGGTTTGACACTGCTCTCCGCTCTTGTCGCTCAAGCTCGCGAAGCTGGCCTCAGCGAGATCAGCGGAGAAGATGCGTTCCGCCTGTACGATACGTACGGCTTCCCGTTCGACTTGACGGAAGATTTCGCGGCAGAGAACGGTATGACAGTTGACCGTGCCGGCTTCGACTCGGCGATGGAAGCGCAGCGCGAGCGTGCTCGTGCTGCACGCCAAGATACGGGCGGCATGAACATACAGGGCGGACCGCTGTCCGAACTCACGGAGAAGAGCGAATTCGTCGGCTATACGGCGTTAACGGCGCAAGGCAAAATTACGGCGATCATCCATGAAGATTCGCTTGTTGATATTGCAGGCGAAGGCAGCCGGGTGCTAGTGCTGCTCGACCGCACGCCATTCTATGCCGAGAGCGGCGGCCAAGTCGGCGACCGCGGCGTTATCGAAGGCAACGGCTTCGTGCTTAACGTCGAAGACGTTACGAAGGCTCCGCACGGCCAACCGGTTCATCATGCTGTCGTTGCAAGCGGTACGATCCGCGTTGGCGAAAGCGTGCAAGCGAGCGTAGCTCGCGATTTGCGCGACGATATTACGAAGAACCATACGGCAACGCACCTTCTGCACAAAGCATTGAAGGAAGTGCTTGGCCAACACGTTAACCAAGCGGGCTCCCTCGTGAAAGCCGACACTCTGCGCTTCGATTTCTCGCACTTCGGCGCGATTACGGAAGAAGAGCTGGCGGACATCGAGCGCCGTGTGAACGAACAGATCTGGATCGGTACGCCGGTCGTGATCGAGAGCATGGCAATCGCGGAGGCGAAAGCGATGGGCGCGATGGCACTGTTCGGCGAGAAATACGGCGACGTCGTTCGCGTCGTGCAAGTCGGCGGCTACAGCATCGAGCTGTGCGGCGGCATCCATGTTGCTAACACGTCGCAGATCGGCACGTTCAAGCTGATTGGCGAGAGCGGCATTGGATCCGGCGTACGCCGGATCGAAGCAGTGACGGGACGCCATGCATACTCGTATATGGAAAGCCAGTTCGAGCTTCTCAAACAGGCAGCCGGCCTCCTGAAGTCGAACACGGCGGACGTGCCGAAGCGCATCGAAGCGCTGTTCGGCCAAGTGAAAGAGCTGAGCCGCGACAATGAGTCGCTGCAGGCGAAGCTGAGCCGAATCGAAGCAGGCTCGCTGATTGACCAAGCGAAGACGGTTGGCGGCGTCACGGTGCTGACAGCAGCCGTAAGTGCGCCAAGCATGGATGCGCTTCGCGGCATTGTCGACGAGTTGAAAGCGAAGCTGCCTTCGGCGGTTATCGTATTGGGCGCTCCGCAAGAAGATAAAGTAAACCTCGTCGCGTCCGTATCGCCGGACCTTGTGAAGAAAGGTCTGAACGCCGGCAAGCTGGTCAAAGAAGCGGCTGCTGTGTGCGGCGGCGGAGGCGGCGGACGTCCAGATATGGCGCAAGCAGGCGGCAAAGACGCATCGAAGCTTACGGATGCATTGAAACTTGCGGAAGAACTAGTTCTTGCGCAAGCAAATGTGATATAGTAATAATTGACACTGCCGTTTAAAGCGGTTTCCAAAGTGAGGTGCTGAGGATGAGCTCGATGGACAAAACGATGAAATTCGACGTCAAGGCGGAAGGATTGGAAGTATCCGCGCAAGAAATTCTGCTCCAGGTGCATGATGCGCTGCAGGATAAGGATTACAATCCAATCAACCAGATTGTCGGCTACCTGTTGTCCGGGGATCCCGCCTATATTCCGCGGCACAACAATGCACGCAGCTTGATCCGTAAGAAAGAACGAGATGAATTGATTGAAGAGCTTGTTCGATTTTACTTAAGCGAACATAAATAAGACGGGAGCCTGGCAACGAATGCGGATTATGGGTCTGGACTACGGCGACCGCAATATCGGTGTCGCGGTCAGCGACGCCTTCGGGTGGACGGCTCAAGGCACGGGAGTTGTTCATCGTAAACGCGAAGGCGGCGAGTTCGACGAGATTGCCGCTCTTGCGAAGGAGCACGAGGTATCGGAGGTCGTGGTCGGTCTCCCGAAGAACATGAATGGCACAATCGGACCTCGTGGTGAAATTTGCATAGCATTTGCTGAGGAACTCCAGCAAAAGCTAAACTTACCTGTTCACCTATGGGATGAACGGTTGACGACTGTTTCTGCGGAACGAACGCTGCTTGAGGCAGATGTCAGCCGTAAAAAACGAAAGCAGGTCGTGGACAAGTTGGCCGCGACACTCATTTTGCAAAACTATCTCGATTCTAAGGCGAAAAGGTGAGGGTGACGATGGCGAATAACAACGAGAACCAATTTGAAGAACCGGAAATCATTTACATTCCGGATGAAGAGGGCAACGAAGAAGAATTCGAAGTCATCATGAAGTTTGAGGTCGACGGCTCGGAGCACAAGTACATGATGGTGGTTCCGCTTGAGTCGAACAGCGAAGAAGAAGACGAAGTCTACGCGTTCCGTTATGAAGAGGAAGGCGATGATTTGAAGCTGTATACGATCGAAGATGAAGAAGAATGGAATATCGTCGAAGAAACGTTCAACACGCTGCTTGGCGAGCTGGAAGAGAGCGACGAAGACTAACGGTTCGGATTGGAATTGAAGGAGGAAGGCTTCGTAATGCAAGAACTTGATATGACGCCGCAGCGCGGAACGAAGCTGCAGGACAAGTATGGGAAGTTCATCGAACTGACTAGCGGGAACGGCACGGAAGAGACGTTCCGCATTATGTCCGAATTTCAACTGGGCCAGCATTATTATGCGGCGCTTCAGTCTGAAGCCATGCGCAATGAAGGCGAAGTCGAGATGCTGCGTCTCATAGAAGGCGACGAGCTGGAGCTCGAGAACATCGAAGACGATGAAGAGTGGGAAACTGCTGCAGAAGCATATGATATGATCTGCTTCGACGATTCGGGCAAGTAACGGATCGCTGTAATCCTTTAAGCCTTACACACTATAGTTGACACGAGCAAGGGCGGCCGACACCGCCCTTTTTCGCGGAAATGGAGGAGCATAAGTTGTCGCAATATCCGCAATCGCACCATGAAGAAGAAGAGGAAGACTACCAGCCGTCCGGGCCAAACAAAAGCCGAATTACGATGTGGGTCATTCTTTCCCTGCTCGGAATTATGGTCATCGGAGCCGGCAGCGTAGCGCTTTATGTTTGGAACGGCCTCAGGCCGACGGCTGCAGGCGACATGAAGCGAGTCGAAGTGAAGAGCGGGATGTCGCCGTTCGAAGTAGCAGAATCGTTGGAGAACGAAGGAATCATTCGCAGCGCATTTATTTTTAAATACTACTTGAAGCTGAAGGATGAAGGGGATCGTTTTCAAGCGGGAAGCTACGACATGACGCCGGGCATGGAGCTGAATGCGGTTATTGCGAAGCTGAATGCCGGAGATATTGTGAAGGCGGAGACGATCAAGTTTACGATACCCGAAGGGTTCACGGCAGCACAGATCGCGGACAAGCTAAGCCAGGAGGGCATCGCGAACAAGGACGAGCTATTAAGTCTAATGGATGCCGATCGCAAATGGGAAGACGTGGATGCCGTGCTGCAAATTCCGTCTGGAATACAAGAAATGCACCGCCTCGAGGGCTATCTGTATCCGGAAACGTATGAGATGAAGAAAGGCTCTACCGCGGAACAAATCATCCAGCGGATGTTGGCGGAGACCGACCGGAAGCTGAATACGCTGCCGGAATTGGACGTTCAATTGGAAGATCGCGGCTTGACGCTGCATCAACTGCTCACGATAGCGTCGCTCGTTGAACGAGAAGTCGTCGTGGACGAGGAGCGTCCTCTCGTAGCGGGCGTTATCTATAACCGTATTAAGCAGAATATGCCGCTTCAAATCGATGCGACCGTACAATATTTGCTTGATAAGCAGAAAGAGCGTCTGATGGAGAAGGACCTTGAAGTCGATAGTCCTTATAATACGTACAAGAATCAAGGATTGCCTCCGGGTCCAATCGCGAGCCCAAGCATGAAGTCGATTCAAGCAGCGCTCAATCCGGAGCAGACGGATTATTTGTACTACGTGACGAAGAAAGACGGTACGCAGACGCATCTGTTCGCGAAGACGTACAAAGAGCATCAACGCAATATTGCGGAAAGCAATGATACAGCTCAGCAATAAAACTTTGATCGCTAACGAATGTTGTTCGTGTATTACGATCGACGGAAGGGACTCGCAGCAACGGCTGCCGGCGTCTCTTTCGTCTTTATCTTTTTTAGTGCATGGTTGTGTTGGAACAGGAGGCATAAGAAGATGACCGTATATAAACCGGAGCTGCTTGTAACAGCTTCGAATTTGGAAGAACTGGAGCGTCTGATGGTAGCGGGCGCGGATGCGTTCGTCGTAGGCGAATCCCGGTTCGCAACGCGGCTTCCGGGACACTTCTCCTTGGAGCAAATCGCGCAAGCGGTGGAGCTGGCGAAGCAGTCGCCGCGCCAAGTCCGGATCTATGCCGCGATGAACAATATTATGGATAACACGCTGCTCGACGCTATACCGGATTACGTACAGGAGCTTGCGCGAATCGGAGTATCCGCTGTCGTATTCGGCGATCCTGCCGTGCTGATGGCGGTTCGCCAATATGCGCCGCAGTTGCAGCTCCATTGGAACGCAGAGATGACATCCACCAACTATGAGACGGCTAATTTCTGGGGACGGCGAGGCGCGACTCGTTTCGTCTGCGCGCGCGAACTCAATATGGAACAGATCGTATCCATGAAACAGCACACAAAGCTTGAAATTCAAGTGCAGGTGCATGGCATGACGAACATCTACCATTCGAAGCGCTCGCTTGTACAAAGCTATATGGACTTTAAAGAACAAACGATTGCGGAAGGCGCTTCTAGCCCGGATGCGGGAATGTATCTGATGGAAGCGGAGAGACCGGATGACCGGTTCCCGATCTATGAGGATACGAACGGCACGCACATCATGAGTCCGGATGACTTATGCATGATCGAGAATTTGCACGAATTGCTGGAAGCGGAGATCGACAGCCTCAAGATTGAAGGACTGTTGAAGCCGATTGAGTATAACGAAACCGTCGTACGGGCTTATCGAGCCGCGATTGATGCCTACTGCAGCGATCCGGCAACCTACCAGTTCCGCGACGAATGGCTGGAGAGCATACAGGCGGAGCAGCAGCAAGGCCGCGAGCTAAGCTATGGATTTTTCTTTAAAGAACAAGTGTATTAATCGATAAGGGACTAAGGATAGAGGTGACTTCACATGAGTAATTCGGCAACGGAACCTAAGCATATGCTCAAAGGCAAACGGTATCGTCTGGGCAGACCGGAGCTGCTGGCTCCAGCAGGTAACTTGGAGAAGCTGAAATTCGCCGTTCACTATGGCGCGGATGCAGTATATATCGGCGGACAGAAGTACGGCTTGCGCTCCAACGCGGATAATTTCAGCTTCGAAGATATGCGCGAAGGCGTCGAATTTGCAGCGAAATATGGCGCCAAAGTGTTCGTGGCGACGAACATTTATGCGCATAATGAAGATATCGAAGGGCTGGAAGACTACTTGCGCAGCTTGGAAGAGGCCGGTATCGCAGCGATTATTGCGGCTGATCCCGTCATTGTCGAGACGGCGCTGCGCGTTGCTCCGAAGCTGGAGGTTCATCTAAGCACTCAGCAATCGACACTGAACTGGCAGGCTGTGAAGTTCTGGAAGGACGAGGGATTGCCGCGTGTCGTGTTGGCGCGTGAAGCAAGCCTGGAGGAGATCGCCGAGATAAAAGCACATGTCGATATCGAGATTGAAGCTTTCATCCATGGCGCGATGTGTTCGTCGTTCTCAGGGCGCTGCGTGCTGTCGAACCACTTCACGGACCGGGACTCGAACCGCGGCGGCTGCTGCCAATCTTGTAGGTGGAAGTACGATCTGTTCATTGATGCGGAGCAATTCGAGGATGGCGGAGAGCAATTCACGATGGGCTCCAAAGATTTGTGTATGATCGAGCACTTGCCGGAGCTGATCGAGGTCGGCATCGACAGCTTCAAGATTGAAGGAAGAATGAAGAGCATCCACTATGTTGCCAGCGTCGTCAACGCCTATCGGCAAGCGATCGATGCCTACTTCGAAGATCCGGAAAGCTACGTGTTGAAGCCGGAGTGGTTGGAAGAAATTCAGAAGGCGGCGAACCGGCCGCTGAACACCGGATTTTTCTTCCAGACGCCTGGTTCCGGCGAGCATATCTACGAGCCGGAGGATAAGGCTGCGCCGTACGATTTCGCAGGTGTCGTCCTTGACTATGAGGAATCGACGGGTATTGCAACCGTGCAGCAGCGCAATCATTTTAAGCCGGGCCAGCAGGTGGAATTCGTCGGTCCAGGCGGCACATTCTTTAAGCAGACGGTTGGTGAAATTACGGATGCCGATGGCAATACGCTCGATGCGGCACGCCATCCTCTGCAACCGATACGGATGGAAGTCGAACAGCCGGTTAAGCCGATGGATATGATGCGTAAACGGATCGGCAAAGGCCAATAAACGAGTCCAACAACGAGTAAGTCTTTATGACCAGTACAATGAGGTTGTGATCATTGGAAGTGGTTATAAAGGCTTATTTTTTTGTTGAGATCAACGGGATACACCTCGTCGATTTGCAACGTTTCGTAAGCAGAAGAGGGCGGCCTGTGTGCAGAGCGCGCTGCCCCTGACGGATAGGTTGCACATAAGGCTGAAAGGCGGCAAACTGCTTGTCGTTATGCAGAGAAACGATTCGACAGCGAAATTTATTTTTTCTCGTAAAATATTAAAAAAATGTGTTTATCAAGCCTGATAGGGCTTACAATCAGGTTGATAAAATCCGATATATATGGTGCATCTATTTTTTAGTGCGTAAGTATGCCTTATGAGTCATAAGGAGTACGCATATATTTCGAGAGCGGGCGGTGTGACATCTATGTTGAAAAAGGTGAAAAAGCCGAAAGCGGGTAAATCAGAGGGTCAACAACAAGAATCGCTGCAAACACAGCAGATGCAAGAGACACAGCAAGCACAAGAAAAGAAAGCATCCAAATTTGCAAAAGGTAAAGTATCGATTCCGAAGCCCAAGCTGAACGGCAGCTGGAAAGAAGCCAAATGGGCGAATCCGCAGCGCTCGGTCGGCGCTAAGCTGTTTTTGTTCATTCTGACGAGCATTCTGGCATGCGTACTTGTCGTCGGGATTCTCGCATACAACACGTCGAAGGGGATCATTCGCAACAATGCGATGGATTCTAACTTTCAGACGATCGAGCAAGCTGCAGGCAAGCTGAATCTGATGTTCGATAATTTCGATGCGCAAACGCTTCAAGTCATGGTAGACGGCGATATTCAGGAGGAGCTCAGCAAATTGCGCGATGCTCAACTTGAGCAGTTCGAACGCTTCGAAGCGTCGACTCGGATTCAAAAGATGCTAGAGGAGTACGTGCTCAGTAACAGCTCGCTGAAAGGCGGATACTTAATCCCGTTGGAAGATGGCGGCTTTTCACTCGGCAGCTCAACGCTCGATCGTAAAGAGCTAGAAGCTACGGAATGGTACAAAAGAGCGGTCGAGGCGAACGGACAATCCATCTGGATTCAATCGTCGGTCAAAGGACCTTCCGGCAAGTCGAACGAGCCTGTGCTCGGCATTGCACGTGTGCTGAAGAACAATACCACAAGCGAGCCGATGTTCGTACTCTTGTTCGAAATTAAGCTGAGTGTCATCGAGAAAACAATTGGCGACATTTCGCTAGGCGATGGCAGCTCGGTATCGCTTGTCGATGCAGAGAACCGTTACGTGCTGAATCCGAGTGCTGCGGATAATGCGACGCTTGGCAAACCGAGCGACGTCGAGATCCCGACCGAAGGCGATATGGCAGAGAAAGGCTCTCTCGAGTTGGACGACTCGGAAGGAAACAGCGTGCTTGCCGCATACTCGACCTTCAATAACGCAGGATGGAAGATAGTCGGTAAGACACCTGTTGAGCAGCTTGTGAAGGATGCTCAGCAAATTTACGTCCTGACTTTGATCGTGACAATTATCGCTGCGCTTGTTGCAGTTGCAATCTCGTACGTGTTAATCCGTACGTTCGCGCATCCGCTTGTGAAGCTTCGCAACTTGATGAACGAAGGCGAACGCGGCAACCTGAGTGTTCGGCTGTATCTGAACCGGAAGGACGAGATCGGCCAATTGACCGACAGCTTTAACCGGATGATGGCCGAAATTACATCTCTCGTCGAGAAGACGAACTTGTCCGCTAACGATGTTCTTGCAACGGCAAGCGAACTGACGGAAGCGTCCCGCAAAACAGCTGTTTCTGCGAAAGAGATCGCAGTCGCAACGGAAGAAATTGCTGGCGGCGCAACGAGCCTCGCGATGGAAGCAGAGCGCGGAAGCGATCTGACGGGAACGATCAACGAGCAGATGAAGTCGGTGCTCAGCTCGAATCATTCGATGGAGCAATCCGCTGCGGCCGTTGAACAGGCGAGTGAACAGGGCAGCAACTATATGAACGTCCTCATCGAGAAAACAGGCGTGACGGAAGAGATGACACGCAACATGGTCAGCAAGGTTGATAAGCTGAAAGATTCGACTTCGTCGATCCGTAAAATTCTCGATGTCCTGAACAACCTGACGAAACAGACGAACATCTTGTCCTTGAATGCAACGATTGAGGCAGCGCGCGCAGGAGCGGCGGGCAAAGGCTTTATGGTCGTCGCAGACGAAATTCGCAAGCTCGCTGATCAGTCACGTCATTCGATCGATATTGTCGGTCAGATTACGGAGACGATCCAGCGTGAAATCGACGAGACGGTGCAGGTGCTGTCGGAGGCTTATCCGATTTTCCAAGAGCAAGTATCGTCCGTTAAAGAATCGAACCAAATCTTCTTGGCTGTACAAGGCCATATGAACCGTTTCGGCGAAAGCCTCACTTCGGTTACGGCAGCTATCGGCAAGCTCGATGAGTCGCAAGCGGTATTGTCGGATGCAATGAGCAGCGTAAGCGCGGTCGCTCAGCAATCGTCGGCAACTTCCGAAGAAGTCGCATCGCTGAGCAACGAGCAGCTGAGCATCAGCGAAAGCCTCGTGAAGCTGTCGGGCAAACTCGAAGACGTATCGAACAAATTGCAAGATTCGCTGTCCAGGTTCACGACGACGGGCTCGAACGACAACAAATAAGTTTAACAAGCCGCCTCAAAGTCAGGATCATCCGACTTTGGGGCGGCTTATTTTTTGTGGGAAAATTGCTGTCAAGACAACGGAGCTGAAGTAATTGCTGTCAAACGCAACTGCGCAGTCGAATGTTCTTCCGATCGCTGTTGTTTTCGGATTCCTTTTGAACAATTAAAGCAAGGTGGGAATCCGAAAACAAAGGCGACCGCTGACGCTTCTTCAGAATCATTCGTCTGCTCCGTTGTCCCTGCAGCAATTTTTAGGTGGGATACAATGGTCGTCATTGCCGTTATCAATCGGCTTGACGACAAAAAAATTCTGCTTGTGAATATTCATAACGCAATCGTAAGACCATTAACTTTCGGTTTACCTAGCCTCTAAGCGTCCCTTACGTTAGTTTTTCCCACACCGTACGGAGCAAGCGAATGATAATGTTACTATCCATTTCCATACCGAACGGAGCAAGCGAATGATTCTGAAGAAACGAAGTGGTCGCCTTTGTCCTCGGATTGTCACCGCTTAGCGGTATTACAAATTCAAAACAATCTGAGGACAACAGCGATCGTAAGAACATTCGCTTGCGGAGTGGAAGTGTGTGGAGGACTATTCATTCGCTTGCGGAGTGAGCCTGACGTTTGAGTCCAATCCTTGAGGCAATACTGATCAGTAGAAGCGATACAGGTGCGGAAAGGGATGCGAACGTTGCGAAGAAGATTAATGACGCTGGGCGTCATCATGACCGTGTTGTTCGGCATTTGTATATGGCGGCTGGGCATGATTGAGCTATGGCCAGCAGCCAGTCATAGCATGGCGGCAGATGTGGCCAAACAATCGGTTGCCCAGCGTGACAGCGAGCTCATTATCGATACGGGAAGAGGAGATTTCGTCGATCGGTACGGCACGCAGCTGACAGGAGAAACGATTCAAGCGCTTGCTGTGTTTCCGTTAGCCTCTTATACCCGCGGAGATAAGGTTCAGCTGGAGAATATGGCATCCATACTCGGCATTACGCTCGATCAGCTTCAAGCTTATTTGAGCGGCATTAAACAGCCTGGTTATTGGACCGTACCGGGGACAGCGCATCCCGCTGCGCTGTCCGACGAGCAAGTGAAACAGTTCAGTTCTATCCGTGTGAACGGAGTTCGCGTCGTACCTTATCGTCTGCGATACACGGCTCCATATCTTGCTGCGCATACACTTGGTTTTATTAGCCAGCACCCAGAACGGGTGAAGTCCGCATACGGGCACGAATATGCATCGGGTACGATGAAGCTGGATGCAATAGTAGGCGGAGCTGGGCTGGAGCTGTCGCTTGACCGACTGCTGCGTGGAGGGAAAGAGACGATTTTATCGTATTACACCGATGCGGCAGGACAGCCGTTGAGCGGCCTAGACTTGCGCGTAACAGGCCCCGTTAACCCGATGTACCCGCTTGCGATTGTGACGACGCTGGATGCGAAGCTGCAGTCGTCAATCGAAGCCTATGTCGATCGGAAGGGGCTCAAGAAAGGGGTCGTCGTCGTACTGGATACGGGCAGCGGAGACATTGCGGCTATCGTATCCCGTCCGAAGCTTAATCCAGAACAGATCGGATTGCCGGGAACCGATACGGTGAATCGGGCGCTGAGAGCGGTTGAGCCAGGGTCGATCTTTAAGATCGTCACTGAGGCAGCGGCGCTGGAAGCCGGCGTGTCGAAACCGAACGAATCGTTCCACTGCACAGGGGAGTACGGACGGTATGGATTATCGGATTGGAAGAAAGGCGGACATGGCGATTTGACGCTGCGGGAAGGACTGGCACACTCCTGCAATATTGTTTTCGCCGATATAGCAGAACGGTTGACGCCGCAGCAATTGCTCGATACGGCTGTCCGTCTTGGACTCGGGCGGCAGGCGGGCTGGTCCAGCGACCGTGCTGTCGGACCGCTGGCAGGTCCGCTGCGATTGCTGCCGGAGGAAGAGGCTAGCGTTATTTTCAAAACAGTGCCTGCATCGTTCGACGGAGGGTTAATGGCGCAGACGGGAATCGGACAGCGCGATGTGCGGATCTCGCCGTTGCAAGCGGCCAATATGATCGTTTCCATTGTCAATCAAGGGCGTGTAATGGAGCCAAGAATTGTAAGCGAAATCCAATACGCGAATGGTCAGCGGTTCGCCAAGCTGCCAGTCCAGGCAGCACCAGCGCCGAAGGGCCGATTGTCGCCAGCGACAGCACAAGAGCTCATGAACGGGATGGAGCTTGTGGTGAAATCCGGTACGGGACAATCCATTCAAGATGGAATATGGGAGGCGGCTGGGAAGTCCGGTACGGCGGAGGTGGTTCGAGAAGGGGTAGACCGTGTCAATCAATGGTTTATTGGGTATGGTCCAGTTCGCAAACCGCGCTATGCCGTTGCCGTACTCGCGGAGGACCGACCGCCGAACAGCGGGAACGAAGCGAAGCAGTTGTTCAGGGGCATTCTTGATATTGCAGCTAAGCTGCAGTAATAAAATAAGGTTGGGTTATGAGGATCGGATCGTCCCTCGTGCCCAACCTTTTTGTGCTTAGTAAAAGAAGACTTACTTAGATTCTTCCTCAACAACATGCGTTTGGTCGGAAGAGTCGAATTCTCCTTGCGGCATCCGGATCCACCGGTGGAAATACCGCTGATCGTATAGTGCTTTCATAAGAATGATCAGAATCGGGGACATAATAACACCTGCAATGCCGAACAGCGACAGCGAGATAATCATGAACGTGAGCATTGTAAATGCCGATACGCCTAAGGTGTCGCCTGTAATCTTGGGTTCGAGAATTTGACGGGTAACAACGACAACGAGAAACAGAGCGGATACCCAAATCGCAAGCGTCGTATTGCCGACAATGAACATATAGATGATCCATGGAATGAATACCGTTCCGACGCCAAGCAGCGGCAAAATGTCAAATATCGCCGAGACGAACGAAATCATAAACGCGTTCTTGACGCCTAGCACCATCAAAGTGATGAAGATGACGACGAACGTGATGGAAACGAGCTTCAACTGCGATTTCAAGTAACCGCTAATGCCTTTGAAGACGTTATCGCGCAAAAAATAAAAAGCTTTCTTGAACGTTCGCGGTGTTTTCTCCTCAGCCGTTCTCTTCCAATCCTTAATCTCGACGCTCAAGAAGTAGGCTAAGATGATGCCGATCGAGAAGTTAAAGACGAACGTCGAGAAGCTTGTCAAATAGCGTGAAATGGTCAGCAAGAAATCAGTAGCGAACGATTGTCCCTTCTGGGTGACGTAATCGACGACCTGATCGAATTGAGCGACCATCTCCGGCGACAGCGAGTCGTATTTGGAAGAAAACCAATCGGATTGGGATGACACCTCGTCCTTCATAATCTGCTGGTACTCCGGCAGGTTATGAATGAGGTTCTTCGCTTGATCGGCTATAATATATCCGGCGCCTAAGAACAAGCTAATGATGACGAGCGTGAACAACAGGACGCTGATGGCCGACGCGATCGATTTCTTCATCCCGAGCTTATTGAGCCAGCGGGCCGGCGGTTCGATAAACAAGTAGACGACGAATGATAAAAATACAGGCGTAGCCAGCTTATACATAAAGCTGAAAGCATACATGATCAAGTAGACCGTGAGCGCAATCAGCGCGATGTCGAAGGCGGTGCGCCAATATTTTTTGTAAAATATGATCATGAATGTTGCTCCTTATTGGTATAGAATTTACAGTTAAAGACTATTCCATTGTACTACAATTTGCATTTAGGTGCCTATTTTTTGTTGTTGTATGATACAATTAGAGATAGTCTTAATCGAGCTATTGGTATTCGCAAGTGAGCAGTGAAACAATATTAATCGAATCTGGTGGGACTAATCGATGCAAAACCTTCTTATTCTGCTTTTTTATGGACTTACCTTTTATGCTTTTCTGCCTGGTCTGATCAGCCGGCTGTTCGGATTTCGCGTGTTCAAGCGCGGCCGGGCCAAGCGCGAAATTGCGCTCACGTTCGATGACGGTCCGGACCCGAGGTATACGCCGCAGTTATTGGATTTGCTGCAGCGCTACGGCGCGAAGGCGACATTCTTCGTCGTAGGCGCACATGCGGAGAGACATCCCGAGCTGTTGAAACGGATGCAGGATGAAGGTCATGTAATCGGCGTTCACAATTATGAGCATAAGACGAATTGGCTTATGCGGCCGAAGACGGTGAAGCGGCAGATTGAACGGACGAACGAGATCATTATGAATGCGACGGGGCAGAGAGCCGTCTATTACCGCCCGCCGTGGGGTATCGTCAACATTTTCGATTATTCCTTACGTAATTTGCAGATTATACTATGGTCCTCCTTGTTCGGGGATTGGCGATATAAAGTAGGGGCGAAGCAACTGGAGCAGCGCATGATGAAGAAGCTTCGTCCGGGAGAGGTTATGCTGCTGCACGACTGCGGCATGACGCCAGGCGCAGACGAGAACGCGCCAGAGAATATGCTGAAGGCGCTGGATAACGTCATGCGCGAAGGCGTACGGCGGGGCTTCCGCTTCATCGCGATTGATGAGATGATCGGTTTGACCGAGAAGGCAAGAGCGCTTGTGCCGAAGAGGTCGAAGCGGATCATGATCGGACTGTGGCTAACGTGGGAGAAACTGTTCCACTTGACGTTCCGAACCAAGCCGATCGGTTCGCCGGATCCGTCATTTCATTACCGGGTTATTAAATACCATGGCCGCACGCTGTCTCTCTCGGGTGGCCGGGAACTGGTAAACGGCGATCCGATCGTCGAGCTGCACTTCGATAATAAGCTGCTGATGGAGCTTGCGCATAAGTCCGCTTCACCTGTCGCGACAGCGATACGACTAGTGCGGGAGATGGAGAAGCGTCTTCCGATTATGGCAATGACGATTGCAGAAGACGCTGAGGCACGTCGAGCAAAGGCTGTGTACGGTGTGACGATGATTCACCGCGGTGCTGACCGGATGGGCTTTCAAGTTCATCCGCTGCCTGATGGACTGTTCGCGAGAATGTCCAAGATATATTTGCACATTCTGATGCGCATACTGACACCGCCCTCCAAGCCGGGCAAGAAGAGCGAACGTCATGCTGTCGAGATGGCTCCTCATATTGTGCTGTTCGATATGCCGGATATATTGAATCTGGCTGCTGCTGCGCATGGGGAAGGCGGCGAATCGTTCAAGCATGCACCGGGCACGCGTAGAACGAACGAGCGACTGATTCAACCGCTGCCTAATCGGATGGAGCTTAATGAAGAACTGGAGGGCGCTGCAGTCGGTAAATCCGGTTTGTAAGTAGCTCTTCCCATATAAGATGTACAGCCGTTATCTCTAACGCAAAGGAGATAACGGCTTTTTGCTTTAATTCTTTAAACAAAGAATGGAACATTCTGTTGGAATATATTAGAATGTAGGGGTTGCTAGGCTGGATGAGATGAATAGAAATGGGGTAATGACCAATATGGCGTTGTACATTGCAGGCTATGCTGTGTTTATTGTTCTCATGGTGTTGGTGATCATAGGATTTACGAATCAATACCGAGCAGGGGCGAGAATTGCTGCAGGATATATTAGATTCAGGCAGCACATGCTGCTGCTTGCCTTGTCGGTTGCGGCAATTGTAATGTGGGCCACGCTAATGATTCAAGACAGCTATTCATATTTGATCGTATTCGCATGGTTGCCGGTTAACCTGTTTGTTACACCTTCCGTGCTTGGCGAGAACGGCTTGAAAGGCGGTCTTGGATTCATTCCCCGCGATCAGCTTCTCGATTATTCGATTGAGGCAGACGGCCGTTCTCCTGTAAAAGTTCACTTCAAGGTGCAAGGACAACAAGAACGGGTTGTGATGAAGGTTTATACGAAGCAAGCGGCGGAACTGGATCAGAAGCTGGCGCAATATTTTCAAGCAAGAAGCGCACAATAACGCAGAAGAAGAAGGTATGGACACAGAAATGCCGAACAAGACGATCCAAAGAACTGCACTTATTCTTGTTGTATGCTACACTTTCGTTCTGCTGTATTGGATGTTCTTCGCTTTCGGCCGGACTCATCTGGAGGCGGAGGGCTACCGGTATAATCTGATTCCATTCCGAACAATCGAGCACTTTATCGAGATTCAATCGAAATATCGAATGTCGTCCTTCATTAACCTGATCGGGAATGTCGCCGTATTCGTCCCGTTCGGTGTGCTGTTGCCGCTTCTCGCTCCCTATTCGTTAAGGCGATGGACGGCTCTTTATTCTATTGGCATTAGTGTGTTGGAGCTGCTGCAGCTCTTGACGAAACGAGGCATGCTTGACATTGACGATCTGATATTGAACGTCGCCGGATTTCTGATCGGGTACGGTATGCTGGCATTGATTCGCAAGGTTCGGTAATAAAAAAAACGCTCATCGGAGATGGCTATTCGCCATTTCGATGAGCGTTTGTTCCATTTGATCTATTATTGCAGGATAGCACCCATGCTTGCGTTCGTAACGAGCTTGGAGTAGCGAGCGAGGTAGCCTTTCTTCACCTTCGACTCGAAGCCTTGCCATTCTGCCTTGCGGCGTTCCATTTCTTCATCGTCGATGAGCAGGTTGATCGTTCGGTTGTTCAGATCGAGCTCGATCTCTTCACCGTCGCGTACGAATGCGAGCGGGCCGCCTTCAGCTGCTTCCGGCGAGATGTGGCCGATGCTGATGCCGCGCGATGCGCCGGAGAAACGGCCGTCGGTGATGAGGCCGACTTTGGCGCCGAGACCCATACCCATAATTTGCGAAGTAGGAGCGAGCATTTCAGGCATGCCTGGGCCGCCCTTCGGTCCTTCGTAACGGATAACGACGACATGACCTTCTTTGATCTTGCCGTTCGCGATGCCTGCGAGGCAATCTTCTTGCGAATCGAAGCAGATTGCAGGGCCTTTGTGGTAGCCGCCGACCGACTTGTCGACTGCGCCGACTTTCACGATACAGCCTTCAGGAGCGATATTGCCGAACAATACAGCCAGACCGCCGCGTTCGCTGTGCGGGTTGTCGAGCGTATGAATAACTTCCTTGTCCAGGATGTCGCAGCCTGCCACGTTCTCGCGAAGCGTCTTGGCCGTTACGGTCATGCAGTCGCCGTGAAGCGCGCCTTCCTTCTTGAACAGCTCGTTCAGTACGGCGCTTACGCCGCCTGCATTGTGTACGTCCTCGATATGCCAGTCCGATGCCGGTGCGATCTTCGCCAGATGCGGCACGCGGTTCGCCACTTCGTTAATGCGGGAGATCGGGTAGTCGATGCCGGCTTCATGAGCCAGTGCAAGAGTATGAAGAACCGTGTTCGTCGATCCGCCCATCGCCATGTCGACTGCGAATGCGTTGTCGATTGCTTCTTTGGTCACGATGTCGCAAGGTTTGATATCCTGCTTGATCAGCTCCATCAGCTGACGAGCGGATTTCTTCACGAACTCTTTGCGCTCTGGAGCGACAGCAAGAATCGTACCGTTGCCTGGCAGTGCAAGGCCGAGTGCTTCAGCCAAGCAGTTCATCGAGTTAGCCGTGAACATGCCGGAGCAGGAGCCGCAAGTCGGGCAACCGAATTGCTCGAGCTCAGTGAGGCTCTTCTCGTCGATTTTGCCGGATTGGAACGCGCCAACGCCTTCGAAAACGCTCGACAACGAGATCGAACGGCCGTCGGACGTTTTACCCGCTTTCATCGGACCGCCGCTGACGAAGATCGTCGGGATGTTGATGCGCAGAGCTGCCATCATCATGCCTGGCGTAATTTTGTCGCAGTTCGGAATACAGACCATGCCGTCGAACCAGTGCGCGTTAACGACCGTCTCGACAGAGTCTGCGATAATTTCTCGGCTTGCGAGCGAGTAACGCATGCCGATGTGGCCCATTGCGATACCGTCGTCTACGCCGATTGTGTTGAACTCGAATGGTACGCCGCCTGCTTCGCGGATCGCTTCTTTAACGAGCTTGCCGAATTCTTGCAAATGCACATGTCCTGGAACGATATCGATATACGAGTTGCATACCGCGATGAACGGTTTGCCGAAATCTTCTTCTTTAACGCCTGCTGCACGGAGCAAGCTGCGGTGCGGCGCCCGATCAAAGCCTTTTTTGATCATATCGGAGCGCATTCTGTTGTTTTTGGCCGACATTGAAGTCCCTCCCATGAGTTTGTCCATAGCAAATAGTTTACCACAACGATAGGTTCGTGACCACCGGAAACGTGCGCCGCTGCTGGGCTTGACGCCAATATCTTAACGATCTGTTAAGATATCCTTAAACATCGTTAATCTGTTAGGCGCCCGAGGGACAAAATAACAGCGTTCGGTGTATAGTAGGGTTGATCCATTCAGAAGGTTCGGATTAGGTTAAAACGAGGTGAAGAGCGAGACGATGAACCGCACCATATTGATAGTTGATGATGACCGCCAGATCGCGGAGCTTATCGATATTTATTTGCGAAATGAAGGCTTCGAGACGAAGATCGCCGGAGACGGTGAAGAAGCGCTCCGGATGATCGAGGCGCAGCCGTTCGATCTCGTCGTGCTGGACGTTATGATGCCCCGAATGGACGGTCTTGAACTGTGCCGACATTTGCGCAAGGAGGAAGCGATTCCTATCCTGATGGTGAGCGCGAAGGCGGAGGATATGGACAAAATAATGGGACTGATGACCGGGGCCGACGATTATATGACGAAGCCATTCAATCCGCTGGAGCTCATCGCACGCGTGAAGTCGCTGCTGCGCCGCTCGTATCAGTACAGCCGCCCGGCCAAAGCGGAGGACGAGAACATCTTGTATATCGGCGGACTGCGGATCGACCGGATGACGCATAAAGCCGAAGTCGACGGGAAGCCGCTTCATTTGACTTCGACGGAATTCGGCATCCTTTACTTGCTTGCGAGCCAGCCGGGGCGGGTGTTCAGCGCGGAAGATATTTTTCAGCAGGTATGGGGCGAACGGTATTTCGAATCGAACAATACGGTGATGGTGCACATTAGCAAGCTGCGGGATAAGCTGGAGCAGGAAACCGGCGACAAGCTGATTACGACCGTATGGGGAGTCGGGTACAAAATCGATGCATAACCATATCGTGCTGCGTATGTCGCTGCGGCTTGTCTGGCATATGGCGCTCGCTGCGGCATTAGCTTTCCTAACCTTCTTCCTGCTGCAATCCGTCGGGCTTCAGCTTCTCGTTCAGTATCCGTCGCTGTATTGGAAAGTCGTGCGCCTAGCCAACCGGATGGACAGCATGTTTACGCCTGCGCTTGCCATCGTGATTTATTTGTTCTATTTCCTGCTGCTGCAGCAACGCCAGTTCCGGTATCTAGCGCGCATTAGCCGTTCCGTTCATTACATTGCCGAAGGCAACTTCGACCACCGCATTCCGATTCGCCAGAGCAGCGAACTGACGGATCTAGCCGAAATAACGAACCGGATCGTCGTTGGCATGTCGGAGACGCTGGATAACCAGCGAAGATCGGAGCAAGCGAAAAATGAGCTTATTACGAACGTATCCCATGATCTTCGTACGCCATTGACGTCCATTATTGGTTATCTCGGATTAATTGAGCAAGACCGGTACCGCGACGAAATCGAGCTGCGGTATTTTGTACAGATTGCGCATGATAAAGCGAAGCGGCTTGGTGTGCTGATCGAGGATTTGTTCGAGTATACGCGTATGCGCCACGATGCCGTACCGTTGAAACGTTCGGAGTTCAATCTGATTGAGATGCTTCGCCAGTTGCTGGTTCAATATCAGGTGTCGTTATCCGACGCCGGGCTTCAAGGCTCACTTCGGACGGAAGAAACGAATGTGATGCTGTTCGCGGATGCCGATAAGCTGGTGCGCGTGTTCGAGAATTTGTTTGCGAACGCCATCGCCTACGGCCGCGAAGGCAAGAAGCTCGATATTACGGTCCGGTGCGAAGGCGGTTTCTCAGTGACCGAAGTCATTAACTACGGCGAGCCGATTCCTTCCGTCGATCTGCCCCACATCTTCGACCGGTTCTACCGGGTGGATAAGTCGCGTACGGAAAAAGAAGGCTCGCGCGGCTCCGGCCTCGGGCTCGCTATTGCGAAGAGCATCGTCGAACGCCACGGCGGCACGATCAGCGTCGTGAGCGATCCATACCGGACTGCATTTATTTTACGGCTGCCTATTCATATTTAGCGGTAGGCGTCAGGAGTCAGGAGTGAGCCTCCCTAAACGATCTCGGCAGATTCGCTCGATTGCATTTCGTACAATGAAAGCAGACGCGTGATGTGAAATGGTGGGATTGATTGTATTTCATACAATGGAAAACCAATCGTTAACGGTAAATTCAGGGTTTTGTGCCATTTGACCCGACTCTCGGTTGTACGAAGTACAATGAAGGAGCTTGGACGAGTGGCGCATGCCGGATTTCCTTGTATGAAATACAACCTCCAACGAGAGTAATTGATGATCCATATAACTACCAATAGCTTGATACCTCGCTCGATGCGCTAGAGAAGAAGAGGCTCCATATAGTCGCTGAATACATTTATTTTCATATAATCAACACTCGTCCAAATGTAAACCAATCTTAAGGTTTTCTTATGAAACGGTTATGGAACGGTTGCGGAAACGTTAAGCTGTGTTTCGTATGATGGAAACATTAGATAACGTTCGGAGGTAAGGTTCCATAATGAAAAGATGGGTGCTGCTCGCAGCAGCAATTGGCGTGCTGCTATGGATGATCAGAGTGACGGATTGGCCATTAGGCCATCAGTCTTTGAAGGTAGAGGCCAAGGCGGCCATATTGATCGATGCGAATACGGGTAAGACATTGTTTGTTCAGCATGCGGATATGCCGCTGCCGCCAGCGAGCATGTCCAAAATGATGACGGAGCTGCTTGTGCTGGAATCCGTTCGTGCAGGACGAATGAATTGGGACGAACAAGTGACGGCGTCCGGTTATGCTTCTTCCGTACCAGGGGCGGGAGCGGGACTTAATCAAGGCCAAAGCTACTCCGCACGCGAGCTGTTCGAGTCGATGGCCGTTCATTCGTCGAACGATGCCGCAGTTGCGCTCGCCGAGCATATTGCCGGGACGGAGAAGCGATTCGTCCAATTGATGAATGACAGGGCGAAGCAAATTGGTTTGTCAGATGAGGCGAAGTTCGCGAATGCGACCGGACTGAGCAGCGCTGATCTGGCTGCTTTTACGGAGGCAGCCTCGTCAGGAGAAACGTCGCTTACCGCTAGAGACGTCGCGCTGCTTGCCCGCTATCTGATTCGATCCTTCCCGGAAGTGCTGACGACTACGTCGCGGCCTGCGGTTGGGGATACCGAGAGCCAGAACGGCGTGCTACGCACGACGAACCTGATGCTGCCTGGCGAACGGTTCGCTTATCCGGGCAGCGACGGGTTGAAGACGGGCTACACGGAGCGGGCGGGCTACTGCTTCACCGGTACGACGGTCCGCGGCAACACTCGGCTAATCGCAGTCGTTATGGGAACAGATACGGCTGACGAAAGGTTCGTGGAGACGGAGCGGCTCTATGAGCTTGGCTTCGGCGAGAAGCAGAGCGGCGGAAGATCGCTGGCTGCCGGACTGTCACGGCGGTTGAAGGTTGCGCTTGGACCTTAATAAGGATGACGAATAGCGTCGATCTCGGAGCTGTCATAGCTCCGAGACGGCGCTTTTTATTTGAATTCGGGTAAGGAAATGGGATGCGAGGACTAGCGTCTTCGCGTTTCTGTTGCTTTGCTCATAGATTCCTATGTAGGATTCCATAATTCTCTCTTCTAATATAAAGTTGGTAGTATATGACAGGGAAGATGATGACCGTACAGAGGAGGACGTTCATGACCATTGTGATCATGAATCCGATGAATGACGCGCATTGCCGGCATATGGCCAATCGTCTGCAAGCGCTCGAAGCGGATTTCATAGAGCTTGAGTCGCCGCTGACGAACGATTATGCCCTGCAGGATGGCGTTCTTTATTACAATGGAGTACCGATTCGAGAGGTGTCATCCGTCTTTTTCAGAGGGGTGATGTCGCACAATCCAGATTACTTTCAACTGGAGGACCCGCAGCGCTTCGACGTTCAGGTCCAATTCGGAGGAAGAGCAGAGGCAATCCGAGGGTGGCTGCGGATTATGCATGAGCGAGGCGCGATAGTCGTCAATCCTCCTTCTCAAGCGTCCAAATACTATCAGCTGTACAAGCTTCGCACAATCGGAGTCACGCTGCCGTCTACGTGCATTACTTCATCAGTCGGCATAGCACGTGCATTCGTGGTGCGTATTGGAGGGCAAGCCGTCTGCAAGCCGCTGCCTGGAGGCAGCTTCTGCCGACGGGTTGACGAGTCGTTCTGGTCCAGTCTGCGCGATGCGGACACATTCGGTGAGCCTGTTATTTTCCAAGAAGAAATCGCAGGCAAGGACGTTAGGGTTAATATGCTAGAGGGCCAAGTGCTGTCAGCGCACATTATTGTTACGTCGCATGAGGATATTCTCGATTACCGCACGGATCCGAATTATTTGGACGGTGCGATCACATATAGGCAAGTGTGTCTTCCGGACGAGGTCACCGATATGTGCGATCGGGCGATGAAGGCTCTTGGACTACGATTCAGCGGCATCGATTTGCGGCTGACGCCGGAAGGCCGATTCGTGCTGATCGAATGCAACAGCATGCCGGCGTACTTGGATATCGAGAGGAAGACAGAATCGCCGATTACGGATGGCATTATCGAGTATCTTCGACAATATGATTCCGTCGTGTCCACGCCTGGAGATGGCGTACTGCTTGAGTTTCACAGCAGCGATTCGATTGGAATGAACAAGCCGGTAGCTACGCCATTATTCCCTTACTGCGAAGTCATGAAGCAATGGTCCGAGCAAATGCTCACCCAACAGCGTGTCATTATGCCGATGAACGTGGAGCAGCAGGAGCAGTTCTGGCAGCAAACCGGCAAGCGAGTCAAGATGATGGAGGTTGAGCGTTCCGGCCAGGAGGTCAGAATATCGAGAGTATGGTAAGGATGGCGCTACAATAATTTGTGCCTATAAGAGGAGGAATTGTGATGAAGATTATGTTTGATGCTGCCCAGCAAGAAACGTTATCGAAAGGATTATGCTTGAACGCGGAGATGGTGGAGCTTGATGAGGCCGGCATGAAGGAAGTGAAAGGCGGCATTGCGCCAGGCGGCTGCGTCATCCTGCCGAAGAAACCGCCGATCTATACGACGCTTGCGCTTGGCGAAGAGGACGGCGGTCCAATCGCCACGACGCTCGCAATCGGTGAGGAAGACGGCACGGGTCTGCAGTAGTACTGAAGAACGAACGAAGAGGATTTGACTCAGCTGCCTTTTACAGGTGAACGAATAGGCCGTTCTGGTCCGCTTGCTTAGCGGGGAGAACGGCCTTGCCTCGTTCGATATGGCGGCTTAACGATCCATTAATAGATCAATTCGTCATTCACCGGAATATGGTTGCGAGTGCAATAATCGTGATATTTCTGAATAACGGTATAAATATCGTCTTGCCCGCCGAATTGATTGTTCTCGTCAAAGTATTGAAGCGTTCCGCTCAATATGAATAACGCCACGACTTCTTCGTCTTCGGAGATGAGCGTATGGATATCGCCCGGCGGTTCGAAAATAAACGTTCCTGGAACTGCGGTCCAGTCGCGTTCCGCATACCGCCATCGTCCTTGCAAAGTGTATCCGATTACGGAGCCTCCCGTATGCCGATGCCTGCCCAATACTTGATTGCTCTCAACACGGAATAGATAGATCCATGTTCCCGTGCTAAGATCGAAGCGTAATGGCTTGAAGAAACAGGTTTCTTCATCGTTAAAAGGAACCCATGGCAGATGCTCGATATGGACTAAGCGTTCCGGCAATTGCAGCTTCTCCGCTAATCGAATAACGGACTCCGATATCAGGTCATTCATATCGGTTGCTGTTCACAGCTTCTTGGACCCGAATCTTCATCTGCTCCCGCCATTCGTCTTCCAGAATCGCATAATAATACTCGTCCATCCATTCATTGTCCCCGCGAGGGATACATTGTTTGAAATACCCTTCTCTCTGCATGCCGATCTTCTCCATGACCCGGTACGAAGGCGGATTGTCCGGCTGGCAGGTCGCAATCAGCCGATGAATATTCATTGTGCCGAAGGCGTAATCGAGTACCGCTTGAGCGGCCTCAGAAGCGTAGCCTTGGTTGTAGTAACCGGAATGAAACACCCAGCCAATCTCGTAAATGTGGTCATTGTGATAGCGGTGAAACACGATGTGTCCAATAATCCGGTTCTCCTTCAATAGAACAACCGGAAAATGCTCCGCCTTGCTCTCATCCGAATGGTGTTCCACGAACCGCCGCGTATCGTCTTCGGTCATAACGCCGCCAGGTATATATTTCATCACTTGTTCGTTAGAGGTATAAGCGTGCACCGCTTCCCAGTCCGTTGGTTCAAAGCGGCGAATATGTAATCTTGGAGTCGTAAGCTGCATGTGGAGGCCCCTTCCATTAATCTTTATCTTAGGTTTAAGAAAAAGTATACGGAATTGTTCGGAACCGAAATGAACGATTCTTGCTTTATTAACAGCGTGATATTAAAAAAAGAGGTTTTCAAATTTAGAAGTTTTTGGTTTACTGAAGGCATAAGCAATTCGCGGTCTCAGATTATCATTCTACACATATGACGGAGAGCATCTATGCATACACCATTGAAACAGACGGTTTCAGCAGCTGTCGACTATATTGAGCTTCATATGAAGCGCTCGGTCACATTGGAGGATGTGGCGGATGCGGTATATATGTCGAAGTTTCATCTTCACCGGTTGTTCAAGCTGGCAACGGGCCGGACAATGGCCGATTATATTCGAGGACGTAAGCTGGCCAGCAGCTTCGAGCTGCTGCTAGACTCTGCCGTTAGCTTGCTTGCCGTTAGTATCGAATACGGATTTGAGCATGAACAGTCGTACATACGGGCATTCAAACGGGAGTTCGGCATAACGCCGGGCCAATACCGCCGCACAGGACAGGACCAGTTGAAGGTAACCGAGAAGCTGGACATCGAGATGATGACGACGATTGGCAGCGGCGACGGCGCTATTTTTCAACCGTATTATGTCGTTCAGCCGGCCATTCTGCTTGCGGGGAGAAAAAGCATCATCTATTACCGCGACAACGAGGAAACGTACGAAGCGAATTCGAAGGCGAATGTTTTCTATGAGCAAGACTGGCCTCGAATCAAGAATAAAATTGTAGGCAGCGTGTATATCGGGCTGACCACCGAAATGACGCATGACCGCAGCTGCTACATGACAGCAGCGAGAGTTGCGGCATTCGACGGTCTGCCGGACGATCTGGACAGCTATGTCGTGCCGGCTAATCAATATGCGGTGTTCCGGTACGTGTGCAGCTTCCACCCGAGCCGAATTACAGTAGACCATTTGGACCAAATATGGTCATTTATCGAAGACTATTGGCGGAAGCATTCCGTCTACGTATGGGCGGACCGTTATTATTTCGAATGGGTCGACGAGTCGATTGCGAGCGAGGAATACGGGGAGCTTGATCTGTATTTGCCGGTCAGATTGAGAGAGTAGAAGGGGAGAGCTGTTGGCGAAGCGTTTCTGGTCTGGTTAACGAATCCTATGAACGCTATTTCCCGCAAAAACGGGGTTCTGAAATCGTAACGAATGCTAGAAGCGTTATTTGGGTGTGTATTGATTTTTTAGCTGCAGCAGCTCCCAAATAGCGTTTTCTGGATTCGTTAGAATTAGATTTGTTCTCAAATCGGTGAAATAACGCTTCTGGAGTTCGTTAGATTTTGCTAAGCATCGTTCACATCATTATCGTTCGCGTCAGCAGTACCCTTAAGCAGTAATAACAGGATATAACAACAGTCCGCCCCAAGAAATACACGAGTGAAACGAAGCAGCTTATCTCCTATTCTAGCAGGAGAGGCTGCTTTTTTTGTTGTGTGAGCACGCCAACTTGTGTCACATTATCGAACATAAAATAACGTTTCGATACGGAATCAGTAGGAAATTGATCACTTATGTTATAAAACCTAACATAAAACTGTTTACAGTTTATATTCCGCCTACTATAATGTTGGTAAGTTATTCCGCACCCCGCGGAAAGATGCCATGTGAATGAAGAGGTGAATTATGCAGCTAACGGAACGCGAGAAGGAAAAGCTGCTCATTACGGTTGCGTCCGACCTGGCCCGGCGCCGGATGCAGCGGGGCGTAAAGCTGAATTATCCGGAAAGCATCGCGATTATTACTTCCGAAATCATGGAGGGCGCGCGCGACGGCCGTACCGTTGCGGAATTGATGGCGTTCGGAACGACCATTCTGAAGCGCTCGGAAGTGATGGAAGGCGTCGCCGATATGATTCATGAGGTGCAGGTCGAAGCGACGTTTCCGGACGGCACGAAGCTTGTGACGATTCACCATCCGATTGGAGAGTGAGAAGCATGATTCCAGGCGAATACCGCACGGCTGCAGGCCATATCGAATTGAATGCAGGGCGGCAGACTGCAGAAGTCATTATCGTTAATACGGGAGACCGGCCGGTGCAGGTCGGTTCACACTTTCATCTATTCGAAGTAAACCGTGCGCTTTCGTTCGACCGGCGGGCTGCGTTCGGGATGCGGCTTGATATTCCGGCAGGCACGGCTGTCCGGTTCGAGCCGGGTGAGGAGAAGCCGGTGCAAATCGTCGAGTTGGGCGGAGCGAAACGGTCTTTCGGCTTGAACGGGCTGACGCTGGGCGATGCGGCGCGCGGGGCTATAAGGGAAGAAGTAAGCACACGGCTGGACGCATGGGAGGGGAACGCGTAGATGAGCAGCATCGACCGGAAAAGCTACGCCCAAATGTTCGGTCCGACGACTGGCGATGCGGTACGGCTGGCAGATACAGAGCTGTGGGCCGAGATCGAGTATGACCATACGGTATACGGCGACGAGTGTAAATTCGGCGGCGGCAAAGTCATTCGCGACGGCATGGGCCAGTCGAGCGGCGCGCTTCGTGACGATGGCGTGCTCGATACGCTTATTACGAATGCGGTCATCATCGACCATTGGGGTATCGTGAAGGCGGATATTGGAATTAAGGACGGCGTCATCGTCGGCATCGGCAAAGCGGGCAACCCGGACATTATGGACGGCGTGACGCCGGGCATGACCGCAGGAGCAAGCACAGAAGTTATCGCAGGCGAGGGCAAAATCGTCACGGCTGGAGGCATCGATTCGCATATTCATTTCATCTGCCCGCAGCAGATCGAGACGGCGCTCGCCTCCGGCGTGACGACAATGATCGGCGGCGGGACGGGACCGGCAACCGGGACGAACGCGACGACGGTAACGCCGGGAGCTTGGCATTTGTCACGCATGCTGGAAGCGATCGAAGCGTTCCCGATGAACATCGGACTGACGGGCAAAGGGAATGCTTCGTTCACCGGACCGCTCATCGAGCAGATCGAGGCGGGGGCGATCGGGCTGAAGCTGCATGAAGATTGGGGGACGACGCCGGCAGCGATCGACGCTTGTTTGACAGCAGCGGACCAATACGACGTGCAGGTCGCCATTCATACCGATACGTTGAATGAAGCGGGCTTTCTGGAGGATACGCTAGCCGCATTCAAAGGGCGGACGATCCATACGTATCATACGGAAGGCGCCGGCGGCGGCCATGCGCCGGATATCATCCGGGCGGCAGGCGAGCTGAACGTGCTGCCGTCTTCGACGAACCCGACGCGGCCGTTCACGGTGAACACGATCGAGGAGCATCTCGACATGCTGATGGTATGCCATCACCTCGACAGCCGCATTCCGGAGGACGTGGCGTTCGCCGACTCCCGCATTCGTCCGGAGACGATTGCGGCGGAAGATATTTTGCACGATATGGGCGTGTTCAGCATGATCAGCTCCGACTCCCAGGCGATGGGCCGCGTCGGAGAAGTCATTATTCGTACCTGGCAGACCGCGGATAAAATGAAACGCCAGCGCGGACCGCTAACGCCTGACACGGAGTCGAGCGATAACTTCCGCATTAAGCGTTATATTGCGAAGTATACGATCAATCCCGCTATTACGCATGGCGTCTCGCATCTCGTCGGCTCGGTGGAGCCCGGCAAGTTCGCGGACCTTGTCGTCTGGAGCCCGATGTTTTTCGGCGTGAAGCCGGATCTTGTGCTCAAGGGCGGGAGCATTGCCTATGCGCAGATGGGCGATCCGAACGCGTCGATTCCGACGCCGCAGCCGGTATGGGGACGTCCAATGTTCGCCTCATTCGGCAAGCTGCTCGGAAGCAGCTCGATTACGTTCGTCTCTCAAGCAGCGTATGACGGAGGCGTGAAGGAGCGGCTCGGCTTAACCAAACGAGTCGAGCCCATCCGCGGCTGCCGCTCGATCTCGAAGAAAGACATGATTCATAACGATGCGACGCCGCGCATCGAGGTCGATCCGGAGACGTACCGCGTAACGGTGGACGGAGAGCTTGTGACGTGCGAGCCGGCCGACGTGCTGCCGATGGCGCAGCGGTACTTCCTGTTCTAATCCGATGATGATGCGGAATTGGCTGGCGCTGCAGCAGCTGCTCGATTCGGCGATTCCGATCGGCGGCTTCTCGCATTCATTCGGGCTAGAAACGATGGTGCAGGAAGGCCGGATGACGAGCAGCGCAGAGCTGGAAATGTACGTGCGGACGATGCTGACGCACAGCTGGGCTACGTCCGACGCTATGGTTATAAAAGCGGTGTACCGCGACGTTCCGCCGGGAGAGTGGAATCGCCTGTGGGCAGTGGAGCGTCTTGTCCACATGCAGCGGCTCGCCATTGAGACGAGGCAAGGTGTCGAGAAGATGGGCAAGCGGCTGCTGAAGCTCGCTGCCGACATATGGCCGGAGCTGGACATGTCGGAAGCGGCGTCGGCAGTTCGGGAAGGCCGTTGTCTCGCGACACTGCCGCTCATTCACGGC
This sequence comes from Paenibacillus kobensis NBRC 15729, assembly GCF_004000825.1. GTDB lineage: Bacteria > Bacillota > Bacilli > Paenibacillales > Paenibacillaceae > Paenibacillus_T > Paenibacillus_T kobensis. Next base: position 108,693 of record NZ_BILZ01000002.1, on the reverse strand, counting down.
CTTGTCTGTTTGCGGCTTGGCGTACCGCTGCAGCAGGCGGCGGAAAGCTACTTTTATACGTGTATCGTTACGACGATTAATAGTGCTTTGCGGCTTATGTCCATCGGACAGACGGAAGGCCAACGCCTTGTCGCTAGGCTCACGCCGATGACCCCGCTTGCTTGGAATGCGGCATCGGAGTTAGAGCCGGAAGATGCGTATTCCAATATGCCGATGGCGGAGATGGCCATGATTCGGCATGAGACGCTCTATTCCCGGTTGTTCATGTCTTAATATATTTGATCGAGGAGGAATGTACGATGTGCCAAGGACAAGGACATAGTCATAAAGAGTGGGTGCAGCCGGTGATCGACGGTTCCCGGCCGATCCGGATCGGGATCGGCGGACCGGTCGGCTCAGGCAAAACAGCGCTGGTCGAGCGTCTTGCAAGGGAGCTCGCGGACCGTTACAGCTTGGCGGTCATTACGAACGATATATTTACGAAAGAAGATGCCCGCATTCTAGCTGCGACTGGCGTGTTGCCGGAAGAGCGCATTATCGGTGTCGAGACGGGCGGCTGCCCGCATACGGCGATCCGCGAGGATGCGTCGATGAACTTCGAGGCGATCGAGGAGCTTGAGAACCGGTTCTCGCCGCTGGATCTGATCTTTATCGAGAGCGGCGGCGACAATCTTGCGGCAGCCTTCAGTCCGGAGCTCGTCGACCGGTTTATCTACATTATCGACGTGGCGCAAGGAGAGAAAATTCCGCGCAAAGGCGGGCCTGGCATTATGCGTTCGGATCTGCTCGTTATTAACAAAATCGATCTGGCGCCTCATGTCGGCGCCAGCTTGCAGGTGATGGGCGACGATTCGAAACGGATGCGCGGCGATCGTCCATTCGTATTCTCAAATTTGTTCAGCGGCGAGGGAGTCGCAGACATCGTGCACTGGCTGGAGCATGAAATCGCTCATGCTAACGGACATGCACACGATCATCTGCATGTGCAGGATCATGCGAACGGCGACAACCCTAAGCATACACATTCGCATCATCATGCTGCCGGCAGCCATAGCCATGACCACGAGCATTCGCATTAATCAATCTGCCGCAGGGGCGACTGCCCAGCTCCGCGCTGCATTCGAGCGCCGGGGCGGGGTGACGGTCATGACGGAGAAATATCAGACAGCGCCTGTGAAGATCGCCAAAACCTTTCCGCTTGGTTCATCGCTTGGCGCCATTGTTATGGACGTCTCGCCGGGACTGCTCGATGGCGACCGTTATGAGCTGGAGTGGAAGTGCGGTCCGGGCAGCCGGCTGTTCGTGACGAACCAGTCGTTTACGAAGGTGCATCCGGCTGGACCGCAAGGCGGCGCTTCGATGAAGCAGACGTTCGTGCTGGAAGCGGATGCGGTCATCGAGCATATGCCGGAGCCGGTTATGCTCTACAAGGATGCAGAGTTCGTAAGCGAAACGGAAGTTCATCTTGCTTCAGGAGCGGTCTGGATGCAGGCGGATGTCTGGTGCCCGGGCCGCACGCTGCGCGGCGAAAGGTTTCAATATACCCGGTTCGACAGCAGGCTTGCGGTCTGGTACGGCGATGAACGGATCGGTTCACAGCGGCAATTGATCGAACCGGCTGTGCAAGTTATTGCGGCGCCGGGATGCTTCGCAGACGCGACCCACATCGGCTCGCTGCTTGTCTATGGCGACCGGATTGGTGCAGCTGAACTTGCGGCAGCGAGGGAGGCTCTTCAGCTTGTACCGCACCGCAGCGGGTACGGTTTGACGTTCGGCGCTTCGCTGACATACCGGCACGGACTTGCGGTGATGGCAGCCGGAACGGCAGCTTGGCCGCTGCAGGAGGCGCTTCGCGAAGCTTGGCGCGCTGTCCGTCTGTCTTTGCTCGGCGAGGAGCCTGTGATGCTCGTACGTGCATAAAGAGGATTACTCAACTGCAATAGAAAAAGCCTATCCGTCATAACAGGAAGCTCTAACGAGCGATCCGTATATGCCGGATAGGCTTTTTTGCAGCTTTATGGCGATTCAACTAGCGCGAAAGATCAGGTCAGAACGCCTTAGAATGCCTTCTTGTCAGTCGGAGCGGCGATGGAAGTATTCCGGTGTCAGCTCTGTCCGGTTCGGTAAGCTGCCAGGCGATTCGATCGCTTGCAAAACCGTCCTTGTCACCGCTTCAGACATCACTTCTTCCGGAACGCCAACGGCGGAGATCGGAATTTCGAGCTGCTCTAAGTGCGGAATATGGTCATAGCTAATAATCGCAATGTCGTTCGGCACGGAGATGCCGCTCGTCTGGAATGCGCGCAGTATGCCAGCGGAGAGATCGTAACTGCCGGAGATGACGGCAGACGGACGGTCGCTCATGGCGAGCATTTGCTGCGCTGCGTGGTAGCCGTGCTGCCATAGAAGACCGTTCGAATCGATGAGCAGATCTTCTTCGAACGACAGCCCGTGCTCGTGAATGCCTTCGCGGTACCCGATCCACTTCTCCCGCTGTTGAACCGAAGCTTCGGCATATGGGCCGATATAAGCGATTCGGGTATGACCTTTCGCAACTAGCGTTGCAACGGCAAGCTTAACGGCTTCACGACGGTTCATGTCCACCGCAGGGACGTCCGGTTGCACCGGCATCCCGATCGACACGAAAGGAACGTTGGTGCGCGCTTGTCCTTCAGCTATACCGTATGCGCTTTCTTCAAACATGAGAATGGCATCGACCCGCAAGTTCAAGAACGTCGTGATCGCTTCCTGTGGCTCGTCTATCGATAACAATGCCGTTAAGTTGTTGTCGGCCAGCCGATTCTGAATCGAAGTCAGCAGCGAGGACAACGCCGGACGCTCGACGTTCGGCCAGACGATGCCGATCAGCCCGGTTCGTTTCGTTACGAGGCTGCGGGCGGCAAGATTCGGCCGATATCCGAGCGATTCCGCTGCGGCTATGACTTTGCGTTTCGTCGTTTCTTTCACAAGCGGGCTGTTATTAAGCGCCTTAGCTACTGTAGAGTAGCTGACGCCGACCTGCTTGGAAATATCTTTAATTGTAACGGACATAACGGTGCACTCCTTCGTGTCGGGTACTCGTTGTTCGGATTTTCACAATTAGTTCTATCTTCTTATTATAACGTGCAAATGAAATCTGACAACAATAGGGAACCGAAGAAGAGAGACTAACGCGAGTTCATTGAAGAAAAAATTTGCTAGATTGCAAAAGCATGTTCCATAATATGACCATATATGTATGCGCATTCATCTATATAATTTCAGCTGGCGTTCAGCCGGGCCTTATATGGATTTCATCTTCGTGTGATTTAATGATTAACAAGCTTATGAGATGTGATGTTATCGAAACCTGATGATAGAGCGGGGCGGTGTTGGAATGGGAAAAAAGTTGAAGCAGTGGAAGTGGCCGCTTGGCGTAGCTGGAGCTGCGGTATTGTTCGTTGGTGTTCATACAATCAAGACGAGTCCGGAATTCGCAGAGGCGCAAGCTTCTAAGCAGAACGGGCAGCAGCCGTCAGCCGAAACAGGCGATGTCCGTGCTGGAGACAGCGCAGACGATTGGTTCAGGCAGCGGGAGCAAGGTCCGGGGCAGGGGCAGGAAATGCCTTCAAGGGGCCATCGCGGAAGCTTCGGCGGCAGAGGAATTGCGCCTAACGAGAATGAGGGATCCGCCTCTTCTTCTAACCGTTCATCGGACGGCTTCCGTTCTTCATCGCGTGTTTCATGATGAGTACGGTGAAAGGCGAGCCATTGTTGGATGCCGGACCGCTTACTCATGCCTTTCAGGCGATGAGTTCACAGGTGGAATTGAAACTGGTCTGCGACTCGTCTGCTATGAACTGGGCCGCCCGGCTGGCAGAGGATTGGTTCGCCAAGTCGGAGTCGATATTCAGCCGGTTCCGCCATGAGAGCGAGCTGGAGAGCATTAACCGGGCAGGCGGGTCGCCTGTTCTCATCTCTTCCATGATGATGGAAGTGCTCCAATTAGCGGATGCTTACCGTCGGAAGACGGCTGGTTTATGCACGCCGTTCGTCGGCCAGTCGCTGCTTGATGCGGGCTATACGGAATCGTTCGAAAGGCTGCAAGCGGACCTCATCGGAGCTCTGGGCAATTCTTCAGCTGCCTTCAAAGAAGAAGCGCCGCTATTGCCCGTTAATCGCGGAGCACAGTCTTGCATGACATTGGACGCGGCCATGGTTTCGGTTCAAGTCGATTCGAGCGTACGTCTGGATTTGGGCGGTATTGTGAAGAGTTGGACGGCATCTAGGCTGGCGCGCTGGCTGCAGTCGGGCGGCGGCATTCGGACCGGACTCATCAACGCGGGCGGCGATCTCCTTGCTTGGCAGGGGGCGAATGAATCGCCGCTCTGGCGGATCGGCATCTCGATGCCGAACGATTCGTCGCAAGAGATAGCCTCTCGATCGATTAGCAATGGCGCGGTTGCGACGTCCGGTTCATGGCGGAGAAGGTGGCAGACGAATGAAGGAGCAAGGCATCATCTGATCGATCCGAGAACGGGATGTCCGGCATCCAGCGATGTGATCCAGTGCTCGGTTGCCGGTCCTGACGTGACCGAGTGCGAAGTGTGGGCGAAGTCGGTCTGTATTGCGGGAGAGGAATTCGGCATTCGGCTCATGAACGAGCGTGTGCCGCAATATGAGGCGGTTGTCGTCGATAGATCGGGCCGGATAAAGGTATATGGAAATGGATGGGAGTTGTAAGGGATAGCACAGAGAGGAGCGGATTACGCCATGATCGAGTGGATTGTGAACTGGCCGACATGGGATATGACTCGAGTGTTCGGCATTGCGGCCTATGGGATGATCTGGGCAGGATTGATCCTGGGAGCGCTGTACCGGTATCCGGTCTTCAAAGGGAAACGAAAGGCGAACTTATTCAAATGGCATACGTTTCTGACGAATGGCGGCGCTGTAATCGCGCTTGCGCATGCCAGCGTGCTGCTGATCGACGCGTATTATCCCTACAGCTGGCGGGATATTCTTGTGCCGTTCGCTGCGGCGAAACAGCCGGTATGGAACGGACTCGGAACGATTGCGATGTATGGGGTGCTTGTGCTGCTGCTCACATCGGATTTCCGGCACAAAATGCGCAAACCGGTGTGGCTTGCCATCCACCTGACCGCTTATCCGGTATTCGTCGCAGCCGCGGCACACGGGTATTGGGACGGAACGGACAGCGGGAACCCGGCTATGCAGGCCTTGTATGCCTTGTCGCTGCTGAGCGTCATTGGGCTCTATGCGGTTCGTTCGGTGTTCTCCAGCCGTGCCGAGCCGCAGCGGAAGCGGGTAACGACGCAGAAGACGGGGTGAGGCGAGAAGGGTTCAACGGGTCAGGAGATGGAGATCCAATAAACGTAATCGATAAAAAACGGATGAGCAGAGATTCGATCTCTACTCATCCGTTTTTGTGTGCCCGTTATTATTTTTTTACTTTAATGCCAAGCGCTTGTGCGATTTTAGAGAAAATTTCCGTGTTCTCGTACGAGCCGGTGAACAGATCTGCGCCAGGGCCGATCGCCGTGACTGGAATGTCGACAGCCGTATGGCCGGAAGTCGTCCAGTCGACCATGAACTTCTGATCGGACTTCGCGACCGCGAAAGGACCGTCTTCTTTGGAGATGCCGTCGCCGGACTCGTCTTTCTCGTCTACCGGTTCGATGGAGAATCCGCCTGTTTCATGGTCAGCCAGCACGAGCACGAGCGTGTCTGGATGCGCAGCGGCAAAATTTTTCGCGATACGAACCGACTTGTCCAGCTCTTGGCCAGCACGAATCGTCAGCTTCGCGTTGTTGTTATGCGCCATTTCATCCGTTGCTTCTTCTTCAACGACGAGGAAGAAACCGTTCTTGTTCGAGGACAGCGTCTCGATCGCTTTCTTCGTCATGTCAGGCAAAGATACGACCGGGTTGTACAAATCGCCTTCACCTTCCGGTTTTTGTTGGAACATTTCTTCGTTGGCGAACAGGCCGAGCAGCTTGCCTTTCGCTTTTTGCATATCGGCTTTGTTCGTTACGTAGCTATAGCCAAGCGATTTTGCTTTGGCTACGAGATCGCCTTGCGTGCCTTTGCTTTTCTCCGACGGATCTTCCGCAGGCTCGTCCTTGAACGATCCTGGGTTGCCGGCTGGGTACCAGAAATCTTCGCCGCCGCCGAGCAGGACGTCAACTTTCGCGTTCGTCAAATATTGCAGTGCGATATCGCTTTGTTTGGAACGGTCTTCAACATGCGATGCGAATGCAGCGCCCGTCGCATCCGTCACTTGGCTCGTCGTTACGATGCCTGTGGACAAGCCTTTGTCTTTTGCGTATTCGATAATCGTCTTGACGCTTTTCTTGTCGGCATCCATGCCGATTGCGCCGTTATATGTTTTGACGCCGCTTGCGTATGCCGTCGCCGATGCTGCGGAGTCGGTAACCACATCCGTCGAGCTCGTATGAACGAGGCCGGAATAAGGCATGTCGTCCATGGCCAGCTTGCCGTTCTCGCCGACCGTTGCCAGACGAATGGCGTTGCGCTGCGCCAAGCCCATTCCATCGCCGACGAACAGAATAACGTTCTTCGCTTTGCTCGAAGCAGCGTCTGCTTCATTGCTCTTGTTTTGTACGGATACTGCACTCGTAATGACGAGGGCTGCTGCAGCCGTTCCGAGCGCCATCGTTTTCCAATTGCGGACTTTCATGAACCAATTCCTCCTTAAGGGTGGCAATCGCTTTCTGATCTCTATGCTACTGCCTCCTTATTAACAGAATGTACGGCAGGAGTTAAGATTATGTTAATAGATACCAAATGATAGATCATGTATATTGAGAGAGACAGGGTATAGCTGCGGGGAGGCGGGCGCAACGGCGCCAACTTCTGTGAAGGCTGTCGAGGCTGCGGTCATGACAACAACGTGCTGATTTTACTCCAAAATGATATGATGATTAATGTAGTGACGGATCACAATGAATACGGTTTGTGCGCTTCGAATGGTTATTACATCATAATCCAACGTTGAATGAATCTATAGATGGCGATTAGACATCCGAATTCGAGGGGGTCAAAAGATGCAATTTTTTGTCGGAATTGTACCGCCGGAAGACAGCCTAAAGCGAATTGCGGCTTTCCAACGGCAGTGGGCGCATAATCTGCTTCCTGATGTTGTCGAACCTCATATAACGGTCAAGTCGCAGGGCGGGCTGACACCGGACAATAACAATTGGCTCAATGAAGTGAAGGCGGTATGCAAGAATTTCCCCTCATTCCGAGTCGCGCTCCACAACCCGGCCTGGTTCGGGGAAGACGTATTGTTCTTGAACGTCGACTCCCCTCAGATCAAAGATTTGCACCGGAAAATGGTAAAGGCAATTGGTCCATCGGACCAGCTCATCAAGCACTATTACGAGATGGATTTGTATCATGCGCATTTAACGCTGGGCCAGACCCGCTGGGGGATGAACCGCGAGCAATTGGAAGACATGTATCAGCGAACGGAAGAAGCGTTGGCGCCTTATCCGGCATTCGAAGTCGATTTCTTGAGGGTATACCAAGAGGTTGAACCGGACAGGTACCGTACCTATTTGGATATCCCGCTTAAGAAAGGATAAGTCCGTTCACCCCATCATTCGTCTAGTGCTTTAGATTCGCGACTAATTTCATCGAAGATGAACTAAGCAAGGCGCCTGTCGGCGCCTTGCTTTTTTTGTCCTTCTTATGGCCTAAATGCGGTCGCCCGATCCGGGACTGCCTATTATTTTGCCCCCGTTCAGAGGAAAAGTATCCCTTCTCAATCTCTCAGCCCTCCCTTCAAAATAGGAGGTGTAAAGACGAAGTAAATTTTAATTCGCTTTGTTCTATTGGAGGGATATTGTCTAGCTGCCGGTTTCGATTACGAATATGAGAGGAGATTGAAAATGAAGAAAAACGTATTCTTTACCTCGCATCGCTCTCTATTGATTATGTTAGCGTTGTTGCTGGCGGCGGTCGGCGGAACGGTCGCAGCTCCTGCGGCTAAGACGGAAGCAGCTGCCGCATCCTACAAAATTGTCGGCTATTATCCGGCATGGGCAGCGTATGCGCGCACGTCCAATGTTGCGGATATCGACGGCTCGAAGCTGACGCATATCAATTACGCGTTCGCGGACATTTGCTGGAACGGCATCCACGGCAATCCGGATCCGACCGGTCCGAATCCTGTTACTTGGTCTTGTCAGGACGAGGTCGGCAACATTAATGTTCCGAACGGCACAGTCGTACTGGGCGATCCGTGGATCGACGCACAGAAATCTTATACGGGAGATACGTGGGATCAGCCGCTGAGAGGCAACCTGAACCAGCTCATTAAGCTGAAACAAAAATATCCGCATCTCAAGACGATCATCTCTATCGGAGGATGGACGTGGTCCAACCGGTTCTCGGACGTCGCGGCGAGCGCAACAACCCGCCAGACATTCGCTAAATCGTCGGTTGCATTCATTCGCCATTACGGTATGGACGGCGTCGATCTCGACTGGGAATATCCGGTTGGCGGCGGCTTGGCCGGCAATAGCGTGCGTCCGGCAGATAAGCAGAATTATACGCTTCTGTTGAAAGAAATTCGTAAAGAGCTGGATGCGGCTGGAGCTGCAGACGGCAAGAGCTATTCGTTGACGATCGCGGCAGGCGCCTCGCAGGCGTATGCATCGAACACGGAACTGAGCGAAATTGCGAAGACTGTGGATTGGATCAACATTATGTCGTATGACTACAACGGCGGCTGGAGCACGAAGAGCGCCCATAACGCACCATTGTACAGCGATCCGGCGGCGGTTGCGGCTGGCATTCCGGATGCGTCGACTTTCAACGCTGCAAGTTCGGTTCAGACGATGCTGGGCTCGGGCGTTCCGGCGAGCAAGCTGGTGCTCGGACTTCCGTTCTACGGACGCGGCTGGAAAGGCTGCGCGCCGGGGCCGAGCGGCGATGGCCAGTATCAAAGCTGTACCGGCGTATCGACCGGCACATGGGAGCCGGGTTCGCTTGATTACGGCGATCTTGCAGCAAAATATGTGAACAAAAACGGCTTCGTCCGGTATTGGAATGATACGGCTAAGGTGCCTTACTTGTATCAAGCGTCTACCGGAACGTTCATCAGCTATGACGACGAGCAATCATTCGGTTATAAAATCAATTATATTAAATCGCTTGGCCTTGGCGGCGGCATGTTCTGGGAGCTGTCTTCGGACTGCCGAGTCAGCCCGAATTATTCGTGCACCGGCACGAAACTGCTCGATGTGCTCGCTAATGGATTGAACGGCGGCGGCATCACGCCTCCAGTCGATACGGCGGCTCCAAGCGTGCCGGGAACTCCATCGGCTACGAACGTCGGTTCGACCAGCGTGACGCTGGCATGGGGCGCTTCGACCGACAATGTCGGCGTAACGGGCTATGATGTGTACAGCGGGTCAACGCTGGTTGCGTCGTCAGCAGGCGCCAGCGCCACGGTTGGCAACTTGACGGCGAACACGAGCTATACGTTTACGGTGAAAGCGAAGGATGCGGCAGGCAATCAATCGGCGGCAAGCGCTCCGCTCACCGTGAAGACGGCAGTATCAGGCGGTGGAGACGGCGGCGGCACGACAGGCTGCAGCGATCCGGCATGGGCGGCGGCAAACGTCTACACGGGCGGTCAGCGGGTTGTTTATAACGGTATCGTGTACGAGGCCAAATGGTGGACGCAAGGCGACCAGCCAGACCTGAGCGGCGACTATGGCGTGTGGAAAAAGATCGGCGGTTGCACATCCGGCGGTACAGGTGGTGGAACGGGCGGCGGAGCCGATACAACGGCACCGACTGCACCAACTGGTGTAACGGTGACGGGCGTAACACAGACGAGTGTAACGCTCGCTTGGAGCGGTTCGACCGACAACTCGGGAAGCGTAGCCGGATATGACGTATATAACGGCACGACGCTGGCTGCATCGGTTACCGGACTCAGCGCGACGGTGTCGGGTTTAACGGCTGGCACGACGTATAATTTCACGGTAAAAGCGAAGGATGCGGCGGGCAACGTATCGGCGGCAAGCTCTTCGGTGTCGGCAACGACAACGGCTTCGGGCACCGGTACACCGTCCAATGCATGGGTCGCTAACCACGCGTATAAAGTCGGCGATATCGTTACGTATAACGGCAAATCGTATCAATGTCTTCAGTCGCACACGTCGCTGACAGGCTGGGAGCCTGCGGCGACAGGCGCTTTGTGGAAGCTGCTATAAGTAAGAATTAGCAAGGGAGAAGAAGGCGAGTCGGGGTGCTGCGGCATCTCGGCTCGTCTTTTTTGCAGCAGCACGTCGGAGAGAGGCAACCAGTCTGGTGTGACACGAAAAGTGATGCATCAGCGTCTCCTTATAAACGGACTCCACATGGGTCCGTTTTTTATTTGTGCGCGGATATTTTCTTGCTAGGGTCATAAAAACCAGTCGTCTTGGGAATATTTACTTAAGTCAACTGCAGGCAGACTGCGAAGGTAGCTTGCATCGGAATTTATTTGCGCAGCCTTGTCGATAAGGCGAGAGTTCAAGAAAGACGGACTTCAAGCAAGGGGGACCCATGGTACTAAACGCCGAGCAACTGGAGCAGAAGGCGCATGAACTGGCACTGATTCATCAACCGGTCAACTCGAAGCAGGCTCAATATAACCCGCTGCGGGAATGGCATCGCGATATGGAAAGCTTGCGGCAATTCGCCGCAGTGTTGAAAGAAGAAGGAGGCGCATGCACGCAGCCTGCTGAACAATGGCTGCTGGATCATGCGGATTTTATCGAGAAGGAAGCGCTTGTCGTAGAACGGGAGCTGAAGCACGGCATCTTGCGGAAGCTGACATGGCTGAAGAACGGTTCAAAGCCGCGTGTCATGGCGCTGGGCAGCGCCTACTACGAGGCGACGAACGGGCGTCTCGAATACGACACGCTGACGGCATTCGTGAACGCCTATCAGGAAATTTCGGTTCTGACTCTCGCAGAAGCGTGGTCGCTACCGATCTTAATGCGTATGGCTGCAATCGAACGACTGGCGGCATTAATGAGGGAGGTTCGGGAGCGGCATGAGGCTTGCGTTCGCGTAGAGCGGATGATGAAGTCTATCGGGCCTAGCGACGGGAAGCTGTGCGCAGCCGATATGAAGGAGGCGCTGGAACGGCACGGTGAACAGCTGCCGCTGTCCGGTGCCGTCCTTGTTCATTTGGTCAGCCATTTGAATGAGTGGGCCGATGATGCAGGATCTGTCCGCGAATGGCTGATCTGCAAATTAGATGCGGACGCCGACAATTTGAGCCGGATCGTGACCTATGAGCATCAACTGCAGGCCACCCATGAAGTGGAATGCGGCCATTTGATCGGGAGCCTCCGCACGTTATCCCGGGGGCAGTGGCAGGCGACGTTCGAGCGGATCAGCGTCGTGGAACGAACGCTATCCAGCGAAGCGGCAGGCACCTATTCCCGTATGGATGAGACGAGCCGCCATACACTCCGCCATCGAGTAGAGCAGCTGGCAGAGCGGTTCGGCGTGCCGCAAAATTTGATCGCATCCAAGGCGGTCGAGCTTGCAGCAGGCGCAGGTCTAACGGGAACAGATGATGCAGATGCAGATCAACATAGCAATGTTGAGCAGACCGTCAGAGCAAGTGCCCGCACTAATGAATCTGCTCAACAGTGGGGACATAGTGCTTCTTCGCCTAACCAATCTCTGCCTCCACGGGATCATTTTGCCGCTTATTATTTGCTTGACTCCGCCGGAGTTGAACGGCTTCATCTGTCGCTGCGTTCATGCAGCGAGCCGCGGGCGAACCGCGCATCAATTGTAAAACGCCGACGCGGAACGGCCTATATGTCGATGATCGGCTTCGCATTCGCTGCGTTTGCCGTTATTTTTGCCTTATGGACCGGTGGCGGAGCCGCGCTGGCGCCTTGGATGTGGATTGTCGCTGCCGTGCTGCTGCTGATGCCAGCGGCGGAATGGACGGTAATGGCCGGTCAATCGACGGTCGGCAACCTGGTCCGCTCGCGTCCGCTTCTCCGTTACGACTATGCCGCTGGCATGCCGGATGACGCGAAGGCGATGGTCGTCATGCCGATAATTTGGTCGAAGAATGAGGAAGTCGAAGAGCTCGCGGACCGGCTGGAACTGCATTATTTGGCTAACCGGGACAAGCAGCTCTATTTCGCCCTTCTCGGCGATTATACGGATGCGCAATCCGAGAGACTGAGCACCGATGAGAAGCTGCTGAAAGCAGCTCGCGAGAGAATCGCCCGTATGAATGAGCAGTATCCGCGAGAGGACGGAGGACAGACGTTCCATCTGTTCCAGCGGCGCCGGCAGTGGAACGAGTCGGAGAAAGCATGGATCGGCTGGGAGCGCAAGCGCGGCAAGCTGGTCGAATTCGTCGCGCTGCTGCGGGGCGATTCCGGAACGAGTTACTTGGAGAGCACATCGCTGCCGCAAGAATTAAGAGACGTCCAGTATTTAATTACGCTCGATGCCGATACGCAGCTGCCGCTTGGAGCGGCACAGAGGATGGTCGGCACGATGCATCTGCCGTACAACCGGCCAAGGCTGAACGAGCAGCGCTCGAGAGTGATCGAGGGCTATGGCGTTCTGCAGCCGAGAATAGGCGTCAGCTACGAATCGGTATCGCATTCCCGTCTAGCAAGGCTTTGGTCTGGCGAGCCGGGCATCGATCCGTATGCGTTCGCGATGTCGGATCCGTATCAGGATACGTTCGGACAAGGTATTTTTACGGGCAAAGGCATTATCGACATCGACAGCTTCGCCGCCGTTCTAAGCGAACGAATTCCGGAAAATACGGTGCTTAGCCATGATCTGCTTGAAGGCGGATTCTTGCGCGGCGGCTTGCTTTCGGATATCGAGCTGATCGACGGCCATCCGGCGAAATTCGGCGCTTATCAGCAGCGGCTTCACCGGTGGGTGCGAGGGGATTGGCAACTTCTGTGCTGGCTGAAGCCGAAGGTGTGCAACCGGACCGGCAAGCTGCAAAAGGTCGACCTGTCCGCGCTTACGCGCTGGCAGATCCTCGATAATATGCGGCGGAGTCTGCTGCAGCCTGCGCTGCTGCTGACGCTGCTTATAGCGCCGCTCCTGCCGCCTTGGCCATGGGCAGTCTTGACGACTATCGCGCTGCTTACCGTCTTCATGCCGCTCATCCGATCGGTGCTGCAGCCTGTGAGGCTGGTCCGGAAGCCGGCCGCGGTCGCGGCAGCATTCGGACAATCGCTCGTAACGCTTGTTGCGCTGCCGTATCAAACGGTTGTCATGTTGGACGCGGTCTGCCGCACGCTCTACCGAATGTTCGGCACGAAACGCAAGATGCTCGAGTGGACAAGCTCGGCCGAGGTTGAACGCCGCAGCAAGCACAAGCAATCTCCAGTCATTTACGGGCTTAGTTCTGGACTTGTGCTGACGCTTGCATTCGGTGCAGTATCGATACTGTCGAACCATGTGCCGACCCGATGGACAGGAGCCATAATTGCAGCTGTATGGCTGCTTGCGCCTGTCGTCGCCCGCTGGCTGAGCAAGCCTCCTGCCGTTCGTCCGGAGACGATTACGGCAGAGGAGCGGGAGAAGTTGACCGAACTTGCGAGAGACATATGGTCGTACTTCGACCGTTATACGGTGGAGTCCGACCATTGGCTTGCGCCGGACAATGTGCAGATGGACCCGCCAGTCGGACCGGCAAGACGGACGTCGCCGACGAATATTGGCTTGCAGCTTGCCTGCACGCTCGCGGCCCGTGACTTCGGCTTTATCGATACGCTCGACTTGTTGATGCGAATCGAGCGGACGACGGACACGATCGAGAGGATGGAGAAGTGGAACGGCCATTTGTACAACTGGTATGAGACGACGACACTACGTCCGCTGCCGCCGCTTTATGTGTCCACCGTCGATTCCGGCAACTTTGTCGGCTATCTCGTCACGGTGAAGGAAGGGATTGCGGAGTATGCATTCGGAACAGGTGCAGGTACCGGAGTCGCAGCGATGCAGTCCAAAACCGGCCGCATCCGGGAACAAGCGAAACGTCTGATCTCCCGGCTCGAGAAGCTGATCGACGAGACCGATTTCCGGCCGCTGTACGATGATGCCTCCCAGCTGTTCGCGCTTGGTTACCATGCCTCGGCGGACCGCAAAGAGACGATATTGTACGATTTGCTCGCATCCGAAGCCCGTCAATCCAGCCTGCTGGCCATTGCGTTCGGACAGGCTCCGGCAGCGCATTGGTTCAAGCTCGGTCGCGCGATGACAAGATCGGGCAAAGATGCGACGCTGCTCTCTTGGTCGGGCACGATGTTCGAATATTTAATGCCGGCGCTGCTGATGAAGACGTACCGGAACTCCGTCTGGGACCGGACGTACCGCGGCATGGTAAGACGCCAGATCGAGTATGCCGCTATGCGGAATGTGCCGTTCGGCATTTCCGAATCAGGCTATTACGCCTTCGATTATCAAATGAATTACCAGTATCGCGCCTTCGGGGTGCCGGGACTTGGATTCCAGCGCGGGCTCGAGGAAGATCTCGTGCTTGCGCCGTATGCGACGATAATGGCGCTGCCGTATGCGAAGCGTGAAGCGCTTGATGCGCTGCGCCGAATGGAACAAATGGGCGCGCGCGGAGAACACGGTTATTACGAAGCGATCGATTGCACGAGCAAGCGGCTGCCCGACGGGCAGCGAAGCGTCGTCATCCGCAGCTTCATGGTTCATCATCAAGGGATGAGCTTGCTGACGCTGGCCAACGAGCTGCTGCCGAGGACGATGGTCGACCGCTTCCATGCGGATAAACGTATTCAAGCCGTCGAGCTGCTGCTGCAGGAGCGGATGCCGGACAAGCCAGCGATCATTTCCGATTCGGTGAAATCGTACTCTTCGAGGACGGAATCCGTACAAGAGCAGGAGAGAACGGCGCCGCTGCGCGAGTACACCGATCCCGTTACGGCGCTGCCGGAAGTGTGCGTGCTGTCCAACGGCTCGTTCTCTTCCGTTGTGACAGCGAGCGGCGGCGGGTTTACGCGTCACGGCGGCATTGCCGTCTCCAGATGGCGCGAGGACCCGGTTGTCGATCCGCCAAGCATCGGCATGTATATCCGCGATGTTACCGCAGACGCGGTCTGGTCGCCAGCATATGAGCCTTGCCGCGTGCGGTCGGAGGAAATGAGAACGCAGTTCGCGCTGCATCAGGCAAGCTTTCTGCGCAAGGACGGCCAGGTTGGCACCGAGCTGAATATATGCGTGTCGCCAGAGCTGAATGCGGAAGTTCGCCGGCTGACGCTGACGAACGAGAGCCAGGAGATCCGCATATTCGAGGTAACGACGTATACGGAAGTCGTTCTGGCCCCTCCTTCGGCGGACGACGCGCACCCGGCATTCAGCAAGCTGTTCGTGCAGACGGAATATGACGCAGCGGATGAATGTCTGCTTGCGGTCAGAAGACCGAGAGACGGCCATGAGAAGCCGCGCTGGGCGGTGCAGTCGCTGTCGGCGGGATGCGAGTCGCTTGGCCCGATCGAATATGAGACGGACCGGGCTTGCTTCATCGGCCGCGGCCATACGCTGCAGCATCCGCAAAGCATAGCAAGCAAATTGTCGGGTACGGTCGGCGCTGTCCTTGATCCGATATTCGCCATTCGCCGGCGAGTGTCGATCGGACCTGGCGAGCAAGTGAAGCTGTATGCGGTCACGGGCACTGCTGAATCGCGGGATGAAGCGATTGCGATATCCCGTGCGCTGTGCGGCGAGGCGCAGATCGACCGGACCTTCCAGCTTGCCTGGACGCACAGCCGGATCGATCTGCGGCATCAGCGGATGACGGCGCAAGAGGCTTCTCTCATTCATACGCTTGCAGGACGCGTGTTGTATGCCTCGCCGCTCCGGGCGGAGCGCGCCGACAGCATCGCCGCGAACGTGAAAGGACAGTCCGGGTTATGGTCGATGGGCATATCCGGCGATCTGCCGATCGTGCTCGTCACGATGGAGGACCGGTCGCAGTTGCCTTTCGCGATCCGATTGATGAGCGGACACGGCTATTTGTGCCGCAAAGGCATCCCGTTCGATCTGGTTATCGTCAACGAATCGGCGGGGGGCTATCAGCAGGATGTAACGGACGGCCTCCGCAGCGCCATCGAACACAATGTCGACAAGCATGCCGTTCGTCCGGGCGGCGTGTATCCGGTAGCGGCGAACCAAATGTCGGCTGAAGAACGGACGCTGCTCTTCGCCGTCGCACGTTATGTGCTGCATGCGGACGGACCGAGCCTGAAGGTGCAGCTAAAGGCGCCGATGCGAGCAGCGCTCCAATTGCACGAGCGACTGGAGCGGATTGCGTCGCTGGCCGCCTCGTCCGCAGCTGTACCGGAAAGGGACGAAACGGACGCATCGTCCGAACTGGCGCTGTTCAACGGCTGGGGCGGATTCACGCAGGATGGACGGGAATACCGGATCGCGCTGCGCGGAGGCAAGTTTCTGACGGCTCCTTGGAGCAACGTCATGGCCAATGACAAATTTGGCTTCCTCGTCACGGAGCTTGGAACGGGCTATACGTGGTGGCGCAACAGCCGCGAGTTCAAGCTGACGCCATGGTCGAACGACCCGGTGCTTGATCCGCCTGGCGAAGCTTGCTATATCCGAGACGACCGGACGGGACGATACAGCTCGCCTGCTCCGATGCCGTGTTCCGCGGATTCACCGTGCACGGTTGCTCACGGCCGAGGATACACCCGGTTCCGCCGGGCAGACAGCGGCTTGCGCCAGCAGATGACGATGTACGTGCCGAAATCTGATTCGGTCAAAATCATCGAGCTGAAGCTGGACAATACGAGCGATGAGACCAAAGAGCTATCCGTCTACTACGTCTGTGACTGGGTGCTAGGCGTGAAACGCCAGATCAGCGCTTCGCATATCGTCTCGGAATGGGACGATGAACATAGCGTCATGCTGACGCGCAACGGTTATCAGGAAACGTTTCGCGACGATTGGGCCTTTCTCGCCATACACGATGCAGACGGCTCATCCGTTGCATCCGCCGATTCCGCAGCCTCGCTGCGGGAACGCATCTCTTATACAACGAATCGGACGGAATGGCTCGGACGCGGAGGCACGGCGCAATCGCCGGAAGCGCTGGAATATGCAAGGCTGTCGAACACGTCCGGCCCTCAGCATGATGCGTGCGGCGCCGTGCAGCTGAAGCTCACGGTGGAACCGGGCGCATCCAGAACGGTTTACGTGCTGGTCGGCGCCGAGTATTCCAAGGAGGCAGCGCTTGCTTTAGCACGCAAATACAATAACAGCGCAGCGTGTGCTGCCGCCTACGAGGAAGCAGTGCGCTTCTGGGAAGAGATGACGATGCAGACGACGATCCATACTCCGAACCGGGAGATGGACTATCTGATCAACGGCTGGCTGCTGTATCAAGCGCTCGCTTGCCGGATGTGGGCAAGAACGGCGTTCTATCAAGCGGGAGGAGCATTCGGTTACCGCGATCAGCTGCAGGATTCGCTTGCGATGCTGCATGCAAGACCGGATATGACGCGGTCCCAGATCATTCTGCATGCCGCGCATCAATATGAGGAAGGCGATGTGCAGCACTGGTGGCATGAAGAAACGCACCGCGGCATCCGGACCAAATATTCGGACGATCTGCTGTGGCTGCCTTATGCAACGGCACGCTATATTACGCAGACGGCCGACGCAACGGTGCTGGACGAGATCGCGCCGTTCATCCGAAGCGAGCCGCTTACGTTCGAGGAACACGAGCGGTATGAGCCGACCGTGCTGTCCGATCAGACCGGCACGGTCTATGAGCACTGCATCCGTGCAATCGAACGGGCTTCCCGTTTCGGCGAGAACGGCATGCCGCTCATGGGGATCGGCGACTGGAACGACGGCATGAATTCGGTCGGCGATCTGGGGAAGGGCGAAAGCGTCTGGCTCGGCTGGTTTCTGTGCGAGGTGCTCCGCAAGTTCGCGGATGTATGCGAAATGAAAGGCGACGCGGAGCGTGCCAAGGCGTATCGGGACCGGCGGGAGGCTATCGCCTCCGCGGTCAACACCAGCGCATGGGACGGGCAGTGGTACCGGCGGGCACGGGCGGACGAGGGACATTGGCTCGGTTCGACGCGGAATGAAGAATGCCGGATCGACGCCATCGCGCAGTCGTGGTCGGTCATCTCGGGAGCGGCGCCGCGCGAACGGGCGCAGCAGGCGATGATGTCGTTCGACCGCGAGCTTGTCGACCGGGACATTATGGTTGCCCGGCTTCTGACGCCGCCGTTCGACCGGACCGATCCGAATCCCGGCTATATCCAAGGCTATCCGCCGGGCATTCGCGAGAATGGGGCCCAATATACGCATGGCGTAATCTGGAGTATCGTCGCTTGGTGCGGCCTCGGCAACGGAGACAAGGCGGTCGATCTGTTTCATCTGCTTAATCCGGTTACGCATGCCCGCAGCGAGAGCGACGTCCGGAAGTACGCCGGGGAGCCATACGTGATGGCGGCCGATGTCTATACCCGCGATCCGGTCAAAGGGCGTGCGGGGTGGACGTGGTATACAGGCGCATCGGGCTGGATGTATCAAGCCGGCATCGAATGGATCATCGGCTTGCAGCGAAGGGCGGATAAGCTTTATTTCAAGCCTGCCATTCCGAAGGATTGGCCGGGCTTCGAAGTGAATTACCGTTACGGCAAATCGGTGTACAAGGTGAAAGTAAGGATGGTGGATACGCTGTCCGAGCCGTCGCTTCCGCTGGATATCGACGAGTCGGGCGAACTCACGCCGCACCGCGAATCCGGCATCATAGAGCGCGATTCGGAAGGAACGTACATCAAGCTCTCCGATGACGGCCGCACGTATGAGGTTGAGATGATGCTGCCAAGGCAGCCGTCCGGCAAGACGGATGAAACTGCCGTTAACGTATAAATGAACGAACCAACACCCCCGAATGTGCCCGAGCTGCTCTGGTACGTTGCGGGGGTGCTTGTCTTGCTATCATCGGTACTAGCGTAAAATGGTCCTATCGGCGCGGTTGCAACCGTTCTACAATGAGACCAAACTTAACGAAGAAAGAGGCGTGCGCCATGCGTTTCGTTCCATATTCTGCCGAACATTGGGCTGCTCTGATTGGATGTGCGGCCGTGTGTATCGCATTAATCGTGTTTCGCAAGCCATTGCGTGAGGGAAACCGCAGCCGATGGACGGCTGTTTCGATTGCACTGCTTATGGCGCTGCTCGAAGCAGGGCTTTATTTCACCTATATGATACATCACGAATGGAGTGTATGGACGCTGCCTTTTGAGCTATGCACAATGTCATTATGGCTATCGGTAGTGATGCTGCTGACTCGCAGCCGGCTCTTGTATCAGATCCTGTTCTACTTAGGCACGCTCGGCGCGCTGCAGGCGTTGTTAACGCCGGACTTGGACGTGACCTTTCCGGCGTTCCGTTACTTCCACTTCTTTCTTGGGCATATCGGCATCCTTGCGGCTTCGGTCTACATGACGGCTGTCGAGCGAATGAGGCCGGCGCTGCGGTTTCTTCCGGTTGCCGTATTGGCACTGCACATTGCCGCGATTCCAGGCGGAATCGTCAATTATTATGCAGGTACGAACTATATGTTTCTGGCCCGCAAGCCTGCGGGAGGCTCGCTGCTCGATTGGCTTGGTCCGTGGCCGTGGTACCTTATCGCGCTTGAACCGATCGTATGGCTGATGTGTCTGCTGTTGTTCGGTTTGGTCACAGGGGCCGATCGTATGGGCAAACGCGTCCGCTAGGGAAGCCCGGTTATCCGGCAGGCTTCCACTTCATGACGACAAATCCGATCAGAACGATCGCAAGTCCAGCGGCTGTGCGCCATGTCGGCGCTTCACGCATGAACCACCAGCCGATCAGGACGCAGAGCGCGAGCTCGATTCCTTTGGCCAGACTGAGCGAGTACGTTAAGTTTCCTGCTGCCTTGTTCGCGGCGCGGATTCCGCTGCCCACCATGAGATTGGCGGCATAGAAGAAGGGAAGCACCTTCAGATGGTATAGAGCCGTTGCGCTTAACGCCTTATCGACATGTACAGCTTGGTAAGCAAACGCTGCGTTAATGATGAGGAGTCCTCCCGCGAGCAATCCGATTCCGAGCCAAAGCCCCATGAACGTTCCAACCTCCTTACGAGCATGAATGTTTCCTGCATGCAATTATTTTTGCCCGATATAAAACTGGAATATCCGCTGATTCGCACTCTGTCGATATATTAGAATTTTCTAGTAAACCGCAGTCGCCCATTTGTTTAATGCTACAATGGGTGGCGTGCACCTTTTCCAATTGTTGTGTTTCCACATCTGGCCTGATTCATTGCATCAGTTAACATTGGAGGGATTATGCAAGTGTTCAAACGTTGGTATGGATGGGTGTTAATCGGATTGGCGGTATTATCTATAAGTTTAGCTCCGCAGCAGCAGCAGGCTAGCGCTGCGACGAGCTTCGTGACCATGCAGGTCGGCAGCAATGGCGATAACGTTGTCGAATTGCAGCAGCGGCTGCGGATGCTCGGTTACTTAAGCGCGGAGGCGGACGGCAAGTTCGGCAAGCAGACGGAGAGCGCGGTCAGACGGTTCCAGCAAGGTGCAGGCATTGTACAGAACGGTGTCGCCGGACAGACGACGATGCATGCGCTTAAGAAAGTAACGGTCAGCCGGACGGATCTGTCCAAGCTCGCACGTATCGTATATGCGGAGTCGAAGGGTGAATCGTTCGACGGACAAGTCGCGGTAGCGGCTGTCGTCTTGAACCGGGTTCAATCGGCGGATTTCCCGAATACGATTGAGGACGTCCTATTCGCTGAAGGGGCCTTCACGACCGTGAGCGGCGGTCAATATTGGCAGCAGCCGAATGAGACGGCATTCAAGGCTGCCATTCAAGCGGCGAAGGGAAGCGACCCTTCGAAGGGCGGGCTCTACTTCAATAGTGTGAGCTCACCATCGGATTGGTTCAAGTCGTTGACCATAACGGCAACGATCGGCGGCCATATATTCGGGAAATAGAACTAAGCTTCTTATATTCCGACTATACAGGCGGGGATAGAATGAATTGGACATCCTGGACGCAGTGGGAGTAATATATACATAGGTGCAGACGAATACTAACGTCTAATCGGTAAGGTTACATAGGCCAGCATTACGTAGGAAGGCGGGAGCAAGATGACGGCACAACAACGGACGATTGGCAGCGAGACGGTTATTGGATTTATCGGAACGGGCATTATGGGAGCGAGTATGGCAGGGCATCTGCTCCGGCATGGCTTTAAAGTGCTTGTCTACAACCGCACGAAAGCAAGAGCGGACGGATTGCTTGCACAAGGGGCAGTCTGGCGCGACACGCCGCGGCAGATTGCGGAGCAAGCGGGACTCATTATTACGATGCTCGGGTACCCGAGCGACGTGGAGCAAATCTACTTCGGAGAGGAAGGGCTGCTGAAGCATGCGCAGCCAGGTGCATACTTCCTCGATATGACGACATCGAGCCCATCGCTTGCGAAGCGGATTGCGGCTGAAGCAGCGAACAAAGGCTTGCATGTGCTGGACGCTCCCGTATCGGGCGGCGACGTAGGCGCAAGAGAAGCGCGGCTGTCGATCATGGTCGGAGGGGAACCAGAAGCATTCGAAGCAGTGAAGCCGCTGCTCGAGCGGATGGGAACGAACGTCGTCCACCAAGGACCAGCCGGAGCGGGCCAGTTCACGAAGATGTGCAATCAAATTACGATTGCATCCAATATGATTGGCGTCAGTGAGGCTCTCGCATATGCGAAGGCGGCAGGGCTCGATCAGACGACGGTGCTTCGGAGCATCGGCTCCGGCGCGGCCGCAAGCTGGTCGCTGACAAATCTGGCGCCTCGCGTTATCGCAGGCGATTATGCGCCCGGATTTTATGTGAAGCATTTCGTGAAGGATATTCGGATCGCGCTCGATTCGGCGGCTGAGCTAGGTCTTGCGCTGCCCGGCCTAACGCTCGCTCAGTCGCTCTACGAGCAACTCGTGGATCAGGGCGGAGAGAACGACGGTACGCAGGCGTTATACCGGATCATTGCAGCAGGCGTTTAACCAGTTCTGAATAGAGCCGTTATATAGCATCACCATTGCAGGTTCTGCACGAAGCGTAATTGCTCGTGCGGAACCCTTTTTGCGTAGAAGGATAGACTGCGTCCACGTTACTCTATCCGGTGATGGTGCATACGCATGGCGGCTAAGGAATGCTTCGTCACGACGAGCAGCCATGCAATCAGCAGGCAGCAAGGGATGTAGATCGAGTAATAGATCCAAGGAGAAATATAGAGCTGTATGACTCCTGTACGGACTAACGTAATATGGAGCGCGAACATAACGGCCAGCGCGGCGATAATCCAGCGGATAGCGGCTGTTCGATAGACGACCGTTGCAAGGATCAAAGCATTGATGACAACAAATATAAACGTTAGGAACACGTCGTCTTTGACCGGATTCGAATAGATGCCTAAATGAAAACGTCGAAATCCAAACAGCATCAGAAAAAATATCAGGGTATCCAATACGCTCAGTGAGAAAAAGAGCAATGATATATATCGAAGCAGGCGGCTGCCTTGTGCAATTTTGTTAGACCAATAACGGACGAGCCAGAAAAAGAACAATAAAGAAACGGTCGTATACGGGGTCCGCCACCAATAGTGCTCATAGACTCCCAGCTTTAAGAACAGCCATTCGATACCGGAAAAAAACAGCGAGAACAAGACGCCCCATCGGTAGCGAAGGCGGAATGTGACGATGACGATGCCGGCGACAGGAACGGCAAGGAAGTTGGATTGAAAGGCTCCAATCATGCTGTCCAAGTACGGGTCTTTAACGAATCCAGGATAGTAAACGTAACAGTCCAGCAGCACCAGCACGATAAACTCAAACAGGTAGATCATACCGACGAAGGTGAGGAACAACACAACCGTTCCATAATTTCGGGCATGAAGCATGACATAGAGAAAGGTGAGGACGGATAACAGGGATAGAATGATGTACGGAACATAATTAGGCATTGCTGATCCAGTCCCCTTGTTCGCAAGTATACTTTCACGTCTAGAACGAACGATTCCTCGGTTGATTAGCCTTCCGTAAATTTCCTGTTGTAAGCTTTACCTGAGATCCTTGGATTTATTCCTTGTGTGCATACACTTGGAGAAGGCTAGGTCAGACCTAAGGCGTTTAAAACGCAACTGCTACGTCAATAATGGGGTCCATACCATCTGTGAAAATTGGAGGGACGAGCCTTGACGGATATATCCTCTAAAATGTCAGCTAGCCTGGAGACACACATTGAACGCATGAAGCAGCTTACATTTTGGAGCGAGGACCTCATTGTCCGGAAGACGAGAATCTGGTTAGAGGACAGGTCCATTAAGGCGGTTCTCTTCTATTTCGACGGGTTATGTGACGAGAAATTAATCTATTCCTCTATTTTGGAACCACTCATGAATCGTCCAGTCTTGAGGGAAGAAGACGGCGGGGAAGCGCCGGATCTTCTGGATCTGTTGCTGGAGTCTGTTCTAACGGTCGGGGATATCCATAAGTTCGGCAGTCTGGAATCGGGATTGCAATCGCTGATGAGCGGCAATGTCGCCGTCATGTTGGACGGCTTCGCCCAAGGATTGTCGATCTCGATGGCAGGATGGGAACAAAGAGCGATTACAGAACCAACCAATCAAACCGTCATCCGCGGTCCGAAAGAGGCTTTTACCGAAAATATTCACGTGAATGCGGCTATGGTCCGCAAAATTGTAAAGTACCCTGGCCTCGTGCTCAAAAACCATACGGTAGGCAGAGTAACCCACACGAACGTTTCCGTCATGTACATCCAAGGAATCGCCGACGAGAGCGTATATGAGGAAGTAGCCAGAAGGCTGGGAACGATCGATACAGATGCGATATTGGAGAGCAGTTATATCGAGGAGTTTATTCAGGATGAGGCATACACCATTTTTCCTACCATACAGAACACAGAGAGACCCGATTCGGTTGCTGCCGCTCTGCTTGAGGGCCGGGTCGCGATCTTAATCGATGGCACTCCGCATGTGCTGATCGTGCCGGCTCTATTCGTCCAATTCTTTCAAGCGGCTGAAGATTATTATCATCGGGCGGATATCAGTACGTTGATTCGCGGGCTTCGGTATTTCGGGCTGTTCATTGCGACGCTAGTTCCTGCTCTATACATCGCCATTACAACCTATCATCAGGAGATGATTCCAACTCAGCTTCTCATGAGCTTATCCGCGCAAAGGGAAGGGGTACCGTTTCCTGCTTTTGTCGAAGCGATGATCATGGAAGCAACCTATGAAATATTGCGCGAAGCCGGCGTTCGTATGCCGAGGGCGGTCGGACAAGCCGTCTCCATCGTAGGGACGCTCGTTATCGGGCAGGCCGCCGTGGAAGCTGGTATCATATCGGCAAGCATGATCATTGTCGTATCCATTACCGCAATCGCCAGTTATGTAATTCCCGAATTCGATATGTCGATTGCCGTACGGATTAGCCGGTTTTTCTTTATGGGACTTGCGGCGGCATTCGGCATGTTCGGCATCTTTATTGGAATCAATGTGATTCTGCTTCATTTAAGCAGTCTGCGTTCATTTGGCGTGCCCTATATGTCGCCGGTCGGTCCGTTCAATTTCAGCGATCAGAAAGACGTTATATTGCGGGTGTCGCAGCGGAGCATGAAGTCGAGGCCCAGCATGTTCGGCAAGCTTAATCCGTTCCGCCAGCGGCATTCGAGGAGCACGAAGAGACCATGACCATCCGTGCGAACAGATGCATTTTACTCGTTATGACCGTCGCATTATTATGGCCGCTGACGGGCTGCTGGGACCGCAGAGAGTTGAACGAATTAGCCATATCCGTTGCGCTTGGGATTGATAAAGTCGATGACAAGTATCAAGTCACCGTTCAAGTGGTGCAGCCTGCAGAAGTTGCCTCTCAGAAAGGAGGAGCCGGCAACTATGCGCCCGTGGTCATGTATCAGACAACCGGGATTACGATTTTCGAAGCGATCCGCAAGATGACGATCACCAGTCCAAGGAAAATATACGCTTCTCATCTTCGTATTGTCGTTATAGGCGAACAATTGGCGCGGGAAGGCATAGGGAATGCGTTGGATCTGTTATCAAGGGATTACGAACTCCGGACCGATTTCTTCTTGCTCGTGGCAAAAGGAATAAAGGCGGAGAAGGTGCTCAAAATATTGGTTCCGCTCGAGAAAATCCCGGCCAACAAAATATACAATTCCATTCGTACGTCCGAGAAAGTATGGGCGCCAGTAACCGCCGTTACGCTAGACGACTTCATTATGGATTATGAGAGCAAGGGAAAAAACCCTGTTATTAACGGCATTCGAGTAACAGGCAACGCTGAGATAGGCATTAAGAAAGAAAATGTAGAGATGATCCAGCCGGCTGCGCGGATAAAAAACTCAGGCATTGCCGTATTCCGGAAAGATCAAATGATCGGCTGGCTTACCGAGGATCAAAGCAAGGGCTATAACTATGTCATCAATACCATTAAAAGTACGGTCGGTCATATCCAATGCCCTGATGGCGGCTACGTAGCTCTAGAAGTTGTCCGGTCGAAGTCCAAGATGAAAGCAGCCGTCCAGAACGGTAATCTACGGTTAGCCGTCGATATTCACGTCGAAGAGAATTTGGGAGAAGTTCAGTGTCAATTGGACTTGACCAAAGTAAGCGTTATCCAAGAGTTAGAACGAAAAGCGGAGTTAAGAGTGAAAGATCTCGTGGAACAAACGATGGACTCGGCTCAAAAAAAGTTTAGATGTGACTTCTTCGGATTCGGCAACGCCCTTCATCGGAGTAATCCAAAAGCTTGGAAGAAACTGCAGCCGGATTGGGATGAACATTTTGCGGAAGCGCCCGTGTCGGTAACCGTCAAGGTCAATATAAAGCGAACCGGCACTATAGGCAATTCTTTTATGTTGGATAGAGAGGAATAAGGGGTTATGTGGGTAGTGGCAGGAATTGTGGGGATAGCGGGATTGTGTACGGTCATTGAATATTCTTCGTTGAAGAATTTCAAAAAGGATCTATGGGTTTTCGGCATCGCGATGGCAGCTGCAACGGCAATAAGTATCGCGAAGGCTCTTAATGTTACAATCCCTAACCCGCTGGATTGGATTGCAGCCTGGTTTGAACCGTTAGGCCGATCGATGAAGCGAATGTTCGACTAGTTCTCGGGGACGGAAGGAAGATGGCAGTTGCTCGATAACGGGAAAATTAACGGACGCCAATTGATGGTGCTCATTTATTTGTATTCGATCGGCACGACGGTTCTGGTCATTCCTTCCGGCTTAGCTTCCGTTGCCAAGCAGGATGCCTGGATTGGCGGAATTGTCGGCGTCATAATCGGTATGGCGCTTGTCTTGCTGTATACTGCACTGTGGCGGGTCTATCCGGGGAAAACGTTCGTAGGCATTTGTCAGGAAGCTCTCGGCAAAGGCGTTGGAACCGTACTGTCGCTCATTTACGTGTTTTATTCGTTCATTGGCGCGGCCACCGTACTGTTTTATGTATCCAATTTTTTTCTTATTCATTTTTTGCCGCATACGCCTGTTATGTTTACAAGTTCTCTCTTTGCTCTTGTTGTTGTGATGGGCAGCCGAATGGGACTGGAGACGATCGCTAGAACCTCGGAGTTGATGCTCCCGTGGTTCATCATTCTTTTCGTCGTACTGGTCACGACCCTCACTCCGCAAATCGACAGCCAGAAATTGCTTCCCGTATTCGAATCCGGAGGGAAGTCGGTTTTCTGGGCGGGAATTACGTTCTCGGGAACGGCCTATATGCCCATCGTTTTTCTATTCTCGATTTTTCCTAGAGTGCAGGAGGGGCTTACGGGAAAAGTCCGGCTCGGCTTATTCGCCTCTGCGCTGGCGGGGGGGTTAAGCGTCGTGCTCGTTACTTTACTGTGCATCTTGATACTCGGTCCCCAGATTACCGCGAGGAGTATGTTTCCCAGCTATGCCCTTGTCAAAAAAATAAGCATCGGCCACTTCATTCAACGGATCGAAGTGCTATTGGCAGGGTTATGGTTCATCACGACGTATATGAAGACGACTTATTATTACTATTCTTGGGTGACGAGCTTATCGGAGATATTGAAGTTGAAAAATTATCGGACACTCACTTTGCCTTGCGCGATGTTGATGGTCGTATTCTCGCTAATCGTCTACCCCAACGTGGTCTATATGCAGCACTGGGATACCATCGTGTTTCCTCCGTATATAATCGTAATGGCTGTAGTGATTCCTTTGGCGCTATGGTTAATCGGCCTGTTGAAGGGATCAAAAGATCTGTCCGCAACTCGAAAATAAGAGGCGAGGAATGAATCGAATGCAGCGCAATCAGGCAGGGCAATCCCCCCGAAGATTTAACAGTGTCACTACGGCATATAACATCAACCTCATCCAGCTTCGCAATCCTTGGGTCGTGGCCTGGTGGTCGGCTTCGTTTCCCGGCTTCGGACATTTACACCTTGGTTACTATACCAAGGGCTTTATTCTGATCGCGTGGGAGTTTCTGATTAATTCGCAAGTGAATCTTAATGAGGCGATGGTCTATTCTTTCAATGGACGCTTCGATGCGGCCAAGCAGGCGTTGAATCCGCGTTGGATGCTGCTGTATATCCCGATTTATTGTTATTCCATTTGGGACAGCTACCGCAAAACGATCGATCTCAATAAGCATTGTTTGCTGGCAGAGGACGAGTATGCGCCGATCAAGCTGTTCAAGATGAACGGGATTGCCATGAATTTGTTGGAACAGCGGTCGCCACGGCGGTCGCTGATCTGGTCGCTGCTTTTTCCGGGGCTCGGCCATTTGTATCTCCAGCGGCTGATCAGCGGCGTATTCATTACAGCAAGCTGTGTTATCATTTCGTATTACTCCCATTTGGCTGAAGCCGTTACCTATATCCTAATGGGATCGCTGGAACATGCCTGTTTGGTCTTGGATGCGGAATGGTTTAGTTACTTCCCTTCCATGTACGGCTTTGCGGCATATGAAGCATATGTTCTGGCCGTTGATCAGAATAAGTTGTATGAAAGAGAACTACTCCAATATTTAGAGCGGGAAGTTCAACCTCGACATTACGAACTGCTCTAGATGCTTTAGCTGCTCTAGATGCTCTAGATGACAGGAAGTGAGGGGTTGCCGTTGCATATCATTGCATCGTTCGAGCCGTCTGCTTATGTGGAGATGGCCATATTGGCTTTGGAGCGGGACGGCATTGACAGAAGCCGTATCGCAGCAGTTCCTTTAAAGCCGGGTTCAGCAAATAAGGCGCTGCTTCATGCCGTTCAACGGGGGAGCGGCAATGATGCTTTCGACGCTGCTGCCGTTCTGGGGACGATCTGCTCTGTTCTAAGCGCATCCTTCGGTTTCGAGCTGCGTTGGGGACCTATTCTATGGGGGCTTATCGGATTGGCGGCGGGGGCGG
The DNA here is from genome assembly GCF_004000825.1 of Paenibacillus kobensis NBRC 15729. Taxonomy (GTDB): domain Bacteria; phylum Bacillota; class Bacilli; order Paenibacillales; family Paenibacillaceae; genus Paenibacillus_T; species Paenibacillus_T kobensis. The sequence continues at coordinate 80,151 of NZ_BILZ01000002.1, read as the reverse complement.
GCACCGGGTTCTTGCTTCATCGATTGTTCAGCAAGAGCAAGACCGATACGAAACCTCGCGAGAACGCTTCCGTCGTTCTTATTGTACGATGCGAACCCAATGAGTCGGGCATGATCAGCGGTATTATGCAGCAGTTCTCGGCTGGAGGCATCGGAATGTTACAGGAACAGGAGCCTTGATTCGGTAAGGCTCCTGTTTGGTTTGTAAAAAAATAGTGGTGCGGTCATTATTATGTTCATGTATACTGAGTAAGTTGAGCGGTCTTTAAGGATTAAAACCACTGGGACATTGCCGATATCGCAATCGGGCAAAATGCATACTCAGTCCACATATACCCATTGATAGACGACACATGCAGTCTGTAAAGGAGGATTGGATTATGGCGGCACCTGGATCTCAATATTCATACCGGCCCGGAGGGGGAGGCATTCGCCGATTCGGAACCGGAGAGAAAATTAAACCGGAAAGCATTTGGAACATGCTGCGGCGCGTATTCGGACATGCCCGCGTTCAATGGCGTCTGATGATCGTAGCTGTATGCAGTGTGGTCGCGGTTTCTCTGCTCGAATTTTTGATACCTCAACTAACTCGTTATACCATCGATGTCATTATACCGGGCGATTATTATAACCGGCTCCTCCCGCTAGGAGCGGGCATTCTCGGCGCTGCGCTGCTGCTTGGCGTGTTGAACTTTCTGAGTACGTCGACGACGGCTTCGCTCGGCCAGCGTATCATTTATGACTTGCGCAACGATCTGTACCGGCACATCAACCGGCTCGACCTCGGATTCTTCGACCGCAACCGCACAGGTGACCTGATGTCGCGCGTAACGAGCGATGTTGGAGCGCTTCAACAGCTCATTTCCTCTACGATGATTCAAATGACGACGGATCTGTTCACGTTCACGGCCATTACGGTTTATATGCTCTTCCTCGATTGGCGGCTCACGCTGCTCTTGCTGCTTACGTTCCCGCTTATGATCTTAACGACAAGACTGTTCAGCAAGCGAATGAGAAAGTCGTTCCGGACGGTTCAGGACTCGGTCGCGGAAGTGAGCGACCATCTGCAGAATACGTTGTCCGGCATCCGGCTCATTAAGTCGTTCGCGACGGAATCGCTTGAATCGGATCGGTTCGCGGGCCGCAGCAAACGCAACATGGAAGCCAATATTCAAGTCGTCAAGCTGCGCGCTGTCTATGAGCCGATCATCGATCTGCTCAACTATCTCGGACTTGCGATCGTACTCGTATTCGGAGCGTGGCTTACGATGCACGGGAGCATGAGCGTCGGCACGGTCGTTGCCGTCATTGCTTATTTGCGTCTGTTGCAAAATCCGATCCGCCGCTTCAGCCGAATTATCAACACGATCCAGCAAGCGGCCGCCGCTTATGAGCGGATCGCCGAAATATTGAATACGAAGCCCGAGATTGTAGATGCAGACGATTCCGTGCTGCTGCCGGCTGTCGAAGGCAAGATCGTATTCCACGATGTCGGATTTCATTATGCAGGCAGCAAGCAGCAAGTGCTCAGCGGCTTTAATCTGATACTTGCAGCGGGCAAAACGACGGCTCTCGTCGGATCTTCCGGCTCCGGCAAATCGACGATTGCCCATTTGATTGCCCGGTTCTATGAGCCGCAGGAAGGCGAGATTACGATTGACGACTATAGGCTGAGCAAGGTGACGCTTGCGTCGCTGCGCGATCAGCTCGGAATCGTATCGCAAGATATTATTTTGTTCAACGGCACGGTTCGGGACAATATCGGTTACGGCAAGCAGGATGCGACGGAGGAAGAAATCGAAGCGGCAGCGCGGGCAGCGAATGCCCATGCGTTCATCGAGAGCTTTCCTGAAGGTTACGATACGCAGATCGGCGAACGGGGAGTGAAGCTGTCCGGCGGACAGAAGCAGCGGTTATCGATTGCAAGGGTCATTCTGAAAAATCCGCAGATGATCATTCTCGATGAGGCTACAGCTTCCCTCGATACTGAATCGGAGCATTTGATACAAGAGGCGCTCGGCCAACTGCTGAAGGGCAAAACCTGTCTCGTCATCGCCCATCGTTTGTCGACGATCAAACAGGCCGATACCATTCATGTATTGGAGCGAGGGCGGATTGTGGAGAGCGGAACGCACGAAGAACTGCTTGGCCGGCGAGGCCGGTACAGTGAGCTGTATGAATTGCAATTTCCGCAGACGGCGATGGAATCATAGCGATAACGAATAGGGGGGTTGCCTCGTAAGCCGTGTGTCCGTGGACGGCTTGCGGGACAACCCCCTATTGATCGTTGTTAACATTCATTGGCACAATCCAAGGCTTCCATCTCGGCGTACCAACCTTTCAGGTCTAGCTGCAACGCTTCTGCTATCGTCTTAATGATATCCGTCGTACGGTACCGTCTAAACTCGTTGTTCATCAGCAGCATCGACGAAGCGGGAACGGCGGAAGGCTCAGGCGGCATATAAACGAAGGTTCTCTTGACCAACCGGTTCTTAGGCTTGTGATCCATGGCGTATTCCTCCTAATCGATTCTTAAATCATTGTATGTAGTCATGCGTATCTGTAATCGTTGTCTGCGTAAGTTGATGAATCGTAAATCTTCATATTTAAATCTATCCTATAATTACAAAATTATCAAACAAAAGCTTTGCTATATGATAGTATAATTTTGTGAAACGGGAGGTTAAGTCTGCGCTTAATCAAGGAGGAAGCCTGTATTGCTGGAGCTGGAGCGGTATTCTTCGTCTCATTACGATGCTTTAATGGCATATATCGAACGTATCAATCAATTGAATGGGGGCACGGCCTTCGCACTGTTCGTCATACATAACGACCAGGTGGTCGCCGAGTATTACGGTGGCGAACATTCGGGCCGGAGGGCGGCTGCCGATTCGCAGTTCAACGTCGCATCCGTCCGCAAAAGTTACATCGGTTTCGCTGCCGCCTGGGCACTGACTATCGGGGCGATTCGTTCATTCGACGATCCTGTTCTTCGATACGTAAGAGCGAACGGCGACAATGCCGAGGTGCTCTCGGGCGTTACGATCCGGCATTTGCTTACGCACACGCACGGACTTGGCAGGGTGAACGATCAATCGATCTGGTGGTCGTGCGTATGGCTAATCGAGTCGGCAATTATAGCGATGAACGGGGCAGCTATATCGACTACTTGAGAGAGTTCGGCAATATGGCTATACGTGCGGCGGTGCAAAAAAATGTTGACAGTAAAAAAATGTAATTCTATACTACTGTCAATTCCATATGATGAAACGCTAGGATTGGGACTAGTAAGGATAGTCGATTGTTCAGAGAGCCGTCGGTCGGTGCGAGACGGTCAAGAGCTTCCTGAAGTCGCCCATGAGCGGCATGGTCGAAGAATTCAGTAGATTATGACGGGTAACCTCCGTAATCAGGTCTCAAGCTTCGTCGTCCAAGTAAGTGAAGACGCCGATCAAGAAGAGTGGTACCGCGATGGTTCAGCCTGTCGCCTCTTTGGAGGCGGCAGGCTTTTTATTTTTCATCCATGTTGGAACGAGGGGGAGTCGAAGATGGAACAAATTATCGATTACTATTCGCAGTTCGATGAATGGGGAAGGCTTGACCGGGAGCCGCTGGAGTTCGCCGTTAATTGTCATTATATCAAGCAGTATTTGCCGGACGCTGGCGCAGTGCTCGATAATGGTGCCGGTCCGGGCAAGTATGCGATGGAGCTGGCGAAGCTCGGCTACCGGATGACGTTGACGGACTTAACGCCCAGACTGGTCGACATTGCCCGGCTGAAGGCGGAGGAGATGCAATTAAGCGGCCAATTCGACGGGTTTCATGCGCTTAACGCAACGCGGCTGGATGACTTGAAGGATGAACAATTCGATGCCGCGCTTATGCTTGGTCCGCTCTATCATTTGCAACGCGAAGAAGAGCGGCAAGCGGCTGTCCGGGAGCTGTACCGCGTAACGAAGCCGGGCGGGGTCGTGTTCGTCGCTTTCCAAAGCCGCGTCCGTATGGCGATGACCTCGTTAATGCACCCGGCGAGCTGGAAACCGAACGATACGATAGGCGGAATCGAGCGACTGATGGAGACAGGGGCTTTCAACCATCAGGATAAAGGACGGTTTACGGGGGCCTATTATTTTCACATCGATGAGGTAAAGCCGTTCATGGAGAATGGCGGTTTCGCGACGATCGACCTGATCGGATCTTCGAGCGTCGGCGCCTTGTTGACGAATGAGCAGAAGCAGTACTGGATCGACCGCGGCGAGTATGACCAGCTTGTTCAGTTTCTTATTACGCTAGCGAAAGATCCGGCTGTGCTGGGAACGTCTTACCACTTGCTGTATATTGGGAAGAAGAAGTGACATAATCGTTTCGAGAAAAGAATGAAATGAGATATACACGTAGAATGGACACAGGCACAGGAGGTTAGACGATGACGGTGCGTGAAATTGTTCCTTTCGGAGATTCGATCCTTCGCAAAACAGCCAGACCCGTCGAGGCGCTGGATCAACGATCCTTAAGAATACTCGATGATATGGCAGAGACGCTGTATGCGGCAGAAGGGCGCGCGGGACTAGCCGCTCCGCAGATCGGTATTCTGAGAAGGCTTATTGTAATGGATTGCGGCGATGGATTAATTGAACTTATCAATCCGGAAATCGTGGAAATGCGCGGGGAGCAGATTGGGGCAGAGGCCTGTCTCTCGTTTCCCGGCTACTACGGCATGGTGCGCAGAGCCCATTATGTCAAAGCGTTAACGTGGAACAGACAAGGGGAGCAAATCGTGCTGGAGGGAGAAGGATATCTGGCCCGCTGCATACAGCATGAGATCGACCATTTGAACGGTGTATTATTCGTCGATCATGTGAGAGACCGCTTGCTGTACCATGAGAAGACGAATCAGCCGATCGACCTGCTCGGCGTCATTCGTTTAACGAATCAAGGGCATTAATATTGTTTGTCAAAAAAAGAGCTTGAACCTTACGTTACGTCATCTTCTAAAATAGGAATTACAGAAGCATAGCTGACGATCAATGAAGGAGCTGCCCATGGACAAGCAATGGAAAGTCGGAGACCTTGCCAAGCTGACGGGGCTTACGGTTAGAACGCTTCGGTTCTATGATCAGATTGGCTTATTCTCGCCCTCGGGCCAGACGGAATCCGGTCACAGACTGTATAACGAGTCCGATCTGTCACGGCTCCATCAGATCGTGTCGCTGAAGGAGTTAGGCCTGTCGCTGGAGGAAGTGAGAGATGTTCTATCCGGCGGAGCGGTCAGTCCGCTTGAAATCGTCAACCTGCAGAAGATGCGAATAAAAGAGCAGATTAGGCAGCAGCAGCGCCTTCTCGAACAGCTGGAGCATGCATCGAAGCTTATGGCAGGCAAAGGACAGCTGACAGCTGAAGATTTTACGAATTTGCTGCAAATGATGAAACATCGTCACGAGAAGCCGGTCATCCAGCGGAAGACAAGCTGGGAGCATCGACTGGACATATTGGGCAGTTTTATTGCGAAGGAAGCGAAGCGGCCTGAATTAGAGGAGGATAATGAATGAGTGAACGATTCGTCAAACATGCCACCTTCGTCGTGGAACGGACGTATGCCGCGTCTGCCGAGCAAGTGTACCGGGCTTGGTCTGATCCGGAGGCAAAAGCACAATGGTTCTCGAAAGCGGAGCAATTCGAATTCCGTGTAGGCGGACGCGAGTACAGCAGCGGCGGACCGCCGGAAGGGCCGGTATTTACGTTCGATGCCGTCTATCAAGAGATTGTACCCGAGCATCGTATCGTATACACGTACACGTTGGATTCGAATGATACCCGGATTTCCGTATCCATTACAACGATCGAGCTGATTCCGGTCGAGGATGGTACGAAGCTGGTCTTCACGGAGCAAGGCGCATTCTTCGACGGACTGGATACGCCGGAGATTCGAGAGCATGGTACGAACGAGATGCTGGATGCTTTGGGCCGGGCGCTATGAAGAATGGACAGTGGATGGTCATCTACACGGACGCTCTGGATCGCTATTCCTTGCAGCAGCTGATCACCAAGCCGGATTCCGGAGGATGGTCGCTCAGCCAATTGTACGATCATTTGATTCTAGCGGCGCTCGATTATCTGGACGTCTCCGAGAGATGCGCGGCATTGCAAGAAGAGCAGCCGCTCGACAAGACGGAGTTCGGCGAGGAGCTGTACCGGTTAGGGGGCTTCCCGGACATCCGCATCCAACTGCCGGAAGGATTCGGCGGCATCCCTGACAATTCCGGTAACATAGAACGGATAAGACACGGGCTTCAGAACGTGTCCGAACGGATGAACGCTTGGGAATCGAAGCTGGCAGCGGTTAATCCGAACCTCAAATTGAAGCATGACGGATTCGGATGGCTGAACGCCAGAGAGTGGTTTGAGCTGGCCGGCATGCATTTCCGCCATCATTTGCGCCAGAAGGCAGAGCTGGACCGGTTGCTTGGTATTGCTTCACATGATTAGTCATTTCCGTTGCAAAAAGGGCCGCCTCGAATTCGTTCGAGAGCGGCCCTGGATATTCAGCAGCGTTATTCAGGCTTCGTACCGGAGGCTAGAAGGTAGATCATCATCGCATAAGCATCAGGCGATTGCACGAATTGAGCATAGCTGCGCGATAATTGTTCATACTCGGATTCCGTAATGAGCCCGGCTTTCAGCGGGCTAGTGAACCGCTCGATATCGAACTGGCGTTTGAATCCTTCGATGCCATGGAGATCGCTATGCTGGACGCAAGCGTCCATGTCCACATCGGCGAAACCCGCTTGCGTCAGCAGACGAGGCAAACCTCTGCCGATATGCCGGTTGCCGCCGCTGGCAGCCTGCCGCTTAGTGAGCTTGGACAACAAGGAATGCAGCAGATCGATCTCGGGATGGACGGCGCCGAATATTCCGTCATCGATATCGACAATAAGGAGTTTGCCGCCAGGCTTCAGCACCCGTTTCAATTCCGCCGCCGCTTCCAATGGCTGATGCAGGTGAAGGAATAGCAATCTTGCAATAACGATATCGTACTGGCCTTCCGGCAATCCCGTTTCGTATACAGAAGCTTGAACCCATTGAAGTCTGGAAGCGGGTATATGGCTTAGTCTTTGTCGGGCTCCATTCAGAAGCACTTCGTCGATATCCAGCGCTGTTATCTCGCTTCCGGGCAGATCTTCGAGCAGCTTCTCCGTAATAAATCCGGGGCCGCTGCCCACCTCCAGTACCTTCATCCCATCTTGCAAGCCTAATCCGACCATCGTGCGGAACTGATTGTTCCACCCCATTAAAGCTTGTTCTCTCAAACGGAGCAATTCTGCCTCTTCCCGATTGTCAAAGCTTTGAAAATGATAAGTCGAACGGTGTGCGCTCATACTGGAGCCTCCTAGTGTGCAATCGAATATGTAATATATATCCATAGTGTTGACGAATGGTAATGTCTGAAAGTTTCAAGGGGGACATAAATGGATAGGTCATGAACCTTCATTGCATTGTGTACAACGAAATACATCCGCTCTCTTACAAGCGGGAGCATTCACTGTCATTCATACAACGAAAAATACCGCACAGATGCTAAATCCCATCCTATCAGCTGAGTTCCATGTTATTGCGTTGTACAAAATGCAATGAGACAAGCCTATTTGAACCATTGGGCATCGTTTCGTTGCACAAGATGCACTGAAGCAGACGCTGATGAGGTAAAAAAGGCTGTACCAGACGTCAGCTTTCTCATGACGTTCGGTACAGCCAGACATTAATCCTGAATTAGCCGCCTGACCTATTGCCGAGCAGCTCTAGCAGCACTTCTACAACCGGCCAGCCACTTCCCATTCGCCTGCCGTAAGACGAAGCTGAAAGCGGTGCATGATTCCTTCTACATCTTCAATAGCGAGAGTAAGACCGCTTGCAGATGGGAGGATGTGATGAATCTCGCTGCCTGGAATGAGCCGTTGGGCCAGCGGCGCTAAGGCTGGAAGAAGCGCGTTTTCCAGCCAAATACGCTCCTTATACCAGCGTGGAGCAGACTGGATCGGCGGATAACCGCTTAGCGGTGCTCCAAGTGCGCGGGCGAACGGCTCGGGTGCGTCGTTAGGCAATAGCTGACCTGCGCCGATTGCAGCAGTAAAGCGTAAGCACAGTTCGATCGTATTCAGCACTTCTTCATCGTCAAGTGAGCCGTTGGCATAACGATATTCGACCGTTCCAATATCGAACCACGCCGCAAGATTGATCCCGCAACGGTGAGATTGAGGCCTGCCCTTATGCCGCAAGGCATCGCTTACTGGATTGAGGTGATATTGTTCACGCATCTGTTCCGTTATAGGAGGGCAGTAGATAAGCCGGTCTTCGCTCGTCTGCAGCAGTTCGCGCATCGTATCCTGGCTTCGCACAGCCGCATCAATAAAAGACGGGATGGCCGGCTGTCCGTATAGTTCAATTCCGACATGCACGTGAAGGCCGCAGCTCCAATTCGCAGCTGCTCCCGAAGCACGAAGTCTCTCCAGCATCAGCCGAATCTGATCTCGTTGCGCCCACTTCATCGGAGGCGGCTTTAGCTCACTGCCTGATTCCTCGCCGGTATCGTCTATTTGCTGTTCATCCAGCGACATCACCCAGTCTGGCAGAAGTTCGATCTCCTTCGGCGTGCCGCCGACGAATTCAATCTCCACGCCGAATTGAAGCTCTGTCCAGTCGATTTTATTAGGGTTGGTCATCGTATTAGCCTCCCGGATTCGTAATGATGTCATGGTTGTCGCGTGAATCGCGTGAACCGGGTGAGGCGGTGCACGGGCTTAACGGGGAACTTTTATTACAGGCACGGTTGTTCCTCCTATTCAGTGGAGTTGGTTAGAATCGGGTTTCAACGGTAGAAATATTACTTCTATATCAATCATCCAGGTGGTAGAATTGCCTATATTATACACCTTTCTACTAGAAGGAGTCTGATGAAATAGGATGGAACAGTGGTGGGCTTATCCGCTTATTGCCGTAACCAGTTATCTGATAGGCAACTTTAGCGCAGCAATCTTTCTTTCGAAACGGTTCATTCGGCAAGATATCCGGCAATTGGGAAGCCGCAATCCGGGCACGACGAATATGACTCGCGCATTCGGACTCAAGTACGGGGCCGTAACGCTGCTCCTCGATTTCGCGAAAGCGCTCGTGTGCGTCATTGCCAGCAAGCTCGTCATGATTGAAGCCGCAGGCAGCGAAGCCGGAATGCTGGCAGGTTACCTGGCGGGGCTTGCCGTCATTATCGGACATAATTATCCGGTCTTGCAGCGATTCAAGGGAGGCAAAGGATTCGCTTCCGGAATCGGCGTATTTGTCGTGCTGAATCCATTATTTACGCTCATCGTATTGTTGGCGGGGCTGCTGTTCCTTGTCATCGTGGACCGGATGTCGGTGTTCGCTATCGCCTTCTTCGCCGTCCAGACGATCGGTTATACGGTGAGCTATGATTATTGGTGGACGCAGCTGTTCGTGTGGACTTATCTGCTGCTGGCTGTCGTGGCGCATTGGCCCAACATCATCCGGCTCATACGCAAGGAAGAGAATCTGCTCGGCATTCGGCAACGATTGTTCAACAAGCTTGGGCTAGGAAACCGGTAGACGCTCGAAGCGTTATCTAGATGAGCTTACGGCTGCAGGCTTCCGCGAGATCCGCTGCTCCGAGTACGATGCAACGGAGTATTACCGCTCGCATGAGGATCTTTTATTCCTGTTGAAACACACGCCGATCGTGCCGAATTTCGGGGAGTCGGAAGATGATTTTGCTAGATTGGCCCAGTTCATTCAAGACAATCGTACGGGCAAAGGAATCAAGACGAACTCGAAGCGGTTTATGATCGTGGCTCGCAAATAACAGAAAACGGCGTTTGACAAGGCCATACCGATGTGATTAAATGATGAAAATCAAATATCGGATAAAGCGATGATGGATTCGGTCCTTGATCAGGACCGGCAGTAAGGATGAGGGGCGCTGCAGCAGAGAGCCGGTGGTTGGTGCGAACCGGTGCAGTCTTGATCCTGAAGTACGATCCGGAGCAGGAAAGGCGAACCGGCGCGCGCGAGCCGCAAGTAGCCTTGACCCGGCATTCACGATGCCGTTATAACAATGGAGCGAAAGAAGCGGCAAGCTTCTTTAACTAGGGTGGTACCGCGAGACAGCATTCTCGTCCCTTCATGGGATGAAGTGCTGTCTTTTTTGTATGGGACAGTTCGACAGGAGGTATAACAAATGATAGCAGATAAACAGCAACTAACCGAAGAACAGAAGCACGAAGCGGAGCGTCAGCTTGCCATTCTCCGAAGAGGAGCCGCTGACATTGTGCCGGAGGCGACGCTCGCTGCGAAGCTTGCGCAATCCGTCTTGACGGGCAAGCCGCTCAAAGTGAAGCTCGGGCTCGATCCATCGGCACCGGACATTCATATCGGACACACGGTCGTCCTGCATAAGCTAAGACAATTTCAGGAGCTTGGCCATGAAGTGCAGCTTATTATCGGTGATTTCACGGGGCGGATCGGCGATCCGACTGGCAAGTCGGAGACGCGCAAGCAGCTGTCGGAGGAAGATGTCCGCCGCAATGCCGCAACGTACGAAGCCCAGTTGTTCAAAATACTCGATCCGGCGAAAACGAAATTTTATTTCAATTCGGAGTGGCTGTCGAAGCTGAACTTCGAAGACGTGCTGCAATTGGCTTCCAAGCTGACGGTCGCACGGATGCTGGAGCGCGACGATTTCGCCAAGCGTTACACGAGCAACCTTCCGATTCATATTCATGAATTTTTTTACCCGCTTATGCAAGGCTACGATTCCGTCGTATTGGAAAGCGATATTGAACTTGGAGGGACGGACCAGACGTTCAACATTCTGATGGGCCGTACGCTGCAGGGCGCATATGATTTCGAGAGCAGCCAAGCTGCCATCTTGATGCCGCTGCTCGAAGGGCTCGACGGCACGAACAAAATGAGCAAAAGTCTCGGCAACTACATCGGCATTGACGAATCGCCTAATGAAATGTTCGGCAAAACGATGTCGATTCCCGACCGTCTCATGGTGAAGTACTATGAGTTGACCACTGACATATCGAATGAGGAGCTTCAGCAGTTGAAGCGCGGTCTGGAGGATGAAACCGTTCATCCCCGCGATGCGAAGATCGCCCTTGCGAAGCAGTATGTGCGCATGTATCACGGCGAGGAAGCAGCAGAGCAAGCGGAACAGCATTTTATTACCGTGTTCCAGAAGCGGGCTTTGCCGGATGAAATCGCGGATTTCGAGGTAGGCGGCGGCTTGCTTGAGGATGGCGGGATGACAGTTTCCAAGCTGCTTGTTCAACTTGGCTTTGCCGCATCGAGCAGCGAAGCGAGACGCCATGTAACGCAGGGCGCCGTCAAAGTGAACGACCGCAAGCTGGATGATCCGAACGAACGGCTCCAGCTTGCCGATGGCGATATTGTGCAGGTTGGCAAAAGAAAAATCGCGAGAATTAAGCTTGCCCTATAATTGCTCCGGCAGACGGTTCAAATACATGTCCAGCACATCCGTATACCGCTTCAGAACAGCAATCGTAGAGGGATGAGGAGCGGCGTGGACCACCCGATAGTCGATCTCGCCATAATGATCGCGAATCGAGAACGCGAGCCGCTCTTCTTCGGTTGAGAACTGAGCATCTACGCCGGCCTTGTTGCCCCGGGCATCCAGCCGAATCCACGTGTTCAAGCTGCTGATATACACGGCATTCAACGCGTGAATGACGTGGCCGGTATCCGGCGTATCGCCAAGGGTCAGCCGTTGGTAGCAGATGCCGGCCGGAATGCCTTTGTTGCGCAACAAAGCGCATAGCAGATGAGATTTCGCGTAGCATATGCCCTCACCGTAATGCAGAACGTCAGATGCGGCGCAAGTCACCCGCGAACCTTGAATATCCCATGAATGCGCAACGCGGTCCCGCACATACTCGAAGGCGGCTTGGATGTATGCCAGCTCGGAACGGCCCCCTTCGTAAAGTTCGTCCGCGAGCGCGGCAATGGCGGCATTGGAGTAATCGATCTCGCTGGATTCCGACAAATAATCGTTCAGATGGTCTGATTCGAATTGGAGTATCATCAAGCACTCTCCTTCATTTCAGTTGGAAGATTTTTATTGAATTATGCAATATTACGAATAAATATGCAATCCTTTTTTTGATCGTGAAATGGATTGCCAAATGCTTTACAACTTTTGGACGATCGCATACAATGAGGAAAGATTTGTAGAGGAAGGGGAATTTAACCTATGCCAGATCGTAAGTAATGGACGAAGGGCACTCGCACATCGATAGATGATGAACAGACGACGGAATAGTGTCCTTGATCCATTGCCGGAACGACGCGTACAGGTTAAATGACATGCGGAGTGCCTACTTGGAGGCACTCCGTTTCTTGTTCCACTCCAAATCTATCTGATAGAGGTGCTCATCCTATGAGTCGTCAATTTACAATTGAAGCGTCGGAATCGATCCGTCTGCGGAATTTTACTAGAGAAGATTATCAAGCGCTGTACGAGCTGACGAGGCAGACCGAAATTACCGATCTGCTGCCGGATTGGAACATGACGGAGGAGCAGTTGGATTCCTTCCTGAACTTCGTTACCGGCAGTTATGACTCGTTCGATCCGGCAGATGTAAGAGTGCTGCTGGCCGTCGAGCATACGTTGGACAACCGGCTGATCGGATGGTGCGGCGTATTCCCGAATGACATGCTGAAGCCGGAAGCGAGAGAGGTCGCCTATGCTTTGTCGCGGGATTATCGCGGCCGAGGCTATATGACGGCGGCGGTCGAGGCGATCTGCTCGTATATGTTCGAGCATACGGAGCTTGCACGAATCGTCGCGATCGTGAAGCTGTACAATCATGCATCAAGCGCAGTATTGAATAGAGCGGGATTCCGGCACATCGAGCAGACCGTATTGTCCGACGGTGAGCCATACGAATATTTCGAACTGGACGACGAGAAGCTGCGCTTCCGGCGGGCGCGGCTGGAGGATGCCGAGACGCTCAAGGAAATGATGGTAAGAACGTTCGACCGTGAGCAGCGCATATGGCTTCGGGATGATGAAGAGCCGGATGCGAATTTGCGTCCGCCGGGCTATGAATCAGCTGCGATGCAGCGATATGTGATTCAGGAATGGCCTTATTACGTCATGGTATTCGCCGGCAAGGCGGTCGGAGCGATCAGCGTGAACGTCTCGGGCAGGCATGGCAGAGTCGATAAATTGTTCATTGACCCGGACTATCAAGGCAGAGGGTTCGGATCACTGGCGCTTTGCTTTGTCGAGAAGCAATTCCCACGCGTGCAAGTATGGAAGCTGGAGACGTCGGGCAAGCAGCTGCACAACCATCGCTTCTATGAGAAAGCGGGCTTCGTCCGGACGCATGAATCCGAATGGGAATTCGCGTACGAGAAGGTGATGACGGGAAGTGCACCGGATGCGGAGGCGCCGGGCGAAACGTTGCAGGTGACCGGTTCGATGTCCGGAGCAGCCGTGATCAACTGCAGCATGCCGGATTCGGAATTTTATAACGTGGATCTGTCCGGCGGCTTCTATATGAATTGCACGCTGCAGGACAGCCGAATAACGGACTGCAATCTGAGCGGGACCCGGTGGACGAACTTGAATTTGACGAATATGCTGATGGCGGACTTGCGGCTTACCGGCAGTGAGATCGGATTCGCCGCGATGGACGGTGTCCGCTTCCATGACACGCATCTTGGGACGAGCCGGCAGCCGGCCGTATTCGAGCGCTGCGACTTGTCCGGAAGCGTCATTCGAGACAGCCAGCTGTCTGGTGTTCATATTGAGCAGTGCGACGTGGCCGGGATGACGATTAACGGCATCGCCGTGGAGGAACTGTTGAAAGCCTACATGGAGAAGTCGGCAGTGAAATAATCAGAAGCAGAACAGGGCTTGCTTTCCGGGCGGATCGACCGCTGCGGGAAGCGGCCCTTCGTTCGCTCATTAGAATCAACAAGGAGGGACGGAACATGATCATTAGTCCGCGGGAGTATGCCATTCGGGGGATGAGCTATGTCATTCGGTCCGCATCGGCAGAGGACGCGCAGCAATTGTCCGGCGTCAGATTGCAGATCGATGGCGAGACCGAAAATATGGACCGGGAGCGGGGAGAGGGATTCATCGATCCGGCCGGGTTTGCGCGCATGATCGAGTCGGACAGCTCGGCTGGCCGAAATCTGTTTCTCGTTGCAGAAGCGGCCGGACGTATCGTCGGATTCTCAAGATGCGAAGGGAGCCGATTGAAACGGCTTGCCCACAAGGTTGAATTCGGCGTATGCGTACTGCAGCAATATTGGGGATATGCCGTCGGATCGAACCTGCTGCGGGAATCTATTGCATGGGCGGATTCAAACGGTGTGAAGAAAATAGCGTTAAGCGTATTGGAAACGAATGACAAGGCCATTCGATTGTATGAGAAGTTCGGATTCGAAATCGAAGGCGTTCTGAAGAATGACAAGCTTCTCTCCGACGGAAAGTACTACAACACGGTTATGATGGGAAGGCTTCATAAGCCCGATTAGCCTCCAATTGAATATACCGAAGAAGCGCGACAAGGTCGGTTAGCCGCTGTTCATTGGAATGATAATAACGTTCGGGCTGACGGCGTTTGATATGAATCGCTTCATAGATAAGTTCATGCCACCTTGGCGGAATGATGGTGATGCCATAATGGCCTGCCTCGATTTTGCTCTTAATATCATGCGCTTGGATCGTATAGAGCTGACGCAGCATGCCCAGCGTGCACCATTCGACGGCTTCGTCTAGCTGTGCCGTTGCATCTGTATGGTCCGTCATGTTCCCCGAAGCCAATTGATGTTCTAACCGGTCGACCCAGCCCGCCCAATAGGTATTTAAGTTCTGGATGACGTATTCGACCACGGTTCGCATATCGGCTTCAACATTCAGAGGCAGTACCGGTCCGTACACTCGAATGCCGTGATGTTTAACGATCCACCAAGTAACCGGATTAAGATCGGAACCGCAGCCATCGGTGTGAAGCTGCTTGTCGTAGTAGGTTAATAACGCCTGAATATGGCTGTCAGGTTGGTAAAGATCGCTCTCAAGCACGTAGGAGCCCATAATATCGATTTGCGGAAATTGATTGGCAACCTGTTCATGAGCGGCTGCAATGGACTGGACGCCGGTTGCAGAAGGAGCTTCCTTCAAGACCGCAATGAAATCAATATCGCTGGACCCTTCAATATAATCTCCTAGTGCAACAGAGCCATAGAGGTATACGGACACAAGATTTGAACCGTTCAACCTTAACGCAAGACATAGCGCCTGCATCGTTTCTTCTACTGTAAGCGGCAGCATGGAATAGCTCCTTTCTCCTTACCTAATGCAGTTCCAGCTTCCTCCATCGTTAACTTATACCCGATATATCGTGTTCTGCAACAAAAAAACGGATGAGCAGCCCGCTCATCCGTTTCATTTTACATCCGGCAAATATCTTTCGGGCAGCCTTCGCAATGGCAAATGTCCCGGAGATATTGCAAGTCCTTGATCATAATCCGTCCGTGCTCGATTGCGATGGCGTCGACCTTGCGGAATTCGCTCAGCATCCGGTTGACGCTTTCCCTCGTCGCGCCGATCATATCGGCAAGCTCCGTGTTCGTGTGCGACTTCGTAATGACGATATGGCCGTTCGTCTCTACGCCGTACGTATTGCCGAGCCGGATGAGCAGGGAGCATAGCGCGCCGTGCTTCCCGAACATCATCAGATCGCGGAATTTCGTCTGCGTCATCCTGTGGACGAGTCCCATCCACTTCATGAACTCGACCGCCAAATCCCCATTTTGCCACAGCAGCGCCTCCAGATCCTTCTGCCGAATGACCCCGATCACGCTGTCTTCGATCACTTCTGCATTAAACACTTGAGTCGATTGCCGGAAAGGGTCCACCTGTCCGAACATATCGCCCTCTTGATACATGTATAAAATAAACTGCCGGCCTTCGTCCGTCGACTTCGTAATCTTGATTCTGCCGCTGCGAATGAAGTACAGCTTATCGGCTGTTTCACCTTCACGAAACAGGAACGATCCGCTGGAAGCTTTCGTCTCATACATAATTTGCTTAAGCTTCGCTAAGCTGTCGGCTGAGAAACATTCCGTGTTCCGGACGTTGATCTCGCTGCTTTGTGGTTTAGCACTCATTCGGTTAACCACTCCAATTCTTACGACTTACTACTATTATAGTACGCGTACCAAACGTTGGATGTGATTTAGATCACACTAGGTTGTGAATCGATTCACAAATCGTTCGGATATATAGGCTCGCTGCTGTGATGTAAATCATAGTGGCGCCGACTCCGAGGGTTTAAGCTAAATGTAGATGAAACACACTTATGCGGCAACATTTTCATAACGAGGGAGCGGATGGAGCATGGCAATGAGAGAAGAAGAGGTTGTCGTCAAGCTAACCGTACAGGATGAAGTTCAGTCGTTGGTCGCAAGAGCGAAGCAGGCACAGCAGCAGTTCATGAAGCTTGATCAAGCGCAAGTAGACCGGATCGTGCAGGCGATGGCGCTAGCCGGCGTCGACCGGCATATGGCGCTGGCGAAGCTGGCAGTCGAGGAAACCGGACGCGGCGTCTACGAAGACAAAATAACGAAAAACTTGTTCGCAACGGAATATGTATACCACAGCATTAAGAATATCAAGACGGTCGGCATCATTGAGGAAAATGCATACGAGAACTACCAGCTCGTTGCGGAGCCGGTCGGCGTCATTGCCGGCGTTACGCCGGTAACGAATCCGACGTCCACGACGATGTTCAAAGCGTTAATCGCGACGAAGACGCGCAACCCGATCATCTTCGCGTTCCACCCATCCGCGCAGCAATCGAGCGCCGCCGCAGCGGAAGCGCTATTGACAGCAGCTGTCGAAGCAGGCGCGCCGGCTGGCTGCATTCAATGGATCGAGCATCCGTCCGTTGAAGCGACGCAGCAGCTGATGAATCACCCGGACGTTGCGCTCGTGCTGGCAACCGGCGGCTCTTCAATGGTGAAGGCGGCGTACAGCACCGGCAAGCCGGCGCTCGGCGTCGGTCCCGGCAACGTGCCTTGCTTCATTGAACGGACGGCGAACGTACCGCAAGCAGTCAATGATTTGATTCTGTCCAAGACTTTCGACAACGGCATGATCTGTGCTTCTGAGCAAGCGGTCATTATCGAAGAACCAGTCTACGCCGAAGTTAGGCGGCTGTTGACGGAGCAAGGCTGTTACTTCTTGAACAAAGACGAGACGGAGGCGGTATCTAAGCTCGTTATTAATCCAGAGAAATGCGCGGTCAACGCCGTCATCGTCGGCCAATCAGCAGCTTCCATCGCACAGATGGCAGGAATCACTGTCCCTTCCGACACGAAAATACTTGTGGCAGAGCTGGCAGGCGTCGGCGATGCTTACCCGCTGTCGGCGGAGAAGCTGAGTCCAGTGTTGGCTTGCTATAAGGTGAAAAATGCAGAGCAAGGCATTAACCGAGCGGTCGAAGTGGTCAAATTCGGCGGCATGGGTCACTCGTCCGTCATTCATTCGCAGAATGATGACGTCATCGAGCAATTCGCGAGCCGGCTGCAGACGGGGCGCGTCATCGTGAACTCGCCGTCGACGCACGGCGCGATCGGCGACATCTATAATACGAATCTGCCTTCGCTGACGCTCGGGTGCGGATCTTACGGGCACAACTCGACGACATCCAACGTAAGCGCGGTGAACCTGCTGAATATGAAGCGGGTCGCTTACCGGACCGTCAATATGCAGTGGTTCAAGATTCCGCCGAAAATCTATTTCGAGAAAGGCGCGACGCAGTATCTGGAGAAAATGCCGGACATTACGCGCGTCATGATCGTCACCGATCCGATGATGGTGAAGCTCGGCTACGTCGAAAGGGTTGAATATTATCTCCGCAAGCGGCATCTTCCGGTCGCGATCGAAGTGTTCTCGGATGTCGAGCCGGACCCGTCGGTCGATACGGTCGAGCGCGGACGGGCGCAGATGGCGGGATTCAAGCCGGACTGCATTATTGCCCTCGGCGGCGGATCGCCGATGGATGCGGCCAAGGCGATGTGGCTGTTCTATGAATATCCGGATACGAGCTTTGACGCCTTGAAGCAGAAGTTCATGGACATCCGCAAACGGGTGTACAAATATCCGCGTCTTGGCCGCAAAGCGAAGTTCGTTGCCATACCGACGACATCGGGCACCGGCTCGGAAGTGACGTCGTTCGCTGTCATTACCGACAAGCTGAAAGGCAATACGAAATATCCGCTTGCCGATTACGAGCTGACGCCGGATGTCGCGATCATCGACCCGGATTATGTATATAGCCTGCCGCAGACGGCGGTCGCCGACACCGGCATGGACGTATTGACGCATGCAATTGAAGCATACGTCTCGGTCATGGCGAACGACTACTCGGACGGCCTCGCGATGAAGGCGATCCAGCTCGTGTTCGACAACTTGGAGAAGTCGTATACGACAGCCGACCCGGCGGCACGCGAGAAAATGCACAACGCATCGACGATTGCCGGCATGGCTTTCGCGAACGCGTTCCTGGGGATCAATCACTCGCTGGCACACAAGTGGGGCGGCGAATATCATACGGCGCACGGCCGGACGAATGCAATTCTTATGCCGCATGTCATTCGGTACAATGCGCAGCAGCCGACGAAGTTTACTTCGTTCCCGAAATACGATCATTTTATTGCCGACCAGCGGTATGCCGAAATCGCGCGAATGCTCGGACTGCCTGCGAGAACGACGGAGGAAGGCGTCCGCAGCTTGATCGAAGCGGTGCGGAAGCTGAACAAGGTTCTCGGCATACCGGAGAAGTTCCAGGATCTCGGCTTCGCGCCGGCGCAGTTCGAGGCGAAGGTCGACTACTTGGCTGACCGGGCGTTCGAGGATCAGTGCACGACCGCGAACCCGCGCATGCCGCTCGTCAAGGAGCTGGCCGAGGTGTACCGCGACGCCTTTTACGGAAGATTCGAATAGTCTCTTGCTTCAATTAATAGGAGGTGCAGCTTGTTATGGCGATCGAACAAACGGAATTGAAGGCTAGCGGTTGGAGAGGATTCGCACGGGGCAAGTGGATGAACCACATCGACGTGAACGATTTTATCGGCAAAAATATGACGGTGTATGCAGGCGATCATTCGTTCCTCGAAGGTCCGACCGGCGCGACGACAGAGCTGTGGTTCCTTGTACGCGAATTGTTGGATCAAGAGAGAGCGAATGGCGGCGTGCTCGATATCGACGTCGATACCGTCTCGACGATAACGTCCCATGCACCGGGCTACATTGACCAGGGCAAGGAGAAAATCGTCGGCTTGCAGACCGATGCTCCGCTGAAGCGCTCGGTTCAGCCGTTCGGCGGCATTCGGATGGTGCAGGATGCTTGCGAGGCTTACGGCTATCAACTGCCGCAGGAGCTCGCGGACTTGTTCACTTCGATCCGCAAGACGCATAACCAAGGCGTGTTCGATGCTTATACGAACGAGATGCGGACGGCACGCAAGGCAGCCATCATTACCGGCTTACCGGATGCATACGGACGCGGCCGCATTATTGGCGACTATCGGCGGGCTCCACTGTATGGCGTGAACCGATTGATTGAGGAAAAACAAATCGATCTGCTGCAGTTGGAGGTCGATTCGATTACGGAGGACGTGATCCGTCTTCGCGAGGAGTTGGCGGAGCAAATTCGCAGCTTGGGCGAACTGAAACAGATGGCGTCGGCGTACGGATACGATATTAGCGGCCCGGCAACGAATGCGGCCGAGGCGGTGCAGTGGCTCTATTTTGCCTACCTTGGGGCTATTAAAGAGCAGAACGGCGCGGCGATGAGCCTCGGACGCGTATCGACTTTCCTTGATATCTACATCGAGCGCGATCTTCAGGAAGGAACGCTCACGGAGCAGGAGGCACAGGAGCTGATCGACCATCTTGTCATGAAGCTTCGGCTCGTTAAGTTCCTTCGCACTCCCGATTACAACGAGTTGTTCAGCGGCGATCCGACCTGGGTGACGGAGTCGATTGGGGGCATGGGGCTGGACGGCAGGGCGCGCGTGACGAAGAACTCGTTCCGCTTCCTCCATACGCTGTACAATCTTGGTCCTGCGCCGGAGCCGAACTTGACGGTGCTGTGGTCAACCCAGTTGCCGGAAGGATTCAAAGCCTTCTGTGCTAAAGTGTCGGCGGAGACGAGCTCGATCCAATATGAGAACGACGATCTGATGAGACCTTACCACGGCGATGATTATGGTATTGCGTGCTGCGTATCGGCGATGAGAATCGGCAAGCAGATGCAATTCTTTGGCGCACGGGCGAACCTGGCGAAGGCGCTGCTCTATGCGATTAACGGCGGCGTCGACGAGAAGCTGGGCATCCAAGTTGGACCGGCGATTGCACCGATTACAGCGGATGTTCTGAATTATGAGGAAGTGATGGGCAAGTTCGATATCGTGACGGAATGGCTGGCGAGGCTCTACGTGAACACGCTCAACGTCATCCATTATATGCACGACAAATATTGCTACGAGCGGCTGGAGATGGCGCTGCACGACCGCGATATTATCCGGACGATGGCGACCGGCATTGCAGGCTTGTCCGTCGTTGCCGATTCGCTCAGCGCGATCAAATACGCGAAAGTTCGTCCGGTTCGGAACGAGAAAGGAATCGCCGTCGATTTCGTGATCGAGGGAGAATATCCGCAGTACGGCAACAACGATGAGCGGGTCGATGCCATTGCAGTTGAAGTAACGGAAGCGTTCATGAACAAAATCAGCAAGCATCCTACGTACCGCGGCTCGGTGCCGACAATGTCAGTGCTGACGATAACGTCGAATGTCGTGTACGGCAAAAAGACAGGAACAACGCCGGATGGCCGCAAAGCAGGCGAACCGTTCGCGCCGGGTGCTAATCCGATGCATGGACGCGACCGCAAAGGAGCGCTTGCTTCGCTTGCTTCCGTCGCGAAGATTCCATACGAGAGCTGCCAGGACGGCATCTCGAACACATTCTCGATCGTGCCGAAGGCGCTTGGCCGCGAAGAAGAGGCACGAATTTCGAATCTTGTCGCTCTGCTGGACGGCTATATGGCTGGCGGAGGCCATCATCTGAACGTGAATGTGTTCGACCGGGCACAGCTCATGGACGCGATGGAACATCCAGAGAAGTACCCGCAGTTGACGATCCGCGTGTCGGGCTATGCGGTCAACTTCATCAAGCTGACGCGAGAGCAGCAGCTTGACGTCATTAACCGTACGTTCCACGGAACGATATAACGTCAGGATATTTACGAGAAAGAGGTGCAGACCGATGAAAGGACGCATCCATTCCTTCGATACGTTCGGCACTGTAGACGGGCCGGGCATACGCTTCGTCCTGTTCATGCAGGGCTGCGCGCTTCAATGTTTGTACTGCCATAACCCGGACACTTGGGAGACGAACGCGGGCCGGGCGATGGACGTGGAGGAAATATTGGCCGAGATCGAGCCTTATCTGGAATATTACCGCCGCTCAGGCGGAGGCATTACAGTGACGGGAGGGGAGCCGACGCTGCAGGCTCCCTTCGTGGCCCGTCTGTTCGCGGAGTGCAAGCGGCGATGGGGACTGCATACGGCGCTCGATTCGAACGGCTTCTGCGAGCCGAGCCATGCGCAGCAGTTGCTCGAGGTAACCGATCTCGTGCTGCTTGATCTGAAGCAGATGAATGCGCAGAAGCATCTGGCGCTTACAAGCCAGCCGAACGACCGGATGATCCGGTTCGCCTATTATTTGGACGTATTGAACATTCCGGTCTGGATTCGGCATGTACTCGTACCAGGCTGGACGGACGACGCTGCCGATCTGCTCGCGCTCGGCGAGTTCATCGGATCGCTGACGAACGTAAGCAAGTTCGAACTGCTTCCTTACCATCGAATGGGTGTCTATAAGTGGCAGCAGCTTGGCAAGGCGTACCCGCTTGAGCAATGTCCGGTGCCGACCGACCGCGAAGTAAGCCGGGCCAGGATGCTAATCGAGCAGGGAATCGGCAACGATTCGCACAATGTGAATGCAGGAGGAACTGCGTATGGAGGCAACGTCAACTAGCCGGCATGTCGAACTGGCTTTATCGAACCCGGATGAGCTGACTTTATTGGAGAGCCGGATCAGGCAGGAGCATCGGCTGCTTCGGCATCAGATCCGCATGGTGGAGATGTATGCGAAGGAAGCGATGCTGATCGAAGATCCGGCCGCAAGCAAGCAGTTGGTCTTGCAGCTGGAAGACCAGCTGGAGCAATTCGTGATGGATTTGGAACGGCATGCGGCATGGGAGCAGACAGAGCTGTATCCGCTGTTGTTAGCGTATTATCATCATGATTCGTCGCCGACGATCCGGCCATCGTTCTGGGTGCTGGAGAAGGAATATCAGCTTGGCATTTCGTTCATTCAATCTTTCCATGAGGCGATTAGCCAGATGGCAGGCTGTGCATGCGACTGTACAGGCCGAAGCTGCGCGTCGGAGGCGGCCGCGCATTTGGTTCAAGCTTGTCTTATTTTTAATGACCACTTCACGATGGAAGAGGAACTGGTGCTGCCGATGACCGATAAGGTGCTGACGGATCTCGATTATTTTTTCTCATAGACCTATAGAATGACTTGCAGGCATCGATAGATTTGTTATAATTAGCCAAACAGTTGGCGATCCATTGCATGTTTTTTCAGTAGGATAGTCGGTGATGATTGAAGGGCGGCGGCGGGGCTTCGTTGCATTGTGTACAATGAGAATGGATGGTTTGTAACGAATTGTCTTGTTCATTGTATTTCGTACAACAGGATAGGGCTGTTTATGGTCCGAAATCGCATTGTTCGGCGATTGTGACTTGTTTGTATTGTATGAAATACAACCATGCAGCCGATATAGACTCATTGGAATTGATATGATTGTATAAAGTGCAATGAAGACGATTCGTCAGGGTCGGAGCAGGGGCAGGAGCAGGAGCAGGAGCAGGAGCAGGAGCAGGAGCAGGAGCAGGAGCAGCTGTCTATTCAAGTCACTTGGTTGCTTCAATAGATTGGCATACATCAGAAGAATGGATATATCAGACGAACCACTCCAATTGGAGTGGCTTTCTGTTTATGTACCTCATTCTACCATGACGGGCAGGGATACGATGACACTTGCGGAGAACTGGGAGTATGATTGGCTGCTTAACGAAAGCCCGCTGCTGCGGGAATGCGTGTTGATTGAGCCTATCTATAAAGGCTACTCGAGCGATCTTAAATTTTGGCTGAAGCATCAGGACGGGACGGTGTACGTGCTGCGGACGTACAGCTTGGAGCAGGAAGCGGCGAAGCGCAGGGAGTTCAATGTGCTGGCGATGATGGAAGCACAGGGCGTCGCCTGTTCGCGTCCGGTTGAAATCGGTGAGCTGCCGGAACGTCAGCTTGGCTATATGGTCGTATCCTGCGTCGATGGGAACGATGCGGCGGATGAACTGCCCCTGCTGTCGGAGCGGGAGCAGTATGAAGCAGGCGTGCAGGCCGGCTTGGAATTGCGGCGAATGCATCAAGTCCAATGCCCGGATTCGTCCGTGGCCGATTGGGAATCGCGCATGCTCGCGAAGCATCGCCGTTACCGCGAGGACTATGCGGCATGCGGCGCTGCCATTGAGGGCGACGACAAGTTGTTTGCGTTTATTGACCATCATCTGCCGCTCATGAAAGACAGACCGAACCGGTTTCAGCATGATGACTTTCATGTAAGCAACTTAATCATGAAGGACGGGAAGCTGTCGGGCGTGATCGATTTCAACCGGTACGACTGGGGCGATCCGGTACATGATTTTCTGAAGACGGGGATGTTCAGCGCGGAGATCAGCATCCCGTTCAGCGTCGGAATAATGGATGCTTATCATGAACAGTCAGAGCCGGACGAGCTGTTCTGGCAGCTGTTCTCGTTATATTCCGCGATGAATCTCGTAGCTTCGGTGGTATGGATTTTGAAAGTGAAGCCGGAGGAGCTAGGCATCATGATGGACAAGGTACGCAAAGTGATGGGCGATCATGACAACTTCGATTCCGTTGTTCCGAATTGGTACCGGAATTACAAGCGAGGCTGAAACGGGGGACAAGCGGTGCATATCGGAGTGGATTTGGATAATACCGTTCTGGATGCGACAGACATCTTCTTGCGTTACTATAATCTAGCGTCCGGCCTTTCTTTAACGGCGGCAGATGTGAAGAGCTATTATATTTATAAAGCGTATGGCTGGGATACCGACAAGATGGAAGAGGTGTATCAGCAGTACGGACATGACATTCATTGGCATTCGGAGCCGTTGCCGTTGGCGGCAGAGAGGATACGACAGCTGTCGGGCGAGCATCAAATCTCGTTTATTACGGCGCGTCCGGCGCGTTACCGCGATGTGTCGATCGATTGGCTGAAGCGGCATCAGTTCACATTCGACAATATGGTGTGTACGGTAAATAAGCTTCAATACTGTATCGATACGAACGTCGATCTGTTGATCGATGATGGTCCGCAATACGCCGAGCCGTTCGCACGCGCGCGCAAGCCAATCATCCTGTTCGACCAGTCGTATAACCGGCATGTCGAATCCAGTGAGTTCGTGTACCGAGCCGCCGATTGGACCGAAGTGAAGAACCGTGTTGATGCGTTATCGGCATTTGACAGACCATTATCGTGGCAGCCAGTCAGTGAATGATTGGCTGCTTTTGTTCAAGTTTACGGTTTAGTTTTAAGCTAAAGTGTTTTGATAGTTGAGAGATCACCCTATCACTAGACTCGGGAGGAACTAATGGGTAGCTTGGTTAGGAGAGTCGAAGTAAAGGACTATGTTCACGTGTTCTTGTTAAATAAAGAATTCAACCCCCAACTCGAGCAATATTCTGAAACGAGGGTAAAAGAAAAACTGGAGACCATTATTAGAAAAGATATAGATAGGGTCTTCGTATATGAACAAGACAACGAGGTGTTGGGGTATATTCATGGAAGCCCGTATGAATTGCTTTTCTCGGAATCATTAATAAACGTTCTAGGATTTGTGGTTAGTGAGAGTCATAGAAATCAGGGCATAGGAAGCAGTCTAATCAGTCATCTTGAAGAGTGGGGCCGTAACCATGGTTATTCAGGGATGAAACTGCTCACTCATCCGAGTCGAATACAAGCTCACAAGTTTTACGAAAAACGGGGGTATTTATTTACGAAAGACCAGAAGAATTACATAAAGGAGTTCAAGGTTTGAAGTAACAGGTAGAATTCGCTTAAACTTCATTAGAACTGGAGACGCATAATGTGGTTTCTAATTATTGAGTTCGTAATATTAATAAGTTGGTTGGGTGTTAAATTTACCCTATCAATTTTTTGTAACGGGAGCAGCCAAGGGTCTTACTTTGCTCATTATCTTTATCATTCGTATTTTCAATTTCCTGTTGTATTCATCTTGATGTTATTGGTTCTGACCATGTTTATCATCCACTATAAGATTAAGGCGTATAAGACGAGGAGAAGTTTTAAAGCTTGGATAGCAATGAATGGTTTTCGAATTGCGGGAATCGTTATTATTATATGTTTATGCTTAATGTCTATATCAATGGGGTATCAAATTCAAACCGATTACAATCATTACAAATCAAACAAATTAAGCCCGGACATTATCAAAGTTACAAGCTACAACCTGTCTGACGGAGCCAGAATAAGTAAGAGTGTCTTACCATACAAAATATACACGGATAAAGAGGATGAAACTTACTACTTATATAGGAAAACAAAACTCAGTACGCAAGCAACGTATTCGATTAAATATTTTATAAATCACAGCAACGAAAAGATTCTATTGGGTATTTCATTAATAATCTCCTGAACTAATACAGTCGGGAAAGGGCGAGAGATTACTGAAAGATACAATTCTAAGAAAGTTATTTTCGGCTTTTATTTCTATCATTGTGATGTCGCTTGTATGTTCAATCATATTTTTTCCTGATGATATTATGGGGATGTTTGTTTTTGGAATTATAATGTTCTTCTTATTATATTTATTCGGTGGTATCCCGATGTCTGCAATAATTGCAAGATATTTTGGACTATCTAAAAATAAATCGAATCATGCAATGTATGTGATCAGCCACGTGGCAGGAGGAGTAGTAGTAACAATACTTATTACTTTATTAACAGAGCCTGAACATGGAATAGAAATGTATTTTTCGAATGAAATGTATGATTTTTATTGGATTGGTGCAATGAGTGGATTAGTGTTTAGTCTAATTGAAATCTTAATATTTAAATTAAAAAAGAGATTCTGAACTATGTGGGCCACTCACGGGATTATAGAAGTCGCTCGGTAACTTATCAAATGCAGGCGAAGGAAAATAAAGAGCATCGGACTCCAGAAAATAACTGGGGAAGATGCTCTTTTTGCGTTTCTGCAAAAATTGGACATGCCGCAATAAACGTTTGTACAAGCATAAAAGCTATTCTAGCAATAACATATCTACTAGATTCCCTAAAGGAGGACAAGTAGATTGCCTCATGAATATCAACGTACTCCATTTAACACGTCGCTACCTGTTTATGTAACAGGGTCTGTATGCAGCGCCAGTCACCCCGGTGCCAGAGACATAGGATTCCTAACGATGAAATGGCAAGTGATGCAAGTCAGTAACGGAGTCATAACAGGTTTTATTGGAACGGGCACACCTGTGTATGCTGTAGAGGCGGGTACAGTGGTTTATCTGAATAGAACCACGACGTGTTATGATAACCGGAATCCCGCAACTTTATGTCCTGAAGCGCATGGTATAGCCGTTAAAGGCAGTGACGGGTACTACACGCTTTACGCTCATGTTTACCCAAATTTTGCATTGAGAATCGGTTCTACCGTCCAACCGGGAACTTGGCTTGGCAACGTGGATAATTCAGGGAATACAACCGGACCTCATGTTCATTTTGCTAGATTTTCTCCGAATGCAAATGATAGTAATTTTTCGCAGAATGGGACATGCGATTGGACGATGAAGGGTCTTGTTCCTTCTAATTATAACGGCTGGTGGCAGCAACCCAATGGAACATTGTACTACTTTGTTAACGGAAAGCCTTGGTTAGGATGGACAGGTGCGCTTTCTAACGGAGTGAGCTATCAATTAAGCCTAACGACTGGGGCTTGGACAGGATGGGCATTCTTTCAGGGGAGATATTGGTTCTGGAATGGTGCAAGCTGGGAAAACAGAGGTACCCAGGCTCCTCTATCTATTAATAAATCAAGGGCAGCACGATCACGGACCAAACCAACACAACCACCGCAATTAAAACGTACGGGCAAGGTAACGAGGGTGTCGTCACCAGCAAGGGGACGTAGATATCTTGGAGGAGGAAAATCTCCAGCTCCGAGAATAAGAAAGAAAAGCTGAGGAAATGTAATAATGACATCGTATTAAAAAAGGGCTAACGCCAAGGTCGCGGATCCGCGCTGGCGTTGGCCCTTTAGTCGTTTATTGCAGCACGTACTCTGCCAGCAGCCAGCACACTAGAGCTGCCAACCATGATACGGAGGCGAATACGGCGACGATCTTGTTCTCGCTCCAGCCATATTGGATGCTGAAGTGGTAATGAATAGGTGTCATGCGGAAAATTCGTTTCTTGGTGCGTTTATAGTAAATGACCTGCAAGATAACCGACAGCTTCTCCGCCATGTAGACGAGGAATAGAAGCGGGATCAGGATCTCGACCTTTTCGATAACGGCCAGAAAGGATAATGAACCGCCAATCGCAAGGGAGCCGGTGTCGCCCATGAATGCGCGGGCCGGATATTTGTTATAGAGGTACAGGCCGAGCAAGCAGCCGATCATGACAAGCGAGAACGTACGTACTTCCGTTCTGTCTGAGATCAGGAAGAAGAACAGATAGGTCGGAATAGACACATGGATGAGCAGTCCGTCCAATCCATCCGTGAAATTAATTGCGTTCGCCGAGCCGACAATAAGCAGCAGCATGATCGCGACGTATACAAAGATAGGCAGATGCCACTCATAGCCGCCTATCAGAATGAAGTCGCTTGTCAGTCCGAAGGAGTCGAACAGTACGTACAGCAGACCGCCTGTAAAGGCGAACTGGAGCACAAGCTTCATTTTACCGGAAATGCCTGCGGGGTCCTGCCATGCCGCTTTCTTCATATCGTCCATGAAGCCGATCGAGCTGAATAGCAGGAAGGTAACGCACAGCAGAATCATGAGCGAACTGGATTGAAAAAGGAAGGAAGAAGCAGCCCCGATCAGCAGAACAAGTCCAGCCATGAGCGGTGTGCCGCGCTTGGCTTGATGGTCCGGCGGGAGCTCCGCACGAATTGGCTGCGTCAGCTTCAGGGTGCGCAGTGTCCAGATTAGCATAGGCGTGAATAAAGCAACTAGCACGAACGATAGACCAGACATTCCGACGATTCCGAGCATGATGATGGATGCACCGCTTTCTGTGTAGTGAAGGATGGGATAACTGGAAATTCAATGTTATGGGATATTATTCCTTTCGTAATGGACGATAATAGTAGAATAAATGTTGCAACCGTTCGCCCAACGTACGCGTATGTGGTACGATGAGATAGGCTGCGAACGCAGCACATCTACAAATTATGAATCAGGAGTTGTTCATATTGTTCGGATATAAACTTATTTCTCGCAGCCTTGCGATTGCAGCATGTGTATACCTTTTGTTCCAAGTAACGAAGACATGGCAAATTATTTTCTTCTCGGCAGCCGGGCTCATTATGTTGGTCTCGTTGATCATGATGTTCCTGCCGAATAAGAAGCAGCCACGCTAAAAACATTTGTAAGGTGGTTGGCGTTTGAATATTAGAACAGAGTTGCAACAAGATTACGAGCTGGTTCTCCAGCTCAATTATGAAGCATTCGGCAACCGCGATGACGAAGCCGAACTTGTGAACCGAATTCGAAGGTCTGACCGGTTCGTGCCAGAGTTGTCCATTGTGGCGGAGCAGAATGGTGAGATCGTCGGGCATTTGCTGCTCAGCAAAGCCGATGTTGTGAATGAAAATACGAAGCATGAAGTCATTGTGCTGGCACCGATCGCCGTGTCGCCCCGACTGCAAAAGCAGGGTATCGGGCGGTTGCTGATAGAGGAAGGGATGAAGCGGTGCCAGGTGCTGCAAGTTCCATTGGTGCTGCTGATTGGCCACCCTTCGTATTATCCGAAATTTGGCTTCCGGCCGGCAAGGCCGTTCGGCTTGGAACTGAAGCAGTTCCCTGCATCAGACGACGTGTTCATGGTGCTGGAGCTAAGAGATGGCGCGCTGAACGATATACAAGGCGAGCTTGTGTATCCGGCGGTATTTTTCGGCGGATGATGGGAGAAGTGTCCATATGAGAGGAGCGGTCCGAGAGATGAAGAGGCTGATCGTACATGGTATTGTAATGGCGGCGCTTATCATTGGACTTGCGGCTTGCTCCTCGGACACGGGCTCGAAGCCAGGAGCGGATACCGTTGCGGAAGAGGTACAAACATGCGAAGTGCAGCCAACGAATTTCGAATGGAGCGGGCATACGTATCGACCAACGCAAGAGAACACCGATATGGAGCCGATGATGAAGTTCGGATGGCTGGACTGCAAGGCGGGCCGCCTCCTGCCGGCAGACGGACTACGAGGCGTTCGCGACGTTGTACAGTACGGGCGACCCGACGGATGGCAAGATCATTTGGATTGGCGAGGCCGGAAGAATATTGTATGAGCGGGACGATACCTTCAAATAATGCCCAGTTCTCTCTGAACTTGATGCTTGTAATCTAGATAGCCTTGATCGAAATTGAATTTGCTTTGTTGATAAATCGTAGGTTATCGGCTCCTCTACTATTGTGAAATTAATCACATACATTTATTGGGATTTTAAGCTTCCATTGAAGAGATGTATATCGGAATGATTTTATGCATGACGAGGAGTGAGTGAGGATCAAGATGGCGCGGAGACGAATGGTGCTTTTGTTAGTGCTGTTCGGGGTGGTGCGTGACCGTAGCCTGCTCTAAGTGTGGTCACGTTGTCTGCAATGGACCTTACTTGGTGGTAATGAATGAGCTCCGAAAGGAGTCGTTCTCTGTCGTACAGGCACGAATGGGCCGCTGCCTACATATAATGTAGAACCGACTTCGATGCGTGCCGGTTAAGCGAGCGTACGATTGCTTCGCTGACGACGCCGGCCTACCAACCTGGGGGTGTACGGTTCATGGGATTGTTTGCTGCTGTTGCACTGTTCATCAAGCAGCTGTCGCTGCTCGTCTCTTACGTCAAAAATAATGCGTTTCCGCAGCCGCTTCATGAGGAAGATGAGATGAAGCATTTGCAACTGATGGCCGAGGGCAACCAGCATTCACGCAATTTGCTGATCGAGCACAACCTCCGGCTGGTAGCGCATATCGTCAAGAAATTCGATAACACGGGCGAGGATCTAGAGGATTTGATCTCGATCGGAACCATTGGCTTGATCAAAGCTATCGAGAGTTTCCAGCAGGGAAAAGGCACGAAGCTCGCAACATTCGCAGCCCGGTGTATCGAGAACGAGATCCTTATGCACTTGCGTTCGCTGAAGAAGACCAAGAAGGACGTCTCGCTGCATGACCCGATCGGGACGGACAAGGAAGGCAACGAAATTACGTTGATCGATATCCTTGGCAGCGAGGCTGACGATGTTGTCGAGAAGGTGCAGTTGAAGATCGAGAAGAGCAAGATTTACCGGAATCTTGACATATTGGATGACCGCGAGAAGGAAGTTGTCGTCGGCCGGTTCGGATTAGAGCATGGCGGGGAAGAGCGGACACAGCGGGAGATCGCGAAGGAACTGGGGATCAGCAGGAGCTATGTGTCGAGGATAGAGAAGCGGGCGCTTATGAAGCTGTATCATGAGTTTTATAAGGCGAAGAAGTGAAATGAGGCTGCTCCGGGAGGAGTGGCTTTTTTTTTCTTTTCGTGCAAGATGTGAGGTAACCACCCCATAAGAAGGACTTTTGAAGGAGAATGAAGGTGTATGTAGAAATACCCATTTACAATGAAGAAAGGAGGATATTGTGGCCTTTATTGAATCAGTGGGCTCTAAGGTTCTGGCAGGGACAATCTTAGAGATTATTAAACGAACTGGTAAGTTTCTCGAGAAGGACAAAGCATTCAGTATTCTACAAGAGATTGAAGAAATGATTTCATCTACTCTGGAAGAGAATGATTGTAATAGAAGAGAATTTGGTAATGGAAATCTCTGGGGAACTTGCATTTGTACCTTATATTATAACCAAAAATGTAGAGCAAATTATCCGTGCATTTCGTGAAGCAGCGCAGCATCTTCTAATATGATTCCTAATTTTGAAGAAAAAAGACAGGAATATTTAAGTAATGTGAAACATGTATTTGCAAAGAATCATGTTCCAGGTGTAGACATATTGGACTTTGAAGATTACTATATCTATCCTCGATTCATTTATTTTAATCAGAACCATGATAGCCAACACTTTCATAATTACAGTGTTCATGATAATAAAAATTCTATTGAGTGGACAGATATATTCCTAAGGTCAAACCTAATTTCAATTGTTGGCGGGCCTGGTTATGGAAAAACATTGCAATTGTTTCTGCGTTATTGTATTCAAGGGATGGTATATATAGTTATCGTCAAAGTGATCAGATCGTCAGAGCTATTTGGTTTTCAGATATAATATTAAGTGAAAGACGAAATGAAAAAATAATGAGTTTTATCGATAGTTTGTCATTTGAAACATTTATGAATAATGCAGGAGGTATAGAGAGATTAGAGTTTGAGAATTCAAACGAAATTAGTTACCACGAACTCGATAATAAAGAGATGTACGAGATATACGAAAAGATAAAGTCAGGTCAATTCTAGAATTAAGAAGTTGAAAATATATACATCCCCATTCGCACAGTAATGTATATGATTATTAGTTTCGGCTAATCTCGCGGGAGCGGTTTATTTTATTATTGAAATTTATCATCATAGCGATGCAGATGGCGTCATTGAGAAAGTTCAGTTGAAGATCGAGAAGAGCAGGATCTACAGATCTTGATATATTGGATGACCGCGAGAAGGAATTCGTCGTGGAACGAGTTAGAACATGGTGGTAAAGAACGGACGCAGCGGAAAATTGCGAAGGAACTGGGTATCTCGCGGAGCTGTGTATGATTAAGAAACGTTCGCTTATGAAGCTTTATCACGAGTTTTAAAAAGGAGATGAAATGATATTTAGTTCAAGGAGACTGCCCTATTTCGGGTAGTGTTTGTGTGGTATACTGCCCATAAGGGGACTGAGAGGTAGGGGGTATTATTTCGTGAATCGTATTCAAGATTTAAGTAAATTAATTAAGTTGACTGGCGATCGAGCTAAATTGGACGCGAAAGCGAACGGCACTTATATCGTTTATAAAACGGACGAAGGTCAAATTGTGAAAGAGTATAGTACTGGTGAAATTGAACGAATTGAAGAACAGGACCTTCATCATGAGTGATCCAATTGCTACAATGTTTGTATTTGCAGGAAATAATGGTAGCGGAAAGAGCACGATTCGTAATTTGATTATAGATCGACTGGGTGTAAGTATTAATATTGATCCAGATGCTCTGGCAAGAAGGATTGATAGCGAAAATCCGGACCAAAGGAAGGTGTCAGCAGGAAAAGAAGCAATAAAGCTGGCAAGGGATTGCATTAAGAACAAAAGAGATTTTACTGTAGAGACGACATTAGCAGGCGGTAATGTTATACGACAAATGAGAGAAGCTAAAGAAAATGGAATCGAAGTGATCATGTTTTACGTTGGTCTAGGTGACTATCGTCTTAATATAGAACGTGTTGCCGCACGAGTCAGAAATGGTGGGCATCATATTCCGACGGAAGATATTATCCGAAGGCATATAACTTCTACGAAAAATTTACTTGGTCATCTCGATCTAATTGATTACTTAATCATAATTGATAACAGTAGTTCGGATGGAGAGATCGTCTTAGAGGCGGATAGGAATTCAATAAAACATCGTTCTATGATTATACCTGACTGGGTAAAAGAAATTGAATATAAGTTAGTTAATGGACACAATCAACAATAGCAGCAGTTCACTTGAATTGAGTGAACTGCTGCTATTGTTGTTAATGCAATGTAAACATGAAATTGCATCATTGTGCCCATGACATCAAGAAATTCGATAACACGGGCGAGGATCTAGAGGATTTGATCTCGATCGGTACGATCGGCTTGATCAAAGCCATCGAAAGCTTCCAGCCGAACTAGGGCACGAAGCTCGCGACGTTCGCTGCTCGTTGTATCGAGAACGAAATCCTCATGCACTTGCGTTCTCTGAAGACGACGCAAGGACGTGTCGTTGCACAACCCAATCGGGACGGACAAGGAAGGCAACGAAATTACGTTGATTGATATCCTTGGCTCTGAAGCCAGGGTGTAAATCTGTTTCTCCTCCAATTTTTTGCAAATGTATGAGGTAAGATATCCAGCGTCCAACGCAATAACCTTTAGTGATGCTTCAAATCCGAATTTCTTCACGAAGCGGTGCAGTGTTAATTCGCATTCCAAAAAACTACACAATGGCGTATAATATTACTAAAATGTATTCGGATGTAGTTTGTTCCGCGAAATTAATCAGATCTCAATAACCTCTAATGTGATCGTTTCTGACAAACTCTTGAGCAGCCACAGTTCCGAGAGCCTTCACAGGGGAAATGCGCCGGTTCATACAGATTCCGACAGCATCTACTTGTTTCAGATAGGGAAGTCGCACAAGCCTTCTATCATCCTGAACTAGGTCACTCCCCCCCCCTAAAAAACAATTTATACACCATGACTTGTTGGAGAGCAGTAACCAAACTGGGCTAAACGCTTGGTAAAGTAATTTGTCCCATCTCGGTGAATGCCGAGAGCCGAGAGGCTATTATCTTGAAAGGAGGTGAGATGAAAACTGAAACTTGTCTTTTTCTGGGGACTGAGTACGGGACAAGCGATCATTCTATAAGGGCAATCATGGATTTCATTTTGTCCCATTCATGCGCTCATGACCAAACTGACCGCATTGTGCCGGGATACAGGATGTAGTCTGGGGTACAAGGGTAAATCGTGTTTGCTGTCCGCTGCTTAGATCATGTACAGGTGGTAGCAATCGCAAACGGGCTTGAGATTCTTGTCAACAAGCGGCCAAAAATGAAATATGGAATTAATTAAAAAATTCTCCTGCCGAAGTAGGAGGGAGGTGCGTTGGATGGTACGAGGAAAGCCTTGTCCCATCTGCCTCGGCGAATGCCGAGAGGCTATTATGGAAGAAAGGGAGGAATGTGCTGGACCTAGGGAGTATGAAGCTCGAACTAAGAGAGGCGAAAGTTTTAATTTTTAATTTATCATGATGAATGATAGGAGGCAATTACCATGCACAATAGATTAAGCGCTTCCATGTTCAGTCATAAGAACTGCAGGTTATACCTGGTCACTCTGCTCGTTTCATCTTTATTAACAACGTTACTGGCTTACTCCGCTATTAAGGTATCTGCCGCATCAGATCCGAGCAATGTGCGCGTCAATCAGATCGGTTACTTGCCAATTGCGGACAAGATTGCAACGGTTATCTCAAGCTCAACATCGGCGCTGAATTGGGAATTGCGCGACGCTGCGACGGGAACGGCAGTGGCTGCGGGAGTAACTAGCGTATATGGCTTCGACCAGGCCTCGGGAGATTCCGTGCATAAAGCGAACTTCTCGTCCTTCACGGCCACTGGCAGCTATAAGCTGTGGGTATCGGGGGTAGGGACCAGTGCGGCATTCAATATAACGAATGATCTCTATCCTACGCTTACAAAGGATGCAATGGCTTATTTTTATTTTCATAGGATGGGAACGCCAATCGAGGCAGCTTATTTGGCCGAACCGGCTTACGCTCATTCGGCGCTCCATCCTGGCGATTCAGCTATTCCCTGTTTCCGGAGTTGGTGTTCTGGCACGCTTAACGTCCAGAAGTCTTGGGCGGATGCAGGTGATTTTGGCATATATCCTGTCAACCACGCGATATCAGCTTGGGCGTTATTAAATTCCTACGAGCGTAACCCAAGCGGGATGACCGACGGGTACCTCAACATTCCTGAGAAATCGAACGGCATACCCGATGTGTTGGATGAAGTCAGATTTGGTTCCGAATATTTGCGAGGAATACTGCCTGTTACCGGTTTGGCTTCTCACAAAATTACGAATGACCAGTGGAGCGCCTTTGTCATTACCATAGCCGGAGAGAATGCGAGTTCGCGCTATGCGCAGCCGCCATCGACGAATGCAACCTATGCCGTGGCAAGAACACTGGCTCAATTAGCGCGTGTTTACGCCACATTCGATTCGGCATATGCATCCCAAGTATGGGCGATCGCCAAGGATGCATATAATCGCGCCGAAACACTGCCGGTCGTTCTCTATACGTCATCGACAGTCGATTCTCCCGGCGGCGGTGATTATGATGACACAACGACGCAGGACGACCGTTATGCAGCCTCCGTCGAAATGTACTTAACCGCGCACCAGCGCGGTGATGCTAACAAGCTAATGTACAAATCGAACGTAACGGGATCTTCCGAATACAAAAAGGTTGGAACGTTTTATTGGGGGGACGTCAGCACGTTAGGGTCGCTGTCGTTACTCAGCGCAGCCAATGATTTGCCAGCATCCGATCTTAACGCGATCAAGAGCAACGCAATTTCAGCTGCGAACAATCAGCTTGCGATCCTGAACGGTGAAGGATACCCATCTTCGTTGCCGGGCTCTATTAAATACGATTGGGGCTCCAATTCGGCCATACTGCACAACATGATTGAATTTGCCTATGCCTACGATTTGACAAGCGACCTAAAATATTTGAAAGCGATGTACCGCAATATGGACTACATGATGGGGAACAACGCGATGAAGCAGTCTTATATTACGGGCTATGGGCAATATTCCGAGACCGATACACATGACCGTTGGGCTTGGACCGTGCACACTGCAACCGGTGTTCCGTACCCGAAAGGCTGGATTTCCGGAGGACCTAACAACGCCATTATCAGCGATACCGCAACGCCGATTGTGGCAAGCGCCAAGTCTTACGCGGCAAGCGGCACGGCCCCCAATGCATGGGCATCCAAGGAGAATACGATCAATTGGAACGCTCCTCTTGTCTGGGTTGCTCAGTATATGAACCAGAAGAAGGGAGATCTTAGCAGCGGTTCAACGATTTCGGTGCCATCGGTTCCTACGGGAGTAACAGCCACCGCGGGTAACGCACAAGTCAGCCTGAACTGGATGGCCTCCAGCGGAGCGACAAGCTATACCGTCAAACGCTCTGAAACACCAGGTGGAGCCTATAACATCGTCATGGCGGGCATTTCTGGAACAAGCTATTCAGATACGGGCTTGACCAATGGTACGACCTACTATTATGTTGTTAATGCCGTCAACTCCGCAGGCGCCAGCGTCGATTCCGCGCAAGCGAGCGCCACGCCATCTGGGAGTGGAGCTGGTACGGGAGGTAAGCTGGTTGCGCAATACAAGCTCAATAATACGAATGCAACCGACAATACCATTAACGCAACCTTCAACATCAAGAACAACGGCACGTCTGCGGTTAGCTTGAGCGGCTTGAAACTACGGTACTACTTCACGAAGGACGGCAGCCAAGCGTTGAACTATTTCATCGATTGGGCGCAGATAGGCAGTGCCAATGTGAGCGGCGCATTCGTCAGCACAATTGGTAATTCTGCAGACACGTACTTGGAAGTTTCTTTCGGTGCCGGAGCCGGCTCGATCGCGCCGGGAGGCCAAAGCGGCGACATTCAGGTTCGCATTACGAAATCGGACTGGTCTAATTTCAATGAATCGGGCGATTACTCTTTCGATCCGACAAAGAATGTATTTGCCGATTGGAACAAAATTACGCTCTATCAGAACGGCTCGCTCGTATGGGGGATTGCACCATAGTAGGATAATAATAAATACCGGGACACCGACAGGTGTTTCGGTATTTATTTAAGTTTTGGTTAGCTATATTAAGAGCGGTGGTAAGTGCAACTGAGTGCCAGGGAGTGACTAGGGACGAAAAAATATTGGGTGATGGATCCGGAAGGAAATGGTTTTAGAGCGTTACTTGAACAGGACCTTGGGCTTAGCGATGAAGCGATGAAGCGATACAGCGATGATGAGTTTAAAGTAGGATTTGCTTCCCGAAATAACGGATGATAAGTTATCCTTCGTTCCACTAAAGGGTTACGATAGCTTAACGGTATTGAATATTTATTCATAAAGCAAAATTGAAGCACTATACTTTTTCGATGAATTATGTAATGAACGGATATTTAGATTTTCCAAAAAACAATTAGAAAAAAGAGCTCGCAACCCAGCATGACTCTGTTTTCATTATTTCAGAATTGTTTTAAATTTAAATTATCCAGCATTTACATTCTGACAGGTGGAATGTATTTTTCGAATACTTGAATAGTCGCTTAGCCCTTGAGATATCAAGGGTTCTTTTTGTTTTTCTTGAAGTGGAGTCGAATCCCGTTGTTTTACTAACAGGGTTTAGTAGTACACTGGTACCATTTACCAGATATTGAACGGGTGTTAATATGTGGTGACAAAAGGTAATGTGCGAACCAAGAGGCTGTCTTATCGCCGCTTGCACGGAATGCTTTGATATTTCATTCCAGAACAAGGAGGCATTTCGTATTGAACATCATATTTGTGGTGGATATTTTATTGAGCGGTCGAGGGGGAATGGAAACGGCTCTCTCGTTAATCTACCATGAACTGAAACAAAGACATAATGTCGTCGTCATTCTGAAGGGAAAATCCGAAGATACGGCATGGGAAGCGGGAATCGCCACCATCCCCCTGTTTCAGAAGATAAATGACCATATTCCTCAAGAGTACTTGTTGAAAATATATTCGGCTGCCTTGTCTAATGTACTGAAGAACCTATTGCCAGTCGATATTATTGTGTCCACGGGACCCATCGGGGTTAAAGCAGCAAAGATGGCAACAGAAAGACTGAATATTCAGTCACCTGTTGTAAGCTGGCTGCACTTCAACCTGGATTATTTCGTTAAATACTTTGATGATTTACAGGTTGCTGACGGACATCTGGCAATTAGCGAAGGGAATATCATGGACATGCAATGCGTCTTCCCTGAAAGAATAAAGAAATTGGTTTATAACCCGGTGAAATATGACAACGTATCGTATGTAGCGCGACCTGTCGATCCTATCTTCTTGTATGTTGGCAGACTTGCTAGGGTCAAGAGAGTGGACCACATTATGAAGGCCTTGTCGCCATTACAAGATTATCGTTGGGAGCTGCATATCATCGGAGACGGGAAAGAATACGAGTCGC
Organism: Paenibacillus kobensis NBRC 15729; assembly: GCF_004000825.1. Lineage (GTDB taxonomy): Bacteria > Bacillota > Bacilli > Paenibacillales > Paenibacillaceae > Paenibacillus_T > Paenibacillus_T kobensis. Next base: position 41,681 of record NZ_BILZ01000002.1, on the reverse strand, counting down.
TACTGGATTTATCCTATCAATTGGGGATACAGGATCGGATCGTATGGTATGGTTGGAGGCAAAATCCATGGGAGGCGGTTCCCGGCGTGACTTCCTTGCTTCTGGCGTCCGAAATAGAACCGTTTGGGTTGGTTCTAGTCGAGGCGCTTTCCCGAGGGATTCCTGTTATCTCCAGCAACTGCAAATATGGCCCCAGAGAGATCGTTAATCAGAGTAATGGTTGGCTGTATCCATCGAATGCCCTTGAAGAATTAACGTCTATTCTGAGAAAGGTATTGGATGGTGAACAACGATTGCCGTCACAGGAGTCGTGCAGAGAATCGGTTAGAAAATACGCTGTCGAGCAGATCGCAGAGCGATATGAACATGCACTGTTGGATATTGCTCAACATAAAGCTAGGAATCTGGAGAGGATCGAATAGAGCTGGCGAATACACAGTTGCCGGACTATAACTGCAATCGCTTTCTCCAACCTCACGAGAGGAGGTGATACCATGACAAATTATCAAAAACCAAAATTTCGTAAAGTAGAATCCGCTGCGATTGCAGTAGCTGCGGGATGCGGCTGTGCTTGCGCATTTTCGGTTGGCGGCGGCTATGGATCTGGCTGTTAAGCAATTATTCTTCATGAATGTAAGAAGAGACCCGATTACGGGTCTCTTATCTCAGTTAACGGAGGTATGCTCATGCAAATAGACGAACAATTGCATATTCCATACGTCGCGGTTTACTACGAAGACGGCCATTATGTCGTACATAACTACCAACTCAACTGTTGGGTTGTGTATACTCCCGGCGAATATGAAATTGCATCCGAATTGATCTATGGCGGCAAGACCCCTTACGAGCTAATCGGGTCCGGCGAGAATGCGGAGAGTGTGAAGCGGGTAGCGAAAAAAATGCTCATGTATCGTGTCGCTTATCAAGGGGAAAGGCCACAAGAATACGCTATCCTTGATACGATGCAAAAGCAAGGGGTTGGCAAAGTCCCGCCTACCGCCATCTACTTCGTAACGACCTACAAATGCAATTTGAATTGCATTTATTGTTACGCGGACAGCAGTCCGGAGCGTTCCATGAATGGCGATATGAATACCGAAGAAGCCAAAGATATGATCAGGCAAATAAAAGCTCTAGGGACCAGTACGATCATATTTACGGGCGGGGAGGCTTTCCTCCGCAAGGATATTATGGAATTGATGAATTACAGCAAGGAAGTCGGGCTTCGTGTTAACGTGATCAGCAACGGAACATTAATCACAAACCGCGACAAAGCCAATGAAATTGCAAAGGTGGTTGATTTGTTCACAATCAGTTTCGATTCTCTGGATAAGGAGGAACATGAAGCGAACAGGGGCAAGGATACATGGGATAAGGCACGCAGAGCGATCGACCTTCTGTACGAAGCAGGTGTCAAACTAAAGATCAACCAAACGGTGACCAAGCACAACCCGGATTCAATAGAGCCATTATTGGAGTTCGCTACTAAGCGATCGATCCGGTTGACCATTGTACCGCTCATACAGCTTGGCAGAGGAGACGAGCGCATGCAAGGCCTGAGCTTTAGCGAACGTCGCCGCATAGACGATAGAATGCTGGATATGGAGATGGAAGCCGCACACGATGATTGTCATGCATTAAACGTGAAGCAGTTTGACCGTAGAAAACATTGCGGTCACGGTACGAGCGAATTTTCCATCGATGCGAAGGGGAATGTATTCCCTTGCAAATTGATGCACTCCCCGATGTTTCACGCCGGATCAATCAGAGAGAAATCGTTAAGAGAAATTTGGGAAACTTCCGAGGTATTCGAGCGCTCGCGGAACAGGACGGTTCATACGCTTCCGGAGTGCATGAAATGCACATTCCGAGAATCCTGTGGCGGGGGCTGCCGTGCCTTCCATTGGGGTGCAACGGGCGATGTCGACGGCACCTTCTCCCAGGACTGTTCGGGAATTCGGCGCGGGATCCGCAGGAAAATGGTCGCTTATTTCAAAATGGCAGGAGGGCCAACGCATGAACCAACTGTTTCAGGTAGCCGATGACGTGTTCTTTGATGAAAATGTAGAAGGCGTGTTCATCCTTTCAGGTTCTGGTGAGGTATTCGTCTTGGAAGACGACGTAAGCAAAGCAGTCTGGGGTTTCCTCGCGGATTCTCCGCAATCGCTTGATTTTATTTGCCAACAAATCAGGGAGAAGTTCAGGATCGGCGAAGACGACAATGTGGAAGATGATATCTGGGATTTCGTATCGGCGTTAACTAAAATGGGAGTTCTGAACGAATGCACAGTACTAGCAGACGGGATTTCCTGATTCGTGCGTTGCAAAACGGGAGGCCGATTCCGATTTCGATAGAAGGCAACTGCATGCATCCCCTGCTTGTCCATGGACAGAATGCCGTTGTTTATCCTGTCGACGAAATAAAAGCAGGGGATGTTGTATTAGTTCGGGATCAGGTCAACCAACTTCTGGCCCACCGCATCCTTAGTCTCGAGCATGATTCCGTGATTACGGCAGGTGACCGCAATGACCTATCTGATCCCCCAATACTGCGGAGTGATATCTTGGGACGGTTGGACATGCCGGAAGACAGGGAGAAGGAATGGACTGCGCCGCTAGCAACAAGTGAATTGAAAGTGTTGGTTCATCCTAATGCAATAGACAGTGAACGTTGCAAGGACCTGTCCCATGCTTTCGCAGTCGATATTGCCATAGAAGAAAACCTCGTCAGCCAGCTGTTGGACTTGCGCGAGAATGGATGGGCAACCGTTGCCATTCATTCGGGCGCAAGGCAGCATCTATCCGACCTGCCTGATATCGGAGGGAAGGTGGCCGTATTCGTTGGATACGACGTCGGGAAAGAAACGGATCCATCTTCCGGTACGATCGGAGCGAGCGATGTCGGCTTCGTGGCGAGAACGGCAATTAAATACTGGAATAGCTTGCATGCAGATGTGAGTGTAGCGGCAATTATAGGCTTTCATATGAGGAGGACAGAGTCATGTCATGGGTAATCACCACTGCATGCGAAGGGGAACGATTGGCCAAATGTGTTGTAGCATGTCCCGAAGACGCCATTCAGACGGCTCCGGGCGCAAAGCAATATTATATTAATCCGCTCAAATGCACAGAGTGCGGTTTATGTGATCTAACCTGCCCTGTGGCAGCGATTTTCCCGGAACACGCGGTGCCGAAGCAGTGGCGAAATAGCGTCGAAGAGAATAAATCGTTTTTTCTCAATTTGTCATGACTTGGATATTTCAACGCAAGCATAACGAGGCTTGCGTTGAAATGTAATATCAAGCAAGAAGGGAAACGGGAATGCGATGCCAACACTCCATGTACGGGTTGGACGATATCCGCTGTTGTGGGAACTATGCAGAGCAATCAACGAATTGCGCAAAGATCAATTATGGGTTGAATCCCAGGAACGAAATTATCCGCCTGCGTTGTTAAATCTGATCCGTAATCGGGGCCTTCGATCCAACGTTTACAGATATTGGGGCAGCATGTTTCTACGAGACATGCTGGCAGTAAACACTGATCCGGAAGTGAAGCTGTTAAAGCGCATATTAAGCGCGTCTGCCGACAACAAGGATCTGGGCGGCATGGCGGAATATGAGAATCATTTGGCCGTTCAATGCGGAGCGATTAAAGAATATCTCGTCCCCCTGATACAGGATTATAAGATTGCTGAGGTCATCGAGCTGAAGCTTTATCCGCTCTCTACAATGCCGCCGCCGCAGCTCGGCCGATTCGGAGCCAGCCTGAGCAAAGCAACGTCTACATCCATCCATTTGGCGTTTGGGTCACCGCCGCTTCATTTGTGGAACGATTTTAATTTGACCGTTTCTTTTTTCGCTAGGGGTTCCATCCACTATCTGGTGAAAGAGTGGCTGCTTGCGCATGCCGGTGAATATGGAGAAGTGAAAGAAGGCTTGAAGCCTTATCTGAACAATCTGGTTTCCGCTATCATTCTTATTGAAGCAGACAAGTTTTTGAGTTCCGATCTTGAACTGATTTTTCATGAAGAGGATAGGCATATCTATCAATGGGCGCTCTCGCAATATAACGGCAAGGTGGGCTTTGGCGACCATCTTATCCAATATGTCCGTACCCTCAATGCCAACTGGCCTCCCCCTAATCTTGCAGAGGTCCAGCAAGAAACGCCTATGACTGTGGTGCATACCATCCAGAAGAAGGTCCGGGTTTCCATCCAGGATCAGTATGGTCTCTTGGAGAATACGCAATGGATTGGAGATTATTATGAAATCGTCGATCCAAGCGTTCGAATCGGATCGGATGGAGTCCATGCGTTTCTCGTTCTGCCGTGGAATTCGGCCGAAGCGGAAGAGGTCTGTTCCCGGCACCACATTCGGAATGGTAACGACAGTGCTGCAGTGGAATATGATCATGCTGCGGGCTTGGCTCACTTCGATACGTCCAAGACGTTGTGTCTGCTCATCGATCGCAAGCCGGAAGAGCCATGGCAATTCGTCATGCTGTGTCCTTCTGTCCGTTCCGACATCGGCTATTCCATCGGGGCATCCGTCTTGTCACAGATTCATACACCGATCGCTTTCGTAGATTCTACCTCAGGAAGGAGAATATTATGAGCCGCATACATGCTGGGCTAAGCCAAGCGTGGACGATAGCTAGGGCAGGGGATCGGGCTTTATGGATATTACTTTCGCTTATCGTTGCGCTTGGGATATGGCCTGGCTTTATGGTATGGGTGATCGAGCATGCTGTGAACCAATTAGATAATGGCGACCGCAATTCGTCATTAGCTTACATAGGAATTATTGCCGGGGCTGGAACGATTGCAATACTGCTGCTCGTTGTACAGCCCTATTTTTTAAGAAAAGTGAAAGACCATGTGTACCGCAATTTATCTACTCGTTTGTTCAAAGTCGTTCACCGTAAAACCGAAAACGAAATGCTTCAAGCAGAAACCCGCAATCGGATTTCCAACACATCGGAATCTGTCGGTTCGATTTATAACGGAGGACTGGATGGTTTCACGGCTTTGCTGCAAACAGCGATTACGGGTTTATCCTTGACGTGGGTTTTGCTGGAAATCGCATGGTGGGCGCCGATTCTTATATTAGCGGGAACCATGCTAAATGTGCTGCTGATGAAAAAAGCGGCAGAGTCGGAGTCCAATTTTCTTCAGGGCATCGCGGAGACTTCAAGGCTGGAAGGAACGTTCCTCGAGACGCTTACAACATTTAAATATGCCAAAGAAGTGCGCGTGTTCGGAATATCCAATTGGCTGAAGGGAAACTGGCGGCAAGAGCAGGTTCAGATCGCGCGATTAACGGTGAGCCAAGCGATTAGAACCGCCTTATTCAGGCTAATTGGCCAACTCGGCAACGGTATTGTAACCACCATTGTTCTGCTTGCAGGATTATGGAAACTCCGGCAAGGCGAAATAAATGCCGGAGAAGTCGCGGCACTGCTCATCGGTGGCTTGCATCTCGAACAGCTGCTTAATATGGTTCTCATGCAAGGCAAGTATTGGCTTGGACGAAAGATTTTCCTAGAAGAGCTGCTAGATCGGCCGAAAGAGGATGACACACACACTCCTATCCGCAATGAAGAGGATTCTGATCCTTCCCTTGCGATTTGCGTTCGCCAATTATCTTTCAGTTATGACGGCATGCGTAATGTATTGAATAACATCAATTTTGATATTCCCCGTGGCGCTAAGGTCGCTATAGTAGGCGCTAACGGTTCTGGTAAAAGTACATTGATGCTGATGATCGCCGGGCTATTGAAGCCTGACAGTGGTTCAGTCGAGGTAGAGACTATAGGCGGTTATTGTGTGCAAGACTATGGGCGCTATAAGCTGTCCGTTGCTGAAAATGTTTATCTTGGTGATATCACACGCAAGGAGCAAACGGAAGATATTGCTGAGGTGCTCAAGCTGACAAAAGCAAATTTCGTAGACTCGCTGCCTCAAAAGGAAAAAACGGAGCTATGGCCGGAAATCGGAGGTTCGGATCTGTCCGAGGGTCAGTGGCAAAGATTGGCGTTGGCCAGAAGCATGTTCAGAGCGATATACCGGATTGGATCCGTCATCATTATGGATGAGCCGACGTCGAAGCTTGATCCGAGCAATGAACTAAGCATTCTAGATTCGATAATGAAGCGATTACAGGGCTACACGGTGCTGTTTGTCGTTCACCGTCTAGTGGGCTGCGTATTTGCCGACACGGTCCTTATGCTGGATCAGGGAGAGATCAAGGATTACGGTCCCCACGAGCAATTACTCGAGACATGCGGGCTTTATCAAGCGATGTGGGAGGCTTCTTCCTCCTTTATTGATGTGTTGAAGGAAGAAGAGGCTGGGAGGGCTGCCGAGTGTGGTTGATTAGAACGAAGAACAAACGACGGATCGTACCGTGGGTTATCTTCGCTTTGTCCGTGACATTGTTAAAAGGCATTTTGCCAGGTGTGCGCATCTTCTTGTTCGGGTATACCGTTCAGCAGATCATTGCCGGTGCTGCCCTTGACCGTATTGTGTTGCTGATGGTTTGGTTTGCTGCAGCCACCATAGGAGAGAAGATTCTGGAAGCATTCTACTCCGTTGCGCTGGAAGGGCTGCGTGTTCATCTAGGCCAAGCAGCCAAAGAATTGTTCATCGACCGCTATAACGATGCGCCATATGAACAGCTCCTAAACCAATCCTTCTCAGAATCGGCCGAGAAGGCATCGAACGGCTTGGGTCGCGGCCATCGGATCCTTACGCTTGGTTTGGATGTGCTCAGCACAGGTGTCACACTTATAAGTTTGGGCACGGCTTTATGGTTCGTAACGAAGATCGGTTGTTTGATCATGATGGTGACATTTGCTTTTGTCGTCTACAAGCAATATCAGCTTGGCCGCCAGATGTTTAACATTGAGAATCAATTATCAGGAATGCGCATCCGAGAAAATTATTACCGCGGTACGTTATTAGATTTTCAACTTGGCAAAGAGCGAAAGCTGTTCGGCTATTCTCCTTATATCGTAGGACTTTGGAAAAATACTTTTACCGAAATCAGCAAGACGAATCAATCGTTTCTCCTCATTTCGCAAAAAACGACGGGACTACTGCAGATTGGCCAACTCATTCTTATCACAGTCGCCTATATGGTGTCGATTCTAACAGCTAGCTCCTCGATAGGCGGTCTGATTATTGCTTTCCAGCTAATAGACGAATTGCTCGGGAAAGCAAGCTCATTCGTACTTGAGCTTCGACTATTCACCGGTGAATTACTCGTTTCTTCGAACCTCACCCGATTTCTCTCTTCTTCTGCCGCCGATAATGCGAAGACTTCCACTAGAGCGGCGGAGAATGAGATCGCATTGACCGGGGTCGGTTACACCTATCCGAATAGCGATACGCCGGTGCTTGCGAATGTGAATATACATCTTCGTACGGGTGAGCTTGTAGGATTAGTAGGCGAGAACGGGGCCGGGAAAACAACGCTGTGCAACATTGTGTGCGGTCTGCTCGAGCCCACAGAAGGCGAAGTATGGATGGACGGAGAACGGAGCTTGGAAGCGGATAGGCTGTCTTCGGTCTCTGTCGCTTATGCCGACTTTGCCAAATTTCCGTTGACGGTGCAGCAAAATATCGGGTTGGATCGCGAGTGGAGCGAGACTGCACAGCTTCTGGCTCATGACATCATACAACGCAGCGGAGACAAACGGCTTGGTGCGGGTTATTCAGACGGAACCGACCTATCGGGAGGAGAGTGGCAGCGCATTGCTGTCGCCCGGGCTATAGCAAATACGACAACCATGCTGGTGTTGGATGAGCCTACGGCCGCTATGGACCCCATCATGGAGGGGCGCGTCGTACAAGGCATCAAGCAATTCGTGGCACAGGGCAAAGCGGCTCTGCTCGTTGCGCATCGGGTCAGTACCGTCATGCACTGCGACAAGGTTTATGTTATGCATAACGGGCAAATCATCCAGCAAGGAGATCCTATGCAGCTGCTAGAGGAAGATGGCGTGTTCCGGGATATGTACGGGGCGCAGGTCTCCTTATTACGGAAGCAGGGGAATGTCGCATCTGTCGGGTGATGACGGGAAGGGGAAAAATACACATGAGAATATTAATCATATCCAGAGGGAACGGATTCGGGCATGCGAAGCGGGATTTGCTTGTTGCTAAAGCGTTAATACAGCTGAATCACGATGTGACGATCGCATCCTATTCCTCCGGATACCAATATTTGCGAATGGCGTATCCTGGCGCTCTGATCGATTTGGGATTGCCGGCCGCCGGAAGCAGTGCAGAGCGAGTGCTGAAGCTCTTGGAGTTAATTCGCAGCAAGCAGCCGGAAGGCATCGTCGTTGACGAAGAACTGCTCGTTCTTCCTATCGCCAGAAGCATGGGGATTCCGACCTGCTTCATTACGAATTGGCTGGATGAAGAAAAGGAAATGCTAGGCTTTCTGCAGATGGCCGACCGGACTGCCATCGTCGATACGCAAGAGCACTGGATGTTTCCGATCCCGGACTCGATTCAGAATAAGATCCGATTTGTGGGCCCGGTGGTGGAAGTTCCCGAAGCGGCTGCGAGAAAAGAGAAGAAGATTGTTATTACTTCGGGCTCGCCGACCATTGCGGATGTCCCTTTCTTCATGCAATCGATAACGGCGTTAAAGGGCGAACAAGACTACGTAAAACTTGTGTACAGCGGAACTTTAACCAAATCGTTACAACGCTTTAAGGACGATTCCACCCATTTCATTGCAGATCCGTCCTCCTTTATGGACGAAGTGAGATCCAGCTCGCTTGTCGTATGCCGAGGCGGGCATACGACATTATGGGAACTGGCGGCGCTGGGTATACCGGCAATTGCGGTGCCGCGCCGGGAGGAAGTCAATCCCTATAATATCGTATACGCCAAACAGATGGGAGAGCGAGGCTATGTCCGCTGGCTTCAGGAATCCGATATGGATGTCGACTTGATCGCTTCTTATGCGGCAAGTCTTCTGCATGGCCGAGATCGACTTCAGGCGTATGCTTGCGACGGCAGCTCAGTGGACCGGCTGGTCGCTTATGTACTTGAAAGCTTCTCGCTCGGTCGTGAGGAAAGTCCATTATGTACTACATGAATTTGAAATTGGTCATTTGCTTGGATAAAGGAACTGTTCAGTAAGGAGGCATTTCTGTATGGGAGTTACCGTTGTGATCCCTACTTATAATGGGTCGTATTTATTGCAGCGAACCCTGTTATGCTTGCAGCATCAAGATGCTGACAAGTCTTTATTCGAGGTGATCGTCTGCGACGACGGATCAAGCGACAATACGAAAGAAGTTGCCTGTTCGTTTGAACATCATCTGGATCTGAGATATTGTTATCAGAAGGATATGGGATTTCGGGCTGGAACGGCACGCAATATGGGCCTTCATCTGGCCAAATACGAGATCTGTCTGTTCTTGGATACTGGGGTGCTGATCGGCTCCGACCTCATTCGCAGCGTCATCGCTTTTCATGGCCGACATAAAGGCACCGTTTGTTTAGGAATCGTTCACGGCATGAATCAGAAGGACGATCAAGACTCTGTCGCTAGATATCTGCAAACGATTGCCTTGTCGGAGCATCCCGAGGCTTGCTTGCGCAATCCGATGTTGAGGGCGTATCCCGATTCCAGAAGAGTGCAGTTCGAATTTTTAGAATATGACATAGACCGAAGCTCTGCTCCATGGTCGTATTTCTGGACAAGTATGGTTTCGGCAGAAACCAGCTTGCTGAAGGAAGTGGGCGGCTTCGATGAATCCTTTCATGGCTGGGGGCACGAGGACATAGAATTAGGCTATCGGCTATGGAAAACGGGCGCTCATTTCCGTGCGGATCCCTCCGTTCGAGCCCTTCATTTGCCTCACGAGCAGTTTAACCCTGTTCAGATGACGAACCGCAAGAATTTTTTACATTTTGTCAGGCTGCATCAGGAGCTTCCGGTTGAATTGTCTTATGTAAACGGAAACAATAATTTTGAAATGCTGCTTGGGCAGTTTAAAATTGCGGACGAATACCTTGAGCAAGAATATGAGAATATTGAGCAGTTGATCGTTAGTTCTAACGAAGCAGACAGACGATTGGCGGTAGGATATGTATCTCCGCAGTTAGCCATAAGGTTGAACATCACGGATGTATTCGCTTGTAATCAACATAACGCTGACATAATCCGCAAGCATCTTCCAACAATTCATACAGCCTACAAGGCGGGTTTCATCAATTTCTGCAATGATGATTATTATCAAACGGCAATTATCACGGACGTATGGAAAGTGATTCCGATTACGCTGTTGACGCTGTTGCTTGATGAAATGCTGCGAATTGCAAAGAGAGTCTATGTCTTGGATACGGATGGTTTAAATCTTGAAAAGCTGCCTATTGTCGGAGAGCAGTTGCCGGCTGGATTTTGGGCAGAGCCCATAGGACGCAGAGCGAAGACCTATGTTTATGGCATAACACGTCGGGACATCGATCCGCCAACGGAAAAGCCTGACCAATTGGCCGCAAGTACCATAACGAAGGAATAAAATAAGAGCTCCGTTGTGTCTCGAGGTTAAAACGGACTTCATAGCGTGGAAAAAACGATCACGGAAAAGATAGCCCTGCAAAAGCAACACTTTTATCAAAACGAGGGTCCCCAATTGGAAATCGCTCACCATTGAATGAAAAAAAGCAGTCTATCCTAAGCCAAGGATGGACTGCTTTTGCTCATTTAGCTTCACCATCCGGTTTACGATTACTACGAAAGCGGTATTGAGTACGGCGAATTCGTCGATCTAAATGGGAATTAGATTCAGTCATTTCAACAGCCTTCTATTAATCCTACAAAATTGCATAAAACGTTGGATAAACAACATAAAGGAAAATGAATTTTTGGGCAGTTTCATCCAACAATACGCATCATAAAGTAGGGATATTTCTTTGAATTCAAACAAAGTGAAGTAAAATTGTAGGTTAGACATCAAAAATGAAAATGTTGATGGTTGCGAAAAAATGATTATTAGCTATGATATTAATCAATCACACAAAATCAATCGGAATATAGTGATTTGAATTTGCGAGGGAGGTACTTAAATACGTGAGAGGATAAAAGTTTCTCGGGAAAGCCTAGTGAGGATGCTTGGATAGTGGCTTCAACACTCGTACCTGCAACTGAAAAATGCGAATAACAAAGATTACGGTACACAGCAAAGCCATAAATTTATGCCGATTAGTAAACTAAAGGCACCCATTTTGATTCCGTTCAAAATAGGTGCTTTTATTTTTTGTAATTTAGCTTTTCTTTTATGTTCGATAGCAAGGGGCATGTCCCCTGACTATATTTAAAATTCCTTGGAGAGGTGAAAAAATGTCATTAAAGTTTGCTTACTGGGTACCGAATGTGAGCGGGGGATTGGTGATTTCCAAGGTTCCGCAACGGACAGGTTGGTCCTTTGAGGACAATGCGAGGTATGCCCGAATTGCCGAAGAAGCTGGATTCGAATTTGCGCTGCTGCAAACCAGATTTATGGCAAGCTATGGCGCGGAAAATCAGCTGGAGGCCATCTCGTTAGCATCTGCGCTGGCTGCGGTAACCCAAAAGATCAAGCTAATAGCGGCTGTTTTGCCGGGCTTGTGGCATCCGGGGACGGTCGCCAAAATGATCTCTACGATCGATCAAATCAGTCATGGAAGAGCCGCTGTCAACATCGTAAGCGGTTGGTTTAAAGGGGAGTTCCACGGTTATGGCGAGCCATGGCTTGATCACGATGAACGATATCGGCGGTCGGAAGAATTCATCCGGATTCTGAAAGAATTTTGGTCGAAAGAGGAAACTCATTTCCGTGGTGACTTTTATCGGATTAATGGGGCGCCGCTTAAACCGAAGCCGATTTCAATCCCGCCGGTTTTTCAAGGCGGCAACTCATCAGCTGCCCGGCAAATGGCATCGAAGGTATCGGATTGGTACTTCATGAATGGAAATACAATCGACGCATTTAAAGCGCAAATCGATGAAGTGAAGACCCTTGCTGCGGCAAACAATCGCAAGCTGAATTTTGGTGCCAATGCGTTTGTCATTGTTCGGGAAACAGAGGAGGAAGCCAGACAGGTTCTGCGGGACATTATTCATGCTGCAGATCCCGAGGCTGTGGAAGGATTCCGAAGCCAAGTGCGCTTTGCCGGTAAAGCATCTCCGGAGCGGGAAGGGATGTGGGCGAATTCGAATTTCGAAGATTTGGTTCAGTATAATGACGGTTTTAAAACGGGACTGATCGGTACGGCCGAACAGGTCGCGGACCGCATCATCGAATTGAAAAAAATCGGAGTCAATCTGATACTTACCGGGTTCCTTCATTATGATGAAGAAATCAAAGCGTTCGGTGAAAAAGTGATTCCGTTAGTTCGAGAAAAAGAAGCGGCATTAACAAGCGTTATTGCCAAATAAATAGCGGAAAGGAGAGGTTGTTTTGAAATATGAGCTTCTTAATAGGCTCGATAAGCTGAAATGGAATAAATTTCATACCCAGGTTTCTGTTGCCCTCGGGATTGCATGGATGCTGGACTCATTTGAAGTCACGATTATTGGAAATATCATGGGTGTCTTCAAAAAAATGTGGGGCTTGACTGAGCTTGAACAGTCATGGATTTTGAGTGTCTGGTTTATCGGCATTATGATAGGTTCTTATGTGCTCGGTTATTTAGCAGATCGGTTTGGCCGGAAACGATTATTCCTGATCACGTTGCTGCTTTACGGCACTTTTACTCTGCTTACGGCGATTGCCTGGAATTATCAGGCCCTGCTTGTTTTACGTCTATTAACAGCTATTGGGGTCGGCGCCGAATATGCAGCTATTAACGCGGCGATTAGTGAATTTATTCCGACAAAGTACCGAGGGAAAGCAAATGCGCATGTCATGAACTTTTGGTCACTTGGACCTATTCTTGCAGCTTTGGTGACGCTTTTCTTGCTTAATGCATTGCCTGAAGAATGGGGGTGGCGCGTTGCATTTGGGTTTGGCGCGCTTGTATCGCTCGTTGCTGCAATTATTCGCAGATATATTCCAGAATCACCGCGATGGCTAATTGAACAAGGGGATCTTGAAGCAGCCGCCAAGGTTGTTGAAGGAATTGAAGAAGGGAGGGTAAGTACAGAACGTTTTGCAAGTAAACAGCCGAAAGAAAAGCGTCGGTCTTCGTTCATTAAACAAACCAGAGAACTGATTACCCATTATCCTGGGCGATTAGCGTTAGGAAGTTTGCTTGATTTCTCTGAAGCGGCAGGATATTACGGAATTTTCGCCTTTTTGCCCATCTTTGTTTTGCCCGAGATTCAAGTGAAGGAAACGTATGTACCTTTTTTTTACTTGATTGCTAATATTGGCGGATTAATTGGCGGGCTGATTGTGGCTTACCTTCTGGAGCGAATTGGGCGAAAGCTTACGGTTCCGTTATTTTACACGGCGGCGGCAGGTGGAGTATTGTTGCTTTCGGCAGCTACGATCACACACAACTGGGTCTGGGTGCTTGTCGCTTTTACAGTAGCCACAACCTTTGCCAACGGAAGCTGGATTTCAGCGTACGTAACCTTTGCGGAAATATTTCCGACACATCTCCGCTCGACAGGTATCGGCATTTCCGTTGCGGTTGGCCGTATTGGAGGCGTAATTTCGCCGTTAATGCTGACGGCCATTGCGACCTCAGCAGGAGTCAGTGCAGCTTTAATCGTACTTTCCGCGTTTTGGCTGATCGGCGCCTTTGCCATGGTTCCCTGGTATTTTAGAGGGGTTGAAGGCAAAGGAAGAACGCTTGAAGAGATGATCAACAAGGAAAAAGTCGCTGTATAAAAACATTAATTTATGAAGGAGATAATGAAAATGAGCGTGAACGTAGAAAAAGCGAATGTACAACCAAATTATGAGGAATTGCGTGAGGAAATTCGAGGCATCGTGAATGAAATTATCAAACCGAGATCAGAAGCGATTGATCGTGAGGGTGCATTCCCAAGAGAAAACCTTCAGGCTCTTGCCGAATCAGGCTGGAATGGCGTACTGATTCCAGAGAAGTGGAATGGACGCGGACTGGATCATGTCGCATTTGCCATAGCTGCCCAGGAGATTGGAAAAGGAGACCCCTCTACGTCGCTGGTTTACGTTATGCATGTCGGAGCCGTTCAAACCATCGCGTTATACGGCAATGACGATCAGAAGGAACGCTGGCTGAAGCCCGTGCGCCAAGGACTCATCGGAACCTACTCCACGAGCGAAAGAGCATCGGGAGGTCACTGGTGGTTCAATTTTAGCGAAGCCTCCAGGGACGGAAATGACTACATTCTGAATGCCGAGAAATCATTTACGACGAGCTCGGGACAAGCGGATTTCTATGTTTTTCAAACCAGAACGCCAGGCGCTCAGACACCTACAGATGTCAGCTTTTTCATTGTCGACAGTAAGCTGCCCGGCATCACACCAGGAGTATGGGAAGCGTTAGGTGTTCGGGGTAACCATAGCGGACCTATTAAATATGAGGGTGTACGCGTTGATCCGAAGGATAAATTGGGGACGGAAGGCCAAGGGAAACAAATTCTGGAGAGCGGCGTTTCTCCTGTTTATCTAATCGGACTAGGCTCCACATGGCTCGGTGTTGCGGAGGCTGCTTTAGAAGCGGCAGTCGATTATGTAAAAGGCTTTGTTCATCGCGATTTTAATAAGCGACTTGCTGATTATCAGGTTATCCGCCAGCAACTGGCTGAGGTAAAGGTACTGATTGAAAGCTTGAAACCATGGCAGATTTCATTGGCTAAGCAGTTGGACGAGCTGCAAGCACAAGGAAGACCCCAAGTCGAACTGCTGTTACCGCTTGTCGAGTTCAAAATCCATGCAGCCGAGGTGGCCAATAAAGCAACGAAAGCAGCGCTTGATGTCACTGGCGGCTATGGTTATAAACGGGGCATATTCGAACGGTTATTCCGGGATGCCCGTGCCGGGATCGCTATGGGGCCATCCAACAATATCGCACGCGAGTGGATTGGGAAAGCGCTTGTCGGATTGCCTCTTGAGCTTTGGCACGAGGGAGGGGAGTAACTCAGAAAACAGGTGATGTTGGTTTGAAAGAGATCCGGTCTGAGATTCAAAGAGATGGCTCCTGAAAGCATTGAGGCCACTGAATAAGTAGTTTGAAAAAGACACACCTTCCTCAAGTTTTTATTGAGGGAGGTGTGTCAGCCTATCCAAATGACGAATGGATTTCTAGTGGGCATTTAACGGGTTTGTTCAAGCTTGTTGACAATTGGCATATCTGTAATTTATATTAAAATAGCAGTTTTTAGGGGCTGCAATCCTTTTTGTGTAAACTCTCTTTGAGCAAACTTTAACGCAAATATGGATCGAACGGGTAGTGGCATCCATCGTAGCTAGGTAGAGCATTTTCAACAGCGCTTGTCGCTTGGGAAATGCTTTTTTCTTTGGTGACTTTGCGAAGTTGGCGGTGGTAGCTCTCGATCATTTTTCCATCGACTTGAGGCTGTTCTCCTTTGCCAACGCTTTCATTTGCTCTGTACTGAATACCACGATGTGTGCCATTCTCTCAAACCAGTTACTCTAAAGATTATTGAATGGAGGAAATATGATGTCTAGATCATTTGAAGCTATCTTAAGAGACGAAATTTTTGCTGAGCTTGAAATCGAGTATCCAGAGAACGGCAATACCAACTTGTTGGATCAAGGGATCGATTCGGCAAGCTTCATCAAGCTTATTGTTTTAATGGAATCGAAATTCAAAATCGCAATCCCTGATGAGGATCTATTGTTTGAAAAATTCTCCACGGCTGGATTAATCATTAATTATCTGACCGAGAAAGCGGCGATATCATAAATCTGACTACAAAGAAGCTAGATGATCATATAGAGGAGGAAATGATGACAATCATTGAGCGTTTGTTTATGGAAGCTTGCGATCGTAAAGAACAAATTATCCTTCAAGATATAAAGCAACATTGGACTTACGCGGAGGTGATGACAGAAGCATACTCGATTGCTTCGTATATTAAGAAGAACTTCGAGCTTGAGCTCGGCAGTCATGTTGCATTATACACGAATAATGAGCCCTTGTTCGTGTTTGCGGCACTTGGCATTCAGTTCTGCGGCTATGTGCTAGTACCGGTTCCTTACTCGGCATCCAAGACTGAAATTGAAAATATTATAAATGCCTGTGACACCAAGCTGGTCATCAGCAAATATGAACAGCCTGCACATTTAAATTGTAACATCCCGTGGGTTACCGCTCAGGATATATCGCATGGATCGATGCCTTCGTTTGAATCGATCTCAATAACGAATCCGACTGATCCCGATCAATGTGCGATTCTGCTGCCAACATCGGGCACAACGGGTCATTCCAAAATCGTTATGTTATCCCATCGGAATGTATTGACGAATGCGCTGGAACATGGAAAGAAATTGGGCTATACGGATCAAGACTCGTTTCTTGTCACGATGCCCGTTCATTTTAGTTCAACGATTGTCACGCAATTGATTTCTTGTATGCTTTATGGAACCCGAATTATACTCATCAGCTTGCCCTTGCTGCCGCGCACAGCGTTTAGACTGTTTCAGGATAAGGCGGTAACGGCATTGTCAGCGGTGCCTACGCAATTGATGCACTTTATTTCAGACTTTCATCAGGCAAAAAGTTGGAGCGCCTTTGATTCCATTCAATTTATTGTCATTAGCGGTGCGGCCGTTCCCGCGAAATTGGTAGACAATCTTCAGACTGTATTTCCTAAAGCCAATATAATTCAAACCTATGGATTGACAGAAGCTTCTCCCCGGGTGAGCATGATGGAACGTGGAGACAGCTGCTTATCCTGTGGATCTCCCATCCGTGACGTTTCTATTCGAATTGTTGACGAAGAAGAGAATGAGGTTGAAGGGGCGGGTGTCGGAGAGATTTGGGTTAAAGGCCCGAATGTGATGCTCGGCTATTACAAAAACCCAGAGTTGACTAACGAAACCATTGTCGATGGTTGGTTGAAGACAGGAGATTTGGGATATCGGAATGAATCAGGGTGTCTCATGCTCACAGGCAGAAAGAAGAATATCATTATTTCTGGCGGTATCAATATCTATCCGGAAGAAATCGAAGAGTATCTATATGGCTTGAAAGAAGTTGAGGAAGTTATGGTTGTTGGCATGCACGATGATCTATTAGGCGAAGTGCCTATCGCATTTCTGAAAGTGTTTGAAGAATGTCTGGTCGATGTAGATGCGCTGAGAAAACATTGCAACCTGCATTTGTCGTCGTATAAAGTGCCTAGGCAATGGATAATTGTAGATGAAATTCCAAAAACCAAAACAGGAAAACTGGACAGGGCAAGTACGAAGCGCAAATTGCTAAATGAAGTACGAGTATAAATTTTCAGGGAAAAGGATGGATTAACGAAAAAAATAGATCAAGAAGTCGACAAAAGGCATCTAGTCAATATAGATAACTAGGGGGTAACTAACAAATTGAAAGATACAACTAATGTAATTGGGATGAAATTATTACCTATAAGTCATCCGATGATTACAACCTATACCCAACATGCTCATCTATTGTCCATACTTACACATTACGAGTGCACATATCCATGGATATTCAGTAACTATATTCAACTATATATTAATAAAGATTATAAGCATAAATGGGGGGATTTTTATTTCCCTCAAACGTATGAACTGCGACCTTCAGATGCATGTAAATGGATTATTACTCAGAAGATACATCGAGATACGGTTACAAGCAAATGGGGCTCTATCATTGATTTCATTATAGAAAATATTAATTCGAATCATTATGTCCATACAATGGTGAATTATTTCTATGTACCTTTAAGCGATCGGTATAATAAACTCCAATTGCACCACGACATACTTGTTTATGGGTATGATCTAAATAGAGAGATGTTTTATGTTTCTGATTTTTTCAAGAATGGGATTTATAGTAAAGGTGAGATATCATTTGCAGATTTAAGTCTTGCTTTCTCTACTAATCATTTAACTACAAATCATGATTATCTAAGAGAAATGGTTTATTTGTATAAATTCAATGATCAATATCAGGATAGTTTCAACGCAGATACCATAGTGAATTCTATAAGTAATTACTTCACTAATAAAACACCGGAATATTGGGAAATGTTCAACTATGGGGGGGACAGGGATAATCTTGACTTCGGCATGCAAATCTATACGACACTCCAGAATTATGTAAATTCTATACTTGAAAATGAGTCTAAAATAGATATAAGACCTTTTCATTTGCTATATGATCATAAGAAGATCATGACATTAAGACTCAAGTATTTGTACGATAACCGACTTCTAAGTAAATTAAATCAAGACCATATAGATAGCTTCATTTCCATTGAAGTGATGGCCAAGATTATAGTGAATTTAGTGTTTAAATATAATTTGACTAATGATAGGAGTATTCTAGAAAGCTTACATAAGATGATAATTAAAGTAGAGAATGAAGAATCAATATTCCTTGATCGATGGCTGAGGCAGGTCGGTATTCAGTAAGCCAAGCATCTCCACATCGAACCCAGTCACTTCGAAAGCCCCTCTTGGCGTATGATAGCGCAACTGTTTAAAATTGGAAATAGCGCACTGGAATCTATAATTTGTAAGGTAATATATATAAATTTATTGGGTACTGAACTCAAGTATACTGTGCTAATATATGTACGGAAATATAAAAGTTGGTTAATTGACTGTTTCTGCACTTTTACCATTTCGCGGACGATTATGGATCGGGAACCAGCAATCGGGCTGCGCGAGGCTTTCGCTAGTCCGATTCATGATTACGAAGGTCAATTTATCTATTTAATGGGAGGCACTTATGGAAGAACAGATCATTGCATTGATAGGTGAAATCAAGGATGACGCCCAACTGGTACTGAGCTTGAACGAGCATTCCAACATCATGAAGGACGGAGGGCTAGACTCGCTGCAACTGATTACTTTCGTATTAAAAGTGGAAGAGCGGTTCGGTATTGAAATCGATTTTGAACAATTCGACTTAGATCTTATGGAATCGGTCGGTACCTTATGCCGTTACATCTCGGAGCTGCAAAAGACGGCATCGGTATGATCGATACTCGTAAGTGTGAACTTATCATCGGGACGTTTGACGCGGAACGGTTCTGGCGTGATCCTAACCTGGCCAAGCTGCCGTCATTTCCCGATCTCGAAATGGAGAATATCGTAATGGCCATGGATGAGCTGCTTTTCCCTTTTTGTGAGGCGCAGGATGTGCTCATTACTCGCTATCAGATGAACGTTTACCATAAAGCGTATTTGCATTCGATTGGATTTAAATTTATGTCCAATTCAGCTGATCTCGAGAGGCCTGAAGGAGGTAACGCAGGCAGGAACGCCAATATATTCGACCTGATCACATCATCCGATCGAATAGGTGACGCGGATCCGCAATGGCTGGATGGCGCCCGGTTGTCACCCTTTGCCGTTATTCCGGGGGCGGATCGCGCGGCCGCACGTTACGGGTTGAAGCAGGATTTTCCGGATGTCGAAACGGTTCGAACGGTAAATTCGAAGCTGTATTCAACTGAATTAAACCGGCGCCTTGGTCTTCGGTCTGACAGCCAGACCGTCTATTCTCATGAAGAACTGTTGGCAAATGGCTTGGCGCTGCTGAGTCAAGGACCCTTCCTTATCAAAGACGAGTTTGGGGTATCCGGGAAAGGGAATTTGCTGATCGAGTCAGAAGCGATATTGCGACGAGTGACATCCTATCTCGGCGATCAGTACAGCAAGGGAAAAGTGGTTCGGTTTATTATAGAGCCGTTCCTCCACAAGGAACTGGATTTCTCCTGTCAATTCCACATCGACCCGGACGGTACTTACCGACATATCTCGGTGCAGAAATTGGTCAATTACAATTTTGCTTACCAAGGCTCCTTTACGGCCGATGACAGGCTGCTTCAGTTGCTGCAGGAGGCGGAGTACTTTGAAGTGATGAAACAGGTGGCTCGCGAGCTTTACCTGGCTGGTTATTATGGCGACGTATGCGTCGATTCGATGCTGTTGACAGACGGCAGGATCGTTCCGATCGTTGAGGTGAATGCTAGAAGATCGATGAGCCTGATCAAGCATTATGTAGACCGTTACCTGGACAAGCACTCTGCTACCGGGAGCATGACGCATGTGACAGTACAGTTCTCGTGCGATGTGACTTACGATCAATTGCTGGAAACGCTGGATCGTGAAGGTGTTCTATACAAGCCTGATCGAGGATTCGGCATTTTACCGTTAAGCGCGAACACGCTCCTTATTAACAAAGCGGTCAGCGAGCGCAAGGGGATCCGCAATAAGCAGGTGAAAGGCAGATTATATTATTCATTGATTGAGGGGGCACAGGATTACGAACGTTTATCCGCTAAGGTCAAGGAGGTCCTGTCGTCATTATCCTTCAAGATCGTTGGCTGATGCAGTCCGAGACGCTTGAAACCATGAATGGAGGAAGAAGTTTATGGATAGGCGGAAAGTAACGATTCTATGCTCGGGCTTCGGTCTGGGCTTCTATATTCCCGGACTGTTAGCTGCAAGCGCTTTCAATGAAAGGGGCATAACGACGGAAGTGCTCGTGTTCGAAAGCTATTTGGAGCAAGACAAGATGGATCATATTGCAGACAGCAGGAAGGCTTACCACAACAATTTCGCACTTGCGAATTTATCGGCCCGGATGCCGATGGATATTCGCAACAGCATTGATTATGCCCGGGTCGAGCTATTGCTGGAAGCGTGGAAAGCAGAAGAACGGCGCGAATTCATTTCGTTATCCGGACACTGGGTCTATATTCTGGACTTGTATCGGGAGAAGATGCTGCCGAAACCCATTCATGTAGACCTGCTCTACGTCGATTCAGATCTGGCACCGTCCTGGAAGAGCCTGAAGAAGTTCCATCCTCACTATGACGAGCATTATTATAACGCATGTCTCTATGATACCGACAAGAAAGAGATTCGATGCGAAATCCCGGTCTCTCTTAGCGCGCCACTGCCCTTCGACTCGAGGAAGCGGCGGCTTGTTGTCCATGGCGGGGGCTGGGGGATGGGCACTTATCAAAGTAAAGTGCCGGAGCTTGCGGGCAGTAACTATGGGCTTGATATCGTAGCTTACGATTGGAAGGAAGCGAAGCCCGATCCCGGTCACCGATATTGGATGAACGATCCGGAATGGTGTGCATGGGTGAAGAATGCGAACGGCTTGCACGAATTTCCGCCGTACCTCGAAATAACGGGAGAAAAGACAAACGCATATTCCGCAGAGACTGACCATCATTGGTTATTCGACGTCGCTTCGGAGGCGATGGCTATCGTGGCCAAGCCGGGAGCGGGAACATTGATCGATTCGCTTGCATCCGCTACCCCTCTTATTCTGCTGGAACCGTTCGGAAGTCACGAGCAGAGCAATTTGGAATTGTGGGAGTCGCTTGGGTTCGGAATACGCTACGAGAAGTGGCGGGAGATGGGTTTTGCCGTAGAGGTCCTTAAAGAGATGCATCAAGCGATCATGACAAGACACGGAGAACGGACGAATTATGTGGATCATTATTGCGCGAGAGTCGCGTTAACGAACGGATAAGATCTCAATGCAGAAGGAGCTAGGCGATGAGCGTAAACCAATTAAGCATTGCCCAAGAAAAAATAAGCTACCCAAGATGGATCGTCTTGCAACTGCTGGAAGAGTGCAATTTACGATGCAAAATGTGCTATGAGTGGGGACTCGAAGGGCCCTACAAAAGCAAGAAAACGTTAGCGCAGTTGGATCCGGATGTGATCAAAAAGATTATCGTCGAGTGCAGTCCGGGCAAGCCGTATTACGATTTCTTCGGCGGCGAACCTCTCATGTACCCTTGGCTGAGCGACATTCTGGCCATGATCAAGCATTATGGAAGCTATGCGGACTTTCCTACGAACGGCACCTTGCTCGAGCAACATGCCGAGATGCTTGTCGAGAATGCACCCAATAAGATCTGGATGTCACTCGACGGCCCCGAGGAAATCAACGACCGGCAGAGAGGCAAAGGCGTATTCAAGAAAGTGATCAAGGGAATTGAGAAGCTTTACGAGCTTCGGGAAAGCAAGGGCCAGCAGTTTCCGAAGATGGGCGTGTCCTTTATCATTACGCCATTGAATTATATGTACATTGAGGAGTTTTTCTTCAAGCATATCGATTTGTCGATGTTGGACCATATCAGCATGGAAGTACAGCTCTATGCAACAGAAGAGCAGTATGCCCAATACGTGGAGGTTCTTAGAGAGGAATTCGATGTTCATGGAGCTCCTTATGCCAAGGGGATGGTGTGGAAGGACATCAGTTCGTTCAGCCAGATCGATATCGCGGAATTGACGAGACAGCTCAATAACGTTAAGGACTATTGCTTGAAAAACAGCATTCATGTGATCACCTATCCGAAGACGATCGATGAACCTAATCTGCGCAACTACTTCTCGGGGCAATTCCATCAGATGGCTGATAAACGAAACCGCTGCTCGCTTCCATGGATGTATGCGGAGATAACGGCAAGAGGAGACGTATCGCCCTGCCATGCCTTCTATGATTTGACCTTCGGCAACGTGAACGACGCGAATTTGCTCGATATCTGGAATAGCGACAAGTACAAGGACTATCGGGCGTATATGAAGAAGAACATGCTTCCGATTTGTACGGCTTGCTCAAGGTATTACATCTATTGATTCATGTGAGAGACCCAAATACTTTTATGAAGGGTGTGTTGATATGAATCCGAAATCAGAGATTAATCATTCCGCCAAGGATTTGCAAATATTGAAACGTACCATCAAGAATACCGTGGAAACAAAGCGGAACATGGAGAAAATAAAAGGTTACGCGATGCCGTTGCCAGAGTCTGTCGGCATTAAACTTACGAACCAATGCAACTTGCGCTGCAAGCATTGCTATCAATGGAACGACACCGGCTACCATCACTTCATGACACCGGAGCAGCAGCGGGAGCAACTCGATTACGGGCTGTTGGAGAAGCTGATACTCGAGACGGAGCCAGCCAAGTCGAGGCTCTATATCTGGGGCGGCGAGCCGCTCGTATACAGCCACTTCGACCGTTTGGCCGATTTGCTTGAAGCCTATCCCCGCGAGACGACGATCTGCACGAACGCGATGCTGATCGAGCGAAAGCTGGACGCCTTGCTGCGAATTTCCGACAACCTAGAGCTGCTCATTGCGCTTGATGGATTTCAAGAAGAGAATGACGCGCTCCGCGGCAAAGGGGTGTTCAACAAGGCGATAGATGCTATCCGGATGCTAGTCCAGCTTCGTAAGGAAAACCGATTCAAGGGCAAAATTTCGATCCATACCGTCGTTAACGATTCCATGACCGACAAGCTTTACGATCTGCTGGACTTTCTGGAGGGCGTCGGCGTCGATCTGGTCATGGTCTGCTTTCCGTGGTACATCTCGGACGAATGCTCACAGGGAATGGACGATTACTTCGACCGGAAGTTCGACTTCCTTCCGGCGAGCGAGCATAAGGAGGAACGAAGCTGGCACGCCTTTAAATACAAGCTCGATCCGGAGCGCATCCCTGCTTTGATGAGTGAGTTGGACCGGGTTAACAACCGGGTCTGGAAGATGCGTTTGCGCTACCAGCCGAATCTGGATCATGACCAGATCGAAGATTTCGTACTCGGCAAAGAAGTGGTGGGCAAAGGCACGATGAACAAGAAGTGTCTTGCGCTCTCGAACCGGATGGACATTACGCCCGATGGAACGATTGTCGCATGTAAGTTTTTCAAGGAGTTCGAGATCGGCAAATTAAATGAAGCGTCCGTACAAGAATTATGGCATAACCTGACTTACACAAGGATAAGGGAAATGATGGACGAACGACTGACACCGGCATGTTCCAAGTGCAGCGTCCTGCATTTGCACGGTGTTTAGCTATTCGAAATCAACATAAATGAGGTGCACCAGTGAGCATCATTCAAGTGGAACGCTTATCCAAAAGCTTCAATTACTATGAAAAAGAATTGGGATTCAAAAAATCCCTTAAAAATTTAGTGAAGCGAAAATCACTGATCAAAGAAGCGGTAAGCGAAATATCCTTTGCAATCGAGCAGGGCGAGATGGTCGGATTCTTGGGCCCGAACGGTTCCGGCAAAACGACAACGTTGAAGATGCTGTCCGGCATATTGTATCCGACAAGCGGCCAGGTGAATGTATTCGGCTATGTCCCTTGGGAGCGAAAGAAAGAATTCAAGATGCAGTTCTCGATCGTTATGGGGCAGAAATCGCAGTTGTGGTGGGACTTGCCGGCGAACGAATCGTTGTACCTGAATAAATGCATTTATGAGATCGAGGATAAGCCATATAACCTTGTCCTGGATGAGCTTACGGAGATGCTTGACGTAAAGGACCTGCTCAACATTCAGGTGCGAAGGCTCTCGCTGGGCGAAAGGATGAAGATGGAGCTGATCGCGTCGCTTATCCACCGGCCCCAGGTGATTTTCCTGGATGAGCCTACAATCGGTCTGGATCTGATTTCGCAAAAGCGCATTCGGGAGTTCTTGAAGTATTATAACCAGCAGACGAAAGCAACGGTCATTCTAACAAGCCACTATATGGCGGATATCGAGGATCTATGCAAACGAACGATCATCATTAATCAAGGGAAGATCGTATACGACGGCGAACTTCGGCGCGTGAACGAGCTGTTCCATGCAAAGAAGATCATTAAACTTCACTTTACGGACGAAGTGCCGAGGCAAGCGCTGACTGATTATGGTGCCATCATGGAACATGATGGCATGAATGCCGTCATGGAGGTCGATAAGCATGACCTCCAGCGGCTTTCCAAGATCATGCTGGACAGGTTCCCTATCCTTGATTTCACGATTGAAGATATACCGGTCGAGCAAGGCATCGAAAGCTTGTATCAAAAGGATGGGGTCAAACATGAAAGCCTTGCAGAAGTATAAAAGGACGTACATCCTTGCACTTCAGAACGAGATGGAGTACCGGACTGACTTCCTGCTGAGCTTCATCAGCGCCGGCTTCATCATTCTCGTCCAATGCTTCCTCTGGACGGCTGTGTTTCGCAGCTCGCCGCATGAGATTATCAACGGCTATTCCTATTCGCAGATGATTATCTATTCCGTGCTGTCCGGCGTCGTTTCCAAGCTGGTTTCTGCTGGCTTCGAAGGGGAAATCGCGAATGATATCAAGACGGGCGGACTAAGTAAATTTATCGCTCAGCCCATTCATTACTTCAGCTATCGGATTTGCAATTTTTTCGGGGGGAAAACGGTTCAGACCGGGGTCGTCCTCGTTTTATTCGTGATCCTGATGACCGTCTTTATGAATATTTGGGATTTTCATCTTCGAGGGGTGCAGATCGTCCTGTTCTTGGTCAGCATTCTGTTCGGACTGCTCATCAATTTCCTCCTATTCTATTCGATTAGCGCTCTCGCGTTCATCATTACAGAGGTGTGGGGAGTGTATATCGCGTTCAACCAAGGGGTCTATCTGCTCAGTGGCGCCATCTTTCCGCTTAATATCTTCGGAGATACGGTTTCTAGAATCTCCAGTTTTTTACCGTTTCAATATGTCGTATTCTTCCCGGTTAACATCATCAATGGGAGTTTGACGAATCATGAGACCGTACGCGGGCTTTTCGTGCAGGCGGTCTGGGTCATTGTGCTTATGATAATTTCCAAGTTCTCGTGGGATTCCGGGATGAGGAAATATGTAGCCGTTGGAGGTTAGGTCTGTGAGTATCAGTGTAACGGAAATTCGGAAGCATGTACGTATGTTTTTTATTTTCGCAAAGAACAGCTTGCTCGGTTACATGGAATACAAAGCGAATTTCTACTCCGGTTTGATTATGGAGACCGTATTCCTGTTATCCAAGTTGATCTATCTCTTCTTCGTATTCCGGCTCGGGATTGAAATCAATGGGATATCTCCTGATCAGATGATGATCTTCACCGGGACCTATACCATCATGATCGCGATCTATACGGGGCTATTCATGGATAATTTTTATAGGTTCGCCGGCCATATCCGCAACGGGACGCTTGACCTGTATATGACGAAGCCGCTATCGCTGCAGTTCATGGTTTCATTCCGGAAAGTCAACTTCGCGTTTCCTATCCCGAACCTGATCGCAGGGATTACGATGGTCGTTCTGGCGTGGCGGCGTCTTGACATCGATCCAAGCTTCCTCCACCTGGCGGGATATATCGGCGCGATCTTGAGCAGCACGGTTGTGACCTATTCAGTGCTTTTTCTTCCGCAAATTCTTGCTTTCTGGACGGTGAAATCCGGTTCGATTTTCGATATACTTGACAAATGCTGGGATTTGAACAATATGCCCATGTACATTTACCCCAAATGGTTGCGGAGATTAGGGCTGTATGTCGTACCGGTCTTATTCATCACCAACATGCCGTCGGTTTATTTGATTGAGCGATTGAATGTGGTCCTTGGCATATGGATTTTTGTAGCTCCTGTTCTATCGCTTCTCGCGGTCAGGCTGTTCTGGAAGGTGGCCATCAAACGCTATGAAAGCGCCAGCAGTTAGAGAAATGCCCAATAAACAGTTTGTTGAGAAGGGGATTGGAATGAGCGGGACGGAACATGAGCGCCTGACGTCGGAGACAGGGGGCATCACCAAGAAACAGCTGCGCAACGGGATTGAAATCCATCAAAACAACGAAGGCGAGACCGAGTTCCTCTACAACGAGATTTTCCACAAGGAGATGTATTTCAAGCACGGCATTACGCTCCCGGATCACGGCACGGTCATGGACGTCGGGGCTAATATCGGCATGTTTACCCTGTATGTCAGCAGCAAGAGCAACTGCAGAGTATATGCCTTTGAGCCGCTGCCTCCAACGTTTAACCTCTTGAAGATGAATACGAGCTCGCTGCCTCAAGTAACGACGGTTAACGTCGGGCTGTCCAACGAGAATAAGGAAGCGGAGTTTGCCTATTTTCCTACGATGTCCACGGATTCCGTCCAAATCAAATACCGGGAGAACCACGAAGAGGATCTTCGATATGGGTTAATCAACCATTACAAGGACGATATAGCTGACCCGCGAATGCTTAAACGGTTTGTTGATTATTTGATGTCGCCGAAGCTCTTAAATGAACAAATCTATCGATGCAAGCTAACTACGATCTCCGAAATGATCCACTATTACGATCTCAACCAGATTGATCTGCTCAAAATCGACGTGGAGAAGAGCGAGTTCGAGGTGCTGGAAGGCATCCATCCGCAAGATTGGGGGAAAATTAAGCAAATTGTTATGGAGGTACACGGACTGGACGGAGAGCAGATCAGCAGGCTCGAGAGCATCTTCCGAACGAACGGCTTCGATGTATTGATCGATTATTACGACGATTTGAATATCCCCAATTACTATAATGTGTACGCAGTGAATCAAATGCACAAGCAGGCAGCGAATGAGGGATAAGATATGATTCTTGGGGGTAGTCATGTTACAGCAACTGCAAGCAAGGTTGGTATGCTCCAGCTGCAAGGGTGAGTTGGCCCAGTCGGATACCTCTGTGCAATGCCTCCGATGTCATGCGGCTTATACGATTGAGAATGGCTATGTATCCATGCTCGATCGGCGCGAGCAAGTTGAACGCCCTTCCGATTGGAATCGTAAACTGGGCGAAATTCGAGATTATAGCGAGATTGCGAATTCCTTTGCGCTTTCCGGCATAGGCCGGTTCGCAACCTTTTTAAACTATGGTTACGTCTCGACAGGGAATGAGCAGCATGCGGTGATCGAACCCGACGATGTATGGAATAGAAATTCAGTCAAGCTGCTGCTCGAAGCAGTGGGCAGGACGGCGCTGGAGGGGCGGGAAGTTATCGACATCGGATGCGGCAGGGGAGGAAATATCGCAGCTTTGCATAAATATTTCAAGCCTCTGTCCAGTGTCGGTCTCGACATTTGTCCAGCGAATATTGCGTATTGCAGTGCCAAATCCCGGCGGACTGAATCTTTCTTTCTTGTCGGCGATGCCGAAAATATTCCGTTCGCGGACGAGAGTTTCGATGTCGTATTGAATATGGAATCAGCGCACGCCTATCCGAATCGGGCACGATTCTATGAAGAGGTGTACCGGATAATGAGATATGGCGGCGTATTTCTGTATACGGAGCTGATGCTGGAAGAAGAGGTAGCGCAAAACGTAAGGCTGTTAGAGGAAGCAGGCTTGTCTGTAATCCGCAATCAGGATGTGACCTCGAACGTCCTTCTATCGTGCGACGAGAACGCTAAGCAACGTACTGGCACACAAGGGATTGCGAACAATGACAACGCGAGCACGAATATTGGAGATATCAATGATTTTATCGCATTGCCCGGCTCGAAGAAATATGAAGAGATGAGGGCTGGGGCGCGGCAATACCGTATGATGAACCTTGTTAAGAGGCAACCTGGCCTTAATGATCACAATAATCTACTATAGGAGAAAAATTTTATGGATGAAATTGTTTCTCTGGATACCTTTCAACCATTCGACGGAATGCTCAAAATGTTCCCTCAGCATAATTTCCCTTATTATAACTGCGATTATAATTTGTTATTGACGCTAGCAAAATATTTCAATAAAAATGAGCTGCCGATTTTAAATAATGTCGTTAGCATTTATCGATTTGATAAACAGAAAATAAATACAAGAGGATATTTTAAGTTAGAAGTGTTGGATCTCGAAGAGGAAGATAAGATACTTGAGAAAATGGGTATCTCTATTAGCAGAAAATCTCCTGCAATAGATTCTTTACAAGATGAAATAATCAAATCTATTTCTAAGGGCAATCCCATTGCCATTTTTATTGATTTATTTTATCAACGCGGGCGGGACTTTTACTTTAACAAAGTACATGGACTGCATCCTGTATTTGTCTATGGCTTTAATCTTACGAACAAGGAAATATATACGGTTGACGATATTAAAGAATACAGACAATATTCTTTACCCTTTTCAGAATTTATAGTTTCATGTATGAGTTCGGAACACATAAAAATGCCCAACTATTATTGGGAATATTCACCAGAGCCCCTCGCTGATCATGATATCTTGGAAGATAAGAAGTTAGCGCAAACGAACATCAATAAATTTGTAGAAAATATGTGCAGGTATCAAAATGAAATAACGGATGGTTTGAATAACATACTGTTGCTAGCAGAAAATTTCGAACTCGTTATAACAAATGAAAGTCTTATAGAAACGCTAAGCAGTACGATTTATAGAAAATGCTCTGAGAAATATAGGTTATATATTCTCAATAAGTACAACATTGATCGTATCAATGCATACCCTTTAATAGACTCGTTATTGGACCAAATTATTAATGACTGGAAGTCATTAAGGATATATTCGAATAAAGCCATCATGTCCAAAACGCTCACGAAGGAAGTAAAGGATAAGTGTATTGGTTTATTAAACAAAATATACACGAACGAAGTACATTTTAATAATCAATTTTATTTAATGTTAAAGGCTGCGACATAGTAATGATGCTGCTGCAGAAACATCAATCGAGCCACTCCGGGAGGAGTGGCTCTTGTCGTTGTACGCCTGCCGCATTATTTTACTCGGAGGACCAGGAAAGAAGATCTGGAGGACCTCGTCGGCCGGTTCGGGTTAGAGCATGGAGAGGAAGAGCGGACGCAGCGGGAGATCGCGAAGGAACTGGGAATATGGATCGAGGATAGAGAAAAGGGCGCTCATGAAGCTCTATCATGAGTTTTATAAGGTTTATCGTAGAGTGGGGGCTCAGATCATGCAATGTTTAGTCCATAATAATTAATATTATAAAGTTTTCATGAATCTATAAATATAATACAAATAAATATTACTAATTACACAAATCGACATACTTAGACATTATAGATGTGTTATCCTTTTTCTGTTATAATTTTTTTAACATGATTAGAAGGTGATTACGTAGAATATGGATTCAATGGTGGGAAATCTAAGACGAATAATGAACAATGAGGATCAAGTTAGTAGTGATTTTGAAACTCTGCTTAATCATGGAAAAGATCAATCATCCTATCATCCAACCCGATTACCCAATGTCGTTGTCTATCCTGAAAACATAAGGAATATTCAAGAGATTGTTAAATTCGCATCGGAGCACGAAGTTCCTATCGTGCCTTTCGGACTAGGCAGCTCTGTTGAAGGTCAAGTGATACCTGTTCGCGGAGGCATAAGCCTTAATATGACTCGAATGAATAAGATCATTGAAATTTGTCCTGATGACTATGTTGTAAGGGTCCAGTCTGGAGTCACAAGAAATCAACTAAACCGTGAGCTTAGGAAACACAATTTATTTTTCCCGGTTGATCCGGCAATCGATGCTACTCTTGGCGGCATGGCGGCCACAAATGCGAGTGGAACAAATGCTGTACGCTATGGAACAATGAGAAGCCAGGTTCTTGGATTAGAGGTCGTACAAGCTAATGGGGAGGTAATACGAACTGGAGGCAAATATTTAAAAACATCTGCTGGGTATAATCTCACCGGATTGTTTATTGGTTCCGAAGGGACGTTAGGCATCATAACTGAACTCATTCTGAGAGTCTACTTGCTCCCTGAAGAAACGGTTACAATCACTGCCGGGTTCCAAAGTGTTGAAGCGGCAAGTAAAGCGGTCGGTAAATTGATAAAATGCGGCCTATCTTTAGGGTGTGTTGAGATCTTAGATGAAAACACGGTCTATGCAATTAATTGTTACAAAAATATCAATCTACCTGTTACTGCTCAGTTAGTAATGAATCTTACTGGAAAGAAATACACAGTAAAAAACGATTTGGTCAAGGCGAAAGAGATATTGCTTTCAGAGGGATGCAATAATTTGAATCATGCATTCAGGAAGAACGAGAGAGAGCAGCTTTGGATGGCAAGACATGAAGCCGCTTTTGCAATTCTGTCGTTGGAGCCTCAGAAGAGGTTGATGGCTACCGATGTATGTGTCCCGCTAACTGTAATGCCTCAAGCAATCGAAAATGCCAGAATGATCATGAATGAGCACCAAATAAAAGGAGCGGTCCTAGGTCATGTGGGGGATGGTAATTTTCATGCTGTATTTACTGTCGATCCTAGTGACAGCTTTGATGTTAAAAGGGCGCAAACCGTGTATAGCGCTATCGTTGACTTCGCGTTACAAAACGGGGGGACTTGTACTGGAGAACATGGAATCGGACTCGGCAAGATTGAATACTTGCAAGAACAGCACGATGATCTAATTGCAACGATGCGAAAGATCAAAGATCTATTTGATCCGCAACACATCATGAATCCCGGAAAAATTTTTGTATAAATGAGAATAAAATAATTATTCTGATAGGTGGTTTTTTTATGCAAAATAAACTGGAGACAGTGGTGAATAAAGCATCTGAAGTTGATGTCAAAGATATTGATTATATAGAAATGTACGTTGGAAATGCAAAACAATCGGCCTATTATTTCAGTAAATTGTATGGATTTAAAGTTAAAGGTTATAGCGGTTTGGAAACAGGTAACCGGGACTTTGTATCCTATTTTCTCGAGCAAGGAGACACCCGGTTAATTATAAGCGCTGCATATTCGTCAGAACATCCAATAGCGAAATTTGTTATGAAGCATGGTGATGGAGTACGTGATATTGCTTTGCTCGTTGATGATGTAGAGAGTACATATAATAATGTAATGCAAAACGGTGGAATTGGAATTAGAGAGCCATACGAGCAGAAAGATGAGCAAGGATGCTTGAAAAAGGCTGTTATCAGGACGTTTGGAGATACCATACACACCTTATTAGAAAGAACGAATTATCGTGGATCGATGCTTCCGGAATATGAATCTATAAGCGATAAATATGATGCACCGGATGCTAGAATCATTCGTTACGATCATTTGGCTGTTTGTGTCGAACAAAATCGAGAGTGGATTGAATATTATGAAAATGTGTTCGGCTTTAAGATGGCCCAACAATTCGATAAAGACGATGTTAGTTCTAAAACTTCTTCCCTAATGACGAAAGTACTGCAAAACGGTTCGGATAAGATCAAATTAACCATTATTGAGCCGGCAGCAGGCGAGAAGAAATCGCAAATCAGCGAATTTCTCGAATATAACAAAGGTCCTGGCGTTCAACATATCGCATTGCTAACGGAAGATATATTAAGAACGGTAGAGAATCTTCAAAAGAGCGGTACCGAATTTTTATATACCCCTGATATGTATTATGATATGTTACCTGCTCGTGTAGGTAAGATTGATGAACCCATTGATAAATTACATAAGCTGAAAGTGCTTGTGGATCGGGATGAAGACGGCTATTTACTGCAAATTTTTACACGTCCAGTACAAGACAAACCGACTCTGTTTTTTGAGGTTATACAACGTAAAGGTTCACGAGGTTTTGGGAACGGCAACATCAAGGCTCTCTTTGAATCTGTCGAGAGAGAACAAGCTTTAAGAGGGAATCTATAGTCGATAGAGGAAGGTGAGTTAATGAGTAATTATATTTTTATGAATGATGAATATGTGCGGGAAGAAGATGCGAAAGTTTCGATCTATGATCACGGATTTTTGTTTGGTGACGGTGTGTTTGAAGGCATAAGAGCTTACAACGGCAATGTATTTCGTCTAAAGGAACATATTGATCGATTATTTGATTCCGCCAAAAGTTTGTTGATGCCCGTTCCATATACAGCTGAAGAAATTGAGAAAATAGTAGAAGAAACATTAAAAAAGAACAATTTAGAAACTGCCTACATTCGAATCATTCTCACACGCGGTGAAGGTGGCGGCTTTAGCCTCGATCCGTTTATCTGCAAATCTCCACAGTTCATTGTCATTACAGTCCCTTTTGAAGCTTTTTCTGAAAGATTTTATCGCAGCGGGATAGAGATTATTACTGTACCGACCAGAAGGAACAGGTCGGATGTGCTCAGTCCACAGGTCAAGTCATTAAATTATCTCAATAACATCATGGTGAAAATTGAAGCGATTACAGCAGGAGTACAGGATGGATTGATGTTAAATACTGAAGGATATGTGGCAGAAGGTACGACTCAAAACATATTTTACTTAAAGAAGGGTGTATTCTATACCCCCCCTTGTTCGCAAGGAGCATTGGAAGGCATTACACGTAATGCGGTTATGGAGTTGGCTCATAAATTAGGATTTCAAGTTGTAGAAAGATCGGTAACTCGACATGATATCTATACCGCTGACGAAGTATTTATGACAGGTACCGCGGCAGAAATCATTGCAGTTGTAAAAGTGGACGGTCGGGTTATAGGTGATGGAAAGCCAGGTGTACAAACCAAGCAATTATATGAAAAGTATAAATTATTCGTCTTGGGTAACGAAATTGAAGCTGTGGTTAACTAAACGCACGATAGTTAATCGACCAAAAAAAGGAGCGCCTCAGTAGGATGGGTTTGTCCACGGGTTCGAAACCCAACACCATCAAGTAGGCGCTTTTATTACGTTTTACGTTTAACGACAAATGTAACGATGAAGGTTCTTGTACATAATGAAAACGTTGTTATGACTTTACTTCAAAAAAAAATTGTAGGAAGGGACATCGATCCGATGAACCATTATAATTTGACATTACCACAAACATCCGTATTTGAAATGGAAGCGTTCGGTGAAGGAGCAATTGCAACGGTTACTCTAGATATGCTTGTTTCAGGGGAACCCAACTTTGAAATTATGACACGCGCGATCAATAAAGTTATTGAGTATCATGACGCGCTCCGAATCCGGTTAGATACATCGAAATCCAAAGTGCAGCAATACGTTTGCAAATATGTTAAACAAGATATTTCTTATAAGAATTTTAGTTCACAAGAGGAATATGTTGATTGGGCAAAATCCTATGCAAAGAATCCGTTGAATACACAAGGAAATCTTTATGAAATCATCGGCATTGCTTTCAAAGATAAATTCGGTGTTATTCTGAAATGCCATCACTTAATTTGCGACATGTGGAGTATGACAATATATTTAAATCAAATTTTTAAATATTATCAATTGCTTGTAAAAAAACAAAGTTTGGGGGAAGAGAAACAGTATTCCTATTTGTCCTATATCTCCAGGGAGCAGGCATATCTAAAAAGTAAGCAGTATATAAAGGACAAAGAATATTGGAATAATGTTTTAGATCATCACAATATTCCAACAAATATTTCCCTAAAATCTGTAAACAATATGTACTCCGAACGAAAAGGTTTCATCATCGATTTGGAAATGGAAAAACAGATTTCGGAATATTGTAAGGAAAATAATATATCTGAATTTAGGATGCTTCTAGCTGTGTTGGGAATTTATATTTATAAAAGAACTAATCAAAGTAATTTATATATTGCAACTACAGTGTTAAATAGAACGACTGAGGAAGAGAAAAAAACTTCAGGAATGTTTGTTAATATGGTACCAATCCCAATTGATGTTATGTCAAATGACAGTGTGTATGAAAATATAAGAAGCGTCAAAGGTTCTGTCAAAAGTGCATTCCACCACCAAAAGTACAATTACATGGAATTTCTACGGGATGCTCACACACAGCATGGTATAGCGGATAGGCTCACGGATGTATCTTTTAATTATCAAAACGCAAGTTTTGACAAAGGATATGAATTTTCATGGTATCATTGCGGCCAACAAACAGAAAGTCTGAGTATTCATGTGAGAAAGAATACAAAGCAGCAGCTTGAATTTTATTATGATTATCACGTTGCGAAATTTGAAGAATGGGAAATAGATTACTTTCATAAGCAATATTATCATCTGCTACAAACTATTCTGCAGGATGATACAACTGTTGTAGAGGAAATTTCTTGTTTAACCCCCGACGAGTTCGATCAGATTATCCATAATTTTAACGATACAGCTGCGGAATATCCGAGTGGTAAAACGGTGGTGGGACTGTTTGAAGAACAGGTTCAAAAGACGCCGGACAATATCGCGGTCGTATTTGAAGACGCGCAATTGACGTATGCGCAGCTCAATAGCCGTTCGAACCAGCTTGCTAGGGAGCTGAAAGCTAGAGGTGTGAAAGCCGACCAAATCGTCGGTCTTATGGTAGAACGTTCGTTGGAGATGATCGTGGGCATCCTCGGCATCCTGAAGGCGGGCGGCGCGTACTTGCCGATCGACCCGACGCTTCCGGCGGAGCGGATTCGCTTCATGCTGGCGGACAGTGGGGTCTGTGCGGTGCTAAAGCAGAAGCGTTACGAATTGTCTGCGGAAGTTTCCCTGCAATCGATCCTCGATCTGGAGGATTGGCCGCTATGGAATGGCACAACGAACAACCCGGATAGGGGCGCAGCGTCTTGTGATCTGGCATACGTCATCTATACGTCAGGAACGACGGGCAACCCGAAAGGGGTCATGGTCGAGCATCATAGCGTTCTCAACCTAATAACGAGCTTAAATGTAAGCGTCTTCCCGACGTCTTCGCGCCCGTTACACGTGGCTCTTGTGTCGCCTTACTATTTTGATGCTTCGATACAACTTCTATTTTCATCGCTCCTTCTGGGGCACGTTCTATATATTGTTCCTGAAGACGTGCGCACGGACGGCAAACAATTGCTTCGATTCTACAACCGATTTGCGATCGACATCAGCGACGGGACGCCTGTACATTTGCAGCTATTAGCGTCAAGTATGCATGACGGCGATTCATTCGACGTGAAGCATCTAGTTATTGGCGGAGAACAGATGCTGGTTGCGACAGTGAGAGAGCTGTTGAATCGCTTGGAGCGATATCCGACCATCACTAATGTTTATGGACCGACGGAATGTTGCGTGGACTCGTTGCTCTATCGTGTAGATAATGAACAATTACTCCAATATTCCGGGCATGCGGTACCGATTGGAAAACCGATGGCGAACACCAAAGTTTTTATTTTGGATGCTTTCGGACAACTGCAGCCGATCGGCCTCACCGGCGAATTATGCATCGCGGGCGAGGGGCTTGCACGCGGGTATCTGAACCGACCGGAGCTTACGGAAGAGAAGTTCGTGGACAACCCGTTTGCACCCGGCGAACGGATGTACCGTAGCGGGGATTTGGCCAGATGGCTACCGGACGGCAACATCGAATATGTGGGCCGGATCGACCATCAGGTAAAGATTCGCGGTTACCGGATTGAGCTTGGGGAAATTGAGAACCAACTGCAAAAGCATGAGATGGTCAAGGAAACGGTCGTCTTAGCCCAAGTAGACGAGCAGGGTCAAAGCGCTCTATGCGCATATGTGGTAGCGGATGTTGAGCTTACGGTAGTGGAGCTTCGGGTGCATTTGGGCAAGGCGCTGCCGGACTACATGATCCCGGTCTACTTCGTGCAGATCGAGCGGTTGCCACTGACCTCTAACGGGAAAGTGGACCGCAAGGCGTTGCCGAAGCCGAATGGAAGCATGTCCACGGGCGCTGTCTATGAAGCACCGAGAAACGAAGTGGAAAAGAAGCTGGCGACGATTTGGCAGGACGTGCTTGGCATCGGTCAGGTGGGCATACAGGATAACTTCTTCGAATTAGGTGGTGACTCAATTAAGGCAATCCGTGTGGTATCCAAGATGCGGGAAGCCGGATACGAACTGGCTGTCAAAGACCTGATGCAACTGCGTATCGTGAATCGGATTGCAGAAAAAGCAGTTGCAGCAGCAATGGAAACGGTAGAACAGGGAGAAGTCAGCGGATTGGTACTGCTGACGCCGATCCAGCATGCATTCTTTGATTGCAACTATGTGAAACCGCATCATTTCAATCAGGCCACCATGCTTTACTGCGAGGAAGGCTTTAATGTAAAAGCACTCAAACAAAGCATCGAAGCGCTTGTTGTTCACCATGACATGCTGCGCAGTGTGTATAGAGATAAATTACAAATGATTTTGCCGGCTCCAGAAAGCAAACGGTTTGACTGGAAAGAGTATGAACTTGAAAATTCCGATAATATTTCACAGATCGTTGAGCAGAAGAGTACAGAGCTGCAAAGCAGTATCGATTTGGAACAGGGTCCCCTAATGAAAGTAGGGCTGTTTCACACCGCAGACGGAGACCATCTGCTGTTATGCCTGCATCATCTTGTAGTAGACGGTGTATCGTGGAGAATTCTTCTTGAAGACCTGAAAACCGGATATGAACAGGCGTTACAGGGCAAGGAAGTCGTTCTTCCGGTAAAAACAGCCTCTTACAAAGACTGGGCGGAAGCGTTAGTAGAATATTCCCAAAGTATAGAATTGAAACAGGAAAGAAAATATTGGAGAGAAATATGTGAACAAGTAAAAAATGGTGTAATTCAAGGTGACTTGGATGGCCAGTTGACGGAATATGCGCATATGCAGATTGAATTGGAGCAGGAAAGTACCCGGCAATTGTTATATGAAGCAGGGAAAGCGTATGGAACGGAGATTAATGACTTGCTGCTGTCGGCACTCGGCATGTCGGTGAAACAGTGGAAAGGACAACATTACGTTGCCGTAGACCTGGAAGGCCATGGACGTGAGGAAATTCATAAAGCTGTGAAGATAGACAGAACCGTCGGTTGGTTTACGAGTATTTATCCAATTGTATTGGAAGTATCGGAGGGTATGGAAGAAACCATCATCAACACCAAAGAAATGCTCCGAAGAGTTCCAAACCACGGCATCGGATATGGCGTGGCAGCATGTCTTGGGCAGGATAGATGGCCGGATGCAAAAGCAGACCTATGCTTCAATTACCTCGGGCACATGGATCATGAACTTGGTACAGAGGGAAGGATTACAGCATCCAATCTGTCATGCGGAAGCAGTATTGCGGATGAAAATATGCCGAAGCAAGGCATTACGATGGACGGGAGTGTATCTGGCGGCAAATTACGGTTTACTATTGCCTATAACAAGGGCAGGTACAGTGCACAAAGCATAGAGCAGTTCTGCCAATATTACGTGCAATCTATTCAAATGATTGTTCAGCACTGTGTATTTCAAAAAGAGGTCATTAAAACAGCTTCGGATTTCGGCGCGCCGAATATGAATGCTCCTGATTTCAAGCAGCTTACACAAATACATCCGGTTAATGAGATATCCGGTATTTATTCTTTAACGCCGATGCAGGATGGAATGTTGTATCACAAATTGGTGGACGAACATTCTACGGGGTATGTATTGCAATCCAAGCTTCGCATGAAAGGTGAATTTCAGGTTGAGAAAGCACGGGAAAGCCTATCCTTGCTGGCTAGGAAATATGATGTGCTGCGTACGGCGTTTATCTATAACAAAGTAAGCAAGCCGTGGCAAATCATATTACGTGAGCGTGAAATCGAATGTAATGTTATTGATTTGTCCTTCAGCGAAGAGAAGGAAAACGAGATCATGAAGGTCCAGCAGGCGGATATTCGTCGCGGATTTAATCTGGAAGAAGACAGCCTGCTTCGTGCGACCATTCTAAGAAAGTCTGAGGAAGAGCATATCCTTCTATGGAGTTCCCACCATATCATTATGGATGGATGGAGCTTACCTCTGCTGTTCCAAGATTTCATGAAATATTATGAAACTCTTACAGATGGAAGAGCATTGTCTTCCTTGCAGGAAAGAGTGCGAGCGGAGGAAGAAGGTATTTCCTCTTATGGTGAATATATCCGCTGGCTGGAGAAACAGGATCGGGAAGAAGGACTTTCTTACTGGGAGAATGTTCTTGCAGATTACAACGAAGCTGCGGAGATCCTGCCGCAAAGTCAAAGCCGGAGCGTAGAAGAACAGGTTAAAGAAGAAGTATATATTACGGATATACAGTTGACTGGACAATTACAAAGACTGTCCAGCTTGATCAATATAACAATAAACACTCTCGTTGAAACAGCTTGGGGTGTTTTGTTGCAGAAATACAACCGGAATACAGATGTTGTGTTTGGGAAAGTTGTGTCCGGGAGGAATGCGGCGATACAGGGAATCGAGCAGGCTGTTGGACTGTTTATCAATACCATACCGATTAGGGTGAAATGTGAAGAAAGCACAACAGTAGAACAACTGCTCGGACAAGTCCAACAGCAGGCAGTTGCAAGCATGGAATATGACCGTTGTTCCCTGGCGGAAGTACAAAGCAGAAGCACACTCGGCAACCATTTGATCCGGACGTTGTTTGCGTTCGAAAACTACTATGTAGACGAGTCATTTAGCCTTGGGAGTCATGGGTTGAAGATCGAAATAGAGAGTGCCAGAGAACAGACAAACTATGATATTTCGTTGAGTGCATTTATTAAGGAAGCTGCCCTGACACTTAAGATTATGTATGATCCAGGTAAATATGGGTCGGAGGAAATCCGGAAACTGCTGGGAAGAATGGGGCAACTCCTGCAACAAATGACCGCAAATCCGAAGCAAAAGATCAGCGAACTGAGTGTGGTGGACGAAGAAGAAAAAAAGCTGGTCATTGAGACCTTCAATGACACCGCTATGGAATACTCAAGTGGAAGAACAGTAGTCGAGTCGTTCGAAGAACAGGTTGGGCGGACGCCGGATAATATCGCGGTCGTATTTGAAGATGCGCAATTGACGTATACGCAGTTGAATGAAAAAGCAAACCAGTTGGCCTACAAATTGCGGGAGCTTGGAGTCAGACCAGATGACAGGATTGCGATCCTGGCCCACAGAAGCATAGAGATGATTATCGGTATCTATGGGATTATGAAGGCAGGCGGCGCCTACGTTCCAGTAGATCCTGGCTATCCGGACAATCGTATCCAGTATATGTTGGAAGACTGCCAGCCGAAAGCGATCCTGCTGGGAAGGGCGGAACTGCCGAACAAAGGGGATATTCCGGTCATAGATCTATTGGATAAGGAGGTCTATACAGGCGCGGCTACAAACCCAGAGCATGTCAATACGCCAAAGGATTTGATGTATGTCATCTATACATCAGGAACAACCGGAAAGCCCAAGGGTGTCATGATCGAGCACAGGAATGTCATGAATTACGTCGAATGGGCGGCGGGCTATTACCGGGGGGCGGAAGGATCGGGAGCGCCTGTTCATTCGTCGCTGGCGTTCGACTTGACGGTCACTAGCGTGTTCGTGCCGCTGCTGTCCGGGAAAGCCGTTCGTCTTCTGCTGGAAGGAAAGCGGCTGGCGGCGGAGGAACTAGCGGATGCGCTGCGGGATAAAGCGGATTATACGCTCGTGAAGCTGACGCCCGCGCACCTCGGCGCGCTAGGCCATCTGCTGTCGGAAGCGGACGCGGCAGGGAGCGCCCGGACGCTCGTGATCGGCGGCGAACAATTGCTGGGCGAACAACTGCATTACTTTCGGACTCATTCGCCACAGCTTCGGCTTATCAACGAATACGGGCCGACGGAAACGACGGTCGGTTGTTGCATCTACGAAGTACAGCCGGACGATCCCTGGACGGGTGCGGTGCCGATCGGCCGGCCGATCGCGAATGCGAGGCTGTACATTCTAGATGAGCACATGCAGCCGGTGCCGGTTGGCGTACAGGGCGAATTGTACATCGGCGGGGCTGGCGTAGCGCGGGGATACCTGAATCGGCCGGAACTGACAGCAGAAAAGTTTGTCGAAAATCCGTTCGGAGAGGACAGAATGTACCGTTCCGGCGACTTGGCAAGATGGTTTCCCGATGGGAATATCGAGTATATGGGAAGGGTCGACGAACAAGTTAAAATCCGCGGATTCCGAGTTGAATTGGGTGAAATCGAAAGTGTCCTGCGCAAACAGCCTGGGGTTAAAGATGCGGCCGTGACGGTCAAGGAGAAAAACGGGGACAAAAGTATTTGTGCCTATGTCGTATTGGATCAGGAAATACGAACAGGCGACATTAAAGACAGCCTTAGAAAAGAACTGCCGGAATATATGGTACCTACCTATATTCAGCAAATCGATAGCATCCCGCTCACGAGAAACGGGAAGCTTGATAAACATGCGCTGCCGGAGCCGGAAGCAACAAGCGGACAGGAATATATTGCGCCACGGAACGAGATAGAAGAAATTGTTACTTGTACCTTTGCAGAAGTACTAGGTGTTACCCCAGTGGGGATTGAAGACAACTTCTTCGAATTGGGTGGGCATTCGCTGCGCGCAACCCGGGTTGTCAATCAGATTGAAGTAAAGACCGGAGTACGTTTGCCGCTGAAGGCTATTTTTGCCGCTCCTACTGCCCGGCTTCTCGCTAAAGAAGTAGAAGAAGCAAAATCGAAATCGAAAGCGAAAGTATACGTTCCGATCTCGCAGGCGGAAGAAAAAGAAGTATATCCGATGTCGTCGGGACAAAAGAGGTTATACCTGATTAACCAGATGGATGATGCAGGGATAGCGTACAATATGCCGACAGTAATGGGGATTCACGGAACGTTAGATAGGGGCCGCATGAAGTACGCGCTGGAGCAATTGGCCATCCGCCATGAAGCTTTGCGCACCAGTTTCCATATGCAGGATGGAGAACTCGTACAGAAGATAGCACAAGAAGTTCAACTTGAATTGGAGTATGAAGAGCGGTTTACAGAAAAAGAAGAAAAGCTGCTGCATGGTTTTGTGCTTCCGTTTGATCTCGGCAAGGCGCCGCTGATGCGGATGAAAGCAGTCAAAAGAGGAGAGGACAAGACGGTCCTCTTACTAGATA
>NZ_BILZ01000001.1 GCF_004000825.1 Paenibacillus kobensis NBRC 15729 | reverse complement strand
GCACCTGTTTCACCAGTAGCGCCCGTCGCACCGGTCGCACCTGTTTCACCAGTAGCGCCCGTCGCACCGGTCGCACCTGTTGCACCAGTGATGCCTGTCGCGCCAGTTTCACCAGTAGTGCCCGTCGATCCGGTCGCGCCCGTTATCCCAGTGGTGCCCGTCGCACCAGTTTCACCAGTCGCACCTGTTGCACCTGTTGCACCAGTAGCTCCTGTCGCACCTGTTATTCCAGTGGTGCCTGTCGCACCTGTTGCACCAGTAGCTCCTGTCGCACCGGTCGCGCCTGTTGCACCAGTAGCTCCTGTCGCACCGGTCGCGCCTGTTGCACCTGTAATACCGGTGGTACCCGTGTTACCCGTGGTACCCGTCGTGCCTGTTTCACCAGTAGAACCAGTTGCGCCAGTGATGCCTGTCGCCCCTGTTGAACCAATGGCTCCAGCAGTTCCAGTCGTACCAGTTTCACCAGTGGTGCCTGTCGCACCAGTGGTGCCTGTCGCGCCCGTCGCACCTGTCACGCCCGTCGTGCCGGTTGCTCCAGTAGTACCTGTCGCGCCAGTGTCACCAACCCCGGGGCCTGTCGCACCTGTTGCACCTGTCGCGCCAAAGCCCGTTGCACCAGTAGCACCAGTAGCACCTGTCACACCTGTAGGCCCCATCGTTCCTGCGGGTCCAGCGGAACCGGGGTGTCCTGCAGCGCCAGGCGGTCCGGCGACCCCTTGCGGACCGGGCGGTCCTGCAAGTCCAGCAATACCGGGAGGGCCAGCTAAACCAGCAGGCCCGGCAGGGCCAGGAGGCCCAGTTGGACCTGTAGCTCCGCTGCTGCAAGGTGCACATTTTAATCCAAAAAAGATAGCTAGCTGTTGCTGATTAGAGCGAATTAGGCTGAACAGTAAATCCTTCTTGCCCGGGGTCGTGCAGAATAACAAAATCACGGCACCAAGCTCGTTCAACAAATCTTCAAGCAGAACAGCCATGCCGAGCGGGGCGAAAGGGTGCGTTTCGATCAGTGTGATCATATTTTCCAAATGTGCAAGCAGAGTGGCTTCTTGAGTGCTCGTGAAGTCTATTTCGAACACTAGAGCACGCAATTCACGCATTAGTGCGTTCATTTGTGCAATGGTAGAAGGCGTTGGCGAGTTAAGCACAGCCGGAGCAATTGCTGCTAAACGCCCCAGTATTCCCTTGAGCATCTCCAATTGGGCCAACGTAATCGGAATCGTGCCTTTCGCCATCTCCAATCACCTCGTGATTTCAATGGTGCCGGTTGGCAGGGTGAAGGCATCTATCATCTCCGTTTCTCGCCAATCGATTAATCGCGGACGGGAATCGAGAATCGATTCATATTGCTCTTTCCAACCGTATCGAGCATCTGGATCGAGCCTTGCGTAGCGGGCAGCCTTCAACTGCCTGTCGCTTTCCCGTGCCCAGCCCCAATGTTTGAGCCGAAGCGGCGACTGCGTTGACGGCATGTCGAACAGATTGCGCGGGAATCGCCCGCAATGCTGCCGCATCTCGTTCCATTGGTATGGATACCCGGCAATATACCGCAATAGAAATGGCCGATACGTTCGATGCGCCTGCCAAAAT
Organism: Paenibacillus kobensis NBRC 15729; assembly: GCF_004000825.1. Classification (GTDB taxonomy): domain Bacteria; phylum Bacillota; class Bacilli; order Paenibacillales; family Paenibacillaceae; genus Paenibacillus_T; species Paenibacillus_T kobensis. The sequence goes on along the minus strand of NZ_BILZ01000001.1, from coordinate 396,233 downwards.
GAATCTTCCCGGTATTGCGTCTCGTTCCAGAAGTCATAGAGCCGGAAGCAGTACAGATGAGCGTCCGAATGATCGATCAGTCCGCGAACTTGATCAGTAAACCGGTCTTCGAAGTATTCGTCTGCATCCAAATTGAGGATCCACTGAGGATTCAGTTGAACGGTTTTGTTCCATTGCTGCAATCGGAGCTCAATCTCGTTCGTGAATTTAGTCCGCTCGTTACGAACGTAATAGAGTGGGATGCCTTGCAGACGGTCGTGAATAATGTCAGCTGTCGCATCTGTACTGCCGTCGTCTATCACGACGGCTGCGTCGATATATTCCCGGTGGCGAAGAAGAGCGTCGCTTAAGTATCGGCCTTCTTCATTGGCAGCAGACATCGATAACACGAGCCGCGGTCCAGCACGTTTTACCAAAATATCCGGAACTCGAATCACGGCATTGGATGACGGTTCTGTCTTGCGCATATAGTGTTGAGCATTTACTAATTCCGACTCGCGGTACATATGGAAGGCGGGGTAATGGGTATCGACCGCCAATGGAATCCCAAGTGAAGCTGCACGTACGCAAAAATGCCGATCCTCGCCCCATAAGGACAAGTTCGGAATACGGCGGAATGATATTGGCATTGCCAATGCTTCCATACGAATAAGCGTACAGGCGCCAAGTCCACCAACGGAATACACGCCTGGCGTTCGGTATTGTTCCAGCAAACGTACTTGCTCCGATTCGGCAGCCGAATCACCTGGGGGATGCTGCCATGGCCAATAGTGGTCCTTCAGCCACACTTGCGGCAGTTCTGGACTACCCGGCGTCCACTTCGTCCAGAAGATGCAGGAAATGAGCGGTTGTTCCGATGCAAGGAGCGATTCGATCGTGTCCGGATGGAGCAGCAAGTCGGAATCGAGCAGGAATAGCGCCTCGTAGTGGCCGTCTCTCGCTGCTGCTATAAAATCGTCTTTCCAATCGGCAATTTGATCGATTAACTCATCGTTCCAATAATGCGTCGTCTCGTCCCGATAATATGTGGGCTTCGAAAGTCGACCGGGAAGAAAAGTAACGCGAGACACCTGTTCTTCGTTCACAGCATCCGAGAACTGCCGAAGCAGTACGCTTGAGGCAGCATCATCGTTGTCGTCAATGAACAAGAAGTCGCACGTCCAAGTGCCTTGCCGCAGACGCAATAATGACTGCAGGAATAAGGCAAGCATGTCTTTGTTCAGACGAATAGGGCTGGCAATCAGAATGCGTCGTCGGCTCATTGCACCACTCCCGTCAATCATAATCTTAACGAAAGATATGTACCCTATAGTAGTGATATTCATGATTTTAGAGTCTTCTGGCCGAGCCGGATCGAAGGACAACACCAATTGCTTGATCATTTCATAATGATTCATAAGATGTTCTTGTACGTCTTGTTAGTTGTTCCTTGCCTAAAATTTGATTTAATTTGCTAGAATGCGATATGGAAATATAGTATACTTCTTCCATGTTTGCGTCGGTTGGTTTGTTTGTCAGAGAGAGAAAGGATAAGCGGGGAGGTTCAAACGTTGTTTGATTTTATAGCGGAACACATCTGGCAGTTTCTTGTCATTGCCGAGGCGATATTCTGGATTACGATGCTTACGGCGATTACATTGAAGTATTGGTTCGGCCATAAAAAAGCAGCCTTCTCAGTGTTTGTGTTCACGATCGTAAACGAACTATGGATTTTATTCCTCGGTATTGTGGATATGCGTCAGTCGAATGAGCTAACCGGCTTTCAGATCATCATTATTATTCTGCTGTTGTACACGTTGTTGCTAGGCAAGCATCAAATGCAGAAGATAGACCGATCCCTATATCGCGTCGTCGCACGGATTAAGAAAGAGCAGACTCCCGCGCATGTGCGTGAGGTGAAATACGGGAAGGACAAAGCGATTGAAGAGATGAAGCTGTTCGGACTGCACGTTCTTTTATTCCTGTCCGCGCATGCCGTATTTTATTTATTCGTCTATTTCGGTAACCGGGAGCTGAATCCCGTACCGTCCGGACATCTGATCGATTGGCTGCGGGGGCAATTCCAGCTTAATGAATCGCTAGTCCAGATGAACAAAATATGGTCTGTAGTTCTGCTATTGGATGCCCTAATCAGCTTCTCGTATCTCTTCTTACCTAAGAAGCCGGACGAGACGAAAGATCTGAGCCAATAGATGAAACAGATAGTTAAGATATAACTACCATTCGTAGACTCGAATAGAAGAAAGGGAAGAGCAGCATGACGACAACGATCTATTTAACGAGGCATGGCGAGACGCAGTGGAATATCGAGCACCGAATGCAAGGCCATTTGGATTCCCCTCTTACGGACAAGGGCAGACGGCAAGCGCAGTCGCTTGGCGAACGGTTGAGCGATACCCATTTCGCCGCAGTTTATACCAGTTCAAGTCCAAGAGCAGCAACAACCGCGGAGTTAATTATCAGTGGCAGGGATATTGCGATCCACAAGAGTGACGCGCTTCGCGAAATCCATATGGGAGAATGGGAAGGCCGCTCGGACGTTCGAGAGGCTTTTCCGGAAGACGACGTATTGTTCTGGGAGCGTCCTCACCTCTATGTTCCGAACAATGGCGGAGAAGGCTTCCAAGATGTTCTCAACCGCGCTGTACCATTCATGCAGACTATCGCTGCTAGACATGCCGGCGAGGAAATATTGGTCGTCTCTCATACGGTGACATTGAAATTGTTGATGAGTCATTATGAGGCGCGGCCGATGGAGAAACTATGGGAGCCTCCTTTTGTCCATCCGACAAGCCTTAGCAAAATCATCGTCTCCAGCAGTGGAGCCAGAATCGAATATTATGCCGATATGTCGCACAGCAAGGAGTAGCAGGCAGACAGATGGAAACGACTGATCTTGTGCGGATCGTATGCTTCCCATAGAATAAAATTCTACGACATAGCGTGACGGAACTTTCGCCGCAGCAGAACGCGTGATTGATCAACATGAAGAAGGCGGGAAGCTTATGAAGCAAGGACAGATGCACAGAATAAATCTATTCGAGGCGACGAAGAACATTCACGACTATTCGAACTTCGTCGTCAGTGAAGTGAACGATCATGTGCTTAGAGCAGCCGTCATCGACGGGGAATTTCATTGGCATAAACATGAGGAATGCGATGAGCTGTTCCTCGTATTGGAAGGCGAGCTGATTATCGATTTCGAGGATCGTACGGAAGTGCTTCAACCGGGTGATGTCTACACGATTCCGCGCAATGTGATGCACCGCACCCGTTCGAATGGCAGAACGGTTAACCTTTGCTTCGAGAAAGCAGATAACGATATTACAGGAAGTTAGTCCGATCAATCATAGAGTCTTGAAAGCCGCGTGATCACGCGGCTTTTTGGCATGTCCACGACTTCATACTAGGTATAGAATTGTTGGGAGGATTCACCTGTTGATTTGTTAACTGCACCTATTTAATATAATTAAATGTTGAATCACAATTAAATAATAGACCCTCATCTATTGAGATGAGGTAGAGGTCGCGATGTTGAAGAGTACGTTGGAGGAGGTCCAGTATTGACTGAGGATTCCGGCGAAAAGGCACCATCGCCGAAGCTGCGCGGCTTACTGGCCGTGCATGCTGGGGCCGTTGCCGAAAGGGACGGAACTGTCATCTTGTATGATCCGCATACAGGATGTTGAGCTATCTTGCATCAGGAGATATGAGAGGGAGTAGAGGCTGCCTTCCTATAATGAGAAGGGCAGTCTTTTTGTGTTTACAGCTGTACATTTCGGAGCATCTTAAGTTCAACACCTAGAGGGAGAGTTTAGAAATTGGAATCGAATAAATTGCGAAGAGGCTTAAAGTCCCGCCACATGGCGATGATCTCGCTCGGCGGTTCGATCGGAACCGGTCTGTTCTTGGCAAGCGGCAGCGCCATTCATACCGCCGGACCGGGCGGGGCGTTGCTGGCTTACAGCATTATTGGTATTATGGTCTATTTTCTCGTAACGAGTCTGGGCGAAATGGCGACCTATATGCCGGTATCGGGAACATTCAGCACATATGCGACCAGGTTCGTCGATCCTTCGCTCGGCTTCGCGCTCGGTTGGAATTATTGGTACAACTGGGCCATTACGATTGCGGCAGAGTTGTCCGCGGCGACATTGATCATCAAGTTCTGGCTGCCGGACAGCCCTTCGTTTCTGTGGAGCGCGTTGTTTTTGGCTCTGATGGTGGGCCTAAACCTGCTTTCTGTCAAAGGGTACGGCGAATCTGAGTATTGGTTCGCCTTGATCAAGATCGTCACTGTTATCGTATTCATCGGCATTGGATTGCTCATGATCGTAGGCATTTGGAACGGCGATGCCGTAGGGTTCCGGAACTTTACGGCAGGCGATGCGCCGGTGTCCGGAGGATGGCTGGCCGTACTCGGCGTCTGTATGGCGGCGGGCTTCTCGTTCCAAGGCACGGAACTCGTCGGAATTGCCGCAGGCGAATCGGAGAATCCGCGCGTCAATGTACCGCGTGCGATCCGCAGCGTGTTTTGGCGTATCTTGTTGTTTTATATTTTGGCTATTTTTGTTGTTGGCCTGCTGATTCCATTCACAACGGATACGCTTGCCAGCGACAGTGTAGCGGCAAGTCCGTTCACGATTATATTCGAGAAGGCCGGCTTGAGCATCGCCGCTTCCGTTATGAATGCGGTCATCTTGTCTTCGGTCTTGTCGGCTGGCAATTCGGGCATGTACGCTTCTACTCGGATGCTGTGGGTGTTAGCGCAAGAAGGCAAGGCGCCTAAGCTGTTCGCCAAGCTCAACAAGCGCGGAATTCCGGTCTACTCGCTAATCGCGACAGCCGCGCTGGGCATGCTCGCTTTCCTCGCGTCATTCTTCGGCGACGGCCAAGTGTATATTTGGCTGCTGAACGCGTCCGGCATGTCAGGGTTCATCGCATGGCTGGGCATTGCCGTAAGCCATTACCGGTTCCGCAAAGCGTACATCGCGCAAGGACACGATCCGGCAAGTTTGCCATACCGCTCCATATGGTTCCCATTCGGACCTATATTAGCAGGGGTAATGTGCATGATCGTCATTATCGGACAGAGTATCAGCGCCTATTCAGACGGCCAAGTCGATTGGATGTTTATGCTGGCTTCTTATATCGGCATCCCATTCTTCCTGCTCTTATGGCTCGGATACAAATGGAAGTATAAGACGAAGTGGGTGAAGCTGGAGGAGTGCAACCTGGATCCGACGATCGATTAACCTTCTATTCTCTGCAGCAAACAGGGATTGCCCGATTCCATCTAGATGATGGGGGGCAATCCCTGTTTTCTTTAAGGAGTGTAAAGGGTCGATTGAAACCGGATCGCATTGCGTACGCTTGTCCATAGATCGGCGCTTTCGCCACCCATATACCAATAAGCATATCCGGCGACGGCATGTGATTCCGTAAGGCTCATCTTACGCGAAATCGAGCGGCCGTCTTCCAGCCAAATCTGATGATGCGCTCCTAGCGAATCGTCGTATTCGGAGAAGTACTGGCCTAGTCGATCGTCCCATTGCAGCGTCGCGCGATTCGTAAGAATGAGCTCGTTCTGCTTCTGTAATTCGATATCGGATGCGACCGTGCTGCCTTCACTGGTTACGGTCCAGTCGCGCGTATATAGCGGAAAGCCGGCAATAATTTGACGGGAAGAAACCTTCTTTAACAAAGCTTCGAGCCCTTGCTGCAGCCAGGGAAGCGATGAGACCGAACCAGCTTGCGGCGAAGTGCTCCAATGCTCATCATAGCCCATAAGCACGATATATTCGGCTTGCAAACCTAATGCGGCATAATCGAATACGTCAGTCCAATCGGTACCGAAATCAGGCGAGACGTTCACCGATAGAACAGCGTGAACCGCGAGCAGTTGTTTATGCAGCTCGGTGATGAATAAGGTGAACGAATCCCGGTCCTGCGCCATCATATTCTCGAAATCGATATTTAGCCCGTCGATGCCGTAACGGCTGACACGATCGGTCAACTGCTGGACGAAAGCATTGCGCTGGTCCGGATTGGACAACATTTGATGCGTCGATCGCTCATCTGACCGGTTGCCGACCATGGCCCATACGTTCTTGCCTCTTTGGTGCGCCCAGTTAACGAGGGAAGAGTCGGTACAATCTTCGAAAGCGCCAGTGGGGCTTAAAAAAAACCACCGTGGAGACAACGTATTCACCTCAGACTGAAGGATTTGCTGTTCGAACTGTGCCGTCGTCAGGCCGTATTGCCAGCCAAGATGGATTCGAGACGGTGCGCTTGCGGTGATCTGCTTCGCCCAGTCTGGATGGGACCATACCCGGTCTAGAAGCACCGCAGCCTCCTGCCGGGTTATGGAATCGTGTGGACGGAACCCGTCCTTGTCGCCGCGCATCAGATTTAACTGATACATTCGAATCACAGACGGAAGTGCCCAATCCGCAATCGTTTTCTGATCTTTATAGACGGAGACGGAACGGTCCGATGCTGTGTCTGCTGGCTGCTTCAATGCGCGTGACAGCAGGACAGCCGCTTCTTCGCGCAATACCGGGCGATTCGGTTCGAACCGGCTCGCGGATATGCCCTGTGCGATGCCGAGTTGAACCGCTGGCTGAATCCATTCGTAATGCCAAGCATCAGATGGCACGTCTTCGTAAGTCAAGAGAGGCGCGGACAACGGCTGGATACCGAGCGCACGGTCTAGCATCGCTGTCATCTCCGCACGCGTAACCGGTTTATTCGGCTCAAACCGCCGATTGCCTGTCCCGTTCATAAGATGGTTCTCCGTAACACTGATAATGGCCGATTTCGCGTAGTTGTTTCCTATATCATCATAGGGCAGATCCGTCGCTGCCTGTGCCGCAAAGGTTGGAGCAGCTTCTGCTCCGATAACGACGATTCCCATTAGAGAGGCCAGCATGCCCAAGACGGTTCTAAGAACGGTCATTTCTTGTAATCTCGCTTTCGATTCAGAATTATAGAAAAGTCTATCCTTCTATCGTAATGATTCGGTCGCGGATTCTACACCCTCAATTAATGGGAACATAATTATGGAGGATTATTCCTATACAAAAGCACCGGTGCGTGAGATGATGTTGTCCAAACGATTCGAAATTCGGCAATCGAAGAAAGGGCGAGCAGTCATGAAGTGTGCGGTATTGGACGATTATCAGAACGCAGCAATGTCGATGGCGGATTGGTCTGTTATCACGGATCGTATAGAGTTGAACGTGTATCATCAGCATTTTGACGATGAGGATGAACTGGTCGCTGCGATCGAGGACTGCGAGATCGTCGTAATCATGCGGGAGCGTACGCCGTTTCGCAGCGGATTGCTGAAGCGGCTGCCAAGGCTGAAGCTGCTTGTGACGACGGGAATGCGCAATGCCTCGATTGATCTTGTTGCGGCAGTCGAACAAGGTATTGTCGTATCCGGAACGCGAGGGGGAGGAGAGGGGACGACCGAACTGACGTGGGCGCTCATTCTCGGGTTGACCCGGAAGCTTGTTCAGGAAAATGAGGCGCTGCGGACCGGCGGTCCTTGGCAAAGCACAATCGGGGTCGATCTGTCCGGCAAGCGGCTCGGTCTGCTCGGACTTGGCCACATTGGAAGCAACGTCGCTCGAATCGGACAAGCTTTCGGGATGGAGGTAGCTGCTTGGAGCGCTAATCTGACGGCGGATCGAGCGGCTGCGGTGGGTGCGACGCTTGCCTCATCCAAAGAGGAACTGCTCGCAAGCAGCGATTTCATTTCCATTCATCTCGTTTTAGGCGACCGGTCAAGAGGGCTGATCGGCGCTCGCGAGCTCAACCTGATGAAGAAAACGGCTTATTTGATTAATACATCGCGTGCGCCAATCGTGGACCAGGATGCCTTGATTCAAGCGCTGCGCAGCAGTTCGATTGCAGGTGCAGGATTGGATGTGTACGAACAGGAGCCGCTTCCGGCAGATGACCCGCTGCGCACACTACCGAACGTGTTCGCAACGCCTCATATCGGATACGTGACAGAGGCGGCTTACCGTAATTTCTTCCGCGGAATTGTTGAAGATATCGAAGCCTATCTGAACGGCTCGCCGATCAATGTCCTAAAGCCGCAAGTATAAAATGTAATAAACCTCCTGCGCCATAAGCTAATGAGCTGTGGCATCGGAGGTTTATTATTTTATGTCTCTTCAGGATAAGGGAATAAATCTGCAATTCGCGTCGTCTGGCCGTTTGTATTCACGAACACGACATGCTCGCGGCGCAGCTCTCGAGGGCTTGTCAATCCGCATGCTGCCGAGAGGGAAAACAATCCTTCGCGCATCTGCAAGATATAGTTCATGACTCGCCATTGCTTCTCTTCGGGGGCGAGCGCTTGCTGGTACTTGGAGTCGGTCGTCGTAATGCCGGTCGGGCATTTGCCCGTATGGCACTGAAGCGCCATGATGCAGCCGTTCGCCATCATGAAGCCGCGTGCGGAGTTGACGCAATCGGCTCCTAAAGCCAGCGCGATCGCTACTTTGTCCGGTGTAACGAGCTTGCCGGATGCGAAGATCCGGAACCGATCGCGAATGCCATATTTTCTGGCCGTATCGTCAAGAATAAGGAGGCCAGCAAACAGCGGTAAGCCCATGCTGTCAGCCATTGCTTTGAACGTTGCGCCCGAGCCGCCTTCCGAGCCGTCCACCGTTATAAAGTCAGGATAAATATCGAGTTCTTTCATCGCATTGAACAGCGGAACGAGACGATTGGGGTCGCCTACAACAATCTTAATGCCGACCGGTTTGCCGCCTTCTACCTGCAGCGTGCGGATGAACCGAAGCGCCTCGTCCGGATTGCTGAGCAGCTCGAACCGGTTCGGTGAGTTCACGGATTTGCCAACCGGCACCCGGCGAGCAGCCGCGATTTTCTCGTTCACTTTCGAGCCTTCTAGATGGCCGCCGCGAATCTTAGCGCCTTGATGGAACTTCAGCTCGAATGCTTTAATGTTGTCGATTGCTGCTTTCTGCTTAAACTCTTCGATCGAGAACCGGCCTTCGTCGTCGCGGAACCCGAACATGCCAGGACCGATCTGCGAGACGATATCGGCGCCGGTATCCAGATGGACGTCAGCAACGCCGCCTTCGCCCGTATTAATCCAAGAACCGCCTGCCATCTTGGCTCCGCTGCCGGTCGATTGAATATAGTGCTCGCCGACGGCTCCGTACGAGGTTGCGGATGCGCCGAACAGACCTTTCAACCGCCAAGGGTATTTGCGGTTCTCGCCGACAATGATGGCGTCATCGTCAGGGAGCAGCCATTTTTTAACTTGATCGTCAATCATTTTTTCTTTGCGTGTGAACACGCCTTCTTCGGTAATGACATATTTCTTACCCGGTACGGTTGTGTCATTATCGATCCGCAGCTCTTGGGCGAGCTTCGGAAACATCGCGTTGGACAAATAATAGCCTGGCTTCTCATAATCTCGTTTGCCCCCGAACGAGATCAGATCGGTCCGGTATTTGGCTGCGAATACGAGACCGACGAAATCAGCACGCGAGAACGGTCTGCCGTCCGTATCGTTATCGAACCAATATTGGCGGAATTCAGGTCCCAGTTTCTCGAGCAAATATCGAAGCCAGCCTAGAAATGGATGTGCACGAAGGATTGAATGTTTCGGTTTCTTCGACAGAACATACATATAACCGAGGAATCCGACGGGAACCAGCAGCAACAATACGACAATTAATATGATGATTAGAAGTACAATGGACACCAAAAACCCTCCCGCAGCTTATTGTTGTAAAGATGTGCCAGTTTTATTATCGCACATTTCCAGTTGGAGGGATGCAGAGTTTCTTTTTTTTCAAAATTTATATTTACCTGACCACCATTTTTTGATACGATATTCGCAACGTTCAAATGCGATGAAGAGACGAGTAAATAAATAAAATTCTTTTCCAGAGAGCCCCATTATGCTGAGAAGGGGTAAAGAATTGTTTATTGAACAAAGACTCTGAGCAGCGCGCCGGAAGCCGATTCGAGCAGGTGGCGTGCCAGGAGCTCCTGTTACAGAGCTAAAGTATAAGCATTACTGACGTAATGCCGTACTTGAAGAGGTTGATACGGTGACGTGTCGACGAATTTAGGGTGGTACCACGAGGAATCTAATCTCGTCCCTGAGACTATGGAGAAGTCTTGGGGGTGGGATTTTTTTGTTCATAGAAATTGGAAACTGCTTTGTATTTTCGACATAAGGTACATGAAGTAGTATCCATTGATAACGTTTAAGCAGTCTTGATACAATGAATATGCCTAAATGAAAGGATTGAATAGATCATGTCAGCAAAATTGAAAGTAGGTATCGTCGGAGGAACGGGTATGGTAGGGCAGCGCTTCGTCGAGCTGCTCGATCAGCATCCATGGTTTGAGGTAACGGGCATTGCAGCAAGTGCAGGCTCCGCAGGCAAAACGTACGAAGAGTCGGTTAAAGGAAGATGGAAGCTGTCCACTCCGATTCCGGAAGCAGTGAAGAACATTGTCGTGAAGGACGCTTCGAAGGTTGAAGAAGTAGCGTCTGAAGTTGATTTCATTTTCTGTGCTGTTGATATGAACAAGAAAGACATTCAAGCGTTGGAAGAAGCGTATGCCCGCACGGGAACGCCGGTTGTCTCCAACAACTCGGCTCACCGCTGGACAGCGGACGTGCCGATGGTTATTCCGGAAATCAACGACAATCATCTAGAAGTAATCGCTGATCAGCGCAAACGTCTGGGCACGACGACGGGCTTCATCGCGGTTAAGCCGAATTGCTCGATCCAAAGCTATGTGCCGGCACTTAACGCGCTGCTTGATTTCAAGCCTACGGAAGTTGTCGCTTCGACATATCAAGCAATTTCCGGAGCGGGCAAGAACTTCACTGACTGGCCGGAAATGCTCGATAACGTGATTCCGTACATCGGCGGTGAAGAAGAGAAGAGCGAGCAAGAGCCGCTGCGCATTTGGGGTACGGTCGAGAACGGCGAAATCGTAAAAGCAAGCGCACCGCATATTACGACGCAGTGCATTCGCGTTCCGGTAACGGACGGCCACTTGGCGACGGTATTCGTGAAGTTCGAGAACAAGCCTTCGAAAGAAGAAATTCTCGCACGTTGGTCGCAATTCGCAGGCAAGCCTCAGCTGCTTGAGCTGCCTAGCGCTCCGAAACAATTCATTACGTATTTCGAAGAAGAGAACAGACCGCAGACGAAGCTGGACCGTGACATCGAGCGCGGCATGGGCGTATCGGTCGGCCGTCTCCGTGAAGATTCGCTGTACGATTACAAATTCGTCGGCTTGTCGCATAACACGGTACGCGGCGCAGCAGGCGGCGCTGTCCTGATCGCTGAGCTGTTGAAAGCGGAAGGCTACATTCAAGCGAAATAATCAAGAATATACGTTATAAATACAATAGGGCTATCCCGTAAGTCATCTTCGAATGGCTTGGGATAGCCCTTTTTTCTATTTTATCAAGAAAAAAGCTCTGGAAACCACGTTCCAGAGCAGTCGTGTATACGGTTACAATTTGCTTTTCAAAGAAAGCAAATACTTGAGAACTAACCCAAGAGCACCGACATAATAGCCGACCGATACGAGCCAACCCGTCTTGTCAAGCGCGGAAAGGCTGGCAAGCAGCAGAAGCGGAAGGACGTAGTACAGCATGTCTTGCAAGTAATCGAGGATCAACGAAGGAGAGAATTTGCTAGTGCGAAGAGATTTGTAGAGGCCGGCCAGGAAGTCAAGAGCCATGAAACCAAGCACGATCCAAAGCGAGTAAAGCATCCAGTCTGTGAGCAACATTGTCATATTGATCACCTCCTCGCTGGAGGATCTATTTGTTTATGTGCTTTATCATATGCCGCTTGACACTGATTCGTAATAGGACATCGTCATTATTTTAATAATTTCGTTAAGAATAACGCTCCGTTAGGGCAGGACATACTGTCATTCCGCTTCAATTGGATATTCAATTCCAAGCATGCTTAAGCCAAGCTTCACATTCGCCTGTTTGAGTTGTTCCGTCAGCACGGTTGCATAACCCCGAATCTTCGGCATTTCGAATCCATGCTCCGCTAGGAACAGTTTCTTCTCATCGAGATAGGGCTGAACGGCAGTGCGGCTGAGGAAACCGAACATTTCGCTCTTGAGCATAAGTGTAACTATTATGCCGGTATGATCGAGCTGCATGGACGGGATATATCCAGGACCGACGATGCTCTCGAACCAATCTGGAATGTCGAAGCCGGCATGGCAGTAGTTCGGCGAGAAGAAATCGTCCCGTTCGACCTGAAGTCCTTCTTGTGCCGACACGAGTACAAGTTCATCTTCGAACAACGGGATATTCGTTATGCGAGGATGCTCATGCGGATCGAACCGGACCGCAATATGAACGATGCCGTCGAGTAAAAGATCGCGGATCATATACTCAGCATCGATATAGCTGAATATTTTCAGCGCGATGGTCGGATGGCTGCGGCGGAACGCAATCACATGTTTCAAATAACGATGATGCCAGACGGCTCCCGGGCCGCTAAGAACGATGTATTGATCGAACTGCTCGGACAGAGTCAGCTTGCTCTCCTCATACAGTTGAACCATTCTTTCCGCGTACGGATAGAAGGAGAGACCGGCTTGCGTCAATCGAACGTTGCGGTTATCCCGAGCGAATAATGGCTTGCCGACCGTAAGTTCCAATGCTTTGATTCTGGCGGTTATGGCTGACTGGGAGATGAACAAATGCTCGGCAGCTTTAGTAAAATTGAGTGTCTGTCGTACGGCAAGAAACGCCTCGAGCTGAGCGAAATCCATAAATCCACTCCTCCTATCATTCATATTATGAATGATTATAATGCGAATAATGCGTTGTACAAATAATAACCCAAAGCATTATGCTAGTCCAAGAAGCATCAAACGCAATGAAATTTTTGTGATTGGATGGTGGATGATTGATTAATAAGCCATATTCGATCGAGATGGTGACGACAAAGATGGAACGTCTTGATGAGTTAGCTCAGTTGCTCGTCGACGTCGTAGAGGATGGGGCATCGGTCGGATTCTTGCCGCCGCTGAGCTTGACTGAAGCGGCCGATTATTGGCGGTCCGCCATTGATCCGGACGTTAGTCTGATTATCGCAACGGTCGACAATCATGTGGCGGGTACGGTTCAAGTGCAATATTCCGTTAAGGCAAACGGAGCGCATAGAGCCGAAATTGCGAAGCTAATGACGAGCCCCAAGTATCGACGCCGCGGGATTGCCCGTGCACTTATGCAAGAGGCTGAGCGAATAGCGAAGGAGAGAGGCATATCGCTGCTTGTGCTCGACACAAGAGAAGGGGACCCTTCCAATAAGCTCTATCAATCGATGGGATATGTGGCTGCAGGATCCATTCCGGAGTATGCACGATCTGCCGATGGAGGATTGCATGCTACGAACTTTTATTACAAAAAACTGTAAAAGCTAAAAACAAAACAAGGCCGCGCGATGTACCCTGCGGCCTTGTTTTGTTTTTAATAAGGTCAGCTCGTGTCGAAAAATTTACTGGAAAATAATATCGAAAAGAGAAGGTTTGCATCGAAAGATGTCGAAAATGTCAGTATGACATAATTCAAGGGGAACTGACAGTGAACTTTTGGATATTTTCAACACGATTATGTATGGTCACCGTGATTTTATTCGTCATGCTAATGCCAGTAATGCATGCAGAACAGGCAGGCGATCAGTCTTCCGTTCGATACATCAACAATTGGCTTCAGCGTTGGCAGACCCAATCGCAAGATACGCCTGGCGGGCAATGGACATCGGTTCGATTGTCGGAAGAACGTGCACCTGAGCTGCCTAGCGACGCGAAATCGGTCTGGATCCGGTTCGACCTGCCCCCAAGCAGCGAAGAAGAAAGCCTCTTTATTCCGAATTTGTACGCGAAGGAAGTATCGATTACGATGAATGGCACGCTCGTCTATCATTCCTCGCGATCCTACTCGTATGACAAATATCGGATCGTCACCGCGCTTCCCGATCTGTCGAACGGCGGCGAAGTTATGATTCATGCCGAGACGGACCGCGACCGGGCAGGTCTTAGTAAAGGCTTCTATGTAGGCCCGCATGAATCGATCGAACAAATGAATGCGAGAGCGAACATTCGAGATATTGTGCTTGGCGGAGGCTTTATATTCGTCTCGCTCGTCATGTACGCATGTATGTGGTTTCTGAAGCGCAACCAATGGGGGCCTTGGCTGTCACTTAGTACGATGATTCTCTCCATCGGTGTGATGATGATTACCTATGCGCCATCGATTTATATGTATTTTAACAGCTTCGGAGAATGGTTCTATCAGATGTTCGATACATCGCTTGTATTCTTTCTTCCTGCTCTTACCTATTTCTTCGAACAAATATTCGGTCCGGGCAAGTACCGTTTCTTCACCCGGTTCCGGAAGGCGCAGATCGCTTACTCGTTGTTCTTATGCGCTGCATTGGTGACGAATATTTTGACGGACGGACAATATTTCTCCATCTATTACTTCTTCGCAGTAACCGTACTGGGCATTATTATGATCATTCAATTCCCGCTTATCTTAATCGCTACTATCGTCTATGCCAAGCGGGGGAATAAAGATGCAGGCATATTAGCAGCAGGAATCGGAGCGTTCGCCGTAATCGGTACGGGGGAACTGATCTGGTTCTATATGCAGGAGAAAGCTTATGATCTGTATCTGTGGAAGCTCGGAATCGTACTGTTTATCGGATCTCTCATTATTCTGCTCGGCAGAAGGATGGCGGACAACCATAAGAAAGTGATTCAATATTCGAAGGAGCTTCATGAGTACATCGGTAAGATGCAGCATTCGGAAAAAATCGGAGCCATACATGAGCTGGCGCCTTCGATTGCACAAGAAGTGAACGAACCGCTTGGAAAGACGAAGGAACTACTGCTCCAAATCGCTGGACGCGCAGAGCAGGCTAGAGAGAGCGGTCACATCAAGCTTGCAATCGAAGAACTGGAACGTGCCTCATCGATATTGAGCAACTACTTCAATCTGATGGACGGGTCTGAAGCCGAATCCAGCCATCTGCATATTCGAGAAGAGCTTGAACAAGTCAGTGATATCGTTCAGCCGTTTGCCATGCTTCAAGGAGGCTTCATTGAGTTGGATGCAGCGGACAATTTGTATGGGTACGGGAATCGTGACCAGTTCAGACAGTCTCTGCTTAATCTCATCAAGAACGGGTTGGAAGCTTTGGACGGAGAAGGACGAATTCGTCTCAGCGCCTACTTGGAACTGGATTCGATTGTAATACTCGTTGCGGATAACGGAAGAGGAATGGACGAACAATCCTTGAACCGGTTGGGGAATCCTTACTTCACTGCCGGTAAAGCCAATGGTACCGGACTTGGTTTGATGACGACTTTCCAACTGATCGAACGAATGAATGGGACTTTATCGTTCACCAGCACCATCGGGGAAGGCACTACGGCATGGATTCGCATACCGGCCGCCGCTGACAGCAAGGCAGCTCAATAAAATAACGCGCCAGGCGCTTAGCGCCTGGCGCGTTCGATTGATTACCACATTGCGACTTGGGACTTAAGATTGCTAATACCAGAAGTAGGTGCTGGCGGAATCACGAGATAAAGGCTGGATTCCGTTTCTTCAACGACCGTTAACTGAATGTCCGCAGGAATTTCAATACCGAATACAGCTAGAATCGCTTCTTTCGGATTGTCGAGCAGTTGTTGTTTGAAGACCGGGTCGCCCCATGCTTTCTCGATAATTTGAGCTTGCAGCTGTTCAGATGATAAGGACATGTCGTGTAACACCCTTTCTGTAAGGTATAGGTAAATTGTACCATGCCTCATCGACAAATTCTACTAAAAAAATCTATTTAACGCTAAATACATTGCTATTATACTAGAAGAACTAGGCCGAACATCCCGATCGAATAACCTGCTATTGCTGATCGTTGTTGTGTACCTAGCAATTTGCCAGCGTATAAGGCTTGCTTCATCATTTCGCCACCTAATTCGACGATTATTTACTGCAAGGGAGGTGTAATAATGTCTGCGCAACGCATAGCACTCATCTTCATGCTCTTCATTGTTCTCGTATGCTACTGCGGACAGGCGGCGGCCGCAAGTGCTGTTACT
Organism: Paenibacillus kobensis NBRC 15729; assembly: GCF_004000825.1. Classification (GTDB taxonomy): domain Bacteria; phylum Bacillota; class Bacilli; order Paenibacillales; family Paenibacillaceae; genus Paenibacillus_T; species Paenibacillus_T kobensis. The sequence continues at coordinate 380,072 of NZ_BILZ01000001.1, read as the reverse complement.
TCGACAACTTCGAGAATATCGTACGATATCAAATGGCTGGACACGCGTGACGAATCGCTTATACCCAAATTGGCGAATGAGCCGGGAGGATGGACCGGCGTATCTCCAATTTCTGGCCAGCCGTTCAACCATGAGGACAAGTACAGTTTTCTTGTCCGTATTACCCTGCCGAAGATAGCGAACGGCAGCGGTATCCTATTCGACGAATTGACCGGACTTCGCTTTAAGTTGATGAAGCGGGATATCGTATTATACGATTATACCGCACATGGGCGGTACCCTTATCACCGCATACTTGTACCGCTTCATCCTTCTGATTCAAATCAAACGCTCTATTTGTACGGCAAGACGACTAATCGAGCCATCAGCATCGGGATAGGTCAAGCGCCGCTTGTCGGGCCATACGATGAGCTTTCCTCCCGCTATACGAGAGCGGATATTTCGAGCATGACGTTAGGCGTCACCTTATTATTCGTAGCGACCGTCATGTTGATCTGCTCGATCTTCTTAACGCGCGAGCAGCTTAGAAATTGGCTGTCGCTCAGCATTATCGTGATGGCGATTGGTATGCTGATCGTGCTTAGCTGTCCGTTTCCTTATTTGTTTTTCAGTGATTTTACGGCATTCTATGATGTTCTGTACGATACGGCGCTCTATGTATGTCTTCCTGTAACGGTTTATTTCTTCGAGCAATGGCTTAACAGCCGTTGGCGGCGATTGATCCGGTATTGGCGCTATGTTGTCACATTGTGCAGTGCTGTAAGCTTGGTGGCAGCATTCTTGAACGAGTGGACGGCTGGCCGTATAAGCGGGGAATACATATGCCTTAAAGGCGACCTGCGTGATGTTCTTCTCATCGTTTCGGTTGTTGTCATTACCTTACACGTGTTGCGAAGCGCATGGGAACGCAACAAAGAGGCGATTGTGATCTGCATCGGCATTGCAGTTGCGCTAGCTGTGGCAGTCGCTGAGTTCTGCTGGCTGTTCGAACAATTTGGACCAAGTCCCTTTGAGCTATGGGAATGGCCATTAACCGGATTTATCTTCCATCTGATTGTGCTGTTAAGCAAACGTTATGTGAATGAGCATGCGCAAGCTGCATCGTATTTAAGAGAACTCGAAATGTATCAGCAGCAGTTAATGGTATCGACACAGATGGAAGCGGCCAGCCAGCTTGCCGCCTCCGTGGCGCATGAGGTACGCAATCCGCTATCGGTTACTCGCGGGTTCGTGCAGTTGTTAAGGCACCGAACCGCTTCGGAAGCAGAGCCGCTCCAAGAGGCGTTGGAAGAGCTGGACCATGCCCACGATGTCATTACGAATTACTTGAAATATGCGAAGCCGGAAGCGGACGATATCGATCTGCTGAATGTTCAGGAGCTACTGAAAGAAACGATTACGATCCTGAATCCGCTGCTCGTTGCGCAGCGCGTAGAAGTGGAATGCCACTCGGAAGGGACGCTGCTTATCCGGGGCAGAGCATCGCATCTGAAGCAAGCGCTCATTACAATTCTGATGCAGCGGATCCATTCCTTGGAAGGACAGGGGCGGATTGTGATGCATGTATACGCGGATGATGGGCAAGCCGTCATTCGCATGACAGACGATGCAAAGCCGTTCATCACGACTCCGCTATTGATGCCGGATGTTCCGCTCGCGAATCTGATGACGGATGCCGGACTCATCTTTGCTTTACGAAGCATTGAATCGATGAACGGCAAACTGATCGTGAAGAAGCGAAAAGGCGGCTCGGAATTGATCATCCGGGTTCCGATTGCACCAATTCTTGAATAAAGCAGGAACAAGCCGGCGGACAATCGCCGGCTTGTTGTCATTTTGCTATGTAAATAAAGGGTTATTTCGCGAGTCCAGACAAGTAGTGGATGAATCCGCCGCGCAACAACGACTGCTTTCTTGCCGCAATGCTGCTGCATGCTTCTTGCAGATGAACAAGAAGCGATTGATGAAACGCGATGAGATGGGGGAACGACGAACGGTGAGGCAGCAACGTCTCATGTTGAGCGGATACGTAGAAATAGAACTGGCTCATCACATCCGTCGTGAACAGGCAGCGGTTCGCAAGTTCTGGCGTTACGGTGTCCTTCATTGATAACTGCTGCTGCTGACGGATCATATCGATCAGGCTGTTGTCGCTCTCTTCGTGTAAATCCTCTTCCCAATCCATCCAGTCGTCTACCATCTGAAGGGTGGCGAGTACTCGATCGATCAAACCCGAGACTTCTTCTATACGTGAATCTTGTCCGCCGAGCAGCATCGCGCCTGTGCTGGCCAATTTAACGGGGCTGGCTTTGCCAGCCAGACTCTCCGGTGCATATTCGAAGCAGTTCCGTTCTTGTGCGGACGTGACACGAAGCGACCATTCCTCGACATACTGTCGATGATAACGCCAGAATGGCGAATCGGACGGAAACAGCTCGCGGTACAAGTCCGAATACGTGGTCTGGAACAAATTGCCGAGCGCAAGTTGATGCTTCCAGCCCGCCGGAGGATTATCCATTAAATCGTCTTGAATGAAGAAGTAGAGCATGACGAATACATTAGCCACGGACAACCTTCGGCTACTTTGTTGATCATTGCCAGCAGCCTCTCTTACCCAGTAGGGGAGCAGATAACAAATATAGTTCTTCGTGCTTTCTTTTGCAATCGGATTGAAACGGTTCATATAATCAAGCGCCTGTTCGCGAAAAGGAGACGGATACTGCTCTATTCGTTCGTTCGCGATTCGAAAAACATGTTCCATTTCGGTCTTGTACGAGACGTGCCATTCGGTCATGGAATGATCCAGCTCCCCTATGCATTTGTTGTATGCCTGTCACTCGGATTATAGCAATTCCATGTTCTATCGACTAGTAGTTGCCTCTTTTCAATCAAAAAATGGTAGCCAAAAGAATATCTAATTAGTGTCAAAAAGAAAAGCGGTGCCATTGCGCCCGTGTTATCGTAGGAGGGAATTGCGTTTTCCGAAGGGGAGCGCCGAGAGGAGGGAACGCAAGGCGGGTCGCTAGCTTAAGAGAATGTTCAAAGTAGAAAGGATGAATGTTTATGCGTAAAAGTTGGATTAGCAGTCTAATCGTCTGTCTGCTGATGTCGTTCACTCCGGTGCTTGGCGCGAAAGCGCATGCCGCAGATATGGAAAGCCTGATTGCGAGAATGGGATATGGCATTAACATGGGCAATACGCTTGAGCCTCCTTATGAAGGAGAGTGGGCAACGGAAGCGCGCGAATATTATTTTGACGACTATAAAGCAGCAGGTTTCCAGCATGTCCGTATCCCGATTCGTTGGGATAATCATATGAGCAAAACGTATCCGTACACGATCGATGAAAGCTTCCTCGACCGTGTCGAGCAAATTATCGATTGGTCGCTGTCCAGAGGATTGATTACGATAATTGATTCGCATCATGACGAGTGGATTATGGATGATTACGATGCTAACATTGTCCGGTTCGAGAGCATATGGAAGCAGATCGCCGAGCGGTTCCAAGGCAAGTCGAACGACCTGATCTTCGAGCTGCTGAACGAGCCGCACGGCAATATTACTGACACCCAAGTCAACGACATGAACAGTCGTCTCGTCTCGCTAATCCGGGATACGAATCCGGACAGGCCGATCATTATCGGTGCTGGCGGATGGAACAGTTGGCGTTCTCTCGTCTACAGCATGGAGGTGCCTAACGATCCGAATCTGATCGCTACGTTCCACTATTACGACCCGTACACGTTTACGCACGAACTGACCGGCACTTGGGGATCGGAATCGGATCAACTGGAAATTCGTCAGGCGTTCGCCGCCGTTCAAGCCTGGTCGGAGAAGAATCACATCCCTGTGTATCTAGGCGAATACGGCGCGAGAGTCGAGAATGACCGCGCGTCCCGTCTGTCTTATTATGATTTCGTTTCCGATCTTGCGGCACGCAGCGGATTTCCGTCAGCGGTGTGGGATGATGAAGGATGGTTCAAGGTCTATGACAGAGGCGTTCGTACGTTCGATGAGGATATCGTACACAACATATTAAACGAAGGGCCTTTCACATGGCCGGACATCGAACAGCCAGAAACGGTTTCGCCTCCGGCATTTCCTCCGGTTTACGCCTACGGCGAGCAGACGCTTGACGATTTTGATCAAGCCGGGGATGCGTGGGGATCTTACAGCGGCAACGAAGCCGCAATCGAAGCTTCTATTGTGCCTAACGGCTCGGGCCAAGCGATGCAGGTTGCCTATACCGGCTCGCAGTCGGGTTATTGGGGAGTCGTTCAAGGGCTGCCGACGGACTTGAGCCCCTGGGTTAAGCTGGCGGTAGACGTGAAGGGGTCGAACTCAAACAGTTTCAACCTCGTACTGACGGAGAATGGTAACGGTGGAGATGGAGAACAGTGGAAATATACGATTTCACCGACGAATTCGTGGTCGACATTCGTCATTCCGTTCGATCATTTTACGAAACGAACCGATTATCAACCGCCTGGCGAGGACGCGAATAACGTGTTGAACTTGAACAAATTGACCAATATCCAGCTGCTGCAGAACAATGCAGGTTCCGGCACGATTCAAGTGGACAACATTCGGGTGATCGGATTGCCGGAAGGTACCGTGCAGACGCCGGCCTTAACGGCGGAAGCAGGCAATGCGCAGGTTGCGCTTCATTGGAAAGCAGCGACGGGCGCTCAGACATATACCGTTCAACGCGCAGAAAGCAGCGGCGAATTCGTGACCGTTGCAGAAGGGATTACGGGCTTAAGCTATACGGATAGCGCAGTTACGAACGGCACCAGCTATCAGTATCAGGTCGTTGCCGTGAATACGGCAGGGACAGCTCTTACGAATACGGCTTCAGCAGCACCGGTCGCACCGTTTAAGCTTAAGGCTCAATATCGTGCGCTTGACCCTAATCCGTCTAACAATTCAAGCACTCCGAACTTTATTATCCGCAATGATGGAGAGAATGCGGTCGAGCTGAGCTCTGTTAAGCTGCGGTACTATTTCACGAAAGATAGTTCGTCCAACTTTAATTTCTGGACTGACTATGCTGCGATCGGGCGCAGCAATGTATCGGCCCGCTTCGTTGCTATGAGTAATCCGACCGCGAGTGCCGACACGTACGTGGAACTGACCTTCAAGCCGGAGGCAGGCACACTGGCAGCTGGTGCGAATACAGGTGAAATCCACGGCCGATTCAGCCCGGTAGATTGGATGAACATGAACGAGCTGAACGATTACTCGTTCCATTCAGCTGCGGCGAGCTTCGCAGATGCTGATCATGTAACGTTGTATGTGAACGACTCGCTCGTCTGGGGAGTAGAACCATCATAAAGAAATGACCGTGGCTGACGTACTGTGGGGGCAGTTCCATACAAAATTAAACAAGATCTTGAAATGAGTCGAACGGGTATGGTAAGATACGTTTAATTTATGACGGATAGGGATGAGAAGATGAAGAAGAACGTGTAATATTTCTTGCTGATGAATTCACGGATTGAACAGACGATGGCGAACACATTCGCGTATCAGACGTTTATTTGTGATGGCAAGAAAGTTACATGCTCTTCGAACTCAACCCTAATACCATTTCTATGCCCTGTTTTGGGCTGGATTTTGGTGTATATGGATTTGAGCCGCGAGAGGTAACTTTCTTGCGGCTCTTATTTTATATACAGGGGGACAACTCAATGTCACAAATAAAAGTATCGAACCTTACCTTTGCCCATTACGGCAGTTACGATAATATTTTCGAGAATGTCAGCTTTCAGATTGATACCGATTGGAAGCTTGGATTTACAGGCCGCAATGGACGTGGAAAAACAACCTTTCTGAATTTGCTGCTGGGCAAATACGAATACAGCGGGACCATATCGGCGAACGTTCAATTCGAGTATTTTCCATATTCGGTAGATAACAAGGATGACAATACGATCGATGTATTGGAGAGCATCTATCCGGACTATGTCCAATGGGAATTAATGCGCGAGCTCTCGCTGCTGAAGGTTTCGGAAGAGGTGCTGTACCGTCCGTTCAGCTCATTGTCGAACGGTGAGCAGACGAAAGTGCTCTTGGCCGCGTTGTTCTTGAAAGAGAACAGCTTCCTGCTGATCGATGAACCGACTAACCATCTAGACATGCACGCGAGGAAGTTGGTCAGCCAATATTTACGTTCGAAGCACGGCTTCATTCTGATCTCGCATGACCGGGCATTCTTGGACAACTGCGTCGATCACATTCTGTCGATCAACAAGACGAATATCGATATTCAACAAGGCAATTTCACTGAGTGGTGGGAGAACAAGCAGAGACAGGATAACTACGAGTTGGCTGAGAACGACAAGCTGCGCAAAGATATCAAACGGTTGGCGGATGCAGCGAAGAGGACGAGCGATTGGTCCGATGCGGTCGAGAAGACGAAGAACGGTTCAAGAAATGCCGGCTCCAAAATCGATAAAGGCTATGTCGGCCATAAGGCAGCCAAGATGATGAAGCGCTCCAAATCGATCGAACAGCGCCAGCTGGATGCGATCGACGAGAAGTCGAAGCTGCTTCGTAATATCGAGAACGCCGACAGCCTCAAAATCGCGCAGCTGCCGTATCATAAACAGCAATTGGTTGAGCTTGAACGTGTCTCGATCCTTTACGGCGATAAGAGCGTCTGCACGGATATTAGCTTGACGATCAATCAAGGCGACCGGATCGCGCTCTCAGGCAAGAACGGCTCCGGCAAATCCAGTCTGATCAAGCTGATATGCGGGGAAGAGATGGATTACACAGGGACGCTGCGCAGAGGCAGCCAGCTCAAAATATCGTATGTCTCGCAGGACACGTCTCATCTTCAAGGCAATTTAACGCAATATGCAATCGACCGGGGCATAGACGAAAGTCTATTCAAAGCCATTCTGAGAAAGCTCGATTTCTCCAGAGTGCAGTTCGAGAAAGACATCTCTGCATTCAGCGGCGGCCAGAAGAAGAAGGTGCTCATAGCAGCCAGCCTGTGCGAGAAGGTGCATTTGCATATTTGGGACGAACCGCTTAATTTCATCGACGTCATTTCCCGGATGCAGATCGAGGATCTCCTGCTCGGATATTCGCCGACGATATTGTTCGTTGAGCATGACCGGGTGTTCTGCGATAATATAGCGACGAAGGTCATTGAACTGTAGAGCCGACCCATTATCTGCTTGCGGGCGAACAGGATATGACACGAAAGAAGTGACCAGCATTGGACGAACTGGACTACCGGATAACGGACCGTTGGAATGAAGAGGAGTGGACCGAAGCCGAGCGAATCTATAAGGAAGCCTTTCCGCCTGAAGGCGCCAAAAGCCGGGACATCATTCGCGGCATGTTCGCCAAAAAGATGTGCCAACTGCATATGATGTCGCGGGACGGAAGAATGATTGCGATGGCATTGACCGGGATCGATTCCAGTCTGAACGCCTTGATTGTCGATTATATCGCGGTAGGTGAGGATGCTCGCGGCGAAGGAATCGGCAGCCGGCTGCTGGACCAAATCAAGGAGTGGGCGCGCGATACGGCGGGTTGCATAGGCATGATCGTGGAGGTTGAAGCTGAACCGACGGATGAGAACCGGCGAAGAATTCGATACTGGCTGTCGAATGGGTTTAGCCTGACGGATTATGTTCATTCGTATATTTGGGTTCCCGAGCCGTACCTTGCCATGTACTTGAACTTTGAGGAGACTGCGTATCGTCTGCCGGATGACGGCAAACGATTGTTCCGCAGCATTACGAAATTCCATGAGAAGGCTTACCGCCGAAGAGAATAGGTTAGAAGGCCATTCCGACGCTTCCTCGAAGCATACGGAATGGCCTTTATTCTTTATGGCATGCTGTTCAAATATGGCTTCACGGTCGTCGCAAACTTGTAGCCCGTTGTTGCATCCCAGTTGATCGACCACGTCATCGCGCCGCGAATGTCCGGGTACTTCGCAACCGGTTTATAGCTGCCGCATCCGGTGCCCGTTGCCAGACAACCGAGTGCTTGATTCACCACTTGCGGAGTGACGTAGCCGCCACCCGCAGCTGACGATGTTGCTGGGACGCCGATACCTAATTGGGATGGGGCGACCCATTGAAGCGTCAAATCCGACAGGGCGGTCAAGAAATCAACCGTTCCTTGCGAATAACATTTGCCGTCACGGCCGAGCATACAGCCGGAGTTGTAATATTGGACGTTGATAACGGACGTAATATCTTTCAAATTGTTATATAGCTGCAAGTAGGAAGAGGTCGCATATTGCATATCGATCGTCTGCGGCGCCATCGTCAGGACGAAGTTCGAGCCGACCTTCTGCTGCAGCTGACGTACGGCAGATGTCATATTCGCAACATTGAGGCCGTGCTCAAGATCGATATCGATGCCGTCAAAGCCGAATTGCGTGATGAGGCCGTACATACTGTTCACGAAGTTGCTCACATTCGGCGACGCTGTGCTCAGGTCGATGTTGCCTTTTTCCCCGCCGATGGACAAAATCACTTTCTTGCCTTGTGTATGTTTGGCTTGAATGTCACTGATCAAGTTAGCATTCGTATAACCGCCAAGCGCGGAAGACAGTCCGGAATCGACATTGAACGTCACACCGCCAGGTTTGCTCGAATCCATATCGGCGAAAGAGACGACGATAATGTCATATTCGTTAGGTACAGCGCTAAGCCGTACATTGGACGAACCGTTGACGAAGTTTTGCCAGTAGCCCGTCAGCGTATGTTTCGGAAGCTTGGAGCCGCCACCGCCGCCTGGGTCTGTAGGTCCGGTTGTCGTACTTACCGCACCGCTGGCAGCCGAAATGTTGCCAGCCGCATCTTTCGCTTTCACCGTGAACGTATAAGAAGTGCTAGCTGCTAATCCATAATTCGTGAACATGAGCGTGCTGCCGTTCGTGCTGCCTGCAAGCGTGCTTCCGCGGAATACATCGTAGCCGGCAACGGCAACGTTATCCGATGATGCATTCCAAGCCAGGGTGACGCTTGTTGAGGTCGTTGCCGTCACACGAACGTTCGTCGGTACAGAAGGAGCGGTTACGTCGCCGCCGCCACCACCGCCGGTACCGCCGCCTTGTGTAAGGCCCCATAGTGCAGGCACGTTGGATGGTTCCCAGCCGACTAGAGACGTGTGGCTTTGAATACATTTGTACGTTGCGCCGTTGTACGTAACCGTGTCGTTCACGGCATACGATACGTTAGGCGCCCATGCTCCCCGGTCGGCTGCGGATGCGGCCGGGATGAACGTGACGAGCAGTGCAACGGACAGTACAAGCGACAATACCATGGTGAAAACTCTCGAATGACGAGCAGCTTTCATAAACTTTCCTCCTGTCAGGTTTTGGAATGGTAAAGCTATGGGATTGCAAATTTATTATTGAGGAAAGGGAGAGAGTGCCTCAAGAGGAAAAACCTACAATCGAGGGATACAATTCGAGCATGTTAATACAGTAAATTGTTGCTATTGGTTATTCGCGGCCTTAATTAAATCATAGCTTGAAACGGAAATATTTCGTGTTGTTGGGTTGCTGTTAATGGTCTAAACTGGAAATAAATCAGATTCAACGAGAGTTCACGTCGGATTATGCGACAGGAGACCATAACAAAGTGAACGAAGAATATCTGCAAGCATCGTTAGTGAGAAAAGCGCAGCAAGGGGACCAAGAGGCGCTGTCCAGTCTCATTCGTCAGCACCGTATGAAGATGCTGAATTGGGCGAACCGTATTGTCCGCAATCCGGCGAAAGCCGAAGATATCGTGCAGGATGCGCTCATTCAGACGCTTCGGCGAATCGGGAGTTTGGACAATCCGGACAAGTTCTTGCCATGGCTTCGCACACTGGTCCGCAATCAGTCTCTTATGGCGATGCGCTCGCCGTCAACCCGGCTTGAACTGCCGGCGGACTTTCAAATGTACAATGAAAGTGAAAGCAGCCGTAGCGATGACACGCTGGAGGATCCTCTGTTACAAGCACTCGGTAAACAAGCGTTAGCAGAGGTTGAGACGATGCGGGGCAGACTCGGCCCGCGCGAAAGGGCCGTCATCGGATACCATGTGTTGGAAGGGCTTACGGTCCCGGAGACGGCCGAAAGACTCGCCATCAACCCTGGTGCCGTCTATACCGCTTTGTCGCGGGCAAGAACGAAATTGACCGATTTCCGGTTCGAGACGGAGATCGATCTCTATTTGTCATCTAAACGCAGGAATAACCAGCCGGAAACTGGGCATGCCGCCAATGCGCGATATGAACGGTATGCCGGTGCTTACGATACACTTTGCTCCATGATGTTGATCACGGCGGCAGCTTATGGATTTCGCCATTTAACGTTGACGGACATGTTCGCGGCCACCGGGCATGCTTTTCGGTTCCATGCTGCCCGTGATCTTGGGATAAGCGGTCCTTACAGCTACGATTGGAGGGCATCCTTATCGGCAGGATGGACCCATCTAGGCCTAGCGGCTGCGTTATTCGGAGGGCCGAATACGTTGCTTCAACAACCGGACGAGCTAATCGTATGCATGGACGAAATCCGTCAGGCATTGGCAATGGGGCGGCCGGTTATCGCTTGGGGGTTGAACAATGCGGAATTCGGCATTATTACCGGATTCGATGACAGCAAGCGGTGTTGGTCGATTACTGACACTTCTGCAAGCGGCAAGCTGCTCCCATACTCGAAGTTAGGACGGGGCAAGCAGCCGGTAGAATGGTTTGCCGCTGTTCCGCGGCAGCCGTTCGTAAGCAGTCATCGTCCTCATCCAATCGCAAGTATCTTAAAACTCGCGGTAAGTAATATTCGCGGCGGCGAGTCGAATCAGGATGCTGCAGTCAGCGGTGCAGCCGCTTATCGAATGTGGATCGATTCGTTCAACGCTCAGAAGCCGGCCTGCCGATTAAGCGTCGCATACAATATGGCCGTTGTGGCGGAAGCCCGCAAACATGCCGCCAAGTTTCTGCAGCAGACGTTAGATGGCACGAGCTTAGGCGGCAGCTTGCCGGAATGGACTAGGCTTGCTGTTCAACATGCAGCACGGCTCTTCGATCAAGCTGCCAAGCAACTGCATTCGGTCGTTAGTCTGTTCCCGCTTCCGTATGGCGCCGATCCGGCATCGCCGGGACCGGCTGACCGCGCGGCCGGTCTGCTCAGCCGTGCTGCTGCACTGGAGCTAGAAGCCGCCGCAGCGCTGGAGGAAGCCTCATTTCGATTGAACCGTCATTACCCTATCGAATGGAGGATGTAAGATAATGGCGTGCTGCTGCATCACATTCGATGAGGGCAAATACAGCCTATTCCAAGCGAGAGGAAGACGAGTAGAATGAATAACTATGCAGCGGCAACAAAAACAAGCTTCATCCACCCGATTCGCAATAAAATAGGGGGCGTATTCATCCATGTCAGCAACATGGAACGGTCCGTCAACTGGTACCACCGATTGTTCGGCATGCCGGAGCGGTCGGCCGCAACGGAGAAGGTACATGACATCACGATGGATGGCGAAACCGGGTTTGTATTAGATCAGAACGGCTATGACAGCGGCTTGCCTGCTGAGCAACGGGCGCTGCTCATGCTCGATTCGCCGGATGTCGGCGCAGCTTACCGGTTCGTTCAACAAAGCGGTATCGAAATCGTCGAGGATATTATGCAATTCCCCGGAATGGCATTCTTTACGTTCCGCGACCCAGACGGCAATCTGCTCATGGTTTGCGGCAATCCGGGTACTGAAGAAGAGACCGGGACGGAGGAGACTGCCGCTGAATCAACTAGCCAGAACGAACCGGTCCGTTACGATGCCGGCGGAACGGTCCTTCATGCAAGCGGGCAAGCGCAAGCTGCACTTGTAACCTCTTCCGGACTAGAATTGACCGGGCATGCCTATGCGGAAGGGGAGTACGAGACTCCGCTTCGTATCGAAACGACCGTCAAAATTAATCAAGGTGCGTTATATCTAACATATGGGAACGGCCTTGCCGCATTAAATTTCGGCAATTCACCGGAAGTGCAGGAGCATGGTACGGGAGACGATCTGTTCGTCGTTCACCCTAAGCTGAATAAACATTTTACGTTTCACCACAAAGGTTCCATCCCGGTTGGAGAGTGGGCGCGTGTGGAATGGACGATCGATGAACGCTGGATGGAAATTCATGTTGACGGCCAGTTGTTCCACCGCCAAGAAGGCTATTTCGGCAAAATGAACGGCAGGGCTGGCATTGCTGGCGTCATGGGGCAAGTTACCGTGAAATCCTATGCCGTTGAATCGCTGACACCGGAAGACCATGCGGTATGGCTGGCGGTGAGTGGCAGCGCCTCAGCCGAAGACCGGCTGATCGCCGATGCCGCTTGTCAAGCTGCAGCGACTAACGGAGGTTTGTGGCTGAGCGGCGGCGAAGAAGGAGGATTTGCCCGCACTGGCGGCGTTTATTCGGCGCCCTTCACGTTCGCTGCCGAGCTTCAGAGCTATACGCGGTCGGCTATTTTATATGGCGGTTTCTCCGCCATCATCAAATGGAATAGCGAAGGCAAGCTTTTGTTCACCGATCCGCAGTCGAGAGAAGAAGTATGGGTAGATGAGGCAAATCTTCCTTATGGGGATTTCGCGAAGATCGAGTGGAAGCTGGATCAAAGCTTCACTTCCTTGAGCATTAATGGTTCTGTCGTATTGGAGCGGAGAGGGAATTATGAAGACTGCCGCTTCAAATTGGGAATCGGAGCGGAAGCGGGCAGTGCGGTCACGGTGAGATCGTTATCGATAGACAGTTAATAACGATATTCAGAAGTAGGGGCTGTCCGATAAGTCATCTAATGACTTGAGGAGAGCTTTTTTTTATTGCTGGGGGATGGGATCGATAACGATTCGCTTCTTATGACATTAATATTATCTATGGCAAGATAATAAATTTACAATTTCACTTATTTCTAAGCAGAGACTACACTGTACGAAGAACAAAAACATGCGGGAGTGAATGTGGATGGCGGGAAGTACATTTGGCTTACAGTTGACCATGACGACTTTCGGAGAATCACACGGCGAGTCGGTAGGTGTTATCGTGGACGGGGTCACGCCGGGAGTCGAATTAGACGAGGCTTACATTCAGACTCAGATGGACCGAAGAAAACCAGGGCAATCGTCGGTTACAACCCCGCGCAAGGAATACGACAAAATCAGAATCGTGTCCGGCCTCTTCGAGGGACGCACGACGGGGACGCCGATCTGCATCATGCTGAACAATGCCGATATGCGGCCGTCAGCATATGAAGATATTAAAACGATGTATCGGCCTGGACATGCGGATTATGTGTATGAGAAGAAATATGGAATTCGGGATCATCGAGGCAGCGGAAGAGCCTCGGGAAGGGAAACCGCCGGAAGAGTGGCAGCCGGTGCAGTGGCCCGCAAATTGTTAGAGAACCGGGGCGTATCCATACTTGCTTATACAACGCAAATTGGCGGCATCCGTTCGGAAACTTTCGATGCCGCGCAGATCGAACAGAATGCGGTGCGCACATGTGATGCGGCAGCGGCGGAACAGATGATCGAATACATTACCAAGCTCGCGGCGGAAGGCAACAGCTGCGGAGGCGTTGTGGAGTGCCGAATCAGCGGCGTCGCAGCAGGCTTGGGAGAACCAGTATTCGATAAGCTGGATGCCGAATTATCCAAAGCGATGTTGAGTATCGGAGCCGTGAAAGGGATCGAGTTCGGGGCAGGCTTCCAAGCTGCCGCAATGCTCGGAAGCGAGCACAACGACGCTATGGATGCGAACGGGTTTCGGACGAACTATGCCGGCGGCATCGTCGGCGGGATTAGCACCGGAGAAGACATCATTTTTCGAGTGGCGGTAAAGCCGACTTCATCGATCTCCATCCCTCAGACAACCGTAGATGTCGATGGGAATGAACGAGAAATAACGACCTATGGCAGGCATGACCCGTGCATATGTCCTCGAATCGTTCCCGTCATCGAGGCGATGGCATGCATGGTCATCGAGGATCACTATAAACGACAGGCAGCATTACGGTTCGAGTAATCGCTGTGCATAGAGGTTTCATACGATTCGATTCGAGGAGGATTCACCTGACGATGGACAAGACCATGTTGGCAAAAGCGATCTATGACACGGCACGGTTAACCGGACAGTTCAAGCTAAGATCTGGCCAAGTATCCGAGCAATACTTCGATAAATATTTGTTCGAATCCGATCCGGTTTTGTTAAAGAGTATCGCCGAGCATCTAGCGAAGCTGATTCCGCCAGAGACGGAAATTTTGGCCGGACTTGAGATGGGCGGAATGCCGGTGGCGACGGCTCTATCGCTTGAGACGGGTATCCCTGTCGTATTCGTACGGAAGAAAGCAAAGGAATACGGCACGTGCAAGCTCGCGGAAGGCCAGAGCATCGAAGGGAAGAAGGTTTGCATTGTGGAGGATGTCGTGACGACGGGTGGACAGATCCTGCTCAGCGCGAAGGACCTCGTCCAATACGGTGCCGACGTTCAATATGTCGTTAGTGTAATTGAAAGAGAGGCGATAGGCCGCGAAAATCTTGAACAGGCCGGTCTGCACTATCTCTCACTGTTTCAAATGGACGAGCTGCTTTCTGCAAGTTCCGCCTAACATAGACCTGAGCGCAATAATGAACGGATGCCCTTCGCAGGCATCCGTTTTGCATTGAGCCGTCTATTCGCGAGACGCTGATTTCAGCAGCTTGTTCATATTTGCGATCCTCCCGCCTCAGCAATCGCCTGGTCCATTGCGTCTCCCGGATCGGCTAAGGAAGGGCCGTGTCCAACGCATAATAATGAAGGCGCAAGCGTACGAATCGTACGGGCGGACGTGAGAGAAGCGGCATTGCTCCACGTTCCTTTCGCATGCATGGGAATAGCTGGCCTGAACTGGCCGGCTACTGCAAGCCCGCCGATCGATTGAAATGCGTCTCCGGCTATCAATGTGCGAGTTCGTTCATCCAACAGTGCGATCGAGCCAGGTGTATGGCCGGGTACAGCGATAACCAGCAAAGAGCCGATTCGATCGCCGTCTTCCAGAAGGAGATCGAATGGCGTCCTCATTCGTTCGGGGTAAATCCCTTGAACCGGCATATCCTCTTCGCCATCCTCAAGCGACAAGTCGCCTTGAACGATCCGGGATTCCCGGCGCGAGATGCAGACGATGGCTTCGGGAAAGGCTTCTTTCATAAGGTCAAGTCCGCCGGTATGGTCATGATGGCCATGAGTGAGGATGATGCGGATGACCGGCAGTCCAATCTGATTCACTTCCTGTAAGATCGCCCCGGATGCAGGCGGAATGGCTGTGTCGATCAATGTCAGTCCGTCATGTTCTTGGACAGCGAATACGTTAACGGATAGACCGTCAGGGTTTCCGATCATCATTTGATATATGGATCCGTAACGATAGACGACAAACATCAAATCAGCTCCTAACGAGTTGTATGGATATCATGCTTAATCACGATTATATGGCCGATTGGAAGATGTGCCAGACACAAAACAGGCTAGAATATACGTTACGGGACACATTCTCTATATTTGTTCGTTATCGATAATGGCATTCTTTACTCTTTCTTTATATTTGCTACCTGTTTTCTTGGCAATTGAGCATTAGACTAAGCACATGAAGCAAGAGTGGAAGGAGTCATAAGAGATGAGCGAATATGTACTGCGAACGAGAGCCCTTAGCAAAAAATACGGCCGTGATTACGCGATACAGGAAATAAACGTCGAGATTAAGCGCGGCCAAATTTATGGATTGATCGGCCTGAACGGCGCCGGCAAATCGACTTTTATGCGAGCCGTTACCGGGTTAGTCCTGCCGACGGGCGGCGAGGTGGAGCTGTTCGGAAATACCGGTGACATTGCTCTTCAGCGCGGCAGACGGCGTATCGGCCAATCGATTGAGACGCCGGCCATCTATCCGAATATGACGGCTGAGCAAAATCTGGAAATTCAACGCATCATAAGCGGCGTACCGGATAAGAGTACGGTGAAGAAAACGCTGGAGTCCGTAGGGCTGGCCGATACGGGGAAGAAGAAAGCCAAAAACTTCTCCCTCGGCATGAAACAGCGGTTTTCGCTGGCAACTGCGCTCATCACGAATCCGGAGTTTCTTATATTGGACGAGCCTGCGAACGGACTAGATCCGAAAGGCATCATCGAGACGCGGGAGCTGCTCCGCCGGCTCGCGCACGAGAGAGGGCTGACGCTGCTCGTCTCCAGCCATCTGCTGGACGAGCTTGCACAAGTCGCGACCCATTACGGGATCATCGACAAGGGCAAGCTGGTGAAGCAGCTCTCCGCCGAACAGCTCGCGCTAGAGACGAAGCAGCATGTTCGAATCGTGACGAACGATTGCGCGCAAGCGATGGCGCTCTTGAAGGAAAGATTCGGCATAACAGATTGCCAAGCGGTATCGGCGAACGAACTGTGGGTTCGCGAGCAGATTCATCGAACAGGCGAGATGAACACGATGCTCGTGAAGCACGGGATCGTCGTGGAGAGCATCGGTGTGACGGAGCAGCGGTTGGAGCAATATTTTATGCAATTGACGGGGGGCGGGCACGCATGACGACGCTATTATCAGCGGAATGGTACAAATTATGGCGGGGAAAAGTGCTGCACGTCATTCTCCTTTGCATTACGGCTCAAATCTCTTTGCAAGTCTTTGCGGAGTTTTACGGCGGAGATAGTCCGATGCAGGGACAATACGGCGTAACCATGCCTGCTGGCATGTCGTTCATGATGCAGCTCTGGTTCTCGGCATTCGTCGGGTATTTCATTGCATCGGAATTTCCGAACGGGACGATGCGCAATTCTCTTGCATTAGGCAAGTATAGAACATACGTGTACGTGTCCAAACTGTTCGCCGCCTGTGTTGCCGTTGCTGTTATTTATCTTGTAAGCAGTATCGTGGCGACAGTCGGATTTAGCCTTGCGTTCGGGTTCGGCGATATGTCGTTGTTGGAATTCGCACGATTCTTCAGCTGGAATTATGGTATGCAGGTTCTGTTTCACTGGGGGTTCGCGGCACTGCTTACCTTGATCGCCTTCATATCCAGAAGCCCGATCATGACGGTATTGGTAAACCTTGCTTATGTGATCGGAATGCTGGCCTTGCCAACCTTCTTGACGGCACTAGGTTATTTTGACGTCTACAAATGTTTCCCGGATTACTATGTGATGTTCTTCGAGAATTTAAGCGGTGATTCAGCGTTCATCATACATGGAGCGGCTATGAGCGTGGCGTATCTCGTCATTACTTGTATAATAGGATGCATAGTGTTCAAACGAACCGACATCAAATAAAGGCGTTGATAGCCCCGATGAACGAACCGATTCTAGTCATCGAAGACGACCCGTCAATCAATAGCTTGCTGTGCGAAGCGCTCGCCGGAGCGGGATACCGCCCGGAAAGCTCTTATTCGGGCAGCGAGGCAGTCATGATGCTGCCGGCTCAATCGTGGAAGTGTGTCATACTCGATCTGATGCTGCCGGGCAGAACGGGCGAGGACGTACTCGACGAGTTGCGCAAAAAAGAGCATATGCCGGTCATTGTGCTGTCCGCGAAGATGGAGAAGGCCAGCAAGCTGGAGCTGCTTGCCCGGGGCGCAGATGATTACATGACGAAGCCCTTTGATATAGACGAACTGTTAGCGCGAGTGGCAGCACAACTGAGGCGCTATACCGTCTATGCCGAACATGAGGCTGCTGCGGCACTTGAATTTCTCGATATTCATATGATTCTGGAGACGCGTGAAGTATCGGTCGGCGGTGTTACGATCCAGCTGACCCAACGAGAATTCGACATCCTGGAGCTGCTGCTGCGCCATCCGCAAAAAGTATTCAGCCGAATGAACATTTACGAGAGCATATGGAACGAAGAGTTTATGGGCGATGAGAAAACGATCAATGTCCATGTAAGCAATTTGCGTGCAAAATTGCATGCTGCTTCGCCTCATAAGCATATCAAGACGATCTGGGGCGTAGGCTTCCGGCTAGTCGAATAGGAGCGGCAGCATGTACGGATGGATCGTTGTATTGTCGGCTCTATGCCTATGGTTCGCGGTACGTTATTATCTGCTGAAACGCGAGATGAAACGGTTGACCGTCCAGATCGGGGATCTCGGCGAGAACGCGCGCTACGGTCAAAGACTTTACCTGGAAGAAAATAACCGTACGCTATCCAAGGCTGTTCTCGAATTGAACCGCCTCGTGGACGGGTACGAGCAGAAACTCCGGCGTGTCGGCGAGATGGAACGTAATATCCGGTTGTCGGTATCCGGGATCTCGCATGATTTGCGCACTCCGCTCACGTCGCTCGCGGGTTATGTTCAACTGCTGAATAAGGACCCTTCTCCAGACAAACAGCGGGAGTATGTCCGCGTTATTCTGGACTCCGTCAATGTGCTGCAGCAATTGACGGAAAGCTTCTACGAGTTGTCGCGTCTCGAACTCGAAGAGACCTCGTATGCGGTTCAAAGCGTAAATTTGGAACATGCGGTTGCCGAATGTTTTCTGCGGTTCTTCGAGGAGTTCAGCAAGAGGAATCTCGAGCTGGACATTCGGGATGCCGCCGCGCCTCCGGTTGTACTTGCCGATCCGGTCGCTTTGCAGCGGGTGATCCATAATTTGATTCAAAATTTGCTGCGTTACGCGCACGGAACAATATCGGTTTCATTCACCGAATCCGGTGGCTGCTATGCCGTCACGATCGGCAACAAGACCGCAGCTCCGCTGCCGGATGATGCCGACCTTTTATTCGACCGGTTCCATAAGTCTGATGCAAGCCGAGGAGGGCAGGGGATGGGGCTCGGCCTCTATATATCCCGCAAATTGATGAACGGAATGGGCGGTTCGATAGGTGCAGTGAGAGCGGGGGACATGCTGTTCGTAACGGCAATGCTTCCGAAAGAAGACGGGGAATGACGCATAATTAACCTTATTAAATGTATTACTTAACAACATTAAAAGCCTCGAATTCGTGGCTTTTAATGTTGTTAAGTATAAAAGATAAGATCAGGGACGCTTGACATCCCTTTTCGTTCGATAGTATTATCGATTTTAATCGTAATAATTACGATTAAAAGAGAGGCATGAACATTTTTATTAAGCGTCTACCGAAAAGTTCTGCTCAATAATCTGAAGTTGTAACCTCTAATCGTAATGATTACACTTAAAGGAGATGGTTGAATTGGAAACTAAAAAAAGAACGAAACTGCCAGTCACCGTATTAAGCGGTTATCTCGGAGCTGGAAAAACGACGATTCTAAATCATGTTCTACATAACCGTGACGGTCTGAAAGTGGCCGTCATCGTCAACGATCTTAGCGAAGTGAACATCGATGCAGAGTTGATTCGAGAAGGCGGCGGTATTTCGCGAACGAACGAGCGGCTGGTCGAAATGTCGAACGGCTGCATTTGCTGCACGCTTCGTGACGATCTGCTTCAGGAAGTGGAGAGATTGGCCTTAGAGGATAAATACGATTACATCTTGATCGAGTCAACCGGGGTGGGCGAGCCGCTGCCCGTCGCGCAGACGTTCAGTTACCGGGATGATGAAGCCGGGATCGATTTGTCACAATATTGCCGGCTGGATTGCATGGTTACGGTCGTTGATGCTTACCGGTTCTGGCACGATTACGCTTCGGGTGAATCTCTGCTGGACCGGAGCCAGGCTGTGGGGGAAGAGGATGCGCGCGATGTCGTCGACTTATTGATCGATCAGATTGAGTTCTGTGACGTGCTTGTATTGAATAAGTGCGACTTGGTGAGTCAGGATGAATTGGCCAAGCTAGAAAACGTGCTTCGGAGTCTTCAGCCGAGCGCCCGGATGATTCGTGCCGAGCAGGGCCGAATCGCGTCTGCGGATATACTAAACACGGGGCTGTTCGACTTCGAGCGATCCAGCACATCGGCTGGATGGATGCAGGAAATGGCGAAGGAAGCTCATACGCCGGAGACAGAGGAGTACGGTATCGCATCGTTCGTCTATGAACGATGCCGTCCTTTTGAACCGTCGCGGTTAAAGAACTGGATGGAAGAATGGCCGGCGCAAATCGTCCGCGCGAAAGGCATTCTCTGGCTTGCGACCCGGAACAATATAGCTCAGCATTTCAGCCAAGCGGGGCCTTCTATTCAGATCGGGCCAGCGGGTTACTGGGCAGCGGCTCTTCCGGAAGAGGAACAGCAAGCTTTGCTTGCCGATGAGGCGGCGCAGATCAAGCATTGGGACGATACGCACGGAGACCGCGTTAACAAAGTTGTGTTTATCGGGATCGATATGGACCGGGATCAGATCTCGAAGTCGCTTGACCACTGTCTATTAACAGATCAAGAGATGAAGAGCGATTGGCGCCAGTTCGAGGATAGGCTGCCGAATGTGTGATACGAATATACGACGACTTGGGAAACTATGAGCTAAAAAGCATCGTTCGATTGACGAACTCTTGTGAATGCAGCTATCTTGGATAGATGATAAAGTTTCATCGGTTTGCTGCTCGCTGACGATAATCGAACGAGGTGCGTAATGGCTCAAGTTGAGTTAATTAATGATGTTAAGTTGTTAATGAATATGCACGCAAACGGGCTTCTGGGCGGTGAAGTAATGCCAGAAGATATACTGCTGGGCATCGTACCTGAGCACGAGTTCATGAATGTGATTACACTTGGTATGGCGCTCAATTATCAGCGGAATTCCTATGCATTATGGGAGGCTGTTGCAAGAACCTATCAGGAAGAACAACTGCGTTGGGTATTTGACCCTCGTGAGGCTTGGGGCAGAGACATAGAAGATCTGCGGGGAGCATTGCTAGCGCATCGGATCGCTCTGCAGCCCAATCGCCATCCTCAGATCTGGCAAAGCGTCGCAAGCGGGATTGTCAATTCATCGCCAGGGGCAAATGTGCAGGGGCTTCTCCAATCTGTTGATTATGATATAGCCCCATTGAAGACGATTGTTCAACAAAGCCGGAAGAAGGAATTCCCGTACTTGTCCGGACCGAAAATTTTTAACTATTGGTTATACGTGTTAGAGTCTTATACGGCAGTACAATGGAAATCTCGTGAGCTTATTACGATAGCGCCGGATACGCATATTTTACAAGCGACGGTCCGTCTGGGCTTATGTCCTGCGAGTATATTGGAAGGATCGGCGGAGAACCGTGAACAAGCCGCGCTTGCCTGGGAGCAAGCGCTTGAGGGCAGCGGGCTAGCGCCTATTGATGTCCATACGCCATTGTGGTTGTGGAGCCGGGCTGGCTTTCCTGAACGAATCAGTATCTAAAACTTGATATACAAGATTCAATCTTATGCTGCATTTGTCGTAGACTTATTAAGTCTACGGCAAATGCTTTTCGTATTATTAGGTCAGCCAGAGATTTCTGGTCGGCCTTTTTTTTATGGCCGATCTATGATGGAGGTAGCCGGGAGAACGTCAGCTTTTTTGGGGCAGCGACCCCGTCACCAATACTATACTCCCACTGCCCTCAATGACCATGTTCGAGCTGGTTGAGGCATTGACCTCGTATTACAAGCGAAGCTATGGGTTTTTGTGTTTCGATAAACGCGTAACCTTACGATATTGTAAGGAACAATTCGAAGCTTATTATCCGATCGGATCGTGATAGGAAGGACAATAAACCAAAGGAGAAGGTTATGGACATCTTAATCGGACTAATACTAGGCATCGTGGAAGGACTTACAGAGTTTGCGCCTGTATCTTCGACCGGACATATGATTCTTGTCGGACATTTGCTCGGTTTCGAGGGAACGGTGCGCGCCAGCACGTTCGAAATTATCGTTCAGCTTGGGTCGATCCTGGCTGTCGTCGTCGTGTTCTGGAGAAAAATGCTTGGCCTTATCGGGCTAAAGAGTACCGCCGCAAGTGCACAAGCAAACGGCGGGAGCCAAATGAACCTCATCCATATCATCATTGGAATGGTTCCGTTCGGAGTCGGCGGTATGTTGTTCTATGATACCATCAAGCACGAGCTGTTCAGTGCACGGACCGTCGTGATCACCTTGATTCTGGGCGGCCTGCTTATGATATTGGCCGAGAAGCTGAAATGGAAGAAGCCTGCAACCGAAACGATCGACCAGATTACTTACAAGCAGGCTTTCATTATCGGTCTGTTCCAGATGCTGGCGCTCTTCCCGGGATTCTCGCTTTCCGGCGCGACTTTATCGGGCGGTCTTCTCAGCGGCATGAATCATAAAACGGCGGCCGAGTTTACGTTCATCATGGCCGTTCCGATTATGGTAGGCGCTTCGGGCAAAGATCTGTATGAAAGCTGGAGCTCTTTGACATCGGATGATCTTCCTTTGTTCATTACCGGCTTTGTCACATCGTTTATTACTGCGTTGTTCGCCATTAAGTTTTTCTTGAAGTTGATCGAGCGTGTACGGCTCATCCCGTTTGCAGTCTACCGGTTCTTCCTCGCGGTGTTGTTCTGGATCTTCCTTCTGTAAGAAGGGGGAAGCATAAGCCTGCGCCGAACGCGGAATAGACAATAATAGACAATTCGAGTACGCTAATGTACAGGATTGGCTATTTGCTTCGGGTAAGGGAGTGGGAACTTTGCAGAACGTATTTTTTATATCAGACCATCATTTTGGCCACAAGCATATCATCGATTTCGAATCGCGGCCGTTCGCCAACGCCGACGAGATGAACGAAGTGATGATTGAGAAGTGGAACGCCGTCGTCGGCAAGAAGGACAAAGTGTTTCATTTGGGCGATTTCTCTTTCCTCAATAAAGAAAAGACAACAGCGATCGTATCCCGGTTGAACGGATATAAGCATCTCATACTAGGCAACCATGACCGTGGGCGGTCGCGTACGTGGTGGCTGGATGCCGGCTTCGACGAAGTGAGCGAGCATCCGATCATCTACAAGGATTTCTTCTTCCTGTCGCATGAACCGATGTATATGAACAAGCATATGCCTTACGTAAATGTACATGGGCACATTCATTCGCAGAAGTATGAAGGGATCAACTACTTCAATGTCAGCGTCGAGCATTGGGATTATACGCCGCTTACGTTCGAGCAGATCCGCGATGCTGTCGTACCGAGCGAGGAACAGGCTTGAGACGGCGTGCAATATTTGGTAATAAACGGAAGGAACAGCTCTTTTGAAATAGTGGAGTGGCAACTCCATTACCAAATGGCTGCTGCGAAAGGGTGTTCTCATGGGATATATCGATCAGGTAACCAAAGACTTGTACCAGTACTTGCCGCCGTTGACGCGGCAAGATGATTTCGACGCCTTCTGGGCGGCGACGCTGCAGCAGGCGCAAGACGTTCCTCTGCTGCCGGAGCGGACGCTAATCGATTATCCGAGCAAGCATGTTCGCGTCTACGATATTTCGTATAACGGGATGGACGAGACGAGGATTCGGGGATGGCTGATCGTTCCCGCATTTGCAGACCAGACAACCTATCCGTGCCTGATTCATTACCACGGATTTACAGCGAGCCGGGGAGAGCCGTCCGAGTTGATGCAGTGGGCGATGATGGGCATGGCCGTACTATCGGTCGACTGCCGGGATCAAGGCGGGGCAACCGGCAACAGTGCGGCTTATTCGCACGGGTTTCTTGCGAATGTGGCGAGCAAAGGCGTACATAACAAGTGGGAGTACTATTACCGCTATGTCTATATGGACTGCTTGAAAGCGATCGATTTCGCTTGCGCGCAACCGGAGATCAACCCCGATCAAATCATCATTGAAGGCGGAAGCCAAGGGGGCGCGATTGGCATGGCGGTCGCAGCGCTGGACGACCGTCCGAAGCTTGTCATGGTCGATGTGCCAAGCAACAGCAATTTGGTGTGCCGGATCGAGGGCAGCCACGGCGCATTCGGCGCAGTGACGGAATATTTGAAGCGTCATCCGGAGCAGACCGATCTGGTGATGGATAACTTAAGTTATTTTGATACGATGAATCTGGCTGATCGGATTACTTGCCCCGTACTCGCCTCTGTAGCGTTGAAGGACGAGACGTGTCCGGCCCAGATGTATTTTGCCACCTATAACCGCATCACGAGCGACAAGGAAATGGTCATTTATCCGTTCAACGGGCATGAGGGAGGGGGAGCTAAGCAGACGGAAGTGAAATTGCGTTATTTGGCCAACCAATGTCCTCAATGGTTCTAACCAGTCATTTATCATAGATCCGAAGCCGCGTTATGCGGCTTTTTTATTTGGTTATTTTCGGTCTTCTGGCGGGCTGAAAAGGATTGTCAATTCCAAATCGATTAAAAGTTCTAATCAAGCCTATACAAAAGATTCGTTTTACAAATAATAAAACTGGGAGTATCATCAACAATGCAATGCAAGCTTCATGCCGGACAAGTCATGCGCCGTCTTGTTTATGTTAGGGCCTGCAAGTAAAAGCTAAACATAAATCCGTCCGCAATTCTTGTCGTCAAGGTTTAAACTATCATATAATAGATATTAATTAATCAGGTTTAGTAATCAATCATTCCATCTAGATTGGTGTATGGCCGCCCGATGGCTTGGATGAAGCCTAATGGAGCGCCAGCACCTTTTCTTCAAATAATAGCGTGTAAGGAAGGTAATCATGAGCAACAGACAAACAAGTACAGACGTTATCTTAATTGGCGCCGGAATTATGAGTGCAACGCTCGGTGCTCTGCTGAAGGAATTAAACCCGGAGTGGGAAATTACAGTATTCGAGCGGCGTGCCATTGCAGGTGAAGAGAGCTCTAACGAATGGAATAACGCAGGAACGGGCCACTCCTCGCTGTGCGAACTGAACTATACCACGGAGAAGTCGGACGGCTCGATCGATATTAGCAAAGCGATTAAAGTCAACGAAGAGTTCCAAGTATCCAAGCAGTTCTGGTCTTACCTTGTGAACAGCAAGCTGATTCGTAATCCGCGGGACTTTATCGTACCCGTTCCGCATATGAGCTTCGTGCAAGGCGAGAAGGACGTTAAGTTTCTGAAGAAACGGTTCGAAGCACTTTCGAGCAATCCGCTGTTCCAAGGCATGGAGTATTCCGATGATCCGGCCAAGCTGAAAGAGTGGATTCCTCTCATGATGAAAGACCGGAACGTCGATCAGCCGATTGCGGCAACGAAGAGCGACGCCGGTACGGACGTTAACTTCGGCGCTTTGACGCGCATGATGTTCGATCATCTGAAGAGCAAGAACGTCGGCATTCAATTCAACCGCAACGTAGATGATATCAAGCGGGCAGGCGACGGCTCCTGGGAGCTGAAAATTCGCGATGTTGGCACCGGTACGGTCGAGCGCCATAAAGCGAAGTTCGTCTTCATCGGCGGCGGCGGCGGAAGCCTGCACTTGCTGCAGAAATCCGGCATCGAGGAAGGCAAAGGGGTAGGCGGCTTCCCGGTCAGCGGTCTGTTCATGGTGTGCCAAAAGCCGGAAGTCGTCAAGCAGCACAATGCGAAAGTATACGGCAAAGCACCTGTGGGTGCGCCTCCGATGTCGGTTCCGCATCTGGATACCCGCATGATCGACAAGAAGGAATCGCTTCTGTTCGGACCGTTCGCCGGCTTCACACCGAAGTTCCTGAAGTTCGGTTCGATGTTCGATTTAGTCAAGTCGGTAAAACCGCACAATCTGCTAACGATGATGGCTGCAGGCGTCAAGAACGTTCCGCTGACGACTTACCTGATCAAGGAAGTCATGCAATCCAAAGAAAAGCGTATGAATGCACTGCGTGAATTCGTCCCGAATGCGAAGAGCGAGGATTGGGATCTGCTCGTAGCAGGCCAGCGTGTACAGATTATTAAAGACACCGAAGCCGGCGGCAAAGGAACACTCCAGTTCGGTACGGAAGTTATCAGTGCGGCAGACGGTTCGATCGCTGCATTGCTCGGCGCATCGCCTGGTGCATCAACAGCTGTTTCCGTTATGCTTGAAGTGATTGAGAAGTGTTTCCCTCAGCAACTGAAAGCTTGGGAACCAAAGATCAAAGAAATGATTCCATCCTATGGCGTGAAGCTGACGCAGAACCCTGAATTGATTCAGGAGATTATGTCGAATTCGGCTCGCACGCTCGGCCTGCCCGACAGCGTTGCGTTAGAACCAGCAAGCCACTAAGAATAGAGTTAACACAGGATTCGCAGAGATGCGAGTCCTTTTTTTATGCAAGGAAACGGGTAACTGACTCGGAATAGCCTGCCTCTATATGGGGAAAATAGCTATAAATTCAGCTTAAGACTGAGGAGCGATCCGAATGAATTCCCACGCGTCCCTGGAACAGAACGAGAAGATGCTGCGGGAACGGTTATCCGAGAGCTCCGATTTCAAAGTGAGCTCTATAACGGTTAACGGCCGCAAACTATGCCTTTATTATTTGGAATCGATGATTGATACGTCAGCCGTACAGAATCATATTCTTCAGCCTCTGCTTAGCCTGCAATGGACCCAAATTCGTGAAGCCGTATCGATTTTGGATTATTGTGAGACGGATATTCTAGACGAGGCGATTACGGCGATCGTCGAAGGAAAGACAGTCGTCCAACTAGATGGCGCTTCGACCTTGTATGTGCTTGGAACAGAACTGAAAAAAGAACGGTCCGTGAATCTGCCTGTCAATGAACGCGTGCTGCGCGGCTCGAATGAAGCTTTAATCGAAAACTTGCAGACGAATCTGAATCTTATGCGGAAGATGGTGGCGACACCCGATCTCGTCGTTCGAACGTACAAGCTCGGCAAGATATCCAACACGAATGTCGCCGTCATTTACTTGCGTTCGGTAGTAAACAACGACGTTCTTGCGGAATTCGAACGGCGGATTGGCCGCGTGGATACTGATTTCGTCGAAGCACCTGGATTTCTTCAAGAGTTGATTCAAGATAAGAAGTTTTCTTTGTTCCCGAGAATGCTTGTCACTGAAAGACCGGACCGAGTTAAGGCCTATCTGATGAGCGGCAAAATAGTCATACTAGCGGACGGGGCGCCGGATTGTCTGATCGTGCCTGTCACGTTCTGGGCGTTCTTCCAGAGTGCCGACGACTATCAGCTGGGCTGGCTAATTGGCAGTTCCATGCGATTGTTAAGAATCGTCTGTTTTATGCTGGCAATCAGTATGCCGGCTGCATATGTAGCGCTCGTTACATTCGACCCGAGAATCATCCCATTCGATATTGCATTAACGCTGCAAAGCTCGATGCAATATATTGCGATGACTCCGATTATTGAAGCTGTCGTGATGCTCATTACGCTTGAAATCTTAAGAGAAGCAACAATTCGGCTGCCGAACCCAATCGGACAGACGATCGGTGTCGTAGGCGGTATCGTCATCGGTACGGTCGTTGTTCAATCGAATCTTGTTTCCAATATGATGCTCATAGTCGTCGCTTTCACGGCTGTCGCTTCGTTCCTGATCCCTTCTTACGAAATGAGCTCCGCGGCGAGGTACCTAACTTATCCGTTCATCACGCTGTCAGCGACTTTCGGTCTGATTGGATTGGAACTTGCATTTCTAATGCTCTTCACACATCTAGCCCGAATACACACGATGGGTATCCCGTACTTCTTCTCGGGTGTAAACGGCGAGACCGTGCTGGATACGTTAGTAAGGGGCCCGATTAAAATGTTAACCAAACGTCGGAAACTACGCCGGTAATGGTGCTGTAAGACAAAATCATGAGTTTATGGGGGGACGAACGAAATGATCCATTTGAATAAAATATCAATGGTACAGTTGTTCTGTCTCGTTATATTAACGCAGGTCGGCGTTCACATACTGACG
The DNA here is from genome assembly GCF_004000825.1 of Paenibacillus kobensis NBRC 15729. Classification (GTDB taxonomy): domain Bacteria; phylum Bacillota; class Bacilli; order Paenibacillales; family Paenibacillaceae; genus Paenibacillus_T; species Paenibacillus_T kobensis. Next base: position 352,311 of record NZ_BILZ01000001.1, on the reverse strand, counting down.
ATACCTTCTGAAGAATCCCGCCATTCCGGTCATGATGCCTGGATGTCGGTACTCGTCGGTGGGGTGATCGCTCAACTCGTCATTATGATCATTTACTGGTTGGGTACCAGACATCCGCATCTCCCGATGCCGCAATACATTATCTCGCTTGTAGGAAAACCGATCGGCATCGTGCTCAACCTGATCATTGCTGTGTATTGCTTAGAATCTAGTCTGTTGGTGGTCGTTTCGTATGCAGATGTTATTAATCGATGGGTGCTCTATGCGACCCCGTGGATCGTACAAGTCGGATTGCTGACTGCAATAGCGGGATACGTTGCTTCCTCTACGCTTCGATCCATAGCTGCTGTGACGCAGATCGTCATGGTCATGTTCCTTTTTTGCTTTGTGATCATATTCATTAGCGGGTTGGGTAAGGGAGAAATCCTTCACATCTTTCCGATCGGTTCGCATGGATTCGGTGCTATAATGAAGGATTCTCTTCCAGCGTTCTGGGCGTATGCAGGGTATGAGCTTCTGCTTTATGTCTTCCCGTACGTAAAGAGAAAGAACAAGAGATCCATATTGTTCATCATGTCTGCCGCGAACGGCTTCACAACGCTGTTCTACGTCTTGATTTCAATTATTGTGACGTTTAGCTTCAGCGAGAACCAGCTTAAAGCCATCCCTGAACCCATGATTTTTATCCTTCGTCAATTCCATTGGCCCGTCTTGCAAAATCTAGACATTGTATTCATAACGGTCTGGCTTTCGGTAACAACCGTGACGGTATATGTCTACTTGTTCTTATCAGCTCGTTACCTCGCGTTCGTCCATATACAAGAAATACGCAACCATTCGTTTCTCGTATGGATATTGGCCATCCTATGCTTTGCGGCCGCAATATGGGGGGCAGACCGGCAGCGGATTCTGCAGTTTTCAGCTTACCACAATACGGCGTCGATACTGATTGTTGCCGTCCTGCCCGCAATGCTGCTACTCATCTCACTGGCAAGGGGCAGAAGGGCGGGATTCGGATGAGAAAAACCGTTTTCATCCTATGCGTTCTCATGTGCCTAACCGGCTGTTGGGATCAACTGCCTCTGAGGGATCTGCACATGGTGGACGTGGTTGGGTTGGATCTGGACGAGAAAAGCGGCGAGGTCGTTCTGGATCAGGTCGTAACCGTCCTGCATAAACCTGGACAAGGAGAAGGGGATCCGCGATCGGAAACGACGGAATTGAAGGGGCCAAGCCTTGTGGAAGCAGGCGGTCAAGGCGAGTTTTCCGATAAGGGGCCATTCATTCGGATCAATACGAGAGCCTTTGTATTAAGCGAGCGTTTCGCATCTAAAAATCCGATTGAGGAGCTGGGCTTCTTGCTCCATTCTCCCTATACATCAATTAACGCACCGGTTGTCATTCTTGATGGTTCTATATCAGAGTTGTTGGATAGACCTAGCAGAGGTTTGACGGAAAAGCTCAGTAATTTTATTACGATGTTGGAGTCTAACGGCATCATGCCCAATGTGTCGATGATGCATTTTTTATTATCCAGCAAAGAGCCGTTGGAGGACTTCGCCTTGCCCGTTATTAAGCGATCCAATGGCGGAGTAGCTCTTGAAGGTGCCTTATTATTCAGCCGTGGCCAGAGTTCGAAGAAGAAGCTAAGCAGTGAGCAAGTCCGTGTCTTGAAGATGTTGTTAGGCAGTTCGAACGGAAGGCAGAAAATTTCGGCTAAATTCGGAGACGGGGTTAGGAGACCGTTTGCTGGTCATACACAAGATCACATTTTCGCTTTCTCGGTCAGGAGAGGGTCTTCGACGATCCGCATCAGCTCTCAATCGAAAGGGCTGCCGACTGCTGCCGTTAACGTTAATATGAAGATCGATATTTTTGATCTAGACCACAAGCTGCAATCGTTCAAGCCTGCTGCGGTCAATCAGATGGAGCTGGTATTGAAGAAGTATTTGGAGCAATTAGCGATGGGGACAATCAAGGAATTGCAAGCTGCTAATTCTGACGTGCTTGGAATCGGCTTGCATATACAGGCTTTTCATCCGAAACGGTGGAAAACGATGAATTGGCGCGAAGACTATCCACAGCTGCAAATCGAACCGAAATTCGATATTCAAATTCTTAACGCATCGGAGTGAATAACCGATGGAAAGTAATGACTCGAAAGGCTCGTCCATCAGATGGACGAGCTTTTTTGCTTATTAGTTATATCGAAGGATCATTCGTTCTTGTCGACAAGGAATTACAACATTTTTCTAGAATAGTTTATTCTTATTGAGTAGGTGTAGAGGCATAAGAGGCGAAAGGAGCCGACATAGGATGAACAAGATCCTTATTATTGGAATTGTAGCTAGCGGCAAGACAACGTTGGCTAAGAAGCTGGCGGGCGACCTGCATATCCCGTGGTATGAGCTCGATGCCATTGTCCACCAGCAGACTGCTGCAAGACGCTATAAGCGTACACCGGCAGAACAAATGGAAGTCATTCAAGCTATCGATCAAATCGGAGAATGGATTATGGAGGGTACGGATCGGGACTCCTATCAGTGTTTATACGAGATGGCAGATACGATCATTTTCTTGGATACGCCATTGCTGAAGCGAAGAATAAGAATCTTCACACGGTTTCTGAAGCAAAAGCTTGGGCTGGAGAAGTGCCACTATAAACCGGATTATTCCATGCTGAAGATGATGTATAGATGGACGCAGGATTTCGAACGTAATCGGGATCGGTTCGAGGCGAAGCTGCAGCGGTTCGAGCCGAAAGTTGTTCGATTAACGGACTCGAATGATCTAGATATTATCCAGAATAGGAGGAGCTTTTCTTGAAAAACTCGATTATCGTACAAATTGAAGATCCAAACAGCACGGATGCGGCACGACTAATGAATGCACTGTCGGATACACTGCAATCCATAACCGGCGACAGCGGACGCAACTCCTTCGACGTGCAGGATGTCTCCGTCCCTCGTTCCTTATTCGTCCTTGCGCGAGATCAATCCGGAGAGGCGATTGGCTGCGGGGCAATACGGCCGATCAATGACCGTGTCGCAGAAGTAAAGAGAATGTACGCCGGGTCGAAGGGGGCGGGGGTAGGAAGTGCCGTATTATCTTATCTGGAACAGCACGCTGCTCTTCTCGACTATTCCGAGCTGTGGCTGGAGACACGACTCATTAATCAGAGAGCGGTATCGTTCTACGAGAATAGGGGATACCACCGAATTGCGAATTACGGCAAGTATGCGGGCAACGAAGAGTCGGTATGCTTTGGGAAAAGATTGGCTTCGAACAATGAGGTGGACGAGTGACTATTTTTCATTTTATAACCATAGAAGAGTGGAGTAAGGCCCAATTGGATAGTCTTTACACTCCGCATAGTCTTGAGACGGACGGGTTCATTCACTGCTGCACGTCGGATCAACTAGACGGAATGGCGAAACGGTTGTCCAATGCAGGGAACAATCTGCTGCTGGAGATCGATGAAGATTTGGTTGAACCGCAGGTTATTTATGAAGACTTATATGGATTGAATCAATTGTTTCCGCATATTTATGGGGCATTAAACCTGAATTCAATCCGCCATATTCATCAAGTTGAGTGAAACGAATGAGAAGTTGCCCCATAAGTCGATTAGAAAATGACTTTTTCGGGCAGTCTCTTTTTTTTATGAGAATACTAGTTCTACCGAAACGCAGAAAGGTAAATAATAGTTTTATATGGTAAAATAGGCCTATGACCCTGCCATTTTGTGGTCGAATTTTGCAGCAGAAAGGATAGGTTCTCATCATGTCGAAGCACGAACAAGCAGTGCCTTTAGTAAAGCACGATTTTCATTTTGATCTACAGCATGTCGATGCGGAAGGGGAGTACACTCTCCAGATCGGACTCCGCGACTACCCGCTTAAGCGTCATAATGAAGACTCGATCATGAAGACGAGATCCAATCGTCCATTCTATCGCTTCATTCCGGAAGACCGTCTTACTCACTATGCCGACGAACTAGAGCTGCCGTCCGATCTGGTCGGATTAATGACCGTCACCCAAAAAGTTCAAGTCGACGGACAACTGCTCGATCTGCCGGTTGCGATGTCCGTTCATATTCCGGATGTAAGCTTTCAAAAGATGCAGTCCGCTGCAGCCAATCAGGCTGCGAACGGGTTCGCTCATCCGAAGCTGGAGCACTACGGCGTTGATTCAGCATTGCTTGCGGGGATAAACGAGCCGCAGCATCCATCATCGTTGCTCGTGCAAGCGTTCACCTTCAAAGAAGCGCGCGAAACGGCAATCGCGTTGTTATTTCAGCACCCAGGCTTGCTGCATCTGGACGGCAGTTCGGAATATCCGGCTTGGGTCCACGAACATCTATTGAATCAGAACCCGTACATACAGGATCTTGCTCTAGCGATTTATCAATTGAAGGACAAGTGGTCGGAATGGCAGACGGTCCTGGATGAGAACGGCGAGCCATATAAAGATCCGGACGACGACAGTAAGCTGCTGTACTCCCGCAAGCTGCATCCGTCTGTCCAAGCGGCAATCAGCGGCCCTCTGAGCTGGGCGCTTAATAAAGCGCAGGATGCGAAGCAGCTGGAAGGGCAAATGTGGGAGTCTCATTACGGTGTAACCTCGGATAGCTATGGTGCGGAAGCGGAGCATGTCAGCCGTGCTGATCATACGCCGCTGCAAGCAGGAGCCGTGAAGGACGATTCCGTTCGCTGGGGCGTGAAAGGAGCTAAAACATCATGGGGCATCTCGGTCGGCGATCCCATCATGACCGACATCAAAGACAATAAAGTGTTGAACGTGACGGGTTATAATCGACTTGCCCGCCATTTGTCTGCGTACGTTGAATTTCTTAATCCGAACGGCGAACGAATTAATCTGACCGATGAGCAGTGGGATCAAGTGTTGGATTCGACGCTCCGCAGCATTCTGCCGGAGAAATTTTTCGAAACGTTCGAGCCCCGCAAGGAGACCCGTTTCATTGGGACAGTAGGACCGGTAACGACCGTTTGCGGCATACCAATCGGCATGTTGATGCCTGATCCTACGCATTTCTCTCTGCCGCTGCTCGATGATCATATCTCGACAGTCCGGATTTTGTGGGGCGGATTAGGCTTTAATATTGCGGATGTGCTAGAAGATCCGGAAGTCCGGTGTGCGCTCGTCGGCGCATTGTTAACGGTCATTGTGGATATCATTGTGCCGATCGCGATTCTCATCATTGGCTCATCTTCTGTCACGAACAAGATCGTGAAAGAGATCATGAAGGACAAGGATACGCTGAAGGACATTATCATCATCGGGATGATGATCGCCACGGGCAAAATTCTGTATGACCTTGCACATGACCGCAATATCATTAATGCGGTGGCGCCATGGATTGGAATGGTGCTGCCGAAGCTGCTGATAACGAAGCTGGGGCCTTACCTTCTGGAGAAAATGGGCGAAAGCGCACTCGGAAAGTTACTCGGGCGTGTACTGCCGGGAGCCGATGTCGCGATGCAAGTTTTCAGCGTAATTACGACAGGTGCACAGCTTCTCGAGACGACGGTTGCTTGCTTATCGACACAAAGCATCTACAAGACGGACTTCACCCGTACGATTGATTTGAAAATAAACTTGAAGCCCGACCCGTCGACACATAAGTTTCCGGACCTTGCAACGAGTTACCGGATTGCCGTCGTATACGATACGAACGTCAACGCGCCTGCTGTCGATCATGATTATGACCTGTCGGGGCCTACGCGCAGCGATCCGTTCTCGGTCACGTTCAAAGATGTTCCTGCTGCCGGCAATTTGAAAATCTTTGTGTTCTTCTATGCGAAGAACGGGTGGCTCGCCGGTCAAGGCGAGAGCGAATGGATGAAAGCGGAGGGAACGAACGGGCCGCTGCTTACGACAGGAATCCAGATCAAAACCTATACGGTACCGTTGACGATCGACTCCGTCTACGAGCATAAGCAGAAGATCGTTTACCGCGATGGCAAACCGGCATGGGAAGCGACGGCTTCGGCGCCGAAGCAGACGATCAAGAACAACTCGGTCGATCCAGAGCATGCAATTGACGTTATGAATGGACATATTACGACGGCTCAGCGTCCTGCGATGATCGGTTACAGCTGGAAGGCAACCGGATTGCATCTGCCGGCCGACCGTCCCGGCGCGCCGATATCGGATCAAACGATGTATACGGTTCAAAATATATCCTCGCTCCAAGAGCCGTCTCGTTCGCATTGGCATCCAGAAGTCGGGTATAGACAGCCGAGTGGAATCGTATATGATGCCGCTAGTGCAGAAGACGCGAGCGGCCGCAATTTCTACATCGATTCCTCGAACGGGACTTATGATAAAGAGGCAAACCGCCGGGGCGGATTCCATCTCCGCAAGTTGGTATTGAAGCACGATCAGCTGCCGCAGGCGGACGGCAACCAAAGCTGGGGACGGTTTATCAGTCCGATTGACCGGTTCGTTGTTCATCCGCAAGGTTATGTGATAGGCATCAATTATACGATAAACAAGCTCGAGATTCTTCAGCTTCCGAAGACGCCTTCGAGTGACGAGCAAGCTACTTTTGCCGTACCGGCTTCCGGAGAGGGGATCCGTGATGGTCTCATTAACGGACCTTGCGGAATAGGCTGCGCTCTTGACGGACGCATTCTCATATTGGAAAGCATCAACAATCGGGTCCAATCGTTCGATATTCACGGCAATCCTGTGAAAAGCTTCGGCCAAGAGAGCAAAGAACGCTCTTGGTTCCCGCTCGTCGATGAATCCGGCAAGACGAATTACCTCGATCTTGCGGTTGAAGCGAAGGGATATATCTATGTGTTGTCTTATACAGGCGGCGGGGACAATCCGGACAACTATCATCTGGATATCTATACGCCGGACGGATCTTTCCTTGTCCGGACGAAAGGGATCGCCGCATCCAAAATTACGGTCGATCTGATCCGCAATATTTATACGCTGAATTACGAAACGATCTATGCTCCAAGCGGACGACCAGAGCCGTCGGTCAGTCTATGGATTCCGCCTGCGCCGAGCAAGTCATAAGGAGGAAGCAAATCATGGAAGCTAATCTTAATATCGATCTCAACCCCAATGAAATTCCGCTGTATTTCGTATCCCGGGGATATATCCGGCTGGCGACGGCAGTGGGCGTTGATCTTCACACCCGTTTCTTCATATGGGGTGACAAATATTTGTCGCTTGTCGGCTCCAATAAAGTGTTGTTTGCTGACCGGCCGAACGATCAAGATCAATTCTCGGTGTACGGGACAGGCGGAGTCTATTACCTGCGTGCTTCGAATGGAAGATGGGTCAAGTTCCGTGACTGGAAGGATCATATATTTGAAGGCTTCACGGTCTCCACACGAGAAGAAGCTACGCAGATTGCGTTGAACTACGAATCGCACAACGAACCTGAGAAAGGATACGTGTTCAAAGCCGAAATAGACGGCACGCTGCAATCTCTCTTCGGCTTCGCGCTGCCGACCGTACCGGAAGGATTCGTCCATTCCACAGAGCTGTCTCCGCGCTCGAATACGGAGTATACGCTTGCACCATTTGTTGCCGGACGAAGCTACAAGGGGAATAACTACAACGGATTGCCGTTCTCCGGCATGGTGATGTTCTCGCTTGATCTGACCAGCACGAGCTTCGAGCATGCCGAAATAATTCATACTTCTATGATGAAATGCAAGCTCCGTCAAGCGAAAATGAAGGGGATTCAGGCGACGGACTCTGTTCTGAACGGCAACGATTTCAGTGAATCCGATTGGAGCGAAGCCAACTTAAGCCGCAGTTATTTTGAAAGAGCTGATTTTACCCAAGCCAATCTGTCCCGCGCTACGCTGCAAGGCACGCGCTTCAACCATGCCAATCTTGAAAGAGCCGATTTGAATGGTGCCTTATTGGACGGAACGGAATTTTACGGTGCGAATCTGACGAAGGCGAGCTTGCGGGGCGTGAATTGGAGCCATGCCCGATTCGATACGAACACGTGCTTGAAGGGCGTCGATTTCAGCCATTCGGACTTGACCGGTTCGAGCTTCGCCGGTCTGGATCTAACAGACGCTATATTCCGGGGAGCGAAGCTGGACGACTGTGATTTCCGAGGTACAACGCTTGATGGCACGGACTTCTCGAATACGGATTTAACAAAAGTATTTTTTGATGAGTATCCGAAGTTTTCTTCCGAACCTGGGCGTTATACCAAGCTGTGCGGTGCTATCGTCCCGTTCCCGGTCATCAAGCGGAAGTGGAGCTTCTTGGATTTAAGCAACGCGAAGCTGACAGGGCTGCCGAAAATTTTATCTGACTCCGACAGCAAACTGGAAGCTCGAAATGCGGTATTAACGGGACTGGAGCTGCAGAAACAGACGATCCAATTCGCGAGCTTCCAAGACTCCGACCTTCGGGGAGTCAATTTCAGCAAATCCAACCTCGACAATTCAAGATTCACTGGTGCGCTCGCGGGCGGGATCGGCGACCAGCCAGCGGCGATGCTGTTCGGAGCAAGCTTGGTGAATGCAGACTTCAGCAGCGCGAATTTGACCGGAGCGGATTTCTCTCATTGCTACTTCTACGGCCACGAAGCAAGTGTTGCGAATGCGGAAATGCCGCTTGTGAAGTTCAACGGAGCTTACTTAGCCGGCATGAACTTTAAGAATGTGACCAATATGAAAGGCGCGAACTTCTCTGATGCTTGTCTTGTGAATTGCGTCATGAAGGGCTCTAATTTCTCCCCTTATTATGGCGCTAATGCTTCATTCGCCCGAGCATGCCTGCAGGGCGTAGATTTCGAAGACAGCGTGCTCTATGCGGCGAATATGAATGATGCGGCGATCGCTGACGTCGACGGGATTCTGCAGGTCACCATTGAAATTGACGATGAGCCGATTACGATGCCGGTCGTCTATACCGCAACCAGGATACCGGAGAAGGCGACGGACCACGCGACCAAATGCCCAAGCAGCCAAGCCGGTCCGTGCGTGGGAGAGAAGCTCCACAGCGATAAAGCTCCGATGCATGAATGGTCGGCTTTGAAGATTGCGCAACACGATTCGGGTATTGTATAACAATGGAATGAGACGTTGATGCGAAAGAAAAGTGCTAGCGATAGGCTATGTAAGGACTTCTATATGGATCCATCCAGAGCAGACCGATTCGGCTGCTCTTTTTCTTTTATTCAGTCGCTTACCAATATATAGTGCATTTCGCAACAAGGATTTGGTTACCAAAGGAACAATGCGATGACAGTCCAACTGTGTAAAATATGACTAGAGTTATTCCTCTGCGTTCCACCAACCGCGAAAAGATTACAATTCTTGCGCTTCGCCGTATCTATTCCAACCAAATCATGCCGAATCGCCGCTTTCGCCTTAGCTTTAATCATTTGGACTCTGAAAGGAGGTGAGTTATTTCGTAAGCTGCATGTAGGGAGAAAGAACCAACGTTTTCAAAACTTGAAAAATGAGGAGGAGTTATTCATGACGCTTCAATATTCATTGAAGCTGCAGCCGTCCAGAACGAAGCTATTGGTTGGCACGGGCGCGCTGCTATTGATTCTGGCTTGCTCGCTGGTGTTCGCGAACCGGGCATCGGCACACGGCTGGATTAACGAAAGCCGGGCGGGATTATGTAATACGGGACAGAACACGAATTGCGGCGCCGTTCAGTATGAGCCGTGGAGCGTAGAAGGCCGCGGCGACTTCCCTGAGATAGGTGTACCCGACGGCGAGATTACAGGCGGCGGCAAGTACGCCCCGCTGTTCGAACAATCCGCAACTCGTTGGACGAAGGTCAACATGACAGGCGGACCATACACATTCCATTGGAAAATGGTCGCCAACCACAGCACGAACCGTTGGGACTACTATATTACGAAGCCGGGCTGGGATCCGAACAAGCCTATCGGCCGCGATGATCTGGAGCTGTTCTGCCGTTATGAAGACAACGGTGCCATTCCTCCAATGGACGTTCTCAACGATTGCTACATCCCGAACGACCGGGAAGGCTACCATGTCATCATCGGCGTTTGGGATATTTTCGATACGGTCAACGCTTTCTATCAAGCGATCGACGTGAACCTCACGAAGAACGCTTCGCTGCCATCTACACCGCCGGCAGGCTTCCCGGGCGATCCGAACCGGTTCGGCAATATCCGCGACTGGAGCTCGATCCGTCCATATAATGCCGGTGAGCAGGTCGTGTGGAACGGATATATTTGGCAAGCTCAATATTACACGTCCGGTCAAGAGCCTGGCGTGAACAGCGTATGGAAGCAAGTGGGTCCAGTTGGCGGAACGACGACTGCGCCAGCCGCTCCAGCGGGACTGACGGCTACGGCTGGCAACGGCCAAGTGTCGCTTGCTTGGTCGCCATCGTCCGGCGCGACGAGCTACACGGTGAAACGCGCAACGACCAGTGGCGGTCCTTATACGAACGTCGCTACCAATGTAACGGCGTCGAGCTACGTCAATACGGGTCTGACGAACGGTACGACGTACTATTTCGTTGTAAGCGCTACTAACAGCGCAGGCAGCAGCGCGAACTCGACGCAAGCAAGCGCAACGCCTGCCGGATCGACGACAACGCAGCCGCCGGCAGCGCCGACAGGTCTCACGGCGATAGGCATGGACGGGCACGTTATGCTTTCTTGGAGCGCATCGACTGGCGCAACGAGCTACACCGTAAAACGTGCGACGACTACCGGTGGTCCTTACACGAACATCGCGAACGTCACGACGAATAGCTACACGGATATGAGTCTCACGAACGGCACGACGTACTACTATGTCGTAAGCGCATCTAACACAGGCGGCTCCAGCGCCAACTCGGCTCAAGCAAGCGGAACACCGACGGCTGGCGTAACGATGAACCCGCCGGCAGCGCCGGCAAGCATTACTGCAACGGCAGGCAACGCGCAAGTCGCACTCACTTGGGCAGCTTCGGCTGATGCGACGAGCTACACGGTGAAGCGCGCTACGACGACGGGCGGTCCTTATACGAACATCGCTACGGTCACGACGAACAGCTACACGAATACGGGCTTGACGAATGGAACGACGTACTATTACGTCGTGAGTGCATCCAACAGCAACGGCAGCAGTGCGAACTCGGCTCAAGCAAGCGCAACGCCAGCGGGCGGAACGACAACGCCGAGCAGCCTCGTTGTTCAGTACAAAACAGGCGATACGAATGCTTCCGACAACCAGATCAAAGCGCATTTCAACATCAAGAACACCGGCACTAGCGCTCTCGATCTTACGACGGTGAAAATCCGTTACTACTTCACGAAGGACAGCAGCTCGAACGTGAACGCCTTCATCGACTGGGCGCAAGTGGGCAATTCGAACGTGAAGGTGACGGTCGGCACGGCAACTGGAACGAACGCGGACACGTACGTAGAGATCAGCTTCACCTCCGGCTCTATCGCAGCTGGCGGTCAGAGCGGCGACATCCAAGTGCGTCTGGCCAAAGCGGACTGGTCCAACTTCAATGAGAGCAACGACTACTCCTACGACGGCACGAAAACCGCTTACGCGGACTGGAACAAAGTAACGGCGACTCAGGGCGGAACGTTGGTCTGGGGTACGACGCCTTAATATGAAAGATTTGATTCAATGAAAAAAGGCGCCTACATGGCGCCTTTTTTTGTAATGATCTGATTAGGGTGAAACCGCAACTTTTCCCATATAATGTCGTCTAATTTGTCGAATCTGATATCGATGCGCTTGGGGAGCTCAATATGACACCAATTAGATACCATTACCCGCTATTTGCCTCGCAGCATCCGCTCGAATTGTCGAAGGAAAGGTTTTTTCTAGAGGCCTCCGGACTGTCTTATGCCACGGACAATCTGGAAGCATTCCGGGAGCCTTATCATAATGAGTGGATTAAAACGAACATTCCAATGGGGTACAAGGCCATACTGGTACTTGAAAGACTTGTGTTCGTGCGAAACGGTGAGATTTTATTAGAAAACGAACCAACAGAAGATGCGCGGATCCAAGCTAACTTTAACAGGCCTGAAAGGTCGAGATATTGTGTGTACAGCAACCGGCCAATATCTTTTCCGAAATACAAGGCTAGCCTTAACCAAATGAGCCGAAATGAAGGATGGGCCTACTCGGACATTACCTGGAATAGTCTGGCGGATGCGAAGTCAAGTGCATTGGAGGCTTCACAATCGCCGGACCTTGATCTATTAATCGTTACTCGGGTTCTATGTTTTGAGAATTGGCATTAGAGGCAGGGCAGGGAATAATTGTATAGACGAGTGGATTATTTTGGGATACACTTATGCCATTTAGGAGGTGACGACCATGAAGAACTACGATCGCGGCACGCAGCTCTATGCAAAGTCTACACTATAGACTTCGGCGGTTGTTTGCATAGAGCTATACCATGATTTAATGTAACCGCCTTATCCTTAATGGTGAATCAGTTTATAGTGGGAGACTTTGCTGCCTTGAGATGAAATCTATTTTAAGGAGTAGAGTCGAACATGAAATATATGAACGCGGATATGATCCTGCCAGAGGAACTGCTTAAAGAAGTGCAGAAGTACGTGAACGGCGGCATGATCTACGTGCCGAAGTGCGAAGGAACGCGCAAGGGATGGGGAGAGAATACAGGAGGCAGGAGACTCATCCAGCTTCGTAATGTCGATATTCGCCAACAATTTGCCCAAGGCGCAACGATACCGCAGTTGATGGAGCGATACTATCTGTCCTGCGACAGCATTAAAAAAATCGTCTATACCAAACCTAAATAGAGGCTTAACACCAAGGTCGTTTCGGACTCGCTCCGATACGGCCTGATTTGGATTTTACATAGGATCTGAGATAGAGGCGTAGTAAAATTTTCCTTGGTATGTTTGAAAACACCATGACTCTTTTGACTTGGTTACGTAAATAATATTATGTAAACTAATAGACAATTCTAATTACTGATCTTACTACAAAAGACAAAAGGCGGAGATATATATGCTCAAACCGGCTTTTAACGAACAGACGATTTCTCAATTGAATGTAGTTCGAGAGATGAATGCGATATTCGCCTCAATGGGCGGTCAGCTACTGGAAGAGAAGCAAGTATACGAGCATATCGGTCGCAGCCTGCGGCCCAAAGATGTCGAGAGTATCGAATTATTGAGCAGCATTATTGCAGAGGGCGTTTGAACGGTCAGAGCCATGGAAAAGTACCGCATAATCGGCCAATGAAAAAGAACGCCCGTATGAGGTCGTTCTTTTATTTTGAATATGTTGGCAATCTTGAAGGACACAGATGGAGTGTGATAATTTGCCTTGATCGACTAGAACGATAAATCCAGGCAGGTCAGTGCCAAGCAACCTGGTTAAGCGGCGCGTTCCCTTTCAAGGAATTCTCGAACATATCGATAATAGCGAGGAAACGCTCGGCTTCGCGGTATACATGATCGGCAAGCAACGGATGGATGATGCTCTTGATTCGGCAAGCATTGATAAGATCTCGAGCCGTTTTCTTGAAGTCGCGCAGACTCGCCACAGATACGCGGTTCTGGTCGAGGAACTGGCCAAGCAACGGGCGGGTTTGCGACTGCGGCCGCATCGAACTGAGATCCTGGGCCTGCCACAGCAACTGATCGAAGTCGTGGCTGAACTCCCGGGATTGCTCAACCAGTTTGCGCTCAGACGGGTCCAGGAGATGCCCGATAAATTTGGCATGATCGGCCATTATTTTTAAGAAGAATACATTCTCATCGATTATGGCATCCGCGAGCGGCTCTAGTTGGCCATTATTCAGCTGGGCAAGGCGGTTCCGGAAATAATTCGCTTCTCGGCTTGTATGATCCACTAATAACGGGAAGTTGTTCGCCCCTGGAAGCTTGCAAGACAATATCAAGCCGAGCACTTTGCGTTTGAACACCCATATATGAGATGCGGCCGTATAAACTTCAATATTGAACTGCCTAATGGTCTCGGGGGCCGTATTCGCTTGATAAGCATGCGCCTTCGCTTCAATCTGTTCGAACAACGCGTAAAAGGCATTCGCCTCTTGGATTAATTGCGTATCCTCACATCGGAATCCGAGCTTTAAGAATAGTGAATGCTCTTTCATAATTCTTGACCAAAAACGGATTTCCTCAAGAGAACGAGCGACAAAGGCGTTCATTCGCAACCACCTCTCTTCAAAGTACACCTCTCCATAGTTATGATGTGAATGCTATATCTATTACTTGAAAAGTAGTAAAAAGACGTGACTAAGAAGGGGTAGAGAAAATGAGACAACTGAATATACGGCCAGCAACGCAAGACGATTTGCAGAACGTTGTGGAATTGTTTATTAAAGTGTTCAACCAGGAGCCATGGAATGATAACTGGTCAAAGGAACATGCGGAGCAATACTTGAATGATTATATCCTTTCGCCCGGATTTAATGGTGTTATCGCCGAAGATGAATCTTCATGCATTCAAGGATTTATATTCGGGATTCGCAAAAGATGGTGGGACGGCGATGAGCTTTTTATCCATGAAATGTGCGTGAACACCGATCTTCAGAGAAGCGGTATAGGTGCTGCTTTGCTGAAAGAATTGGCGGATATCGTTAGCAAGGAAGGGATCGTTCGGTTCACGTTGTTAACGAACAAAGGCATTCCGGCGGAATCATTTTATAAAAAACAAGGATTCGAGGAAATCGATCGGCTTATCTTTATGTATAAAGAATTAGGATCGGATTGATGAAATAAGCGCACAAATATAAGGGACCAAAGGTGCTGGTCTGAACTATTAAGCAGAAAAATCAAGGAGGTGTCTCTTAACGAGCACCTCCTTGATCTTTATATGACTGAACGATTACTGATGAATTACGTTCGATTCAACTAGGATGCCCCATGCTTATCAGACGCCAGAAGCTGCTGAGCGACGATGTACCCCGATCCGCCGTTGATGCCATGTCCCGGCCAAGTTGCGGCGCCGAGCATGTAGACATTCGGAATTTCTGACCGGTGACTCGGTTGGGAAGGAAGAGGACGGAACAAGTAGCTTTGCGCTAAATCGTGAGCTCCGCCGTATGGATCTCCAGGACCTGAGTTCGGATTGAAGCGGGCAATCGTATCCGGCGTGACGACATATTTGCCGATAATCACGTCAGGTACGTTCGGAATATGTTGGCCGACGACCGCGATGACGCGTTCCGCGAACCGCTCAGTCAGTTCCGGCGTCCACGAACCGTCTCCGACGTCGATCAGCCCTGCAGCATCTCCGCGAGGACGGCAAGGCACTTCAAGCACTTGAATCCGCATGATGGCCTGACCTGCAGGGGCGCGCGTCGGATCCAGATTCGTCGGACAATCGACCGTAAAAGTCGGTTTAGCCGGAAGCAAATCCGCCATTCCTTGCGCAATCGCCTGTGTGAAGCCGTCGAGTCCGTCGGTTAAGTGAGGCTGGCCGATTCGGTTGAACCGGGCATCCGGCCACTGCGGCGCTTCGCGCAGCGCAAGATGAATCTGCACGCAGCCTCTTCCGTATCGGAACCGCTGCGCTTGTCCGCGAATAACGGGACTGACTTCGGCTTCCGCAAGCAGCGACAAGTACAGTTGATCAGGCCCGGTCGATGCGATTACGGCATGCTTCGCTTCGTATTGCTCTCCGCCAGCCGTTCGGACGGCAACGGCTTTGCCGTTCTTGACGACAATCTGCTCGGCCTGCGTACCGGTAATGATCGTGCCGCCTTGATCCTGGATGAGTCTCGACAGCGCCTCGGCAAGCTTCTCGCTGCCGCCTTCGGGAATCGGCATCCCGCCGCCCAACAGAGCAAGCGCGGTAAGCGGAACCCAGATGCCGCTTCCAACCTCATCCGGCGTCCGTCCTAGGTGCGTTACCCATGATGCGAGCATGGCGCGCGTGACGGGCGACTTCAACCCGCTCACTGCATTCCGGGCGGTAGAGTAGAGGGAGGCTGCGAATTCGGAGTACCCCCGTTTGTTTGACCCGCTGCCACCCAGTAATTTCTCAATGATATTCGATGCAGGATGAGTCGATAAATCCAAGTTGAACAATTGAAATACGTCTCCCGTATATGGTGCAAAAGATTCGAATATGCGCCCTAATGCGGCGCCGTCACCGGGCATGAGCCGTTCTGCTTCGGCGGTTAGCTCCTCGACCGAGCGACCGAACACAGCGGTCTCGCCGCTTTCCATCGAGACGCCTGTCGGCAGATCCGTATTGATGTAGCGGAGCCCGCGTTTCTCCAGCTCTTCACGAAAGTCCGCGTAAGCGGGTCCTGTCAGAAACAGCGGGTGAGCAGCGGAGTAGACGTCATGCTTGAAGCCGGGCAGCGTCAACTCTTCCGTTCGAACGAATCCGCCGGGACGGTCATTCTTCTCGAGCACCAGCACGCTTCTGCCTGCGCGCGTTAAATAGGCGGCAGCAATAAGAGCATTATGTCCGCTGCCAATAATGACAACATCGTATTTGTTCAACCTCGACACCTCCTAACCAGTCTGTTAGCAAATCTAGTTTACCTTAGGCTTGTAACGAGGAATGGCGTTTGGTGTCGACAGTTGGACAAAATTATCCGCATGTACCGCTCATTCATCCGGGTTCCGAACGGGTTCCGAACTGCGAAGAAGCCGATGCCGGAAGGTTCGATTACGAATCCGAGCTTACTGGTGTTGAAGGTCCAAGACGAAGACGGCCTTCTTCGATCTTACCTGGAGAATAGCCGACGCCTGCACGGTCCGTTGCGCCTTGAACAAGATCCGCTGCCGTCCAAGTGCCGTTCTGCACGCCTAGCCAAGACCATGCGTAACCGTTAATTTCCGGAAGCGGAAGTCTGCGCTCCGAGGCACCGATGATGAGCGGACCTGAGCCGAATGAGAACTGCATCGCGGCTAGTGCCGCACGGTATTGCTCCGGCGGCAGCTCCAGCGATTTGACTGGCAGAATGCCGGACGTCGCATGAACTTTACCCGCTGGATCAAACAGCATGGTGACATACTGTGGGCTGCTGGAATCGTCGGAATCGAGAAATATCGGATGATCCCATGGTGCAAGGATGTCGGAATCCCCTTCCGCCGCACCGGTGGAATAGAACTTGTAGAAGTCCGATTCTGTGCCTTGCCGCTCGAAGAAATAACCGACCATACTATCGTCAGCCTGCTCCGGTTCCCCAAGCCGAACGCCGAACTGGACTTTCGTAAATCCGCGCGTATCCCGGACACCGTCCGCTCCGCGGGTAATGTCGCTTAAGAAGGATGGCCAGCCCAGATGCGGCGAAGGCAGCCCTTGCAATTCCAGCTTCAGTGATGCGCGAAGAACGGCAATCGGCCTGCCCAGCAGCACGCTAAGCTCAGGGTCGCGCTGGCCGCCTGTCGGCTGTATCATGCTAAGCGAACGGTCGAACGCCTTTAACAACCGTGTCAAATATGCTGCGCCGCCCGGTCCTTGCAAGAGGGCAAGCACGAGCCGCTGCAGATGCAGATTCTTAATATCCTGCACAACAAGTGCCGATTGAGCGTCTTTGTCTCCGCCTGTCTCGACTGGCCGCTCCGGCACCGGTGCTGGCCGCCACCGCACATCGGTGCCGCCGCCGATCAATTCCAGCGATCCCAGCGGATCGCCGCTGCCGGCGTAGACGTCCAGCGAGCTTGCCCAATTATTCGGTACGAGCCAACCGCAAAGGGGCGAGGTAGCCGGGTGATCGTTCATTTCGATCTGATCATCTTCGGCAGCAAGCCAGCGGAACAACAGCCTCGAAGGCTGGCTGATGCGAGGGGGAAGCTCAATTACGCCGCCCGTCCGGTCTTTCGGATCTTGGGGCATTAGACTCGATGATTGGCTAATGCGCACTGTACTTAAATCCAGCTCATGCATACGGCCGAATGCGTCGATTAACCGAAGCGCCGTCAACCGGGCAGCGCCTGCACGGATCGGATTATAAGCGTTGATCGGCTGCGGAGCGGTCTCGTTCTCGTCCAGAACGCCTGCAGCAACCCTCGCGTCGAAAGCCGCTTTGAAATCGTCCGCCATCGGATCGAACACTTCCATCTGGATGGATTGCTTGCCCATGCGGAGCGCATGATGAAAACCGCTGAGCGCCTGCGCAAGCATTGGAGCATCCGTCAGTTTCTTCGAAATGTCGGCCAGTTCGGGATCCGGATGCTGTTCCAGGTAGCGGGCAATTTGATCTTGCAGCTTGAGGCCGGCCCCTGCGGATAGAGCGATGGTTCCGCTATAGCTTTGTGCCGCCGCAGGGGACGTCAAGGTTGACGAGGTTCCATTGCTGCTCCAATCCGCGGCGTGCTGGCCCAGCTTGAACGAACCGGTAATGAGATTCGTTCGGAATGAACCATTCTGTTCCGATGCGCCGATAAGCTGGACAGGCGAATAATCGATCGACCATTGCAAGAATAATGGTATCCACGGTGAGCCTTCCAACCGGGTTAATGCAATCGGACAGGGAGCCGTTCCCTCCATACTAAGCTCTCCGCTGCTGGTCGACCCTTCGTTTAGCCCTGCTTGAAGGGAAGCGATTTCCGCTTGCAGCGCCGTCTGGTCGACTGCAGGCCAACCAGCATCGGACGTACTGCGGCTTAACACGGAAGCAAGCAATCCGTCTTGAGCAGAATCGGTCAATATCGCTTCAGACACGAGAGCGGCAATCGCGTCTGGCATAGGCGTCCGGTCGAACGTAACGCCGGTAAGGAGACGGGAGCCATCAACGGATACCGATTGACCGTCCCGGGTTAGCGTAAGGCGGTTCAAGATCTGATCTGCGATTCGGCAGGGCAGGTTGCCGTCTTGGCTGAACGAGCCGTCTCGTCCATATCGGACCGGCGGCGTGACAGCACTGCCTGCAAGCAGAACGACCGGATCGGAAGGCTCCCAATACCTTGGCGCGTCCGTCGATTCTAATAGCAAATCAGAGTCGATAGCAGCCAGCGCCTTCCGAAGTGCAGCAGCCGATTGAGTCACTTTATCGGATAATGCTGCTGCTTCGGCAAGCTTTTGCTTCATTAGAGTATCGGTTTCGTCTTGAATGAAATGCCGCATATCCGAGATGAGCTTATTATAAGTATCGGGGTCGTCAAATCCTGGTATTTCGGTCGATAGAACTGGATCGGTCGTGTAATAAACCTGCATATAGCGGAACCAGTCATGGAACAGCTGCTTGCGCAGCGAGCCAAGCGAATCCAAGCTGCGGTCCCATTGCTGCTGCAGTAAGTTTAAGTTGTTCAATTGTTTGCCGATCTCGACAGGCAGCGGCTTCGCCAACCGGTCGCCAACGGCATTCAGATCGGATGGCAGGGCAATGCCGCCGGGGCCGCTTATCGCTTCCTTCGCGCGTATCGACCACCGTTTGCCGCCGGGGCGGGAAGCGAACGACTCGGCATGCATGGCCGCGTCGATTGCTGACGCCCAGCCGGGTTGGCTGGACGTTCCCTCAAGCAATCCCATCTGGACGGCATTCAGCCAAAATTCCGCATGCGGATCGCCTTGCATCTCCGGACGCGCTGCGATCATGGCGGACAGACATTCCATCCGGTTATTCCCGACAGCGACTTCTAGCGATTCCGGCCGAGCAGGGAAGTAATCCTTGTACGGATCCCATTCGATACCTTGGACCGTCCCGCTGCACACGGTACGGTCTCGCGCTGTATCAGCCGTATAAGCCCATTTCAGATCGGATGGCAATTTGCCTGATGCCAGCGGATCGTCGCCGGTCTCCGCGAACCAGCCGGACACGACGTAAGCAATCCGGTTATTCGCCGGATCATATCCGGTCAACGTAGTCAGGTTATCGTAAAAACCGAAAACGCTGCGACAGTTCGGGTAATAGGCTGCGAAAGTGACTTCGCCGTACCCGACAGCGGTAAGCGAATGACCGGTCTGCGCATTATAATAGCTCTCGCTGCCTTCGATACCTTCTTGCCAACCATCGTAGTCAACGGTACGGCCTAGCGAACGATAGAAAGATTCGCCTTCCAGCGAGCGAAACGGTACTAATGCGGAGCCGGGCAATGCCGATTCGGACATAAAGTCACTTTCGACCACCCAGGAACGGGTGGACAACACAGGGGAGTCCGGATTCGTATTCGTCGTATGAATCCGAGTGACGAGCCACCGGTTCGGCACAGCAGGGAAGAGGATTCGATCCGTCTCTTCATCGCGGATACCGTGCGTGAACGCATCAGGAAGCGCCCAATGCAGATGAATGCCTCGTTCCAATGTGACCATTGGCAATGCAGCGACGGAATCGCTTAGGTAAGGTTTGCCGCCAGACAGACCGCCGAAATCGGCTGTCGGGCCGAAGAAGGTCTCTTGGGTTTGATTGTTGATGCATAGCGCCTCTACGCTCATCGGTACGATTAGCGGATTCATGCTGTACCTCCTTGTTGAACGACAAATTTAACGAGAGCGACGCCTTCCACCATCTCAAGTGCGAATTCAGCGGAGGTGAAAGGAGCAGCAGCGCCTGCTTTCTCTTCAAGCGCTTGCGCAAGATCGGCGATCCGTACGACATTGCCGGTCGACCGGTACGTGACGGGCACCTTATCATCGAGCGGGTCGCCGGCCGTATCTTGGGCAGCGCTGCGCAACTGCTTATAGAAAAGGGTTGGAGAAAGCGGACCTTCCGGCACATCCAATCCAAAATGAAGGCCCTCTGGCGGTTCATGCAGTTCAGCGGTGTCCAGAACGCCATCGAACAAGCAGAGGAGCACGCCTGGAGCAAGCCGTTCGAACCTTAGCACGGTAAGCGGCGCTTCGCTGCCAGACGTATAACCGTTCACTTCAAGTCCAGGCCAGCCGGTTACGACGGCGGACCGCAGAAGGAAGCCGGTTATCGTCTGCGGAGCGGATGAGGGAGCAGGGCCCTTGGCAAGTGTACTCCGTACAAGCTTCATGCTGCGGCCAGCGTAATGCTGAAGCGCACCGCTGCGTGCTGCATCATGGACCATGTCGCCTGCCGTTGTCCGGCCAAGACTGTATGCTCCGTCCGTTAAGCTGTCCACCCAGTTCCAGTCGAGCCGGAAGAATCGAATCGACTCCGGAGGCAGCATCGCTTCATCCGGAACCAGATACGGGAACGGCACGCCGTGCAGCAGACGGAGCCGCGCGATCCAATCGGCAACCGCGTCCGGCACGCCGAATTCGTTAGCGTGCAGCTTAGCGATTTGTTCGGCGCTGCCGAGCAAGTCCGATGCCCGAAGCAGCATGCTAGCGGCAGGTCGGGTAATTTCGCCGGCAGCCTCAGGGACCGGTTTCCCAGCCAGCGGCAGTGCTGACTTTAGCTTCCCGATGACCGCTGCGCGGTTCGCGGCATGCGCCGAACGAATTCTCGCCGCAGCCGAATAAGCAACTGAGCTGCCGATAAGGGCAGAATCGCCTGTGGAGCCGTCAATAACCGCATCGGATGAAACCATGTTCATGTCCGGCAACAGACGCTGCTGCAGGATTGCGGCTTCTGCGAGCGCGATCGATTGGCGCTTGCTCTCATTCTTCCATGCGTAGAGCGACATCGTGAAATCTCGGCTTTGCAGCGCGATAAGCTTCCCGAGCGACCAGGCGCTTGCATAGGAGACGTCAAGCAAGCCGGTTCCAGGATCGTAAATGGTAACCGCATCCATGCTGTTAACCGGCGTTGTGATCCAACGCGGGATATCGAAAGGAACGAGAGGTCCCCGATACCAAGAAACGGATTGCCCGCCCTCGCGCATCGAATGGTTCAACGCCGTATATCCCCAGCCTAGCGCATCCTCAATTGAACGTTCAGCTTCGTTGGCAGCCGATTCATGGCCCCGGTCGGGCAGACAGAGCATGCCGGTATCGAGCCCTTCGAGCAGCGTCGCGAACGTCTGCGGTTCCCGTACAGTGTCGAAGCTCCAACTAGCGAAAGTGAGCAGCCGGATTTTGTCTGCCGTATCCGGCCATTTCATTGATGGAGTGCCGTCAGCCGAAGGCAAATAATCTTCAAGCGCCTCCAGCGATACGAGATGCACGGTCGACTTGCGACCGGCGACTGGCAGCCGGTTGCCGATGATGACAGAATAATCGGTCTCTGCCGGCAGCGGAGCCATCGGCACGCCGGTCAACGCTTTCCCATCGCCGCGGACCTTGCGGGCATGTGCCAGCCATTGCAAATCAGCGAGCGACGGGGCTGTTGTGTTGAACAGGGCAGCAGTCACATCAATGTACCGGCAGGCATCTGCAGCGGTTTCGCCGTAATCCAATTCGGCGAACGGATAAGACAACGTCCGCTCTGGAAGTTTGCCGCCAAGTCCGGCTGTCAACAGATCGCCCGCCGTTCCGACAACAGCTTCGGGAGCCGGGTCATCGTGATCGAACAGCAGCAGAGCGAGCCAAGACAACACGGGACGGTCCGAGCCAGCTGCGGCTGCTTTATAGACAGAACGTTCCCAAGGCAAAGTTCTTCGCGACAGAACGATGTGAGGAAGCACGTTATAATATTCGCCTTGCCCGCCGGCAGGAGGGAAATAAGAATCGATCTCTGCCGGATCGATGCGGAATCTTTCGCCAAGAACGGCGAACCGAGCCGTGCTGCGAAACGTCTCGTGTACGTTCTCTCTGCCGGTCAACCGGACTTCCTGGTCGACGGTCACTTGATATTCGCCGGCCTCGAGCGGCGGCAGATGATTCTCGATAAACGTAACCTTGTTCATGACGTTCCTCCCAATGGACGAATAAGCGGCCAATCCGAGAGCATCGTATCGGTGCCCATTCGCTGCAAATCGACGTTCCCGTCGACCTTCATTCCTCTTGCCTGCATAGCTGCGATTGTATCCGACCGCCGCGCTGCAGCACCTTCATCAAGCATGCCGGATAAGACGAAATGCCGGTTTACGATCGGCTGCCCGCCGGTAATGTAAGTCAAGACGGATCCATTATCCGAGACAACCGGATTGTACGGATTCGCTGTTTCCGCCGATTCCGGCCATTCGTAATGTTTGTCCGGACTTCCGTGCGCATAGAGGAGTTTCTCCATATCTACATCGCATGTGACGTCCGGATCAGCTGTCCGTGGTACGATCGTAAAGCCGACCAGCGCGTCCTCCACAGTAGCCGGGTCGCCGAGCCCTGGCTTGTTATGGCCTGTATAAGCCCATAGAGAACCCGGTACATTGCGCAGCTGCGGCGACAAATTGACGCCTCCGTATGGCTTATAAGTGCCGGTTGACGGATCCAGCTTGCTGAACGCGATGCGATGGGCGGTCGACAGATTGCTGTTTGCTGCAGCAGCAGGCACGACGCCGAAGTCAGATGCCCATGGATTCGGCGAGTTAGCTTCTACAGCTGTACCGTTAAAGAAAGCGGTCTTGGCAGGTATTGTCGTCGCCGTTGTCAGAACGAGTTTCTCGGGAGAGACGACCCAGCTTAAATCACCTTCGTAACCGGGCGTGCGCGTCAAATCTTTCAGCATTCCTGCTGCTGGTTTAATCGAAACGAGACTGTCCGTCGGAATAATCGTTCCGGGATCGTCGCCTAACAGACCTTCATGAGAAGAGGGCGCCGTTGCTGCAAGCGCAGTAAGCTTGCTTCGGCCGTTCTTCGTGTCCGGAGGCGGGAGGAAGGTAGACTTGAACTCGCTCCAAGAAATCGGATTCACCTTCGGCTTGTCCGCCCCGAATCGAATCGTAAAGGATACGATGGATAAGTCGATCCGCGCCGCGCCTCCGAAATCCGGCCCATGCAGAGTGAGGTCGACGCCCGCATGAACCGTCACCGTCACTGTCGTCACTAGCAGCTTCAGCTTGACCGAGACGCCGATCTGGACACGGATGTCCGCTTCATATCGGAACGGCTTCCAATACAGCAAGAAATCAGCCATCGCATTGAACCATGCTCGAATATCTCCGCTTTGCCACACGGCTTCGAGCGATCCTCCAGCCATAACCGCCGTGGAGGTAAGCGCGAAATAGACGGAGCCTTTAATCCCCATGTTGTCGGATATTTGCCAAGTCAGGCTGAGCCGGGCTGGCTTCGGATAATGAAGCGGTACGTCAAAGTGAGGGTGATAGCCGCCTAACGTTACGACAAAATCATCCTTATGGTCGCCGCCGAACCATACACGCATCGCGAATCCGCCGGTTATTTTACACTGGTTGGACAGCACATACGATCCAGGCTGCAGACTGGCATCGACGGCGAAGACGCCGCCTGCCGGATCGATGGACGCTTCTAGTCCCAGCTCGCAATAAACGATTGGATTAGGCGCGAGAGAAGGTACGGTCAATTGCGAGACGCCCAGCAGCGCGATCTCCAGCTTCTGGCCGAACTCGGCCGTAACGAGAGCAAAGGACCGAAGCTGCTCGAACGTGCTGAACCGTATGCCGGCGGCAAGCCAGTACTCGCCATATTGCGGCTGAATGTCAGTGCCCATTTGACGAAGCACTGTGCTCGGATCGTCTGTCGGTTTGATCGAGCTTTTACCCGGCATAACAGCCTTAATCATCGAGAAATTGGACAGTCCGGTAACGGGCGGCAAGTTCAGGCTGCTGTTATATCCGAAGCCGGCCGCGAGCCCTTCGATGAAGAAATACGGTGGTCCGCCTAGCGGAGCTTCGAGCATGCCGAAGATGAACAGAGACGGATGCCCGTCAACTTTGCCATATTGTCCGAATGCCGTAATGCCGAATGCGGCAGCTTGAAGCTGCACTTGGCCGGCATACGTATCAGGGTCGATGCGCAGGAAACCACCGTCGATGGTCAACTCAGGCGTTTGGTAACCGATGTTGAGCCCGTCTAAGTTAAAGGACGGCTCGAACTTGGAAAGCGGCGATCCCGCCCCAAGGCCAAGCAGACCCAGACGGAACGGGCCGAGCGATACCGAGCCGTCCAGCAGAAGTATCAATTTGCCACCGGAGAAGCGCAGTCCGACCCGTTCCAACGCGACGGCACTGAACGACTTATTCACCGGGAACCATTTGGTCTGGTCAGTCGGCGGCGCCGGGCGGAAGTTCGTGACAGGATCGGGCGGTATAACCGGTGGAGCCGGTTGGTTCGGGTCGTTCGTCGTCTTGAACGGTACCGCCATCGCGACATCGGTGCCGCCTGTTTCCAGCAATGCTTGGAAAACGGGGCTTTTGCCTATCGGTTGCGCAGCGGGCTTGACGGCGCTTGGCGGCAGCAGTTGAAGCAGCTTGCCGACTTCATCGGCTGTATAATCGCGGGAAGCGGCAGTGAATTGAACGGCGTGCAGCTTCATCGGCGTGACGGAGGCTAGCTGAGAGCCGACGATCGGCAGATCCGCCAGTCCGATGTTCAAATCAATTTGGACGCTGAACGCGAAATCCCAAGAAGCGGCGGGCTTCGCTGGTGTATCCTGCTTCTGAGCGATGAGACTGCATTTGCCCCATTCGGTATCTCCGTTGAATACCGCCCCAGAGAGGACGAAGTAACGGCTATCGGCGCCTAGATTGAAGCTTAAATAAAGGTCGCGCAGGTTGATATCGTCGACCGGCAGCGGATAGTCGAGCCCGACCATGCCTTGAAGAGAAGAGAGCAAATGGCCGACCGGAACGGACTCGCCTTCCATCGACAGCTTGAACACCCATTCTTTCACTGGCGCTTGGCTGCCGCTTCCGCCTGTACCAGGTGTAATCTCGTTCTGTTCGACATGATAGGCCGCTGAACAGGCGACCGATTCGGAGCCCAACTTGAGAATCAAATCGATAGAAGCGGATTGATTGCGGGCGGCATCCCGTTGCACCTCGAAGTGGCTTAGCGTAAAGCCGAATCCATGGACGATGTCGATTTCATCTTTGGAGCCGCCGCTGATATTGAACTCGCCGGTCTTCGGCACGAGCCGAACATCGAAATCTTCCAGCGTGAAAGCCGGCATTTGATAGGGAAGATGGACGACCTGAAAAAACTCGTTCACTAGATCCGACACCGGTACTTCCGGAAGATTAATTTCAATCGAAAGTTGCTCCCCAAGCTCAACATCGACCTCTGCCGTATACCCGGCGACTGTTAGCGTACCAATGACACTGCCTGTGAAGGAGGCCGTGTCTTCACCGTCTGCCGAAGAACCGTCGTATTCGGCCGTAATCCGAAGATCGGTCAAGCCGATCGGCTTACCGCCGACGTCGAACGTCCAGTCGCTTCCGACCTCTACTTCGAACTCGATCGTTTTCGTTTTATAATTGCCGGCAAGCTCCAAGTCCCGCACTTCAATATCGGGTACTTCCATGCCCGGGAAGAGCTCTTCGAACATCTCGCCGATTTCGAGCGTTTCGCCTATGGCTAGCTGGGCGCCGACCTCTCCCGTCACGGTCGAGGCGTACATGTCAATCGTGGAAGTTCCCACCTGCCACGCCCCGTCCAGTTCCAGTCCGACCGCCGCTTGTCCGTCTGCATAAGAGGCATGGAACGTCAGCGTAGGCTGCAAGTAAATAAGCTCGTCTACGACGGTCCACGGGTACTCCGTGCCGATGCCGACAGACAGATCGGTTAGACCGATCGGGGACAGGGAGATCGTCGCCCGTACGAATTGCAAACCGAGCTCCCCGAAGAAATGCAGATCGTCGGGCAGATGCGACACTAAGTCGGACATGCCGAAAGCTTTCTCGATCTCGTCGAGCGTAATCGCTTTGCCATCTTCGAATTGGCCGATCAAGGTTACATTGCTGCTGCCGACCGGAAGCTCGATGCCCAGATCAAGCGCGATTTCGTCTCCGCCCAGCCGGACGTAGATGCCCATGCCGGGACCAATATCGGATGCGGCACCGAGTCCGGTGACGAGGATGAGTTGGCGCAGGGAGGCGCTTATCCGAGGGCGGGACAGCAGCTCGACCTCAGGAAACGCTCCCGTTTGTGCATTCTGGAAGCTGTGGCCGATTCTCAGCACGAGTCCCAGATCGCCGCTTGCTGCGATATTGCCGTAGACGCCAATCTCGTTCAAGCCTGGAAGGAATTGTTCAAGAGCCGACCAGAAATCGCCTTCTAGTGTAACTTGCGCATTAAAGTTAGTTCCTTGCCGAAGGAGCGCGCCTAGCAGCTCCCGCGGTTCTCCAAGCGAAGTGGTGAAACGCGCGGGAGGGGAGAGTTTGTTCGATTGATCCGCTGCATAGAAGTCGTAAGAGGAATAGATCAGCTTCATTTGTCGGAAATCGATTTGTTTAAAAAAGGATTCCTGCTGTCCGAGCGCGATTTGATCCGGCGAATAATTGATATAGTCCGGCAATTCGGGATAGCCTGCAGCAATATTCCATGAATCCGGCAGGTTAGCCGGTTCGATTAGGCAATGGACGGTATCCGCGTTCGGAGCAGATGCATCATGGGATACAAAAAATGTAATGGCAATATGAAGCTCCGACATGCCCAGAACCGCTGTCGTTCCGTTTATAATGAACCAATTGCCGCTTGGATCAACCGGCTGAACGTTAGCGCCAGCCAGCCGCAGCGTATCGGTCCCAAATACCGATGTCCAACCGCTTGTAATGATATCCGACTGAAGCGCCTCCGGGCTAAGAGCCAAATCGAATCCCGGAGTTTGAGGGAGTCTGGCATGCAGTTCGTTTAGTAGTGTCGTATTCATGCCGGCTACCTGATCTCGTATCCGCTTGACGCGAACAGGTCTTTAATCGTTTTATCGATTTCACCTTGAAGCCGTGTTTTTAACTTCATATTGACCGCCTCCACGAACTCGTCCTGAACGCCTTTGCTTGCGGCAATAACGCGTTTGACGGTATGTGCCAAAATATTGAATTGATTCAGATCGAAGCTCTCGCTCTGGGCAGAAAACCCGTGGTCGAATATTTTTTTGCCTCCGTCGTAAATTTTGTAGCGAACGAATAGGCCCAAAGGGTAGTGGAGAGTCAGGATGCTGCGGAACTTCTCGTATACGTCCTTCTTCACCCGCCATTGCTGGTACGGAGTCAGCTTCACATAAGCTTCTCTCGACAGTACAGGTCCCGAGGTCGCGGCGGGTGCGGATGCTAAGTAAGGGGTCAGATCCACATTCGGATACTGCTCGACGTAATCTCTGACCGCTTTTTCGGCATCGGCCGGGTCATTCAAATTGACCTTCGTCTGATCAAAATATTTGAGGTACGCGATATCAGCCTTCGTAGGCTCCTTCTTGGCGAATCCTTGGTTGGGCATCAGATAGGCGGTAATTTTGGCGGTCAACCCGTCGTACTTCTGGTACCGCTGCCCGGTCTCGATAGCCAATTGCTCCGTATTGCAATGCTTGCTGCCGGATATGAAGTTGCCAAGCTCCTCCGAACCGCCGTCGCCGTGGCCGAACAGGTGGCACCATTCCTGACTCGTCCGGATCTGCTTCTTCAAAGTGTCCAAGCTGTCGGTGCTATGATCGGAGAAAAGCTTTACTTCGGCGCTTGCCGATGACCAGTAGGTTATCGCTTTCGGATCGTTCTGGGCAACCCAGTTGGCGAATTGGGTGGCAGAGCCGAGATCGGTCCCGCTGACGGTAAATTTCATCTCCGTAAATGCATCGCGCATTACGGCGCCAGCCGATTCCCGGTCGGCGTTCATATGTTTCAGCACCTCGCCGGTTTTGCCGAACACGCTGCCGCCGAATTCCCAAGAGCCTTTCTTCTTCTTCACAAGATCTCCGACATTATGGAATCCGCCTTTCAGAAACCGACCTGGAGGAAGGGGGAGCGTTGCTTTCGGCATATTCTTCTTCCCGGGAATCGGATCGTTGAACTTCTTGAAATAGATGATTTCACTGTTCATCTTGCTGACAGCATCCGACGACCGGCCCACCTTTGCAGGCGTTTGCGCTTTCTGATAACCGTCAGGCGCAGGGAGCCAGTCGAGTGCATGGGAGAAGTTGAATATTCCCGACGTCGGCGGTATGTACGCTTTCATGTCTAGATTAAGGGCATAGCCGAGCGCTCTGTTGCCGCTCCATTTGTAATCGGCTTCTGTCACTCTGTCGGCGCGCATCGCACCTCCGCCTGCACCGCTGCGAACCGATTCCCCGCGCGCAGGGAATGGCTGGATGATTCCCGAGCTATCCATCGCATAGCAGGGGAGAATCGAAGCGCCGCCCTTGTCGTTCCGTGTATAGGCTCCGGCGGTACCGGCTGGCGAATAATAGTAGTCGGTCTCGTTAGGTTCCACATATACGTCCGGCATCGAATTCGGCACCCATAGGCACCATCCGCGACGGTCGTCTTTCACTCGATAAAAGAAGCGGAAGGGAAAACCTGTTGTATCGTTCCATGCTTTGTCGCTGCCAATCCGCAGCTTCAGCGCGGCAATGACGTCCCCATTCTTGTTCTGCGTATCGATGCCGATGAATTCCATATCAAACAGACTGAGCCTCATCATCGTATCGAGCGCGGGTAGTGGCGTAGTGGTACCGCTCGGCGTCCATGTAAGCGGGATATTCGTATCGGTCAGCCCTTTATAATAGATGCTCCGCAGCTGGTCGTCCAATATATCCATCAGCTCGGTAATGATTGCTGCTTGCTCTGTTGCCGGGATGGGCGTGCCTTTTGAGCTTTCGAGATAAAGCAACACTCCGTAAGTAAAATTGGCAAACTTTATGACGACCGGATTAGAAGGATCTTTAAAGTTCCCGTCTTGATAAGGGAGATCGTCCCGCTGCAATTTGTAAACGTCGTTACTAATGCGGTCGATCTTCTTCTTCTGATCGTCCCTTTTGGTGATGACGGTGGACTTCTCCGCTCTTAGCTGCTTTCTCTTATCCGCGCTCGGTTCCGAAGTGATTTTCTTTTGCAGAGCCGCACGCTCTTCTTCTAATTCCTCATACTTCTTATTAGCCGTATCGAGAGCCGTTTGCTGAATCGTCAATCGGACGGCCCGCTGGTCAGCGGTCAAAAAAATGGGAGTAAAGCACGGAATATTGCTGGCGGCCCCGCGCAGGATTGCTCGGATGAAGGACATATTTATGCCATCGGCATTTCCGCTCGGTCGTAACGGGAAAGAGTTCGTTCCGTCCGAATAGGAAGGAGCCTCGGGCGGAGCAGGCAGATCGTTCTGGATCCAGTAAGGCGACAGCTTCATCGTATCCTCCTTGCTGCGGCCATAGCGGCACGCATCTTGATAAATATTGAATGTCGAAGCAGCGCGCTCAATCCTCGTGGGACCATACCAAATCCTGCTGTACCGGACCGGCCGGTCCTTCGGCGATTAATCGGTACTTATGCGTGCCGTTAGCCTGCCTAAAAACGAATTGTCCGCTCTGGAATGCGACGGGGATAGGTACCTGATCGTTTATATCATATAACACGGCAGCGGCAGCATTCTCTACGGTCCAATGGACTTGAATT
Organism: Paenibacillus kobensis NBRC 15729; assembly: GCF_004000825.1. GTDB lineage: Bacteria > Bacillota > Bacilli > Paenibacillales > Paenibacillaceae > Paenibacillus_T > Paenibacillus_T kobensis. Next base: position 322,037 of record NZ_BILZ01000001.1, on the reverse strand, counting down.
TTCGCCCCTGACCACATGCAATAGCCCTGCTGCTCTTCAATGCAAATGCCATACAGCTCGGTGATCTTCACACAATTGGTTGTCAGCGTGACTGATTTCGACACCGGACCGTTCGGTCCTGTGCATGTTAGCGTATAGGTGGTGTCCCTCTGAGGATTGACCGTCATGGAACCGCCAGGCAGAGCGAGCGGGGTTTGACCGTCCAACGATGCTGTCACCGCCCGGTTCGCAGCCCAACTCAATGTCGCCGGGGCACCTGGTTGTGTATTGCTCGGGCTGACGGAGAATTCTGTAATTTCCACCGAGTTGACCATGACGTGAACTTGCTGTTGGACGGGACCATTAAAGCCGGTTGCCGTTAAGGTGTAAGTCGTATTGTTTCTCGGTCGTACCGTAACGCTGTCCTTCGGCTGGAGTGCAGTATAGACTTCCGTATTCAAGCCGTCTGCAGGCACCAACATTAGCGTAGAAGGAAAATCTACATCCCACGACAGGAGAACTTCTGTTCCCGCATCGACGGGGCCGCTGTGGTTGGTGACGAATGAATTGATATGGACCGGCATGACGCTTACGGTCGTCTGGGCGACGGAGACAGGAGGCTGACGCTTGCTGTTCGTCGCTGTAATGGTGTATGAGGTCGTTGCGTCGACTTGAAGCTTATAATCGGAACCGGACAACGGGAGTTGAATTCCTCCGGGATCCAGCGTACAAGTTGCTTGGTCGGAGCCGGTTACTTTCCATGTCATTCTGGCGATGCCGCCCTGTTCGAGCGTTAAAGGTTGAATCACCATCGACACGTCCAACTCATTCACCGTAACCGTCAATTGCTTCTGGATGTTCTCTCCGGTTGCCGCGTACGCGGTCAACGTATAGGTTGTCGTCTTATCCAGCGGTAATTGATATCCGCTCTCCTGCAAAGCGATGTCTCCGTTGTCGCTGCTCTTTACGACGGTTTTGCCATCAACCGAGTACGACAGTTCCAAAGAATGGACGGCGAACGTGCTCCAGTTCAGCGCCGCCGAGTCACCGAGCTCAATGTTCGGCGCATCGGAATAGAAGGACATAATACCCGGTTCCGGGTTGCTCTTCTGTAAGTGAAGCGTGACAATGCTATCGTCGTATCCGGGGATGTCGACATATTGGATATGTACCGCCGTCGTAAATGGAGGCAGTACCGTTCGAATATGGTCGATCATCACTTCCACCGCTTGGCCGCCGCCGAGAATGCCCGGAGTGAGCGGCTTCAACTCCCAGACGAGCGATTCGTTGGATGAGCCGTAGGCAGGGGTCAGCGACCAATTGTTGTTGCCGTCTCCGATCACCCGCATCCCTATATCTTTCGCCAAGTCATCATAGGTGAGCGCATTCATGCCCGGATTCGGAAGCGGTTCATGCGGGCCAGGACGGGCAATCGTCGGGAAACTGATTAGAAACCTTGGATTGGAACCGGCACTGTCCGGATCCGCCGCAAGCGAGGAGTCGGACGTATTGCTCAGGAACAGACCGAGTGAGCTTGCGAGCAAATGGTTCGAGTCAGGAGATACGTACACGACGGCCGGCATGCTTGACAGCCACCCCGCGTTTAAGGGAAGAACCGGTTTGCCGGAAGGCGGCTTCAGAATAAAAAAGCGCAGAACGTTCTCGTCGTCATCCGTTCCTTCGACACCAGAGCTGAGGATCGTCAAGTTGCCGGAAGCAGGCTGCTCGCTGATGGAAGGGAAGGTCACATTGAGACTGAAACTCGCGTTGACGCCAAGCTGAACATCACTTACCGGACTCAATACGACAGCTGCGCCGCGCGAGGCGTTATCTTGCGCAGCCGACCATTCAGCATCTCTGTTGATCGTTATGGCATTCACCTCTGCAGCAGACAACAGGCTGCCGAAGCCAATGCGCAGCTTGCTGCTGCCAGCCGGGAAAGTAACGGCGCTGCCCGTATAGTTGCTTACCGTGAGCGTCAGTACATTCTGGGCTGGATCATTCGATTGGTAGAATGCCGGCTTTTTTGTCGTAACGTTTTTGAAATCAATCGAAAGTGAGTGCATGTCATCCTCCCGTCATTACCTATTTTTTACAATGATATGTGCTTCCATTGGGGGAAAGCCGTCACAGATCAGCAAATGCGTGCGAATTGTCATACCAGCCATTGGCTCTATGAGAATGGATCCGCTCTCGCTGCATAAGTTTCCGTCCAACTTTACACGATCTGCCCCTCTTGTCTCCCAGATTAGCTTGTACGGCTTATCAGTGACCGCATCACTCGGCTCTACTTTGAAGCATACAATCTCAACCGGTATGACTTGCACCTCGACCTTTGCTTGAACAGGGCCGTTGAAACCGTTCGCGGTCAAGGTGTAGGTTGTACTCCTTTGCGGGAGGACTTCGCAGCGGTCTACTGGCCGGAGCGGAGTTTCACGAGGAGGGATCATTAGTTCTATAGGGTCGAACTCGACGCTGGAAGCATATTCGACATTCCATGACAGTCTGATCGGGAGTCCCTCAAACTTAGTCGAATCGCTAGTGAACGATACGATCGATACCGGCGGCACGCTAACGGTCGTCTCGTTGGACAGGCAGGCAGGATTTCTCTTACTGTTGAAGGCCGTTATCGCGTAGGTGGTCGTTTCCATGACGGTCAGCCGATAGTCGGTGCCCGATAGCGGCAGCATTATGCCGCCAGGGTCAAGAATGCAAGTATCTTGATCCGATCCGCTTACCTTCCAGGATAACTTTGCGGTGCTTCCCTGTGCCAATACGAGCGGCTGAATGCCCATCGATATCGCTAACTGGTGAACGGTAATGATAAGCTGTTTCTGCACGCACTGTCCCATCATGTCATAAGCCGTTAACGTGAATGTCGTGGACTGGTTCAATGGCAGCTTATAACCGGTTTCGTCTAGCAAAATGTCTCCATTGTCGCTGCTCTTCACGATCGTCTGATCGTCAATGGAGTACGACAGCTCCAAGGAACGGACTGCGAACGTGCTCCAGTTCAGCGTCGCCGAGTCGCCGAGCTCTATATTCGTTGCTTCGGAATAGAAGGACATGATGCCCGGTTCCGGGCTGCTTTTTTGCAAATGAAGCGTAATAATGCCGTCGTCGTATCCGGGGATGTCGACATACTGGATATGCATTACCGTCGTAAACGGAGGCAGCGCCGTTCGAATACGGTCGACGATGACTTCCACCGATTGACCGCCGCCGAGAATGCCCGGAGTGAGCGGCTTCAGCTCCCAGACGAGCGATTCGTTGGAAGTGCCGTAAGCAGGCGTTAGCGACCAGTTGTTGTTGCCGTCTCCGATCGCCCGCATCCCAATGTCTTTCGCCAAGTCATCATAGGTGAGCGCATTCATGCCCGGATTCGGAAACGGATCATTCGGGTCGGGACGAGCAATCGTCGGGAAGCTGATTAGAAACCTGGGATTGGTACCGGTCGCATTCAGATCCGCAAGGGGCGAACCGGACGCATTGCTCAAGAACAGACCGAGTGAGTTCGCGAGCAAGTTGTTCGAGTCAGCAGATACATACACGACAGCCGGCATGCTTGACAGCCAACCCGCGTTCAAGGGGAGAACCGGTTTGCCGGAAGGCGGCTTCAGAATAAAAAAGCGCAGTACGATCTCGTCGTCAGTTGTTCCTGTTACACCCGACCAGAGGATCGTCAAGTTGCCGGAGGCAGGCTGCTTGCTGACAGAAGGGAGGGTCACATTGAGACTGAAACTCGCGTTGACGCCAAGCTGAACGTCACTTTTCGGACTCAATGCGACGGCAGCGCCACGCGAGGCGTTGTCCGGCGATACCGACCACCCGGCATCGCTGATCGTTATTGCGTTCGCTTCCTTAGTAGACAGCAGGCTGCCGAAGCCGATCCGCAACTGGCTGCTGCCTGCCGGGAAAGTAACGGGACTGCCCGTATTGTTGCTTACCGTGAGCGTCAGTTCGTTCTGAGCAGGATCATTCGATTGATAGAATGCCGGCTTTTTCGTCGAACGGTTGTTGAAGTCGATTGTAAGCGAGTACATATTATTCTCCTTTTATTGGTCCATACATGATGTAGACTTCCTCTGAGATCGTGCCAGGGTAACCCGTGCAGACCAGCGTATAGTGGACATTCGTCGGAAATCTCGGGGGCCAGATCGAGACCGATCCTTTCGCGGGGTGCGGAACGCCGTCCAGCATGACGGAGTCTGCCCATTTCGTCTCCCAACTCAACTTATAGGACTGTCCCGGGAGCGGGTCGTTCGGCTCCGCTCTGAAATAAACGATCTCAACGGTCTGGACCTTCACCTCGAGCTTCTTTTGGATCGTGCCGTTGATGCCTGTCGCTGACAACATGTAAGTCGTATCATGACGCGGCCGGATGGTCCTGCTGTCGACCGGCAGAAGCGGGTGTGTATGAATTGGCGGATCCAACTCTGCCGAAGGCTCCAGCTTGATGCTTGAAGCATATTCGGTCTTCCACGACAATACGACAGGCGCTTCCCCTTTGACAGGTGTGTCCATATTGCTGGCGAATGAAAGGATAGATACCGGCGGTACGCTGACTGTCGTCTGCGCGGTCAAATAATTGGGTGACCGCTTGCTATTGTAGGCTGTAATCGTGTAGGTTGTCGTTTGATTGACAGTTAGGCGGTAGTCCGTTCCGGATAAGGGCAGTTCAATGAAGCCGGGCTCAAGTATACATTTGTCCCGATCTGAACCGCTGACCTTCCACGTTAATGTCGCGGTGCTGCCGGGCGCTAGCGACATCGGCTGGATTCCCATCGAAATTTCTAATTGATTGACGGTAATGGTGAGTTGTTTCTGCACGCATTCCCCTGTGTTGGCATATGCGGTCAAGGTTAAGGTCGTCGTCTTATTCGGCGCCAGCCTATAGTTCTTCTCGTTCAGCAAAATATCACCGTTCTCGCTGCTCTTTACAATGGTCTTGTCATCAACCGAGTAGGAGAGCTCCAAGCAATCAACGGCGAACGTACTCCAGTTGAGTGAAACAGCTTCGCCAAGATCGATATTTACATCTTCAGCATAGAAGAGCAGGATACCGGGCTTTGGGTCGGTTTTCTGCAAATGCAAAGTGAGGACACCGTCGTCATAGCCGGGAATGTCAACGTACTGTACATGCAATGAAGTTACGAACGGCGGAAGCACGGTACGGATATGATCGATAATAATCTCCACCGATTGGCCGCCGCCTAGAATGCCCGGACTCAATGGCTTCAACACCCAGACAAGCGACTCATTGGAAGAGCCATAGGAGGGAGAAAGCGTCCATTGGTTGTTGCCGTCACCGATCACTTTCATCCAGATGTCTTTGGCTAGATCATCGTAAGTCAGCGCGTTCAATCCCGGTGCCGGTACAGGATCATGCGGATCGGGCCGAAGAATGGTCGGGAAGCTGATCAGAAACCGCGGATTCGAGCCCGCTGCGGCAGGCTTCGCGAGCGGTGTGCTGGAATCGTTGTAGATGAACAGACCTAACGAGCTCGACAGCAAGTGCTTGTTGTCCGAAGAGATGTACACGATTGGCGGCATATCCGTGAGCCAGCCTGTTTTTAACGGTATGGCCGGATTGCCGGATGGAGGTTTCAAAATAAAGAAGCGAAGGACCGTTTCATCGTCTGCTATTCCGATTACGCCGCTATGGAGAAGGGTCAGATTGCCGGAAGTCGGCTGTTTGCCAACGGAAGGAATCGTAACGGTTAGGCTTACGCATGCCTCAGCGGCGAGCTGCAGCGGTTTCGTGACGGTTAATACAACAGCTGCACCATGGGATAATGGAGCGGGAGCGCATTGCCATCCGGCCTCAATGACGGCTACCGCTTTCGCTTCCTCTGCGGACAATAGATTCGCAAAGCCGATTCGCAGCTTGCTGCCTGATTCAAACGTGACCGCTGTTCCCGTATGATTACTGACTTTCAATGTCAGCATATTCCGGGAAGAATCGTTCGATTGATAGAGAACGGGTTTATTTGTTTCGCGATTTTTAAGATCGAGAGTCAAGGCTTTCATTTATTTCGGCCTCCTTCATACTCTATCAACTGGTAATTGCTGCATGCGGAACAGATTCGGATTGATCATCTCAAATAAATAAACGCAGAGCAAGAGTCATTTGGCGTTCTCCCGTTTGTCCTTCTATGAACCGTAGTTGAGAACTAAAGTGGCAACAATCGCTTCATCCTGCCTTGAACAGATTAGATTAAAGCTGTAATTTCTTGGCTCAACTGCACAACAGAGAACCGATCCGCTAACATCGAGAGGTAATCCGTTCAACGTTACGCTGTCCGCCCATTTCGTTTCCCACCTCAATGTAAAAACGGTTCCAATAGCAGGAGCGCTTGGTTCCATCGTGAACGATACAATTTCTAATGCATGGATCTCTACCGCGGCATTCCTCTGAACAGCTCCGTTAATGCCCGATGCCGTGAGGGTGTAAGTCGTATCTTCGCACGGGCGAACGGTTCGGCTGTCGACAGCTTGGAGCGGATGAGTATCGATTGGGGGTTCCAGTTGATCGGATGGCTCCAAACTTATGCTGGAAGCATATTCGGTTTTCCATTCAAGTACGACGGGAGCACCACTTGCATTCGTCACGCTTGGACTGCTGGTGAATGAAACAATGGATGCCGGCGGTACGCTGACGGTCGTCTCGGCGGATAAGTAAGGAGGATTCCTCTTGCTGTTATAGGCTGTAATGGCATAAGTCATCGTTTCCGTGACCGTCAAGGGGTAATCGGTGCCGGACAAAGGCAGCGTAATGTATCCAGGCTCAAGAACACACGTATCCTGGTCGGAACCGGTTACTTCCCACGTTAATCGTGCGATGCCTCCCGGAGCCAGCGACAGCGGTTGAATGCCCATCGAAACTTGCAACTGGTTGACCGTAACCGTTAGCTGCCGTTGAACGCATTCCCCTGAGTCTGTATAGGCGGTCAAGGTGTAGGTGGTCGTGCTAGCAGTCGTAATTTTAAAACTCGACTCATGAAGCTGAATATCGCCATTGTCGCTGCTCTTAACCACCGTCTTGTTGCCTGTCGAGTAGGACAGTTCTAAAGAACGGATAGCGAACGTGTTCCAACTCAATATGGCCGACTCGCCAAGATCGATATTAGCGACTTCGGCATAGAAGAGCAGGATGCCGGGAAGAGGATTGCTTTTTTGCAGATGCAGCGTGAGGAAACCGTCATCATAACCTGGTATGTCGAGATATTGGATATGCAAAGAAGTAGTGAACGGCGGCAGAACCGTACGAATATGATCCATGATGATCTCCACCGACTGGCCGCCGCCGAGAATGTCCGGGATTAACGGCTTCAACTCCCACATCAGCGACTCGTTAGAGGAGCCGTAGGAGGGAGCAAGCGACCATTGATTGACACCGTCGCCGATGACACGAATCCAAATGTCTTGTGCCAGATCGTCATAGGTAAGGGCGCTCGACCCGAGCACCGGAACAGGATCATGAGAATCTGGGCGAGGGATGGTCGGGAAGCTGATCATAAACCGCGGATTTAACCCTGCTGCGCTAGACTTCGCCAGGGCTTCATCAGATCGGTTGTTTAAGTAAAAGCCTAGAGAATTGGCCAGTAAGTGATCGAGATCGGACGATACATTAACAACGGCCGGCATATTTGCGAGCCAACCGCAATCCAGCGGGATGACCGGGTTGCCGGATGGAAGCTTAATAAGAAAGAAACGTAATACCGTTTCGTCGTCAGCAGCTCCAGTCACATCGGTATAGAATAAGGTCACATTGCCGGATGTCGGCTGTCCGCTGACTGTCGGGACCGAAACCGTCAGCCTCTTGCTCGACCCATTGTCGAGCTGCAACGGGGTCCTGACGCTTAATTCAATCGCTGCGCCGCGAGACGAATGAGCGGCAGTACAGTGCCATTCGGCATCCGCAACGGTTATTGCTTCTACTTCGCCTGACGTTAGCAGATTCGCGAAGCCGATACGCAGCCTGCTGTCCGAATCAAACGTTAGCGTCGTTCCTGTATTATTGCTAATGATGAGCGTAAGCTCGTTCCGGCTAGGGTCATTCGTTTGATAGAGTACGGGCTTGTTTGCTTCACGGTTTATAAGATCGAGAGTCAAAGCGTTCATTTAATCGGTCTCCTATCATAGATTCCGTAATGGAAATTGTTACATAATTCGACTCGTATAGATCATCTCAAATTAATAGAAAGAGAGCAAGAAGCTTATGCTGTTAATCGCTGGCGGGAGCTTCGAAAGAGAGAAGGGCGATTCGATTCATATCCGTTTATTAGGTTGCTATAATTGTTTCAGATGGAATAAATTGATATTAGGTATTAAGAAAACAATCCTGTTTATTGGAGCTCGAAGCAGCATCAGGATTAGGTTAGCTCGAAGGAGGAGGGAGGATTAATCGATGTTCGTTGTCAATGTAGAAGGCGCCATCCGCCGCAATGGTCAATGGCTGCTTATCAGGCGCAGCGAGAAAGAAGAGCATGCGGGAGGCACTCTCTCGTTAGTTGGCGGAAGATGCGAAGCGGAAGGCTTCGCATCGGACATTTTAGAAAAAACTTTACATCGTGAAATATTCGAAGAAGTCGGCTGCGAGGTAACGGATTTGCATTACGTGAACAGCTCCTCATTCGTATCGGATTCCGGGGTTCATGTCATTGATATTGTCTTCTTGTGCCGGCATAAGTCAGGCGAGCCTTACTGTAAGAGCAGTGATGAGGTGGACCAAGTGTTGTGCAGAACGACTGAAGAGATTATTAATGATATGAATCTTCCGGGTTTTCTGAGAGAGAATATTTCTTTGGCGGCTAAGCTGCTGAAAGGGCAAGGTCTTGAATAGACGGTACGGAGGGTTATGGGATGTCGAAGTTATCGTTTAAACTAATCGATGATTTAGATAAATTATGCCGTGTGATGGAGGGGAAGTATGGAAGATTGGTACAGTTTATTACATGACCCTGAAAAAAATATTTATCAGAAATTTGATGAACAGGTCGATGCATTCTGGAACTGGTCTAAGACCACCAAGCAGGTAAAGGAATGGGAGGCCTTGTACCCCAATTGGACTCTTCTTAATACAATATTTGATTTTATAATTGAAACAACCATGTGTCATTCCTGGGATCAGGTTACAATTAATAATCTGTTGTACATTATAGGAAGAGATAATGAAACGGAAATGCTCATTCATAAACTGGCTGAGTTCCCTGAAAGCTTGCTCTTTTTAGCAAATGAAGGTATAGGCTATTCTGATTCCGATACCAAATGGCAACTGGCTCATTACTTAACGGAATGCTTTTCGACTCATCCAGAAGCTGAAGGATTAATTGTTCGGTATTATGAGGATCAACATGAATACGTGAAACGCAGATCGTTACTAGCGCTAGGCATAATAAAATCTCAGTTTGCAGTACATTGTGCACTACAATCTTGGCATTCGGGATTGAAGTATCAGAAGCTTGCAGCACTTGAAGTGTTTAAACAATTGGATTCGCCCTACTTCATTAGTCTTCAAGGTGAATAACGGTTCGAATAAATGAATGGAGAATAAAGTTCTAGACTGTTGGTACTGCGTTAATCTAATGGGCAGTGTAGCATGGTGGTCGGTTAATCCAAGATTAGGTATAACAGAGCCTTGTCATCCTTTACAGTCGAACATGCGTTTGGCAAACTTTGAAGAAAATATGGGAGCGTGAAGGGATTTGGATAGTTCAACTATAGTGATTGAGCTTCTCTTAAGGAAATACAAAGCAGACCAGAAATGGACTCGTATTGCCATTGAACAATTATCGGATGATGATATCGTATGGTCACCTACATCTGAGAGCAACAGCATCGCAAATTTAGTAGCACACATTTCGGGGGCTTTGTATCAATGGTTTGAAACCGCATACTTTGGTGCTCCTCATATTGAAGATAGGAGTACAGAATTCGAACGCGGACTGCAAATGACAAAAGAGCAAGCATTGGAACGTCTAAAGAAATCATATGACAGCGTCATACAAGTTCTTGAAATCATAAAAGCAAACCCAGAAAAGTTGCTGGATCAACCTTATTTAAACTTTCCAACGTTCAGCAGTGCCGGGTTAGATAATCAATCCACAATTTTAGAAATGCTTCTTCATCAATTCAGGCATTTACCTAGTCACACTGGACAAATCTTTTACATTGCAAAAATGAGGAAGGGGAAACTAGTCTGGGAATAACACTTAAATCGACATCAGGAACTTTCTAGAGGTATGTAGTTTACGAAGGAGAAGGATAGTGGGCAGGTTAGCGTGGCACCTATCTTGAATATATAAGAGTAGAGTTAATTCATTAGCCGGAATCGCGAATGGATCGCATCTTTAAGGAAAGCAGGCATTACATGAAACTCAAAGGGACTTTGACAGAAAAGACATATCGAGACGAATTAATGGCATCAAAATCTCACTTGTTCAATGATCTCTCCATGCATAGGTTTTTAAATATAATTAGAAAGACATTTCCCGAGATGAAGACAGCGCACGTTTTATCTTGGACACCTGATCAAGGTGAGGATATCATTAGTTTTCTTGTTGATACTCATTCAGTTATTAAAATTGAACTGAACCGTTATGACAATACAATTTCTCCGATAGTCGATGTGTATCCAATTGAGATTTGGATGAAGGGGCTTAGTAAAACGTTTCAGATTAAAATCGCAGTAGCTTTCGAAATGGCTAAGAACGATTTGATACAAGGGAATTTGGTCTAATTGTTGCAACAAGTTATTCCGCTAACGGAGAACGATAGCATAAAAAAGACATAAAGGCAGTCCGTCAGAAAATGATCGACCGCCTTAGTTCAACTCCCTATCGGGAAACGATAGCTTAATAATACAGCGACAGTATAGGGCCTTATTTTCTCGTCCCTAGCTGCCGCTGTTTTAATTAAACAACCCGCGTGGAAAAAAGTCACCCCGTCTTATACTTTCTGCTGACAATTGTAATGATTGCCCTCAAAAACAAAACTTCAGTTTAAGCCTCTTTCCACAAAGAAACAGCGAACACATGCAGATTCGGCATCGTCGGCATGATGAGCCGAACGGCTGGCGACTCGGTGCGCGTTAGTGAAGCTTCGTTCGCGAACAGATACACCGTATTATCTGTCGGGCCGACCGTATTACGAATCAGCGTTGCCGACAAGGCGATCTTCTCGCCTGCAATCGGGAAGGGGCTCCACCAATCCGCGAAACCGAGCTTCACTTGCTCGCTTGTTCCGTCTTCGTACTCGATCGTGAACATATCTTCGCTGCCGCCGTATTGGCTGCTCGCGAGAACCATTAAACCGTTATAGCGATCCTTCGGGATCGCGATACTCTGTCCGTAACAAGCAAAATTATCGCACTCCGTATCATCCTTGCTCGCAGGGAACAGGAAGGACATTTTCTCGATCTGAAGTAGCCTGTCTTCCGGAACATCGTCTCGTCCATAGCAATGACCATCGTCGTCGACATCTGCCGTTCCGCGTCCATTGTCGATTCCTCGTATGTTACAAAGGCTGCTAATGTCGACAGATGTGACGAATCGTGTCGATTGTTCATTGAGTGAAGAAGCCGCCACTTGTGCATTCGAGAATTGACTTTCGCCATCGAGGCAAGCAAGCACACGAAGCAGCACACCGATCTCCGTTTCTACCGCGTTGCGGATTTTGACGCCGAGGCTGGCCATCATCTTCGCATCTCGGCGTTCAGGAGGCATAAAGTTCAACTTGGCAAGCATGCCGCGCACCGTGCTCCAAGCATTGCTTAGCCGGCGAACTTCTTCTGAGCAAGACGCGATAGATGGAACGTCGAACGTATCTGCAACGTACTCCAACATAGACGCGTAGTTGATCCGTGCTGTGCTAAGGACGTTCAGCATAATGAACAGAGGGCTTGCTATGAAGCGGGAACTGCCTTCCTCGGCTTCTAACTCAAAGTCAATATCGCCGATCTCGTCCGCAAAGCGGTGAAAATGGCCCGGTGATTGGTCCAAATGCTCCTGTAGCAGGAAGCGAAGCCGGTTAAGCAGCCGTTCTCGGTCGAATGTCCAGCCGGGGGAGGGTTCGACGGTCATAATCCCAAGCAAACCGCCCTCGTAAAGTTCCATCGAAATCCGAAGATCCTTCTTCGAGAAGAAAGGATCGACGATGAGCAGCTCCTCTGTAGCCGGATCGATGCCAACGGCAATCATGACGTGCATAAAATGGTGAAATTTCCCGAAATGCAAATCCCACGGACAATAGAAAGTGTCGAAATTTAGACAGATTGGATTTCCTTTGTTTAGTTGTTCACGTATGAGATCCAATCCCTCTTGCGGAGAGAGATTACGGATCACCCGAGTGTCGAAGCCATGAAATTGACCCAGCAGCGTCATCGTATCTGCAACCCCAGTCTGCATCCGGCTGCCGAATGTAGCCCCCGGCGAAGGAGGCGCCCATTCGAATTTCAAGGCGTTCGCGTACATGAGCTGATAGCCTCTTCGGTACCAGCCGTCCAAGGTCACGATCACATCGTCGAAGCAGTCCCCGCCAGCGCTCTTGACGGGTTCAACGTCAAGCACTTTCATCCTCATCATGACCTCCTCACTAGTACAAAGGCCGCCTAGCGACCTCCGGTAATCAAGGTTATCTTAGCGGAGTTTCATAGGCTTGTAAATGTTTGGTCACATTGATTTATACTAGAAAATTATTACTTGACTGGTTCCTGAAAACGCAAGTATCATAAAAATCACCATCTGGATAAATACGTATGTTCATCGACATGATCCCCCAATTTGCCGCCTGGACAAGACACACAATGAGCGCTGAATTGACATTTTTTACGACTTGTTTTGTTAGCTGCTGCATCACGTTTGAACCCCACGAGCTTTCGTTTCCAACCGTCGCTATTGTACAACCGACCCAAGCACACCTGGCTTCGATTCGAATAAATCGGAGTACATTACTATTCTCATGCTGGAGGGGTTGCCAAATGGACGCCATGCGATACCCACTGTCGCATCCGCAGAAGCGCGTATGGTACACGGAGCAAGTCTATCCCGGCACCGCGCTGCATAACATTACCGGTTCCATCCGAATTCGGGGACCGCTCGATTACCAATTGCTTGCTCAAGCTATTCGCGAACAGAAACAATGTCATGAGGCGCTGCGGCTGCGGTTCGCAGAAGAGGAAGGAACACCCGTCCAATTTCTCATTCCGTTCAGCGAAATGGATCAAGAGGAGTCTTTTGTGGATTTTTCCCGATCAACTGATCCAGAAGCGGATTGGCTGCGATGGGTTGAAGAAAGAGCCGTCCAACCGTTCTCGCTGGAAGAGGGGCCATTGTGTTCGTTCCCGATGTACCGAATTGCAGAAGACGACGGAGGGTTCCTCGTCCAAGTCCATCATATCGTTTCGGACGGTTGGTCCAGCACGATGCTGATTGATCGAATCCGGGACTCGTATGAACGGCTATCTCGAAGTGAGTTGACACTGGACAAGCCCGAATCTTCCTATCTTGACTATATCAGGCGCGAAGCCGATTATTTGGAATCTGCCAGATTCCAGCGGGACAGGGAGTTCTGGAACGACAAGTTTGCGGGGTGGCCTCAGGAAGATCCTCCGCCGGCGCCTTCCGAATCGTTAGCGGGTAGGCGAAAGGTGTACCTGCTTGATGCCGCGCGCTCGAATGCGGTCAAGACGCTGCTTACAGAAGCAGGGTGCACACTTTCAGCATTGTTCCATTTGCTCGTCGCGCTCTACGTGCGCAAGACGGAAGGACGATCCGAGACGGTTATCGGCATGCCTGTATTCAACCGGACGGGGCCGAGAGAGAAGGCGACCGTCGGCATGTTCACCAGTACGATGCCGTTTCGCTGCGCCATTGACGGTGAAGCGTCCGTCATTGACGAACTGAAGAGGATTCAACGAGAGTTGACATCGGGCTATTATCATCAGAAATATCCTTACGATGTACTTGTGGCAGACCTGCAGTTAAAGATGCGCGGACTGGATACGTTGTTCAATATTAGCGTTAACGTTTACAACACGAAGGTTATAACCGAGTGGGCGGGTTCATCCGCAGAAGTCGTCGAGCATCATAGCGGAAGCCAGCTCCATTCTTTGCAGATCGTCGTCAAAGATTGGTCGGCTACTGGCGAATTACAAATCGAAATCGATTACAAGCATTCGGAGCATAACGAAGCGCAGATTGACCGAATATTCAGCAGACTTGCAACGCTGATCGATGGCATTATTGCCTCTCCTTCTGCGCCAGCGATTCACTTATCGATGATGTCCGCAGATGAGAAGAAGCGGCTTACCGCATACTTATCGACGCAAGCCCAGTATCCTCGGGATAAGACGATCATACAGTTGTTCGAAGATCAGGCACAGCGGACACCGGAGAAAATAGCCGTCACATACGGAGCCAAAAAGTTGACCTACCGCCAATTAGACGAGCGGTCGAACCGCTTGGCGGCGTGGCTCATCTCGCACAGCATTGGCCCGGAACATTCGGTCGGCTTATTCGTCCGGCATTCGATCGAAACGGTGACCGCTATTCTGGCTATCATGAAGGCCGGCGCGGCGTATGTGCCAATCGATCCGGATTATCCGCATGAGAGGATCGGTTATGTACTTGCAGACGCAGGCTGCCAGCTCCTGCTTGCTAATGTGCCGGTTCCGGAGGGGATTGGTTACGAAGGTCCTGTCGGCAATTTGGACGATCCCGGCTTATTCGAGGAAGAACCTCTTGCGAACATGAACCAAGCGGGACCGGACAATTTGGCCTACATCCTCTACACTTCAGGATCGACCGGCAAGCCCAAAGGGGTCATGATCGAGCATCGAGGACTCGTCAATTACATTTGGTGGGCCAAGCAGCAGTATACCCGTAACGAAGATGAGGTGTTCCCGTTATATTCGTCGCTGGCTTTCGATCTAACCGTCACTTCCGTGTTCACGCCGCTTATTGCGGGCGGAAGGATCGATGTATACCGGGACGATCAAGAAGAATATGTGTTGAATCGCATCATGAACGACAATCGCGCAACCGTGGTTAAGCTTACTCCGTCGCATCTGAGCTTGCTGCAAGACCGGGACAACCGGGATAGCTCTGTTAGACGATTCATTGTTGGGGGGGAAGATTTACGAACAGATCTGGCCAAGCGGATACACGACAGCTTCGGCGGACGCATTGAAATTTGCAACGAATATGGCCCGACAGAGACCGTAGTCGGCTGTATGATCCATCGCTACAATCCGAGCCGGGACATTCGGGCATCGGTTCCCATTGGCATACCTTCTGCTAACGCAGGTATTCATCTGCTAGACCGGGATAGGTGTCCGGTTCCCGAGGGCGTGCTGGGCGAAATGTACATTACGGGTGACGGATTGGCCCGCGGATACCGGAATTTGCCTCGGACGACAGAGGAGCGTTTCGTTCCGTGTCCTTTCATGCAAGGCGAGCGAATGTACCGGACAGGCGACTTGGCACGCCGGCTGGAAGACGGAACGGTCGAGTACGCGGGACGTGCTGATATGCAGGTGAAAATCCGCGGCTACCGGATCGAGTTAGGAGAGATCGAACGATTGCTGGTCGAACATCCGTTGGTCCGGGAAGCGGTCGTTATTGACCGGCAGACTGACGGCGGCAGCAAATATTTGTGCGCCTACATCGTACGGGACTCCGAACAACCGGCGGACTTGTTAGCTTATCTAGGCAGTAGTCTGCCTGTTTATATGGTTCCATCGCACGTGGTGGAATTGGATCGCATACCGCTTAATGTGAATGGCAAAGTAGATCGTTCACAACTGCCGGCACCTGACCAGAGCCGGAGCCGTTCATTGGCTGAACGGACAGGAGCCGGGACTTTTAGTCCATCGTTAACCCTGCTTCTTGCTGTCGCGAGGGACGTTCTGCAAGTGACGGGATTAGACGAACAAG
Organism: Paenibacillus kobensis NBRC 15729; assembly: GCF_004000825.1. Taxonomy (GTDB): domain Bacteria; phylum Bacillota; class Bacilli; order Paenibacillales; family Paenibacillaceae; genus Paenibacillus_T; species Paenibacillus_T kobensis. The sequence goes on along the minus strand of NZ_BILZ01000001.1, from coordinate 306,123 downwards.
ACCATTTCTATACTTGCGGCGGAGATTCGATCAAAGCGATTCAGCTCGCATCCCGGCTTCGCAGTCGCGGGTATGTGATCAAGGTTGCCGATGTTCTGGCTCACCCTGTGTTAGGAGATATGGCAGGCTGTATGCGGCCAATCGGATCAGAAGGAAACAAGGCAGAGGAAAGAAGCGAGGGGGAACTTCGTCCGACACCGATCATGGACTGGTTCTTAGCTCAGCCGTTCACAGAGCGTCATCATTATGTTCAGTCCGTAATGCTTCGGCTGGACAAGGATTTAACAGCTGAACAACTGGAATCGATCATCCGCAAGCTGGTAGAGCGTCATGACTCGCTTCGTCTGAACCTGGAACCGGCGAGCGGAAAGCTGGTTTACAACGATAACGTTGTGATCGAAGACGTCACCGAATATGACTTATCGGATGATGCAGCGAATGTTCGGTTGGATCGCATGAAGGCGATTGGCGAAAGGCTGAAATCGAGCTTCCGTCTTGACCGGGATGCACTTTTGAAAGCGTGTTTATTCGAGCTTGGAACGGACGGGCGCCGAATCTTGTTGACCGCTCACCATATCGCCGTCGATGCGGTATCTTGGTCCGTCTTGCTAGAGGAGTTCGGTTTGCTGTACCGGCATGTTGCGTTGGCAGAAACGATTACGTTGCCGAACGCGACTACCTCCTATCAGCGATGGGCAGATCATCTCTACAGTCGTGCAGAGGCGGCAGAGCATGAGCGGGATTATTGGGAGTCCATGTTGGATGATGAGCCATGCATCCTGATTGCAGCGGATGCATACGAGACGAATAACGAAGGCCAAGGTGTTGTGACGGAGGAGTTATCCGAAGCGAATACAGAGCTATTGCTCAAGCAAGCATCTGCCGCGTATGGAACGAATGTTCAAGAACTGCTTGCTGCCGCACTTGCTGCGGCTGTGCGGGACGTATTCGGTATCATACGGCCTGTGGTCGAGTTGGAGGGACATGGGCGCGAGCCGTCCGATCCGTCGATCGATCTATCGCGAACCGTCGGCTGGTTTACAACCATGTATCCAGTTCGTCTGCAAGCAGCCGAAGACGGAGCATGGGAGTCGAGCATCAAAACGGTTAAGGAAACGCTGCGCGGAGTCCCGTCGCGGGGTCTAAGTTTCGGCCTCCTCACGAGGCTGAGCCGTACACTTAATGATCCGTGCGAAGGCCAACGAATCCGGTTTAATTACGTCGGCGAACTAGATTCCTCTCTTAACGGGGGCGATCTGTTCTTGCTGTCGGACGAACTGTCCGGCGCGGACAATAGTCCGGTTCATCCAGCTACTGCTCCTCTAGATATCGTAGCTATGGTCATTGGCGGCAGGCTGAAATTGACCATTGCTTATGACCGTCGCAGAATCCGGTCCGAGACGGCAGTCGCCGTCGCTGGATGCCTCGCGGGAAGAACAGAAGAGTTAATTCGCCATTGCTGCGGCGTTCGGGAAAGAGCGTATACGCCGTCGGATTTCGAGACAATCTCCTTGTCCCAGGAAGCTCTCGACAGCTTGTACCTATAGCGGATCGGAAGAGAGCCAGCCGAATAAACCGAAAGCGTGGGATCGATGATGAGCAATCCGGTGTCAACCGAGGTGGAGCATCTTTCCATCTTTCAATATACGAGGGGCCATGAATATGCGGGCAACCGGTTCAACACGAGTCCGCGGCCCGAACGATTCAAATCCTACAACGGACCGTGTGTCAGATTGAAGACGACGATTCGCAAAGGCGAAGCCGCTCATCCGCAAGTTGCAATGAACGGGATCGAATGGTTGAAGCAGCTGTTGCTGCCGGCTTTTGGCGTTACCTCTGTCAAATTCCACGGACACGAATCGGAACTGTTATGGTCGTACCCGTCGGCGGGAGGCTGCTATCCGGTTGAATTGTATGTCCATGTTCGCCGGTTGGCGGGGGTAGAGCCGGGGTTGTATCACTATAATGCGCTGTACGCGTCGCTCTATCGGATTGCAGGTGCTCAGACAGCGGAGCAAGACGGGCATGCGCTGCCAGATCAGGAAGCAGACGTCAGTTTTATTCTCACCATCGTCCCTTGGAGAACATGCTGGAAATACTCGCACAAGGGCTACAGATTCGGCTTGATTGACGCCGGCCATGTCGCGGCCAATCTTCAGCTCGTCCTTCGGTCGCTTGGCTGGCAGTCGGATGCGTATACGCGTCTTCGCTCCGAGGAACTTGCTGCAATGTTGAAGTTGGACAGCTACGAGGTTCCGATTGCAATGATTGCAGCTTCTTGCGCGGAACATCGCGAAGCCGAGCGGACCGAGGACGCAGCAACAAAATTGTCCCAGCGCGTACAGCTTTCCGAGCGGTGCGATTCGCAGGACGATGTAGAAGCCGAACTGTTCGATTGGGAACCGATATTAGGGTTTCAGAAGAAGGTGAACCGCACCATTCAGGAGCCTTCGGAAGGTTGGCTTACGCGAGCGGCATTGCCGGAGGACTGGACTAGTTGTGACCGGCTGCTTCCTCTCCTGATCGAGCGCCGTTCCAGTGCTGCTTTCCAGCGCTGCGAATTGCCCGCGGAGCAGCTGTTCACCATGGTCTCTTTCATTGAGCGGATCGGTCTCCACTCTGATTTTCATATGATTGTCAACGGGATAGAGGGGCTGGCTCCGGGCATCTACCGCAGCACGGAAGGCCGTCTGGACTGTGCAGAAGAAGGCGATTTCCGCGACATCACTGCCGGAATATGCCTAGGCCAAACTTTTATTCGCGACTGCTCCGCTATGTTTGTATTCACCGTTGATATGTCGCATATCCCGAATGATGATTTTTCCCTCTATCAGCAATGCACCATCGACGGAGGCGCCATGGGTCAGTTGATTCATCTGAAAACGGAGGAGATGGGCCTCGGCTTCTCGATCATCGGCGGCTTCTATGACGATGAGTTCCGTGAGCTGCTGTCGCTTTCATCTTCCCATCAGATCATATATGCAGGGGCTTGGGGGTTAAACGCTCTAAATGGAGAAGAGGTCCGTAAGGACGACAGGTACGTAATGAACAAGCCGCAATCATAGGAGGATATTATGACAAGAGGAATTTATTTTGGAATTGATCTGCACGGCCACGTCAATCCGACACTCGGACTTATGCGTGAACTGACCGATCGGGGAGAACAGATTCGGTATTATACGGGAGAACAGTTCCGGGAACGAGTCGAAGCCACAGGCGCAGAATTCGCCGCCTACCGGACTCCGCTTGGATTCGGCACGACCGACGGAGGAGGGATTGAGACTCTCCTCGTCACCGCAGAATTTATTCTGGAGCGCAGCCTCGCCATCGTCGATTCGATGTTGGAGGAAGTGCGGGATTTTGCGCCGGACTATATCGTGCATGACACGTTCTGTTATTGGGGTAAAGAATTGGCTGCACGACTCCATGTGCCGGCCATATCCTTATTCAATTATTTCGCGTATATCGACGAAATGGCAGACGTTGATCCCGAGTTCTTTATGGAGTATGTGCTTCGGGCGGGCAACGATCCACTCTACACCAAGTACAAAGGGAAGACGGATGTGTACCGCAGACTGGAAGCCAAGGTGAGCCAAATCATCGCGATGAAATACGGCATTCGCACACCGCAAATCATCAACGATATTTTTTGCAGCAAGGAGAAGCTGAACCTCGTGTCGACGTCCCGTGAGTTCCAGGTGTACGATGAATCGTTCGATGACAGCTACGTGCACACCGGATTCGCGATCGAGCCTCGTGCAGAGCCGGACGATTTTCCTTTCGATTGGCTGGATGGCCGTCCGCTTGTGTATATTGCGCTGGGCACGATTTTTAATGATGCGGAAGCGTTCTATGCCAAATGCTTGGAAGCGTTCAAAAGCAGCGACGTCCAAATCGCCATGTCGATTGGGCATCACGTCTCGCCCGAACGGCTCGGTCCGCTTCCGGAGAATGTCATCGTCCGCCCGTCGATGCCGCAGCTCGCACTGCTTCGGCGTGCAACAGCTTTCGTCACCCATGGCGGAGTGAACAGTATCCACGAGAGCTTGTGCAATGAGGTGCCGACGGTTGTTGTGCCGAAAAGCTTTGATCAATTCATCGGCGCGATTTCGGTGGAGCAATCAGGGACCGGCATTTACCTTCGCGGTGAAGAATGGCTGCCGTCTGAACTCGCAGAAGCTGTTCGCCGTGTCATGACAGAGCCATCCTTCCGCGAAGCAAGCAGGTATATTCATCAGACGCTCGAAGCTGCGGGCGGTCCATCGCGCGGCGCAGACGCCATTCTCGCGTTCGCTGCCGCAGAGCGCGGAGAAGCATTGACGTCATGATGTTCCGTTTTCGAAAGTTGCAGATGCTGTTGCTCGCTGTGGTGGCTTCCGCCTTGTTGCTTTCCGGTCAGGCCGTTGCCGCACCGCCAGCCCCGATAAGCGAGCATATGGACGAGATCGACGATTATATTAAGCGCCAGATGGATAAAGCGGGCATTCCCGGTCTCGGAGTCGTTATTGTGGAAGGCGACAAAACGGTGCTAAGCCGTGGTTACGGTTGGGCGGATAAAGCATCGGAAAAGCCTGTAACGAAGGACACGTTGTTCGAGCTCGGTTCGACGAGTAAGGCTTTCACGGCGCTTGCTGTGTACCGTCTCGAAGAGGAAGGACGGCTAAACCTTGATGCGCCGGTCAGCCAATACTTGCCTTGGCTTCGCTTTACGTATAAGGGAGAGGAGGCTAAGGTTACGCTGCGCCAGCTCATCCATCATACGAGCGGCGTGCCGTTCCGGACTATCGCCAGCATTCCTGAAGCCGACGACGCAGGCGCACTCGAGCGTACTGTACGGACCTTGGAGAATATGGAATTGGACTTCGAGCCCGGCGAGAAATACGAATACGCGACGATCAATTACGACGTTCTTGCGTTTATCGTTCAGCAAATAGCAGGTGTGTCGTTCGAGCAGTATATGCGCGAGCAAATTCTCGATCCGCTAGGAATGACCGGAACTTACATGTTCCAAGTCCCGGATGGAGCCGAGTTGGCGCAAGGATACAAGCCAGGGCTGCTCGCTGCAAGAGCCTACGACGCTCCCGCTTACCGCGGCAATACGGCAGCAGGCTATGTGATCTCAAGCGTATCCGATATGGAGAAGTGGCTGAAGATCCAGCTTGGCACAGCGACCGGTCTTGGGCTCGATCCGGAGATCGTCCGGATGACCCATGTTCCGGACGAGACGGTTGCACCGAATCCGGATGGATCCTCGTATGCGGCAGGCTGGGGCGTGTACCGGAAAGGCTCAGGGGAACTTGCTCATGAAGGGAATAACCCGAACTTCTCGTCCTTCGTTGTGTTTCGTCCGGCGGATGGGGTAGGCGTGGCGATATTGGCCAATCAGAGCAGCATTCATACCATGACGATCGGTAACGGCATCATGAGCTTGATTATGGACAAAAAGATGCCTGAGCCCGTCAAAGATACGTGGAAAGGACTGGATACGACTGCTTCTGCCGTATTATTCATCGCGGCTCCCGTCGTCTTAGTCACGCTGTGGCAGCTGGCAAGCTCATTCGTTCAACTGGCCAGAAGAGAGCGCAAGTTTGCAGGAGGCATTTCCAGAGTGTTGAGCGTTTGTGCGGCGCTAGCGGTTGGGCTTGCCGGCTTCGCCTATTGCATATTCCGGATTCCTGATGCATTGTACGGGGGATTGTCCTGGTCCTTTTTCTTCGTGTGGGCACCGTTCACGGTACCTGTTGCTGCATGGACGGTTTTTGGAGCTGCGGCACTGTTCAGTATCTACTATGCCTTAACAACTATAGCGCCTAAGCCTGGAGACAAATCGATGCTCCCGTTAATCGTACTGAGCTTGGCGAGCGGATTCGGAAATGCGCTCATCATCTTCATCGTCAATGCTGCGCTTGCACGTATCGATGACGATAAGTTCCCGAGCGGGCTGCTGCTCTATTTGGTTGCGGGAATCTTCTTGTACGTAGCCGGCCAGAAGCTCGTGCGTACCAGATTGATTCGAATGGCGAACGAGATGGTTTACCACAAAAGGGTGGAGTTAACGGAGAAGGTGCTGAAGGCGCCTTTCCGCCGGCTTGAACGGCTGGAGCAAGGGAAAATTCAAGCTGCGCTTAACAACGACACGGAGACGATAAGCGAGTTCTCCAATATCGTCGTAACCGGAGCCACCAGTCTCGTTACGCTCATCTTCTGTTTCGTCTATATGGGAACGATCAGCGTATACGGACTTCTTGTCGCCTTATTCGTCATCGTTACTGCGGCGGGCCTGCACTTCCTGTTCGGTCGTCAAGCACATCGAATTTGGGAGCAAACACGCGATATTCAGAACGTGTTCTTCGCCTTCATCCATCATATGACATCCGGGTTCAAGGAACTGGCGCTTCATGAAGGTAAAAGAAAACATTTCCAAGCGGACATGATTGCGAGTTCTCGCTCTTACCGGGACAAGCGCATCAGCGGCGATATGAAATTCGCTAATGTGAATGTCATCGGCGAACTGATGTTCTCGCTGGTCGTCGGCGTCGTCGCTTTCTTGTTCCCAGTGCTGTTCCCTGCGATGAAAGCAGCATCCGTCCAAACTTACGTCTTCATCCTGCTCTATATGACAGGTCCGATCCACGGTATTCTCGGCACGATTCCGAATATGATCCGAGTCCGCATCAGTTGGAGCCGGATTAACGGTCTGGCGGCTGAATTGTCCGATGGACGCGAGCAACCGGAGACATCCGAGGCATCGTCGTTGCTGTCGTCCGAAGCTGCCGCTTCGGGTCCAGCGAACGTTCCTTTTCAATCGTTGGAGCTGGAGAAGGTCATTTACCGACACCCGACTCGGGAAGAAGGAACGCCGTTCGAGGTCGGTCCGGTCAGTCTGTCGTTCCGCGCTGGCGAAGTAACGTTCATTACCGGGGGCAACGGAAGCGGCAAATCGACCCTTGCCCGGCTGGCAACAGGATTGTATGCGCCAGACGAAGGGGAGGTTCGGGTGAATGGACTGTCTCAGGAACCGGAATGGCTTGGCCGGCATTTCTCCGCCGTGTTCGCCGATTATCATCTATTCGAGAAGTTGTATGGAATCGACACTTCGGCAATGGGCGAGACGATCGAACGGCATTTGTCGCGGCTCCGTCTGAACGGCAAAGTACAGATCGGTGACGGTCCGATGGATACGCTTGCCTTGTCCACCGGTCAACGCAAACGGCTCGCGCTGCTCATCAGCTACTTGGAGGACCGGCCGGTCTATCTGTTCGACGAATGGGCGGCAGATCAGGACCCTGAGTTCCGGCAATTCTTCTACGAAGCGCTGCTCCCGGAGTTGAAAGAGCGCGGCAAATGTGTCATCGCCATTACGCATGATGACCGTTACTTCGGTCTAGCGGATAAAATCGTCAAGCTTGAGCTTGGACAAATCATCGGCATCGAAGCCGGCAACCGCTGGAGTGAACCAGCGAACGCGGCAGGATAACCGCAACCTAGAAGGAGGGATATTCATGAGTGACGCGGCCAAGCTCGACCGCGCCAGCATTGAGGACATCACCGCATTGACGCCCGCTCAGGAGGGGCTGTTGTTCCATTACCGCAGCGGCAGGGATGAAGAAAGTTACGCCCAGCAGCTCAGCATCCGGTTACACGGAGTGCTTCGAATGGACGCGCTGCGTACCGCCTGGCATCATGTGGCACAAGCGAACGAAATGCTTCGTACCGTATTTCGTTGGGAGAAGCTGGAGCATCCTGTCCAGATTGTGCTGCGTGAAGCGAACGTCAAGGTTACGGAACGTGATTGTTCGGCCCAATCCGCAGAAGAGAGGGAACGGCTTGTTGACCAAGAGATCGAGGACGAGCGGCGGATTCCGGTTGATCTTGCATCGGCACCGCTGCGTGTACATGTCTGCAAGCTGGATGAGCATGGCTTCGAAATGATCGTCAGCTGGCATCACATTTTATTCGACGGTTGGAGCAATGGCATTGTGCTGAAGGAATTTATGTTAGCCTATGATGCTTGCTTGGCTGGTTCTGAGCCGCAATTCCGGCGCAAAACCCGGTTTCGGGAATTCGTGGCTTGGCATAAACAGGCAGACCGAGTGGCGAACCGGACCTATTGGACGAGCGAACTGGCGGGATTCGGGGACCGGGCGCTGCTGCCATTCCGTTCCGGGACAGGTACAGAGGCCGCGCACCGGCGTGCAAGCGAAAGCTATGAGGTTTCGTTCGAGCCGGAAACGACGGAGCTGCTTACGAAGTATGCGAGACAGACGGGGGTAACTGCCGCTACGGTGCTGTATGCCGTCTGGGCGCTGCTGCTCTACAAGTATAGCGGTGCTCGAGACGTCGTCTTCGGAACGACCGTATCTGGCCGTACGCCAGATCTCGAGGGCGTAGAAGAGATGGTTGGCTTATTCATTAACACGATTCCGCTTCGGGTTGCTATTGAAGAGAATGCTGCGGTTGAACAGTTCGTCCGCGCCGTGGATACTGCACTTCGCAGCAGGGAGCCGTATGAGAGCGCGCCTCTTACGGACATTGCCGCATGGAGCGGTGCAGCTGGAGCAGACGGATTGTTCGAGACGCTTGTCGTCCTCGACAATTACCCGATTGATACGTCGGCACTGCAGAGTGCGAATCTTAAGGCTTCCGGGTACCGAATGGATGAATCGACACATTACAAGCTGACGTTAGGCATTCGCACATTCGGGACGTGGGCAGCGGAATTCGATTACGATGCGGCATGCCTGTCTGCCCGTGAGATCGAACGGATGGCGGGCCATTATCTGTTTCTGTTAGATCAAGTTGTTCGGCAGCCGGAGTGCTTGGTCGCGGATCTTGAACTCGCTACGGCTTCCGAGAGGGAACAGATATTAACGGTATTCAACCAGCCGATTGAAAAGATTGGCCACGAGCTGGTTCATCGTATTTTCGAAGAGCGGGCACACTCGAACCGTGAACTTACGGCGGTCATCAGCGGGGGAAAGAGCTTCACCTACGGTGATATCGACAACCGGGCTGAAAGCCTGGCGCGCAGACTCCGGCAAGCGGTGTTCACAAGCAGCGATCGTCTAATCGCCCTGCTCGCGGACCGGTCGGACGAATGGATCGTCGCCATGTTGGCCGTGTTGAAGGCAGGATGCGGGTATATCCCAATCGATGCCGCTTACGCGCCTGCCCGGATTGCTTATATGTTGGAAGACAGCGCGGCTGAATTGCTCTTGCTCGGAGGCGGCATCGAGGTCCCTCCATCGTTCAATGGGCAGGTGATTACGCTTAGCGGAGAGTCCTACAAAGAAGATCAAGAAGAGACGGCAGCTCTGGAGCAATTATTGAGGGCCGATCAGATCGCATATGTCACGTATACTTCCGGTTCTACCGGCGCGCCGAAAGGGGTCATGACCGAACACCGTCAACTGCTCGCTTATGTACGCGCCTTTCAGCGGGAATTCGGAATCGGTCCTGGTGACGTCGTACTCCAGCAGGCTTCCTGTTCCTTCGACCATTTCGTTGAAGAAGTATATCCTGCTCTTCTGAGCGGTGCCGCTATCGTCATTGCCCAGCGGGAGGAAGTGCTGGACCCGGACCGTCTCGTGGAGCTGTTGAAGTCGACCGGTGTTACGGTCGTCACCGTTCAGCCGCTGCTGCTTAGTGAGTTGAACAAGCGCGGCGGCGTTCCGGAAGTGCACACGTATTTAAGCGGGGGCGACGTACTGAAGGCAGCACATTACGACCGTTTGACTGAAAGCGCCCGTGTTTACAACACGTACGGTCCAACGGAAGCAACCGTATGCGCGACTTACTGGCGGTGCGATCCGAAGATCGAGTCGAACATTCCGATCGGTTCGCCGATTGACGGCTATAACGTCTATATCTCTGATCGGCATGGGAAGCTGCAGCCCATCGGCGTGCCGGGCGAGATCTGTATATCCGGCAATGGCGTAGCGAGAGGGTATTTGCACAATTTGGAGCTGACGAGGAGCAAGTTCGTACCGGATCTTTATCGGCCTGGTGAGACCATGTACCGAACCGGAGATGTCGGGGTATGGCAGGAAGACGGTACGATCCGATTCGAAGGACGAACCGACGAACAAGTGAAAATTCGCGGCTACCGAATCGATCTGCGCGAGATCGAGCTCGCTCTGCAAGGGCACGATGCAGTCGCGGAAGCTTTCGTGATGGCGACGGAAGATGCAGCCGGCGAGAAGCAAATCGCTGCTTATCTCGTGACGGCAAGGGAGATAACCGCCTATGAGCTCAGGGAGCATCTTGCAGACCGGCTTCCAGCCCATATGCTGCCTTCCGTCTACTACCGGATCCAAGCCATTCCACGGACTGGCAACGACAAAGCCGACAAGAAGGCGCTGCTGCAATGCACGGACCGTTTGCCGTCGGGACGGAAAAGAGATGAAGAGCTCAGCGAGACGGAGAAATCCGTCATTGCGGTCTGGAGAGACGTGCTCAAGCTTACGGATATCGGAACTGGCGATCATTTCTTCGATATCGGAGGCAATTCACTGCTGCTCATGACGTTGCAATCGAAGCTGGAACGTACATTCTCAGCCGGTATTACCGTCACCGATCTGTTCTCGCTGCCGACCGCCGGCAAGCAGGCGCGTTGGCTCGATGAGAAGCTGACGCGCCGGGAATCGTACCCGGTCGACGGTTATCAGCCGCTGCCTGAGGATTGCTTCGAACGGCAATCCAATACCGAAGTTGCCAGCGGCGAGCCGATCAGAATGCAAGTGCCGTCCGAAATCGCGAATGCGTTGAACCGGTTAGCCGCAGAATGCAAGGTCGAACGCTACGATGTTCTCGCCTCGATGTGGGGATATCTGTTCGCAGAGGCTGCGGGAAGCAAATCGTCCGTGTTCCATACTGCTGTCCATGACGGCCGGGGAGCGATAACGATCCGTCTGGATCTGGATGCGCTGCACAACTTTCCTGGTTTATTCGCACATGTGGGCATGAACCGGCAGTTGGCGGAAGCGAGTACAGATACCGCTGCGCAATCGGGTCCGACCGGACGGAACATCATTCCGCTTGAACGGGTTGGACAGTTCATCCCGGAGCGTGGAATGTTCGAGACATTACCATTCATGTGCCGTTCAAGAGAGTTGGAGCGCTATGACCGTCGAGAACTTCTCGGTTTGTACGAGCTGGTGCTAGTTGTGGATGGGGAACAAGCGAGCGGGGATAACGGCATAAGCATTACGCTGCTCTTCTGGAAAGGCCGGTTCCGGAGTGGAACACCGGAATGGCTGATCCAATCCTATCTTGACCTTTTGCGTCAACTGTCTGGAATCGGGGTGGCGACATGAGCCTGTCATTCAGTTTATTCTTTTTCTCATCCGACAGCGAGGAGAAGGAGCGCGGCAAATACGCTGCGCTGCTGGAGCTTGCTGAAGAAGCAGACAAGCGCGGGTTCGAAGCGGTGTGGACGCCGGAAAGGCATTTTCACCGGTTCGGCGGCCTGTTTCCGAATCCGTCTGTGGTAGGCGCAGCAATAGCTGCTAGAACACGGCGGATCGGCATTCGGGCGGGCAGCATCTCGCTGCCGTTCCATCATCCGCTCCGCGTAGCGGAAGATTGGTCGATTGTTGACAATCTCTCAGGCGGCAGGGCCGGCATGTCTTTCACCTACGGCTGGCATCCGAAGGAATATGTTTTTGCTCCGCACCTGTACGCATTAAAAAGGGACGAGAACCGAGAAGCGATGTACGAACGGCTGGCCTTGTTACAGCGGTTGTGGCGCGGAGAGCCGGTCGCCTTCCCGACGAGCGAGGGCGATCAGATGATTGAACAGTTCTACCCAGCTCCCATACAGCGTGAATTGCCCGCTTGGATTACGACGGCCAGATCACGTGACAGTTGGCGGCGTGCGGGCGAAATCGGAGCGAATGTGCTGACGGCCCTTTATTCAATTGACAAGGCCGACCTCAAGGAACACATTGCCGTATACCGGGAAGCACGCCGGCTTAACGGCTATCCGCCAGATGGACGCGTAACCGTCATGCTGCATACGTTTCTCGGTGACGATCCGACAGAAGTCCGGGATAAGGTTCGCGAGCCGATGCTCCGCTACCTGTCGCAACAGACCGAGTTGTTCGATGCGGCGCATATTGCAAGGGAGTTCCGCATCGATCCGTCCCGTATTACGGATAAGCACCGCAGAATGATTGCTTCTGCTGCGTTCGAACGGTATTGGAACGACAGTGCCCTATTCGGCACAGCGGATTCCTGCATGCCGATGGCCGCCGAACTTCAATTAATGGGAGTGGATGAGATCGCTTGTTTGATCGACTTTGGCGTATCGGAACGGGACATGGCCGACAGTCTGACTCGTATCGACCAGCTTCGACTGCATTACGCCGATTCGTATGTGAAAGAAGGGAGCGGAATTGATGGGTAAATGGGCGATGCTGTTCCCTGGTCAAGGATCGCAGTATGCGGGAATGGGCAAGGAGCTGTACGACGAATGCGAGACGGCGAGGCGAGTGTTCGAGGAAGCGGACGACACGCTTGGTTACAAGCTGAGCGAGATCGTGCTGGGAACGGATACGCAGCAGTTGACCCGGACGGAATTCACGCAACCGGCGCTTCTAACCGTTGGCGTGGCCGCTTACCGCATCTACATGGAACGCATCGGCGGCTCTCCCGATTATGCTGCGGGTCATAGTCTGGGTGAATGGACGGCACTCGCTTGCGCAGAAGCGTTGACGTTCCGGGATGCCCTTCGGCTTGTGGCGCTGCGCGGAAGGTTGATGCAGGAGGCTGCGGATACAGGAGATGGTGCGATGTGCGCCATTATTGGAATAGATGCCCGCGATGTCGAAGCGGCTTGTATCCTGCGTTATGCCCCCGGTGCGGAAGTGGTCGTATCAAACTACAACTCGCCGATGCAGACGGTTATTTCCGGACGGGCCGAAGCCGTTCGGAGCACTGCTGCTGAATTAGAGAGCCGCGGAGCAAAGACGGTTTATTTGAACGTCGGGGCAGCCTTTCATAGTCCGCTGATGATCTCGGCTGCTGAACAACTGGAAGCGGCAGTACGCGAGGCGGCTATAACGGCTCCCCGCTGGCCAGTATTATCCAATGTCACGGCTCAGCCGCATGAATCGCCGGATAAGATCGCTAGCCGCTTGGTCGAGCAGATCGTCTCGCCTGTCCGCTGGGAAGCGACGATGAAGTATCTAGAACAGTCAGGGGTCAGCCAAGCCATTGAATTGGGACCGCAAACGGTGTTAACCCGGTTATCCAAAGCTAATACACCTGGCATTCACGCCTACTCGTTCGAGAAACCGTCACAAGCGGACGAGCTTCGAGAGAAGCTGAAGCCTGTAAGTTCTGTTAGCTCAGGATCGCGAAGCTTTATTGCCGCTTGTTTAACCGCTGCGGCTGCTACCCGCAACCGCAACTGGGATGAGCAGGCATACCGCGAGGGGGTTATTGAGCCCTATCGTACGATCGAAGCAATTCAGGAACAGCTGGATACAGACTTGCGGCAACCAGAGCCGGATGAAATGCGCGAAGCGATTCGTTCACTGGTTCAAATCTTCGAAACGAAAGGCGTACCGGATGGCGAAGCGAAGGAACGTCTGCATGAAATTATCGCCCGGACGGGAACCGGCGGCTTGTTCCCGGAATACGCAGAGGCAACAGCTAGCCTGGATCGAACGGCGGCTGCAACCGGGAGGTGATCGGAATGGATTTCGGAACGGTTCGTCTGCAAAGCAGAGGGAAAGAAGATAGTTCAACATCTGCGGTACGAAAAGCCGCGGAATCGGATATTGCGATCGTCGGGATTGGAATGCAGTTGCCACTCGCGGAGAACGAGTCGGAGCTGCTGCAGCTTCTGCGGGAAGGAACCGACGCCGTTCGGACATTGCCGGAATCACGCCGGGCGGACACGGACCGTTACTTCCGCGCGGCTGGCACCGATCCGGCCAGCCTTCGCTACGGTGAAGCAGCTTTCCTCGAGATGATCGACCGCTTCGACTATACGTTCTTCAAACTGTCGCCCAAAGAAGCAAGTCTGCTCGACCCGAACCAGCGGCTGTTCTTGGAGACGGCTTGGCGGGCGATTGAAGATGCCGGTATGGGAGGCCGCCGTCTAATCGGCAGCAGAACGGGCGTTTATGTCGGCTACGGCTCCGATTCGGAGTATAAACGGATGATCGACCAGGCGGAGCCGGAAGCGGCTTCCATGGCGATGCCAGGCAACGTCAAGCCGATCATCGCCAGCCGGCTGTCCTATCTGCTCGACCTGCGGGGCCCAAGCTTACTCGTCGATACCACTTGTTCGTCGTCTCTAGTCGCGGTTCATCTCGCATGCCAGGCGATTCGAAATGGAGAATGCGATCAGGCGATTGCAGGCGGTATTCAACTCCATCTGCTGCCTGTCCGGGATTTCGAGGTCGGTATCGAATCGTCTACGGCCAGAACAAGAACATTCGACGATGAGGCAGACGGAACCGGGACGGGCGAAGGGGCGGTCGCGATCGTACTTAAGCCGCTCGCCCGCGCGCTGCTGGACCGCGATCCGGTATATGCGGTCATTAAGGGGAGCGCCGTCAACCAAGACGGAAGCTCGGTCGGAATTACGGCTCCGAATGCGGACGCACAGGCGGATGTGATTGCGGAAGCATGGCGTCAAGCCGGCATCTCGCCTGACACCATCGGCTATATCGAGACGCATGGCACCGGCACCAAGCTTGGCGACCCGATTGAGCTGGAGGGCATTCGCCGAGCGTTCGCGAGATACACGAACCGCAAAATGTTCTGTGCCGTCGGCTCCATTAAGAGCAACTTTGGTCATCTGGACAATGCAGCTGGCATCGCCGGTCTGCTGAAAACCGTTTTGTCGCTGAAGCACCGGCAGCTGTTCCCGACACTGCACGTCGAACGGCCGAACCGCGCGATTTCTTTCGTCGATTCCCCAGCGTATATCAATACGCATCTGGAAGTCTGGGAGGAAGGAAATAACCCGCTCCGCTGCGGGGTCAGCTCATTCGGCATTAGCGGGACGAACTGTCACGTCGTGTTGGAACAAGCACCAGCGCCTCAGCCTGATTCTGCGGTTGCGGAACCGTCGTTATTCGTATCGAGCGGAAGGCTAGAACTGTTGCCGCTCTCGGCGCGTTCGGAGGCCTCTTTGATTGAATTAGCCGCACGGTATGCCGACTACTTGGATACGAATTCCGATGTTAGCCTCTTTGATATTTGTCATACTGCCAGCACAAGCCGCGGCCATTATCCATACCGACTGGCAGTTCTAGCAAGGGATCGCAAGGAGATGTCCGCGTCGCTGCGGCGAGTGAATCCCGTGCATATTCACGGACCGGTCACCTCAGACGGTGAGACGAACCGGTTAGCTGCTGTAGCACTAGAACGCCTACGGCAGGAAACCTATTCGGATTCGGTCCGAGAGCTCAGCAGGCTGTATGAAGCGGGTGCCGACATTCGTTGGGAGCGGCTTTATGAAGAACGGAATGCGGCTCGAGTGAACCTTCCCGCAACACCGTTCGAGCGGCAGCGGTGTTGGATTCGATTGCCTGAGGATGATGCACCGAAGGCTGCAATTCCTATGTATCATCGGTTGGAATGGCGGGAGGAGCCGCTGCCGATTACTGCGGATCGGACTACGGCGAGAGCCTGCCGGCTGCCGGACATCATCGCAGGTACCAACCGTGGCCTTATCGCTCGTGCGGCGGCACGACTTCGAGCATTAGCACGGCAATCGGATGCGCTCGAGCCCGGCTTAACAGAGATGGTTCTGTCTGCAGTGCCAACCGGCCTCGCTGTAAGCACTGAGGCGACGATCGAAGCATGGGAAGCGGAGTTTCATCAGCTTTTCCAGCAATCGGACGGGGCAGATGGGCGTACAATGGTACTGCTTCTTAACGGAGAAGAAGCTGACGCCATCGAGAGCTTGAACAGTGAAGCTTGCCGGTTGCTAGGGCTGCTGCGGGCTTTGAAGGCAGAGAAGTACAATAAACCGGTAAGACTTATCCTTGCTGCTGCTGGTGTATATCGGGTCATCGGAAACGAAGAGAGTTCGAATCGGAATGCAGCTGCGCTGTTCGCAATGGGCAAGGCGATTCAATGGGAAATGCCGCACATTCAAGTTCGCACGGTCGATTACGGCTGCTGGGCAGATGATGTCGACGGACTTGCGGCCGCTATAACACGGGAACAGGACAATGCCGTGCCTTATTCGACAGCTTGGCGAAGCGGGAAGCGATATGTAGAACGAATGTGCGAACTGCATAACTTCTCGGAAGACGAAGCGCCTTACACTTGGCGTTCGGAAGGTGTATATCTCGTGACCGGCGGGCTTGGCGGCATTGGTCTTCGCATCGCACAGCAGATCGCTGCCAAAGGCGACGTAACGATTGCGCTGCTGAATCGATCACCGTTCCCGCCCCGCGAGGCGTGGGATCATATCGTTTCCGTTCAGTCAGAATCATCCGATGCGCAACGGATAAGGAACATTCGCAGCATAGAACAGAATGGCGCTCGCGTGGACATTATTAGCGCTGATGTTGCAGATGAAAGCTCTTTGCAAGAAGCACTGCAGCTTCTTAGGCGGCGATATAGGCGCGTGAACGGAATCGTGCATGCGGCAGGCAGCGGTGCCGGGAATTATTTAACCGCTCTAACGGAAAAGGACTTCCATACATTTACCGCAGCTAAGGTTCAAGGTACTCGGCTGCTTGATGAGTTGACTCTACCGGACGACTTGGATTTTCTCGTTCTATTCTCTTCCGCGATTACGTTGGTTGGCGGCGTCGGTTCAGGCCCTTATACGGCAGCAAACGCATGGCTGGATGCTTACGCAACTGCACGCCGTGCGGAAGGCGGCCGAGTTCTCTCGATCGGCTGGCCTGCATGGGAACGGACGGGTCTGTCCGCTACTTCCGAGCCGGATGAGCGCAAAGAGCTGTTCCGGATACTGCGTCCCGAAGATGGGATGGAAGCATTCGAAAGACTGCTTCGCGCAGATGCCCCACATATTATCGTGGGAGAGTGGAATCGGGAGAGCGCGCTGTTCGAATTGGGCGATCGGCTGCCTTTCCGCTCGGATGTTGCAGCGGCCGCGAGCGGGAAGCTGCTTGAGACGAGATCAGCCAACACGAAGCGAACGGCACCGGTTAAGCTGAAGGGGAAAACCGAAGGCGCTTCGTACACGGATGTGGAACAGAAGGTCGCACAAGCATGGATGGCGGTGCTCGGGTATGAGGAGCTTGGCGTTAACGACAACTTCTTCGAGCTGGGCGGTGACTCGATTCTCATTGCGCGGTTGCATGCCAAGCTGCAAGACGAGTTTCCCGGCAGAACGAAAATAGCCGACTTGTTCAGTCATCCGACGATTGCCAAGATTTCGCTCTTTCTTCAGCCGGAAGATAACCGTTCGGTTGATGATTCAACGATGGGTACAGAGGACAGCCGTCCAAATTACAATGCGGACGAAGCAACCGACATCGCCATCATCGGAATGACCGTTCGAATGCCGGATGCGCCTGACTTGGATTCGTTCTGGGCGAACCTGATCGGCGGCAAACAATCGATCCGGGCATACCCGGATGAGCGACAGGCAGACGGACGCCGGTTCATCGCTCATTTCACTGACGTGCCGGATGAAGAGATCCGCTTCAGTCATGGCGGTTATTTGGATCACGTGGACCAATTCGATTCCGAATTTTTCGGTATCTCGCCGAGAGAAGCGTCGCTCATGGACCCGAACCAACGGATGTTTCTGGAAGCGAGCTGGGAAGCGATTGAAGATGCCGGGTACGGAGGCGGGAAAATCCGAAGCACGCGAACGGGTGTTTATCTCGGCTACGCGGATTGGCCAGTCTATGGGCAGTACATTACGAAAAAATTCCCGTCGTTAATCCACGCAGCTGGAGCAGGCAATACGCCATCTCTCATTGCAAGCCGAATTGCGTACATGCTTGATTTGCAAGGGCCTGCATTCCTTGTGGATACGGCCTGTTCCTCGTCGCTCGTTGCCATCCATTTGGCTTGCCAGGCGATTCGCAGCGGCGAATGCGACATGGCGCTTGCAGGCGGAGTGAAGGCTTGTCTGATGCCGGTTGATGGGGTGTTCGAAATCGGCATCGAATCGTCCCATAGGCAGACGAGAGCATTCGATGACGATTCTGACGGGACCGTGTGGGGCGAAGGCACAGTCGCCTTGCTGCTCAAACCGGTCGAGCAAGCGTTGGCGGATGGAGACCGGGTGTATGCGGTTATCAAAGGTTCAGCTATTAACCAGGATGGCGCATCCGCCGGCATTACCGCTCCGAATGCGGTCGCACAAGAGAAAGTCATTGTGCAGGCTTGGAAGAATACCGCGATCGATCCGGCGACCGTCACCTATATCGAGACACATGGAACGGGCACGAAGCTCGGCGATCCGATCGAAGTGGACGGTATCCAGCGGGCATTCGAGCGGTATACGGGCAAAAAGCAGTTCTGCGCGATCGGCTCGGTGAAATCGAACATCGGCCATCTGGACAGCGCTGCCGGTGCAGCCGGGCTTGCCAAAGCTGTCGCATCCCTTCTGCATAAGCAATTGGCGCCTACGCTTCACTTCGAGCGGCCGAACCGGAACATCGCTTTTGAGCGCTCGCCCGTATACGTCGTTGACCGTCCGCAGGAATGGGATACGGACGGCACACCGCGCCGATGCGGAGTCAGTTCGTTCGGCTTCAGCGGGACGAACTGCCACATCGTGCTGGAGGAGGCACCGCTTCATTGCAGCCGTACGGAGGCAATCGAAGAGGAACGGGAGCAATGGCGGATTCTCGCTCTATCCGGCAAGTCAGAAGAGGCGCTGCGTTCACTTATGCGCAGCTATCGTGGTTTTTTACGTTCGAGCAGCGATGCACTTGAAGATATATGCGCAACAGCGAATACGGGAAGAGGGCATTACGCTTACCGCGCAGCGCTCGTCTTCCGCAACCGCTCCGAACTGCAGCAACAACTCGAACAAGGGGAGTCCGGTGCGTCATCTGATTCGGATCTTGGAAAACGCAGCGTATATCAGGGATTCCACAGAGTGATCACGGGCGAGCGAGAGGGAGCTGAACCCGGCATGCTGACCGTCTCGGAGCATCGGAAGCTTAGCGCTCAAACCAATGCATTGTTGGAACAGCTCTTTACCCGTCCGAATTCGGACATGATCGATGAAGAGAGTGTTATGAACGAATTGGCTCAGCTTTATGTGTCGGGAGCTGAAGTTGGTTGGGAACAGATGTACGAAGGCGGGCAGACGCGTAAGGTGCGCGTGCCGACATATCCGTTCCAGCGCCAACGGCATTGGATCGGACCAGAGCCGGAAGTGCTCACAACCGAAGCAAGAACTCGTCCATCGAGAGAACGAGCGGCTGAACGAGCGATGGCGAAAGTAACGGTTAAAGGTTTAAGAACGAATGGTGCCGGCTCGCTCGAAGACCGGCTGGGGCAATTGTGGGGAAGCTTGCTGGGCATAACGGAGCTCGGCGTTGATGACGACTTCTTCGAGCTCGGCGGCCATTCGCTGCTTGCAATCGAGCTGGAGAGAGAACTGGCCCGCCGCAGTGTCGAGATTGACGCGGACGATCTGTATCAACATCGTACGATTAACGCACTTTCCCGCTATATCCGGCAATCCGGTGGCGAGATGAACGCAATCGACACGATGAATGCCATACCTGCGGGCGAGCGAGTCTCCCGTTCATTACCGGCAACATCATCGTTATCCGCAAGAGAGACGGTATCCCGAACGGTGGAACCGCTGATGGATGAGCATTCGGGTTCTGCACCGCTTCCGGAGACGCTGATTTTGCCTGGTATCGAACCGTTTAACGACATCTTCTACCGCAACTGCTTCTACAATTCGATGTTCCCAGTAATCCGCAGCTTCGGGCGAAGTATAGTGCCATTCTTGGCCAATGACCTGGTCGTGTACGAGGAAGCAGACGGCGAATACGCTGCAACTTATTCCGCTGTGCAGACGATGGAAGCGATCTTCGCTCAATCGGGTGTGCGTGCAGAGACAAGGTATGGCAGCGATGATATTGTTCGGGAACTGCTGGACGGTCTCGCTGGCGGCCAACCGGCTGTCGTCTGGGTGGACTGCCATGAACTGCCGATTCGGCAGGATGCATACGGTAAGCGGCATATCGACCATACGCTGCTTATATTCGGATTTGACCGGCGAGAGAGACTGTTCCACATCGTCGAGCATGACCGGATGGAAAATTTGTCGTATCGAAGGCGAACACTGCCGTTCGATGACCTGACCCGCGCGTTCGACAGCTTCATGGACCGGTACGTCCGTACCGGTCAGCACGAAGCTACGCATTATTATTTTGCTCCTGCGCCTTTGCCGACGGGATCCGCTTCCGATCCGGCTGTTCAATGGGCCCGAACCTGGCACGAAGGCAGACACACATTGGCGGACAGTGCAGCAGTACTCGACCGTTTCATTGCCGACTATTGCAGGATAACGGCTGATGAGGAAAGCTTGCGGACTCATGTGGACCGGTTAGTTGCTTTTCTGAATGATGCGGCGACGGCCAAGCGAGTCGAGATCTATCGGTTGGATGCGCTGCTGCCTGAAGCGGAGGAAGAACGGGCGGTTCTAAGCGGGATACTTGCAGATTGGGAATATGTTCGCAAAGGAATGGCTCGGTATATGTACGGCGACGCTTACCGGCAAGCCGCTTTCGAGGTTGGTGCAGAGCGGCTCAGGCGGATTGCGGAACAAGAGCGCATGCTCCAGCAAATGATCGTCGCTAAGCTCGATACAAGTGCAGAACGGACTTTGAAATGAACTTAGGAGGAATCGATATGACAGCAGAAATTCGAGACAAGGTAATGGATTTGTTGAAGGACGTATTGGCGGATGAAGGGGATCGAATCGAAACGATCGGCCCGGACGACGACTTGTCTGAGTTCGGTGTTAACTCTGTCACTTTCATCCGGCTCGTACTCGCTCTGGAGATGGAGTTCGGTGTCTCATGGGAGGACGACGACTTGCAGTATCAGAACTTCCTCACCATCAACAACATTAGTCGATATGTCGAGTCGACCATGGCAAGCACAACGTAAGCTAATGCACTTTAGGAATCAGGAGCACCTGCAATAACACTTAACCATATTAAATAGAGGGAAAGGTGGGCGCCTAATGTGGACGAATGCCGGAGCGCTTCGGGAAGAGAAGCTAGTCGAGCATGTGCAAAGCCTGACGCCGGTACTCAAACAACTAACGATTTTTCCGTCTGAGATTTGTAATTACCGTTGTTCCTTTTGTCATATCTGGGGCGATACGGGATGGGCACTCAAAGAGCCTCAACGTGTCATCCGCGAACAGCTCGACATTGAGGTGCTGAAACGGTTTATTGACGAGGTGCCGAAGGGACGCAACCCGATCGGAGTCATTCTGACCGGGGGCGAAGTAATGCTGTACAAGCATTTCGAAGAGCTGGTCTCCCATCTGCGCAGCAAGAAAATGAATGTATACGTGAACACGAACGGCTCCTTGATCAAAAAACGGATCCCGTTCTTGATCGACAACACGGTTGTCGTGAACATTTCGATCGACGGTCCAGAGGAGTACCACGATGCAATTCGAGGCAAGGGCAGCTACCAGACGATCTGCGAGAACATCGAGGCGCTGATCGCCGAGAAGAAGCGGCGCAAGAAGATGTTCCCATTCATCAGCGTCAACATGGTGCTCTCTACCTCCAATTACAAGAGCGCTAAGGATTTTATCCCGACACTTCGGGAACGGTTCAAGGATGCGACGGTCGTGCTTCATGATACGAAGAACCCGTGGACTAAACGCCGGGATATTTCGGTTAATTTTGCCCCGCTGCTGTACACGACGCAGGATAGAGGGCTCGCTTATGCGCATCAGATGAAAGAGCATTTGGACTGCGATGTGTCTCCCGCGTGGCAGGGGTTTGTCGAAGAGTCGATTCCGATCGATACCGAATGGCTGAAAAAGGATCTGCAGGCGATCTGGGATGCGGAAGGCGTCGATTATTCCGATTACGTCGATATTCATGACTATTACACGGACATTGACAATGTATTCGGCCGGTCCAAATGCGTTGCGCCTTGGCACGAGCTCATTATTCGCCGGACAGGCGATGTATACCCTTGCATCGATCTGCCCGACTACAAGCTGGGCAACATTAATCACGATCGGTTCGACCAGATTTGGGAAGGGGAACGGGCGGTTCGCTTCCGCGATTATTTGCGCAACGATAATCTGATGATGTGCAACCGCTGTACGCGCCTGTTTGCCGATCCAGAAACATTTTAAGCATTATAGGAATGAAGCAACCATTATCCATCGGATGATGGTTGTTTCTTTGTGCAGCGGTTTTACGCGATTATATTTCGTTACATAATAATGGTAACATGTAGTTGTGCATCATAAGGCCGAATTTCTCCGGGCTAGTCTGTTAGAACGTCGCAACATAAAGAAACAGCATCATTCCATATTGCTCCTAACTGTTATCTCTGCTAAAATAACTTTACTTATTAAATTGATTTAATAAGTAAGAACTATTCAACCATGAAAGGCATGATCCTCATGACGGATTTATATACATCGCCGAAAGAAAAGAAGAAAGCGATCATTCAGCGCATCCGTGCTGCGCTCATTATGCTCGGAAGCGCGACGAAAGCGGAGCTCAGCCAACGGCTCGGCATCAGCTTCCCGACGATCAGCAAGTTTCTCGCCCAAATGGAGGCTGACGGGGAAATTATATATTCCGGCGACGATGATTCCAGCGGCGGCAGGAGAGCCAAACGGTATACGTACGATCCTGAATATATGCTTGGATTGGCCATTTTCGTCGAGAAAAACGAAACGACGTTTAATATATTCGACTGTATCGGGGAGATCAAAGAAGAAGGAACAATGCCAAGCATTCTGCAGCAGGGAGCCCATGTACTGGAGGATCTGATCGAAACCTTGATCGAGAAATATCCGCGGCTTCGTTCTATTGCGATCGGCGTGCCAGGTGCGGTCAAAGACGGCAGAATCATTTTTATCCCGCCATATCCGCAGTTGCTCGGATACGATCTGCAAGGGACACTCGAATCCCGGTTTCAAATCCCAGTCGTCATCGAGAACGATATGAATGCTTCGGTTCTCGGATATGCTTCGAATATGGAGATCGAGAACGAATCGCTCGTCTATCTCTATTTCGGCCAGAACGGCCCGGGCTCCGGTATTATGATTAACGGCGACGTCGTTCGCGGGAACACTTCTTTCTCGGGCGAGATTTCGTTCGTTCCGCAATATGACAGCCGGTCATTCCGGCAAGCGCTGTTGCAAGGAGACGACTATCGCCGAACCGTATTGGCAGATGATGAGCAGATTGACTCCGTCGGCCGTCTAGTCGCCACGTTCGCAGCCATTACGAATCCGAGTGCCGTCATCTTTTGTGATGATGAAGTCGATGATGCTCTGCTTGCAAAGATTAAGGAGAAGAGCGCTGCGTATATCCCGCGGGAGCATCTGCCGGTACTGCTCGCCAGCGATTGGCGACAGGATTATTTGTACGGTTTGCAGCAATTAGCGATGGATCTTATGATTATGGAATCAGACTATTAGTAGCATTAAATATCGATGTTATTAATTTATGAGACTGCGATGAGAATCGTAGTCTTTTTTCGCTTTCCTTCCTATTAAAATACGGTATAATATTCCTCTGAATACGATGTCAGGAGGATCGATGATTAACAAAATAGTCAATGGTGTCTCATTCGAATTAAAAGAACCGTTTGATTTTGATTTTCTTTCCGAATACGGCCGTGTTTTTGCTGTTTTTGACGATCAAGACTCCGGGTATTTATGCTTCGGTGTACATAACGATAATAGAAAGCTGTTTTTGAAGCTGGCAGGAGCAGCAACGAAGAGAAGCAGTGTTACCAAAGAAGAAGCTATACAACGATTGAAATCGACTTTGAACATATATGAACAACTGCGTCATCCAAATCTTATCGACATTATTGAACATAAGGAAGTAAAGGACGGATATCTCGTCGTAAATGAATGGTTCGAAGGAGAATGCATGGGCCGGCAATACGCTGCTCATGAACGAATCACCGCATTACCGTTAGACGATAAAATGAGCATCTATCAGGTGATTCTCTCGTTCCACTCTCATGTGAACTATAAAGGTTACATTGCCCTTGATTTCTATGATGGCAGTATTATGTATGACTTTAAGACGAGACGGACCATGATCTGCGACATTGAATTTTATAGGAAGAGTCCCGTTATCAATACGATGGGACGCATGTGGGGATCGAGCCGGTTCATGTCACCGGAAGAGTTCCAGCTCGGTGAGCGGATCGATGAACGGTCCAATGTGTTTGTAATGGGCGCAACTGCGTTCCAGTTGTTCGGAGGCGGTACGGAACGTTCCTTCGACAAGTGGGAGGCGAATGCAGGCCTGTATGCGATCGCACTGAAAGCGGTCAGTCAGAATAAAGACGATCGTTATCCATCTATTGATGCATATATAGAAGCTTGGAATGCAGAGCGGTAAGGCGAGGTTCAGCCGCATCAAAATTTACGAATCGGAGTTTCTCAAAGCGTTCGATAAGTTGAAGGACATTGAAACAAAACAGACTATTTATTACGCGCTTAAACTGGTTGCTTGCTCGGATCAAGCCGTCTCCAAACCCGAGCGTAAGCTGTTAGAGACTATCGCCGTCAAAATAAGCCAAGATAAACGCGAGTTGAAACAGGAACTCGAGGATATGATTAAAAATGTATTTGCTGTTTAATACATCTCGCTCTGGTATTTGAGACCATATTATGGGATAGATAAAAGCATAAAGGCAGCCGAGATTGACTCGGCTGCCTTTATATCCCTTAAAAGTCCGAATAAGCAGCGGCATTCAAGCTTTCCGGACCGACCCGAAGCGGTGAAGAACTATTGGAACTTATAAATGCGGAATACGTTAGTTGACTGTTAAGAGGAGCGGGAACGTTGAAGTCGGAACCCGTAACGCTAAAAGGGATAATCGTGGGTCCGCCCACTGGCGCTGTTGCGGGTAAGGTAAGGGTTGCAGAGTACACCAATGGGTCGGAGATCAACGTTCCTCTTACGATATAGATAAAGACAGCTAAGTTGGTTGCGGCCCCTGGAAACGAAATGGTCGTTGTCGCCGTAAATTGAACGCGAATCGATCCACCAGGATTTATACATTGCAATCCTACTTGTCCGAATATCGCTGGAGTGGTAGGAGTCGGCGAACTAATGGATTGTTGATAGCTTGCATTTTGTGATGTTCTTGCATCCAGTAATCTTGACATTGTGATACACCTTCTTTCAGCATACTATATGCAACTGATAGAAGACATACTTGTGTGAATGCCTTGTCCCATAAAATAATAGCGACAGCCCAGGGCTTCTTAGGCCCCAAACTGCCGCTCATATGGCTAAACTAACGAACTCGAATTACATTTCCAGATCGACATAATCGCTCACATCGCGATCCTTCTTCAATTGCCGGCTCAAATAGTTATCTTTCGTTATCTTCGTAGAAGAGTGATCGACCGTCTCCGAGATCCAATCGAGCGGAGCGCCTTTCGCATAAGCCGTCTGAGCAAAATAATGTCTCATAAAATGCGGCGTGACCCGGTTCCCATGAATGGTCGTAAGTCCAGCGGCCGCTATGTACTTCGACAGGTAGGAGGACAAGCTCGATAACGTATACCGCTGCCCGTACCGGTTCGGATAGAAGGGAGTTTCGTCTTCGCTGTTCAGTTCGGTGCTGAGTCCGACTCGTTTCCGATATTCAAGCAAGACGTTGAGTGCATAATCTTTGATATGAACATGCCGGATTTTATCCCTCTTCGTGCGAGTGATCAGATAGTGTCTCTTCTGGCGCCGGTCCCAGTATAAATCTTTCCAACAGGGGGTGATCACTTCATTCAACCGCATACCGCTTGTCGCTAAGATGAGGAGGAGGGACTGCACCTTCGGATTATCCTTATAAAATAAGATCGCATCCTTCAGATCCAATTCGTCGATATCCCGTTCCGGAATTTCCTCTTTCACGAGCTTCACCGGCCGAAGTCCGCGCGCAATATTTTTGCTCAAATAGCCTTCCTCATAACACCAGCTAAGAAAGGAATGCACGATGACCACTTTCTTCGCCAGCGTGCTCGATTTCGTGTACCGCTGTTCAAGATGAAGCTGGAACGCCTCCATGTCGAATCGGGCAAACTGCCGAATGTCGCTTTTGCCAACCGCCGCTGTATATTGCAAAAAAGCAAGCAGCATCCTCGTGTAATCTTCCTTCGTTTTAGCCTTTCTCGCTTTCTCCCTATTATGAACATACAAATACACCATGCCTACATTCGACACTCGGGAATAATTGTAATTGCCTTCCTCATCCTCATCCTGAGATACGATCTCCCGCAAACCTATGTAATGACTGTTATTCAATAATTCAGTGATTAACTTATCCGTAGTATAGGAATTCGATAGAGCGGGAGACATAAACATTGATGATTGATCTAAATTGAGCAAATCGTTCATGTTTTATTACCGCCTTATTAAGTTAGATTATTTCTAATAATATTATTATAACTTTCGTTAACGAATTAGACACGCCGAAATTGAAATTATAAATGAAAAACAAATAACCGTACATTCTTTTTGTTTGGACATAAAAAACTAAAACATAACAAATCTGATCTCAAAGTATGAAGGTTAAGTGAAGTTAAAGATAAAGTATAGAGTTAGTATTTTAATTCCATAGATTAAGACAGGTAGTAGATAACTATGATAAAATGAATAAGACCAATATCAGTTTATCCATACATACAACTAGGCCAGAGGTGTACAATCCAAAATGATCGAATACATCAACTTAACGCAAGCGGCTCAAGAGATTGGGATTACGTCCACATCGCTATATAAGATCATCAATCATGAAGATCCGGAGAAGAGATTAGATCCGGTCAACCGGTCGACGCACCGTGGAGACGGAGGCTATCGGTTTCGTCTGGATGATGTTCTCGAATTCAAGAACAATTATGTCAAACAAGATTTAACCTCTGTAGAGGCTGCAAGGCGAATCGGCAGATCGACTACTTATGTCCATAAGCTCATCCGTGATGGATGGATTGCGTACTATGAAGAGGAATACCGCGGGAAGAAAACGTACTTTATTAAGGAAGAAGAATTAGAGCGGTATAGAAGAGAAAATCCGGACGCCGGCAAATCCGAGACGGTATATGATAAACGCACGGGACTGTTCATCTATCAACCCTTCGCTCGTAACGGGGAGATAGCCCGAATCGTCGAGCTGAAACGAGTTAATAACCGTAAGATTGAAGCGAAGCTCAGAACGAATGAAGATCAGTTGTTGACGTATGATGAAGCCGTAATACAAGGCTGGCAGCCGGCACTTTCCATTACGGAGCGTAAACCGGTGAACGGATACGGCTATGCCTGCTTTGAATTCCCGGCGCCCAAATCGCCGGACTCCATCATTTTTTCGATAATAGAAGAGTTATTTAAGCATGCGGGTCCAGCCAATATGAAGCTCACCAATGCCGACGGGCGACTGACGGTTGAGGTTCGCAAGTGCGTGTTATCCGGGGTTATGCCTGCTACGCATCCGGATCTTATTGATAAGCTGAAGTTGTTCATGAAGTCGGGAGAAATCATTTCGAAGTACGATGGGACGCTCATTGATACCGGTTTATTGCCGGTTACCTTATTCCTTACAGAAGACAAGAAGAAGGATTGGGCACGCCGGGCGAAAGAGCGCAACCTGACGCTGCAGGAGTGGATTATGGCACGTATCGACTAGTGATGAGAAGGAGAACAGGATGGTCAATCAAGCGGAACAGCTATGGAAACGGATAATCGAGAAAGGTTCAAAGTCGGATGCGAACTTCATGGCATCCATGAACTTGCAACCCGGTGCGAACGAAGAGGATTTTCAGCGGCTAGAACAGACGTTATCCATCACGATGCCTGAACAATTGAAAGTACTGTACGCGATTTATAACGGACAAGTATGGAATATCGGATGCAACCCCTTCTTACGAAATCTTACGCTTTCACCAATTTCGAACATTATAGATAACTGGAATTTTATGCAGGAAGAGTTTGATCCCGATGGTGGTTTGGAGCTTTCGAATGATCCTCGAATTAAGCCGTACCTATGGCACTCGAAGTGGATTCCGATTGCCGAGAATGGGGGCGGGGATTATCTCTGCATCGATACGGATCCATCCGAATCGGGGACGGTAGGACAAATGTTATATTGTTGGCATGATTGGGGCAATCGCTCTGTCGAAGCCAACAGTTTGTTTGAGTTTATTGAGATTTGCTTGAATGAGGAAGATGAAATGTAATCGCAATGGAAATCATACCGCCCGCCTTCAGCGGTAAAGCGAACAGGCAGTTCTAAACGAACTGCCTGTTTTTTTATGGGCGAATATACGTAAGCAGCATTTCTTTCAAAATCCGCCGCTGATTGGCCGGGGCAATATCGTCCTCGAGATAGGAGATAGGGGATTTCAACGCAATATTATTGCCGAACGTTCCATAAGCGTTAATGATCGTGATCAGCGTTTCTTTCACGGGGATGTTGGTCCGGATGGAACCATCGGTTCGGCCGTCATCAATAATGCTCATGAAGATCCGGGCAATTTCCTTCTGTGTGTCGATATAATCCTGAATATCATCGAGTGGACTCTTGGCGAAGGAGGCGTAGCTTTCGAACGCTTCCCGGAACTTTACCGCACTCTGTAATTGATCGTCTTTTGTCAAAAAATCTAAAACTTGCTCGAGTCTTTCATACGCCGTTTGGTTAGATCCCGCGAGTTCCTTGTACGTTTCAATGTTCTTCTCCAGATTGGCGACGGCAACTGCTACAATCAGCTTATCTTTCTTGGGAAAATAACGGAACAGAGTCGCGATTCCAATGCCGTCCGCATCGGCGATATCCTGCATTTGGACATGGTCCAGCCCCTTGTCTAGAAACAGTTGCTCCGCTTTATTAACGATGCTGCGGTATCGCGCATTTTTTTTCTTCTCACGCAGTCCAGTTGATTCCATAACCATTTACCTCTCACCTTATATGATCTGTATCTGTTTAGTGTTTGAATGCTGCATCTCATCTCAGTATCTCATGAGTGTTTCCATTATAACGTGTTATGAAATGGATTTGCATTACGCTAAGAAGTCTCGTATACTCAGAATATGATAGTTTAACTATCATTTTATTCAAAAACATCGTGAAGAGGTGCACATCTTATGAGACTGTCCAACAAAGTAGCGATTATTACAGGTGCGGCCGGAGGCATGGGAAAAGCAGACGCTCTGTTGTTTGCTAAGGAAGGTGCGAAGGTTGCGATTACGGATTTGCAAGAGGACAAGCTTCAGGAGGTCGTTCGTGAGATTACCGAGATCGGGGGCGAAGCGATCGGTTTCAAGCATAACGTTGCTTCCGAAGAGGATTGGATCCATGTCGTAAACGAGACGATCGCGAAGTTCGGCAAGATCGATATTCTTGTGAACAATGCCGGGATTTCCAATGCAACGCCATTTCTAGAGCTGACAATCGAGAGCTGGGAGAAGACGATGTCGATTAACTTGACGAGCATTTTCCTCGGCCAGAAATATGTCATTCCGCAAATGATTGAAGCGGGCGGAGGCTCCATTATTAACATCTCGTCTATTGCCGGACTGACCGGGGGCAGCGGTACGGGTCCCTATACGGCAAGCAAAGGTGCTGTACGGATGCTGACCAAAGCGACTGCGGTCGATTACGCCCGCTACAACATTCGGGCCAATTCCGTCCATCCCGGATTTATCGAAACGCCGATGACGATCGATATGTTCAACGACGAGAATATGCGTCAATGGTTCCAATCGCAATGTCCGCTGCCGCGACTCGGCAAGGCGGAGGATATCGCGAACGGCGTCTTGTTCCTTGCTTCGGACGAGTCGTCTTACATTACAGGAATCGAGTTGCCGATTGATGGTGGCTACTACGCCAAATAATTAAGAACACTAGCCATCTTATTAACTCTTCTCTAACGATAAAAAAACCAGCTTCCGGTTAGTTGACTAATCGGAAGCTGGTTTTCTTTGTTCGCACAAAGCGATAATATCGGCTATCATGATCTGAAAACTCTCCTCGGTGGATACACCTCGTTCGGTCTGCAAAAAACCCAACATATTTAACGATATAAATCCATGAATGGAGCTTCTTAGAAACCGGCTTCTGTGAACGAGCGTCGCCCGGTCAAGCTCGAAACTCTCCAGTATTTGCCTCAGTATAGCCGTATGCTTGGACGATTCTTCGAACAGCGCTTCATTGCTCTTCTTTGGGATGGAAGTAAGCAACTCGTATGATCCGCGGTACTTCATCGACAAGCCCCGATATGCATTCGCATACAGCTTGACAGCTGCGCCTCTCGTCTTGCCAATTAACAAAGGACCAACCTCTTCATTGAGCATTCGGAATAGCCGAGTGGCCATATCATCACGCAATTCGTCAGCATTGGCATAATGGTTGTACAGGGAAGGGTACTTAATTTCGAGCTTCTCAGCCAGCTTCGGGAACGTAACCTCTTTAACCCCGATGTCATTGGCAAGCTCTAAGGCGACGCTAATAATTTTATCTTTCGTTAAGTTTCTTTTCTGGACCACGGCACACCTCGCATAACGATCTACAAATAATTTATCACTATATAAAATAGTTTACAAATCGTTTGTCGAAGTGTACGATATGTGTTGTCGACTAAACTATAAAAAATAGTTTATATCTATCATTCATTAACAAGGAGTGGATCGCCATGCCTTTGTTCAAGAAGGGAGGCCTTCGGAACAAGGCTGCAGCCGATGGCTTTAATCGTAAATTGATTGCTCCCATGATACTCGGATCGATTATTAATCCCATTAATTCATCGATCATATCCATTGCGCTGATACCAATCGGGACAGCGTTCCATGCGTTGCCTTCCGAGACCGCGTGGTTAGTGTCGGCGTTATACTTAGCCACCGCCATCGGGCAGCCGGTTGCAGGGAAGTTGATTGACATGTTCGGGCCGAGATTGATGTTTCTAGCTGCCACTTCTATTGTAGGATTGTCCGGTATTCTGGCTATATTCGCTCCTAATCTGTGGTGGATGGTCGCGGCGCGGGTATTGCTTGGCTTCGGAACATGCGCAGGCTATCCAGCAGCCATGTATCTCATCCGCAGCGAAGCCGATCGAACGGGACATAAGAGTCCGGCTGGAGTATTGACCGTTCTGGCCGTATCCAACCAAACGATAGCCGTCATCGGTCCGACGCTCGGGGGAATTCTGATCGAATGGTGGGGATGGCAAAGCGCATTCCTCATTAACGTTCCGTTGTCGATTGCTTGTATTTTGCTCGGGTATTATCGCTTTCCGAAGACGGAGAAGATGGGCGGTCGCGAACGAGCGGAAACCATTGATCTTGCAGGGATGCTCTTTTTCGCATTCACGCTGATCTCTGCGCTTCTGTTCTTAATGAATCCGCATCTTCGAACTCTCTACTTCATCGGACTTGCAATCGTGTTCGGATTGTTGTTCGTATATCGAGAGAAACGAGCCGAACAACCGTTTATCAACGTTACCGTCTTGGGGGGCAACGTCCCATTGTTATTGACTTACGGGCGGAGCTTGCTATCCGCAACGATTACCTATAGCTTTCTGTACGGATTTACTCAATGGCTGGAAGAGGGCAGAGGCTTGTCTCCATCTAATGCCGGATTGATCCTGCTGCCGATGTTCGGGACGGGGCTAATCGTTTCGAGTACAACGGGGAAAAATCCGGCTCTGCGCGCCAAACTTACAGTAGGCGGCTTCCTTGCCGTCGCGACATCCGTGCTGCTGCTTGCCGTTCGGGGCAGCAGTCCGATCATTCTGCTTGTCGGAATCGTAATGCTTATGGGGATTCCGCAAGGTTTGCTCAATCTGGCCAATCAGAACGTGCTTTATTACCAAGCACGTCCTGAACATATAGGAGCTTCGTCCGGTCTTCTGCGAACGTCCGCCTACATCGGAGCGATGCTCGCTTCCGCTGCGAACGGCTTATTTTTAAGACAGGGCGCGACGACGGCTGGCATTCATCATCTTGCCTTGTTATGCGTAGCAGTAGCTGCACTTCATCTTGGAATAACTTTGTTTGACCGCTCAACCGTGAGGCTTGGCATGACATCGAATACTTAAAATTAGGTGGGAGAGATTGATATGACAAATGATAATACGAAAGCAACAGATCGGTTGGATGCACAAAAAACAGCGCTGGTCGTCATCGATCTGCAGAAAGGAATTGCTCATCCTGGACGCTCGTTCAGTCCGCATTCCGTTGATCAAGTCATCGGCAAAGCCAGCCAAATGGTTGAAGCGTTCACGAAACAAGGCGCATTCGTTACCCTGGTGAGAGTATCGACTACTGACGGCAAGG
Organism: Paenibacillus kobensis NBRC 15729; assembly: GCF_004000825.1. GTDB lineage: Bacteria > Bacillota > Bacilli > Paenibacillales > Paenibacillaceae > Paenibacillus_T > Paenibacillus_T kobensis. Next base: position 273,640 of record NZ_BILZ01000001.1, on the reverse strand, counting down.
ACATGTTAATACCAATAACGGACGCTGAGCCGAATCCGATGCCATTCCCGGAAGGCTGGGACGTCATCGTTCCCGAACTGGCCGGCTATTCCAATGCCCATATTGTAACCAAGCGGCAGTGGGGGGCGTTCTTCGGTACGGATCTGGACCTTCAATTGCGCCGACGCGGCATCGATACCATCGTGCTATGCGGCATTTCCACTTCGATCGGTGTGGATACGACAGCAAGAGAAGCATACCAACACGGCTATAATCAAGTGTTTATAGAAGAAGCGATGACAGCCGGCACGAATGAAGAGCATGATTATGTCGTACAGACTATGTTCCCTAGAATGGGCAAAATCCGCACGGCGGAAGAAGTTATTGCAGCGCTGAAAGCGTAGAAAGCAATTTACTAATCACAGGGCCAATACATGGAATGATCGTAAGGCGGGAAGATTACCCTCCATCGGGGGGGAACATGCATGAGAAGGCTCATCGTATCGTTTATCATGATCCTCTTGCTGTCGGGGGCGATTGAATCGAAGGCAGGTTGGCATGCAGCAAGTTCGATTAATCTCATTAATGATCAGGAAGACTCAAAGGAATTAATGCTGCAGGATATGTTGATCTTACTTCTTCTCCCGCATATTGATAAAGCAAATCGATAAGATTTATGCCGGCATTTTGACCTATTCGCCAGAGGTATACCCATACTTTGTCGACGTCATCGATATGCAAAGAATCAATGGATTTCGAGGGTATCGTTTTCGGCTTACGTTAGAAGTTCATCCGACCGTCGGCCCCCATATTCCAGTAGGGACAGACATATTGTACTTCGAAATATCAGCGAAAAATACAGATTATGTTAAGCTATGGGGTTGGCGGCATGTCAAGGGGCCTCAACTCTCGGATTTTCCTCCCAACTGGAAGGATGTATTGAAGGAATAAAACGATATTAAGAACCGCCTGGAGCGGTTCTTTTTATTTTGACTTGACTTTGCGGTGCTGCATTAAATCATGGTACGATTTATACATAGAGGAACCACATTGAAGGGGAGTAGTGAATATGACCGAACAACAATCAATCAAATTGACATCGTTGTCCTCCAAGGGCGGGTGCGGCTGCAAAATCGGACCGGCCGATCTGCAGCAAGTGCTTCGTTCGCTCCCGCCAGCCGTATCGAATCCGAATTTGCTGGTAGGTCTCGATACAAGCGATGACGCAGGCGTGTTTAAATTAACGGATGAGCTGGCTATCGTACAAACGGTCGACTTTTTTACGCCGATCGTCGATGATCCTTATGCTTTTGGGCAAATTGCCGCAGCGAACGCTATCAGTGACATTTATGCGATGGGCGGCAAGCCTTTAACGGTATTAAATATTGTGGCATTCCCGATTGCAACACTAGACAAGCAGATCTTGGCTGATATATTGCGAGGTGCTGCAGATAAGGTAGCCGAAGCAGGCGCTACGCTTGTAGGCGGACACTCCATTGATGACAAAGAACCGAAGTTCGGGATGGCGGTTACAGGAATTATCCATCCGGAGAGGGTCAAGACGAATGCAGGAGCCTTGCCGGGCGACAAGCTTATTCTCACGAAGCCGATTGGCGTAGGCATAATGACGACTTCGATTAAGAAAGATCAATTAACGGAAGAAGAGATCGCCCGGGTTACTGCTGTCATGGCTGGCCTTAACAAAACAGCAGCCGAAATCATGGAAGGGTACGACGTACACGCTTGTACAGATGTGACGGGTTTCGGGCTGATGGGGCACACTTTGGAGATGGCTAAGGGCAGTGGAGTTGGCATTCATATCGTGAAATCGCAAGTTCCGGTACTGCCTCGGGTAAGAGAGTTGGCAGAGAATGGTTTTGTACCCGGCGGGACAAAAAATAATTTCGCTCACGTATCGCCTTCGATCCGCTTCGCAGAGGAAATGGATCAGATCGACCGTTTTATTCTATGCGATGCGGTTACATCCGGCGGACTATTAATCTCGGTTGCACCAGAGCAGGCTGAAGATCTGCTTACTGCGCTTCGTCAAGACGGCGTAGAGGCGGGCATCGTTGGCGAAGTTTCTGACCGGCATCCCGGTGAAATCGAAGTAACGCTATAAGAGCCGAAGTGGAAGAAGGGGCGAATCATTTGTTTCAAGACATCTCATTAGAAGAACTGCACGCGCTCCGCAACCGGCATGAATTGACGGTTATCGATGTCCGGTCGGAATCCGAATTTGCGGACTCCACGATCCCGGGCAGCGTCAATATTCCGTTATTTACCGACGAGGAACGTGCTGAAGTCGGAACGTTATACAAGCAGACCAGCATCCAGGCAGCCAAACAAAGAGGGCTCGAGATCGTATCGGCGAAGCTTCCAGCCTTCATTCGTCAATTCGGCGAAATCAAAGGGAAGAAAGCGGTATTCTGCTGGCGCGGCGGCATGAGGAGCCGTACAACCGCAACCGTGCTATCGTTGATGGATATCCATGCCTACCGGCTCGTCGGCGGATTTCGGACTTACCGTAAGTGGGTTATCGAGACGCTTGAGAATTGCGAAATGCCGCAGGAAGCGTATGTTCTTCATGGCCATACTGGCACCGGCAAGACTGCACTGTTGAAGAAGCTGAGTGAAGCGGGACAAGCGGTGCTCGATCTGGAAGAACTGGCTGGTCACCGCGGTTCTATATTCGGAGAGGCGGGATTGAAGCCCCGGAATCAGAAGACATTTGAAGCGCTGCTGCTGGAGGAACTGCTCCGGCTGAAAGATCAGCCTTTCTTCTTCTTCGAAGCGGAAAGCAAACGGATCGGCAGAGTCGTGCTGCCTGAATTTCTCGTCAAGAAGAAGTTAGAGGGCACGCCGGTTCAACTGGTGCTGCCGCTTGAGGCTAGAATCCAGCAAATATTGCACGATTATGAGCCTGCCGTATACAAGGAACATTACATTAAAGCCTTTCATCAAGTAAAGAGGCGCATTCATACACCTGTAGCTGCCGAGATCGAATCCAGCTTATTGGAAGACCAATTCGAGAACGCCATCCGGCTGCTGCTCATCCATTATTATGATCCGCGTTACACTTATTCGGAAGAGCAATACGAGACGCAATCGAAGGAAGTCAGGATCGAAGCGCCAAGCGTGGAAGAAGCTTTTGTTCAGATTATGGATAAACTGAACCTTAAGCAGGGAACAGCATAATAATAAGTTTACATAACTATCATTATGTAAACTTAAGCATAGATATCACATCATGAACCCTATGTATGCTTCTGTTCTGTAACGGAGTGCAGCATTGGAAGAGGGACGAACCTTTCATATTCCAGTCATCCGAAAGAGTCCGCGTTATTCGCGGGCTTTTTTATTTTATGCAATAATCAAACTGTCCCAAATAGCGAAGGAACCAATGTGTTAAATTATCGCAGTATAATCTATATTTTGTAGCGTTCAGATTTCCGGCAAATGATAATAGCATAAAATTTGTAGCCGTTTACAACCAATAGAAAAGAAAGGGGGACCGGGACACAAAACGGAATGGAGCTGAACCATCTTATCATTGTGAGGAGGTATATTTATGCTTCTAAAGTCAAGAATGATTAGCTTGTTCTGCGCGCTTCTGCTGTTGACCTGTCTGGTAATTCCCCCGTCTCAATCTCAAACCGCATCCGCTTCGCCGGCAGGTGTAACACCGGGAACGCTATCGCGCATTACAACGTTCGGGAACAACCCTGGCGGCTTGAACATGTACGTCTATGAGCCGCGTAATCTAGCTGCCAACCCGGCTTTGCTCGTAGCGGTTCATTATTGCTCCGGCTCAGCATCGGCCATGTATAGCGGGTACGCCCGCGACTACGTCACGGCGGCTGAGCAGTATGGTTACGTGATCATTTTCCCGGAGAGCACGCACAGCCAATACAGCAATTGCTTTGATGTATGGAGCCCTCAAGCGCTCTCTCGCGGCGGCGGCAGCGACCCAGTCAGCATTTTGTCGATGGTGTCGTGGGCTAAGACGAATTACAACATTAACAGCAGCCGAGTATACGCGATAGGTGCATCTTCCGGCGCTATGATGACTAACGTCCTGCTAGCCGAGTATCCGGATGTCTTCGCCGCAGGTACGGCGTTCATGGGCGTTCCTGCAACTTGCTTCGCCACCGGCTCCGCCACCAGCTTCTGGAACAGTCAATGTTCGGGCGGCCAAATTTCCAAGACGGCTCAACAGTGGGGTGATGCAGCCCGCGCTATGTATCCAAGCTATACCGGCAGCTATCCGCGCATGCAAGTCTGGCATGGAACAGCGGATACGACGCTTAGCTACAACAACTTCGCAGAAGAAATTAAACAGTGGACCAACCTGCACGGCGTCTCCGCAACTCCAACATTGACTGACAGCCCGCAATCGACTTGGACCCGTACCCGGTACGGCAACAGTACCGCGCAACCGCCAGTCGAAGCCATCAGCGTACAAGGCGTTGGCCATAGCATTCCGCAGACCGGGATGATCGCTTACTCGATTGCTTTCCTTGGATTGAACAGCGGCGGCGGTACAACGACAGCGCCTGCAGCGCCGACAAGCTTGACGGCTTCAGCGGGCAATGCAAGCGTATCTTTAAGTTGGGCGGCCTCTTCAGGAGCAACTAGCTATACAGTTAAACGGGCTGCGACGAGCGCCGGACCGTACACGAACGTAGCAACGGGAGTAACGGCGACCAGTTATACGAACACAGGTCTTACGAACGGAACGACGTACTACTACGTTGTGAGTGCTTCGAACTCGGCTGGCGAGAGCGCGAATTCCTCGCAAGCAAGCGCAACGCCGACTTCGGGCACGCAAGTACAAGTGCCTGCCGCACCTGCAGGGCTGACGGCTACAGCAGGAAATGCCCAAGTGGCCTTAAGCTGGACAGCATCAACCGGCGCGGCGAGCTACACGGTGAAGCGTTCTACGACGAGCGGCGGTCCGTACACGAACGTGGCGACAGGAGTAACAACGACTAGCTATACGAATACGGCATTGACGAACGGCACGACGTATTATTATGTTGTGAGTGCAGCGAACAGCGCGGGCGAGAGTTCGAATTCCACGCAAGCGAGCGCAGTGCCAACAAGCGGCGGAGGCAGTACTGGCACGGGTACGCTCGTTGCCCAATACAAACTGAACAACGCCAATGCAACGGATAACCAAATTTACGCCACGTTTAATATTAAAAATGCGGGATCATCCGCCGTTAATTTGAGCGGTCTGAAACTGCGCTATTACTTTACGAAAGACAGCAGTGCAAACTTGAATTTCTATGCCGACTATGCCCAGATCGGAACAGCTAACGTAAGCGGTGCTTTCGCAAGCGCTAGCGGAACGAATGCCGAAACGTATCTCGAACTTTCGTTCAGCGCTGGTGCTGGATCTATCGCAGCAGGGGGTCAGACGGGCGACATCCAGGTGCGAATCTCGAAGTCCGACTGGTCGAATTTTAACGAAAATAATGATTACTCGTTCGACGGGACGAAGACGGTTTTTGCCGATTGGAACAAAGTGACGCTTTATTCCAGCGGAACGCTGGTGTGGGGGACTACGCCGTAACGTTATGCTCGAATTATGAATGATCCGGAAGTGTTGATCAAATAAAAAGTCTAGGAGCATGTGCAACTGGCATATGCTTCTAGTTTAATAAAATAGTTAACATAATAATAAGTATGTAAACTTAAATTCACTCACCTTACATATGCTAGTCCCATTGACCCGGAACATATGTTCTTTTATAATGATTAGTGATTCATCCAAATATAGGGAGGAATTAGTCATAATGAACGAGCGTTTGTTTGATTCCATTTGCAATGTGTACGTTCCTGTAAAGGATCTGGATGAGGGAATCGATTGGTACTGCAATAAACTAGGGTTTCAGCTTCTTTTTAAAGAAACTAGCGGCCGGTTCGCGGCTATGAAAGTGGATCCAGCGCCTTCCTCGCCTGGTTTTCTCATTGTGAAGACGGATGATGACACGACTGCCTCATTCACTCGCAACGGTCAATCTCATCAAGTCGTCTGTTTCAACGTGAATGATATCGAGAGGACCCATCAATGCCTTGTAGAACAAGGAATTGAAGCGGAAGCAATCGTGAGCGAGCATGGCGGAACGCTGAAGTACTTTGTTTTCAAAGACTTATATGGCAATCGGCTTGAAGCATTGCGTTATATCGGGTAAGAAACAACTGTAATTTAACTTCGCGTTCTTTTATAGGACTTAAGGAGCGGTTTTTCCGTTATCCGATCATAACCGATTCAATCTAAGTAAAGGTGTCCAAATAGAGTTCATGCGGTTCGCAGCCGTAGCCTATGACAAGCAAGAACGAACTCGAAAGGCGATGAACACGATGAAACAACTGAAGTGGCTGGTCGGAACAGCGCTTGCCGTCTCGCTGATGGTACCGGTCGTTGCTCAAGCAGGAACGCCGGCTTATTCGCGGCTGACTTGGGAAGACGGAGGGAGTACGCTCAGCAATGCAATCGTCAAAAATGGCACCGTCTACGTGCAAGCCGATACGCTTGAACAAGCTGGATTGCATCTGAAATGGGACAAGTCTCATCAGCGTGCTGAATTCACAGGCAACGGTAGGAGTCTCGCCGTACGACTTGGCAGCACTTCTGCTGTATTGGACGGCGGACAGGTCAGAGGAATGCCCGCTCCGTTCCTGTACCAAGACAAGCTATACCTTAGCGGCCGATTCGTCGTTATGGTGCTTGAGGGCAACTCTGTCTCCTGGGACGCGAAGAGTCATGTCTTCAGCGCCAAACAATTGCATACGTACAAGAATGACAACGATGTTGTATTAGGAACCGTAAGTGAAACTTATGCGGGCCGGACGTACAGCGTAGATAGAAGTACGGGAGAGTTGTTCGCCGGCATAGGCAAGAACGGTGCTAAAGTGAAGCTTGCCGATCTCGGTTCTCCATTAAATGACCTCGTGTCGATAAAATTTGAGCCGACTAAGGGCGGACTTGTCTACTTGACCATCGAAGACGTGTACGGCGAGCCGCATATCAACCAACATTTGTACACGCTCGTGTTGAAGAACGGGGCCGTTATCCGTAAGGCGGACGCAGGTTATTGGCAGCGCTTCGGGCAGAACGTGACCTCGTATGATCAGCATTTGCTGCTGACGGATGGCAAGACGCTCCGTATTATACAAGACGGTACGGGCAATGTGGAACAGACGCTCAATCTGGTCAAGCTTGGCGGCGAAGAGGAGTCCTATTCCATCGAGAGCATCGCGGACGATTACTTGCTCATCCGGCCGAATCGATCCGGGCTGCTGACACTTGTCGACCGTGAATCCAGGGCTAGCGTCAAGCTGTACGAAAAGCTGCTGAACGCCGAAGGCCAGGAATACGCGACGACGAATGATGTACCATACCACGGCGACGAGCTGCAATTTGTGAAACGGGACGGCGGCACGCTTTATTTTAAAGATAACAGCCCGTTGGCGAATCATGATGGCCTATTAGCCTATAAGTTATCAGATCTGACTAAAAGCAGCTTAACTGCCGAGTAATCGAATATGTAATAAGGGGGCAATGACATTGTCCTGCTAGATTAGTTCTATCGTCTTATCCGTTTGAATCGGAGTAGGTAGGTACGGACTATCGTCACAATCAGGAGCAGCCGGTCAATCACCGGCTGCTTTTAATATGCGGATGAGTAAATATCAACAGGGTATAGGTTGCCATCAAATCAGTGCTATTTTGTACATGCTGAATGGTTTTCCTGTCTAAATCGCTAAGGTTTTTTCGGTAAAAGCTTAAATTTTTTAGGTGATAAAATAACGGTTCCTTTGATAAAATCACTAATGCAATCGCTTACAAATATAGTTATGGAAGGAAGTGGTCGATTCTTCCGTGTACAGGGTACACCTCACCATAGAAATATCCCTGATGCGGTAAAGAGAGTTGGAGCGGCTCGGAGTGACGCGATCAACCATACTCACCATTCACAAGGAGGTAGAATAATGTTTAAAACGAAAGTAAAGCGATGGGCGGCAATCGGTACGCTCGCTGTGTCCTTAATTACGGGTTCGCTGGTCGTCTCCGGTGACGAAGCGTTCGCAGCGGATTGTTCGAACGGGTATGTTGGATTAACCTACGACGATGGTCCTAATCCTAGCAACACAACCAATTTGCTTAATGCACTGAAACAAAACGGTTTGCGCGCGACGATGTTCAACCTTGGGCAGAATGCTGCAAACAATCCGTCTCTTGTTCAAGCTCAAGTAGCGGCGGGAATGTGGGTCGGCAACCATTCTTACACTCACCCGCATATGACTTCGCTTAGCAGCGCACAAATGTCGTCGGAGATTACGCGCACGCAGCAGGCGATTCAATCGGCTACAGGATCGGCACCGAAGTTGTTCCGTCCGCCATACGGCGAAACGAATGCCACTCTCAAATCCGTTGAAGCTCAGAATGGACTGACGGAAGTCATCTGGAACGTCGACTCGGGCGACTGGAATGGCGCAAGCACGGCTCAAATCGTTGCAGCTGTAGGCAGAATGCAGAACGGTGATGTTATCCTTATGCATGATCAATATCAAACGACGCTTCAGGCGATTCCTCAAATTGCTCAGAACCTTGCCAGCCGTAAAATGTGTGCAGGTATGATCTCGACAAGCACCGGCCGTGCAGTCGCACCAGACGGCGGAAGCACGGGCGGCGGCGGAGGCACGACAAATCCTCCAAGCACAGCCACGAGGACGGAAGCCGAGAGCATGACCAAAGCCGGCCAATACACGGGCAATATTAGTTCGCCGTTCACAGGTGTCGCGTTGTATGCGAATAATGATCTGGTGAAGTTCACACAGAACTTTACGACTGGCACTCATAGCTTCTCGCTTCGCGGGGCATCAAGCAACTCTAGCATGGCCAGGGTGGACCTGAAGATAGGCGGAGTGACCAAAGGCTCGTTCTACTATGGGGGAAGCAGTCCGGCGGTCTACACCATTAACAATGTGAGCACAGGGACCGGCAATCAGGAAATTCAGCTCGTGTGTACGACGGATAACGGCACTTGGGATGTTTATCTTGATTATTTAGAAATAAATTAATGTAATTAATTAAGACGTTGTTATAAACCATCGTCCATAGGGATGATGGTTTTTCTTTTTACCACATTCGGATCATCTATCCGTTAAGAGACAGTTTGTTCAATGAAACAACCTTCGAATCGCTCGTTGTCATGTCTGTTCTTCGACCTGAATAGGTAAGAAGGACTTAAAATCTTGATATTAGCCTGCTCAATAGCTGTTAATCAAATTAATGAATCCAATTAATGGATGCGGTATGATACAATTTCTCAAATTTCACTTATGGGATTGGAGGATAAACATAATGGAGTTTCTATTTATTCGGCATGGCCATGGAGAACATCTTCTGAATTATCCTAGTCAGTTGAACACTGTACACCCCAGTCTCACGGAGTATGGCAAGCATCAGGTTACACTGCTGCGCCGTACCATCCATATCCAAGCGGATGATCTGGTTCTGGTCAGTCCGACGAGACGGACGATTGAAACAGCGGCTATGTTGACAGAGGGGATGAAGTTTATTATTACTCCGTTCGTAGGACCGAGAATGTTCCCGCAAAGTCCAGAACTGCCGACACTGACCTGTGATCACATTCTTACGAAAAAGGAAATTACTAATCAATATGAGGACGTCAGCATTATCGACTTCGATATAGATTGCTGGACCGAAGGTATTAACCGGATTGAACAGGACATCTTCGAACAATATGCTAACCAATTGCTGGATTGGATCGGAGACCGCTATAAGAGAATCGTTGTGATCTCGCATGACGGTACGATTACGAATTATCGGATATTGCTTGGAGAAGAAGGGTTAACGAGAGAGGATTTTCTTGGTGAGGCCGGCGTCTATCGGATGATTGTGTAAATCCGTTTGTATATCCTCCATTTCACTTGTATTGTATACTACAATTACTTTGAACTTCAGGAGACCTCAACATGGAAATTAAAGTAGACGATCTTACAGGTGAGAAAATAGCCGAGCTCATTAAGGAGCACTTCGAAAGCATGCAGGCCGATTCGCTAGAAAGCTGTCATGCGCTCGATCTGACCGGACTGCGGAGCCCAGAAATTACGTTCTGGAGTGTATGGGACCGTGAAGAACTGCTCGGCTGCGGAGCTCTGAAAGAACTGAATAAGACACATGGCGAAATCAAATCAATGCGCACCGCATCGGATCATCTTCGTAAAGGTGTGGCTAGAACGCTTCTAGAGCATATCATTGGACAAGCCAAGGAACGCGGATATACTAAAATCAGCTTGGAGACGGGTTCGTCCGATTTGTTCAAGCCGGCTGTTCATTTGTATGAGCGTCTCGGATTTGAATATTGCGCGCCTTTCGAGGATTATACAGAAGATCCGAACAGCATCTATATGACGATGGATTTAGGATTGCCGAACGTTAAATAATAACACGATATTACATATTCATCAGAAGCCGCATTCTATGCGGCTTTTTTCATTTTGGGAAACAAAAACGGCTGATAGTAACTCGCGATTAAGGAGATAGAAATGATTGACTAAAAAAAGATATAAACGTATATTTATACACTGTAACGTAATAATATTCACTATTTAGGAGGAGACCTATGAAACATAAAGTGTTTATCGACGGTCAAGAAGGAACGACTGGCTTACAAATTTACGAGGAGCTGTCGGGCCGACAGGATATTGAAGTTCTTCGAATTGATTCGGCTAGAAGAAAAGATAAGGATGAGCGAAGCCATTATCTCAATGAGGCCGATATCGTGTTTCTTTGTCTGCCGGATTCGGCTGCGAAAGAATCAGTAGAGCTTGTACGGAATCCCAAAACAAGAATCATTAATTCCAGCTCCGCGTTTCGAACGGATCAACGTTGGGTTTACGGTATACCGGAGTTGAAAGGTCATAGGGAAGCCATACGTTCTGCATCGAGGCTTTCCGTACCTGGCTGTCACGCGACCGGTTTTATCCTGATGGTCAGACCGCTAATTGAAGCCGGTATCCTGCAGCGGGATTATCCTCTTACGTGTTATTCCATAACCGGCTATTCGGGAGCGGGGAGAAGCGGGATCGAGGAATACGAGAACGAATCCTTCGCTGCTTCCAAGCAACTTCATGTGCCCAGACATTACGCGTTGCAACATCAACACAAACATTTACCCGAGATGGCTCTCTATTCAGGACTTGAATTTGAACCTTTATTCACGCCTATTAAAGCGAACTACGCGCAAGGTATCGCGATGTCCATCCCCTTATTAAGCCGAATATTGCCCCAAGATTCTACTGCCGCAGACGTTCATGAAGTATTAGCGGAGTACTATGAATCGGAGCGATTTGTAAAGGTCATGCCGTACGACTCAGAAGCGTACTTGGATGAAGGACATTTCAAGATCACGGAATGCAACAACACCAATCGGTTGGAGATCTTTGTATTCGGACATAAAGACAAGATCCATATTATTTCTAGATACGATAACTTAGGCAAAGGAGCCTCCGGCGCCGCGATCCAGAACATGAATCTCATGCTAGGTTTTGATGAGGGATATGGTCTGGAAAACTAACTTCTATGCCTGATCCCCATTGAATATGCTTAGTTAGCATCCAATGCTTTGATTGGCATTGAGGAGGGGAGAAGCTGATGGCCTGTACGAATCTAGGCATCGCCAATGATTTTAACGTATTTGTGTTTGGGGATCATACCCAGTCGTTCGTCGATTCAGAGGGAAGGGTTGCAGTCGGAGGGAACGCAACCTATGTGAGCTACGGCGTAGGCGATAAGATTCCAGTATCGACGACAAGACCCGATCTCATTGTGCAAGGCAATATCAATATTTCGCAAGGAACGAATTTCTCTGGCAATACGATCATTTATCCGACGGGCACCGTTATAACTTACACGATGACCAACAATAACGGGGTACCGGGACAGCCGCTTGTCGATAGCCCGATCGATTTCAATGCGGTACAGCAGCAATTGGCTCAACTATCTCTCGACATGGCTGCCATTCAGCCGAACGGTACGGTTACCGAAAACTTCGGGCAAATCGTGCTGACGGGCAATGACCCTGACGTAAACATATTTACGTTTAACGGTAATAATGTGGACGGGCAAGGGCTGCGTCTGGACACCGCCAACGGCATCAATATCGTGGCCCCGGCAGGTTCTACAATCGTCATCAATGTCTCAGGCGATAACGTCGGATTCGGGAGCTACACGATCTTCCGCAATGGCGTGACAGCTACGCCGCAAGACGGAGCCTTCATTCTATGGAACTTCTACCAAGCCGTTACCGCATTCAACCAAAATCTTTCGATTATCGGTTCGGTATTGGCCCCTTATGCGGATTGGGAGGCGATAGGCTTCGGCAATATTAACGGTACGATCGTAGCGAACTCGTTAACGAACGTAACCGGTACTTTGGAGGCGCACAATTTTCCATTTCTTGGCTGTCTTCCGGGGTTTCCGTTTGTTCCGCCTACTTCCACAACGACAACAACGGCTTCCACAACCTCGACGACAACAACAACAACGACGACTGCATCAACAACATCGACCACTTCAACTACCGCAACTTCTTCAACTGCTGTACCAACGACCACGACAACAACATCCGTTCCAACGACAACGACGACTACATCCACGACAAGTTCCACCACGAGCACAAGTTCTACCACGACGCCGGCCGTTCGAGGACCTCTCGTTACTGCAACGAAAACCCCGAATGTGACAACCGCACAGATCGGGGATACGATTACTTACACCATTCAACTTTCCAACTCGGGCACTGTGCCTGCTGAAGCAATATTGGCCGAAGTGCTTCCGCCGAATGTTGTTTTTGTCCCGTCAAGTCTAATTGTAGCGGGTGGGCGCTTCAGCGGGGTTGAAATTACGGATCAAGTCGTTATCGGCACCTTGGCTGTCGGTCAGGTCGTAACGATTCAGTTCCAAGTCTTTATTGCAGGCTTCCCGCCAAATGGACAGATCAACAACCGGGGAGTCGTTATAGCGGTTCCGCCGGGTACGATACCTGCGACTTGTACCCCAGGAGAAATCTCCTTCCCGGGCCTGCAAGGAGTCACGCCGGTAGTCGGTCAGATGCTGCCTGTGCTGCCGGTGTTCAAGCCAGGGATTACGCCAGCTCCAGGCCAGACGCCGGTTCAGGGACCGCTTACGACCTCTAGTGGCAAAATACTGTTGAATCAATCGGTTACCGTGCCTGGCATTACGCTTCCGCCGATCATTGGATTGACGGTTCCGATCATGAACGGTAATGTACAGCCTATCGTAACTACAAGTATAGTGACGGTGCCGATCACACCAGTCAAAGCATTTCCGAGCCTCCAAGTATCTAAAACATTCTTCGATGTTACGTTATTTGTCGGGCAGCGCATCACATACAGCATTTTTGTTGTGAATGACGGTAATGCCGTATCCGTGCGGACGAAGCTGACGGACGCTTTTCCTGCGAACGCTGTATTCATTCCGGGTACCGTTCGCGTCAACAATGAACTGCGTTTGAATGCCGACCCGAACCAGGGCATAAGCCTTGGACCTATCATCCCGAATCAAGGCGCATTCGTACGATTCGACTTGCTTGTCAAAGGAACCGGCAATCTCGTTAACAGCTGTCAAGTCAAAGGCGAATTTCTGCAACCGAACCAGCAGGTGTCCGCTCAAACGTTCAATTCCAACACCATTTCGAATCCTGTAGCGGCAATTCGGGTATCAGACTTCGCTAATTTCGTGAAAGCGGCTGACGTGCAATTGATTAAGGTAGGCGAAAGCTTTACGTACAGCGCGATCATTACGAATCTGTCGCCTGATGTAACCGCAACTAATGCGATCTTCTATGATAATTTGGATCCTCAGCTGCAGTATATTTCGGGAAGTCTGATCGTAGACGGAGTTCCGCAAATGGATCCGCAGGTCGGCGTTCCCCTAGGTACGATAGGACCCGGCACGACTAGAACGCTGTCCTTCCAGGTCAATGTTATAGCAGAGCCGGCAAGCAGCATTATTCTGAATCAGGCAGCGATATTATTCGAATTCCGATTCGGAGCTTCTTGCTTCCGTGCAGGCTTAATTTCAAATGTGGTACGGGTTAATGTCGAGGAAGAGGAAGAGTGACCAGATAAGAGCCTTGAAGTGCGAAGAAAGACGCCCGCCTCAAAGAGGATGGGCGTCTTTTTTGGTTTACGACAAACATGCTAAGGCGATTAAGAATGCCGTAGCGATGGCGAAGGATGGCGATATTATTGTTATTGCAGGCAAAGGGCACGAGACATACCAGATCACGCAGGATGGAACGATTCATTTCGACGACCGCGAGGTGGCAAGAGAAGCGTTGCGAGAGATGCTCTAGCGCCGCCAATTCGAGATAGCGCATTCAACCCATCATTTGTTACAATACATTCGATACGATAACGTTGTTAGGATTAGGGAGGATGCGCATATGAATAAACGTCCGCTCGGCAGAACGGGCTTGCAAATTAGCGAGATCAGCTTCGGCACATGGGCAATCGGAGGCTCTTGGGGGCAGACGGATGACGCCGAATCGCTGCGCGCCTTGGACAAGGCGATGGATGAAGGCGTTAACTTTTTTGATACAGCTGACGTCTACGGCGACGGCAAGAGCGAGCGGTTGCTTGCCCGTGCCACGAAGGGGAAGGAAGACCAAACCCACATCGCCACGAAATTTTGCCGTCAGGGGGATATCCACGATCCGCAGACTTATTCAGAGCAGCGCATTCGCCAGTGGTGCGAGGATAGTCTGAAGCGGCTGGAGCGCGATACGATCGATCTGTATCAAATTCACTGTGCGCCATTTGAAATATTGAAGCAAGGCGCAGTATTCGAAGTACTGGACAAGCTTCAACAGGAAGGCAAAATTCGTGCTTATGGCGTCAGCGTGGAGACGGTGGAAGAAGGCTTGTTCTGCTTAGAGAAGTCCGGCGTGCAGGCGCTGCAAATTATTTTCAACATTTTCCGTCAGAAGCCAATTGCGGAGCTGCTTCCACTGGCAAGCGAACGCGGTGTCGGACTGCTCGTTCGGCTGCCGCTCGCTAGCGGACTGTTGACCGGTAAGTTTACAGCTAATGCGACTTTCGAAGCGGGAGACCACCGGAACTTCAACCGTGACGGTGCGGCGTTCAATGTGGGCGAGACGTTCGCTGGGCTGCCATTCAACAAAGGCGTTGAGCTTGCCTCTCAGCTCGGCTGGATTGCAGAAGGCCGCGGCAACATGACACAGGCTGCCCTCCGCTGGCTGCTGGACTTCAAAGAAATTACTTGCGTCATCCCGGGCTTCAAGAACACTCGCCAGGTCGAGGACAATCTCGGTGCGCTGGCTGTGAAACCGTTCAGTGCCGAAGAACATAAACGGCTGCAGCAGTTTTACGAAGAGCAGATCCACGAATATATTCGCGGCGCTTATTAAGCCCGTATGTGTTGTATGAAATTAATAATGAAGAGACTCTCGGCTGCTTCCTTGCACCGGAGTCTTTTTTATTTATATGCGTTCTTTGCCTATATGGCTTTACCGAGAGAAAGTATACTTTGAAGCAATGACATCAATCAATCAAGGGGAGTTGGCGAGTGAATACAGAGAGGATATTACATCAATTATCTGCAAGATTCAGCGAGATTTTGAAAGAAAACGTAGTCGGCGTCTATCTGCACGGCTCTTTAGCGATGGGGGGCTTCAACCCGGATCGAAGCGACATGGATCTATTGGTCGTCATTCAACATAAGCTCACGAAGGAAGTGCAGCAACAGCTCGCCAAGATGTTGCTTGCCGCACATGATGAATTACCGGGCGGAGGAGGATTTGAACTCAGCGTCATTCTGGAATCCGTAGTTACGGATTTTATCTACCCAACTCCATTCGAATTTCATTATTCGGGTTATCATCGGGAGAAATATCGGACGGATGAGGACTACATCTGCGGGGGATTCACGGACCCGGACCTTGCTGCACATCTTACCGTTATCTATCATCGAGGCCGTACTATAATAGGCAAGCCGATACATAGTCTTTTTCAACCGATTAAACGGGACTATTATATCCAATCCATCATGAATGATATCGAAGAGGCTCCGAAATCGATCGTGGACTCCCCGGTTTATTACACGTTAAATCTATGCCGAGTGCTTATGTACATGAGGGAGGGAGCCGTGTCATCAAAAGAAGAAGGCGGAGAATGGGGCATCGCAACGATACCACAATACGCAGTGGTGATAGCTGGTTGCCTGAATCAATATAGGGGCGAGGAGAACGTGGATAACAATGTACCAAGCAGTGAATACATCCGGTTTGCTGAGTACATGTTGTTTGAGATTGAAGTCGCTAGAACAAGTAACATTTAATTGAAGCAGAGGAGGGGTACGATGCTGCAGATGGATTACAGCCATTACTATTGGCAAGACGAAGCAATAAGATTGCGTGCGATCGCACCGGAAGATTGGGAAAGCTGTTATGCGAGTGCATTCGATACTCCTGCAAGGCAAATGCTCGAGTGTGCAATCGAATTGCCGCCTACCCTATCAAGTGCGAGAAGGTTTGCAGAGGAGAATGCAGACTTTCTTTCATCAAATAGAAGAATTATGTTTACGATTGAAAGCTTGAATGAAGATATCATTGGCGGCGTTAATCTAAACAGTATGGACGAGAGGAACGGAACATTCAGCATCGGGATCGTCATTGATCAGCCGCACCGCGGCAAAGGCTTCGGTACCCGTGCCGTTCATATGCTTCTGAAATATGCGTTCTTCGAGCGGAGACTTCATAAGTTCAATGACTACGTTCTTGAAGGGAACGAGGCATCGGCTGCCATGCTCCGTAAGGTAGGCTGTGTCCAAGAAGGGGTTCGGCGCCAAGTGTTCTACCTCAACGGCAAATATCATGATTCCATCTTGTTCGGACTAACCAAGGATGAATATATCGATCAACTTCGCGGTCTTCCTGTGCAGGACTCAACCTTCCCGCCGATCACTTGAGTTTCTTGGAAAAATCTATGATAATAGTAAAGCTGTTCGAAGGAACCGCTACTATAATAGAAATATCAGGTGAGCAAGAATGAAAACGTTTCTGCAATTGAACACGGTCTTTATCAGCATGGTCATGGAAGCGATTCCGTTCATCTTAATCGGCGCGATAATCTCGGGGCTTATCCAAGCTTTTGTCTCCGATCGGATCATCGCACGTATTATGCCGAACAACCGTTTTCTGGCCACGCTTCTCGGCTGTTTCATCGGTTTATTCTTCCCGGCATGCGAATGCGGGATAGTGCCGATAACGAAGCGGTTGCTGTATAAAGGCGTACCGCTTCCGGCTGCAATCTCCTTCATGTTGACCGGACCCATTATTAATCCGATCGTGCTGTACGCTACATTCATCGCCTTCGGCAATACCTGGCAGATGGCACTCATCCGTGCCGGCTCCGCTGTCGTTGTTGCCACTGTCGTTGCTCTTGCTCTGTCTTATATGTTCAAGACAGTTCCTTTGAAAGAGGGGACCTATCCGGTTGAGGCAGCCGCCGCTTCAGATGTTGCAGTGGTAGTCAAACCACGAAAAGCATGGTACTTGCGAGTCTATGAAGTTATGGTGCATGCGATTGAGGAGTTTTTCGCTTCAGGCAAATTTCTTGTGCTTGGCGCTTTTATCGCTGCCAGCATGCAGATCTTTATTCCAACCTCAACGCTGCTTCATTGGGGCGGCAATCCTGTTACAGCTTCGCTTATTATGATCGCTCTTGCCTTTGTCATGTCGCTCTGTTCAGAAGCAGACGCCTTTATCGCATCGTCGTTCCGAACCACCTTCTCCGTTGGCCCATTATCAGCGTTTCTTGTCTTTGGACCAATGATAGATATTAAAAATACGTTAATGTTGCTCGGTGTTTTCCGTACCAAGTTCGTCGCAGCATTGATCGCGCTTACCGTCATTTGTACACTGAGTATTTCGCTTGTAGTTGAGGGGGTATTCGGATGATTCGGATGGCGATACTGGTAGGTCTAGCGTTAATGTTTCTGCTTATTCATCTCGAAGGCAATTTGAACAAATATATTAATATCAAATACGCTTATCTTTCGATCATTGCCATTGTGTTATTGCTCATTCTATTTATCTTCGAAATTATTCGGCAGTATGATCTGGACCGTAAGAAACAGAAGGGAGCAGCAGCTTCTGACGAACATTCGCACGCCGAGCACCCTGCTGTTGAATGCTGCTGCAGTCATCAAGAGGCTCATGCATGTGATCATGAACACGAACATGATCACGGACATGATCATGGACACAATCATACTCATGCCGGCCGGACGAAACTGTCGCGTGCTTTTACTTATGCCGTGCTATTCTTTCCGGTTGTGACTGGCATCTTCTTGCCCATCCAGACACTCGATTCCAGCTTTATCAAAGCGAAAGGCTTCACATTCCCGAAAATCAATGTGTCAGAGAACAATCCAGGGTTCCATCAATTCTTGAAGGCGGATATGAGTGTTTTCTACAGTGATGAGAGTTATAAGGAAGTGTCGAGAAAAGATTTACAAGACTTTCAATTCTTGTCCGACATCCAGCTGGCGGACGAGAACTACTTGAAGGGGCTTGAGTCCATCTATAACTATCCGAATCTGTTCGTCGGCCGGACGATAAATTTCACAGGCTTCGTGTACAAAGGCGAACAAGCTGATCCTGTGCATGCTTTCGTATTCCGTTACGGTTTTATCCATTGCGTCGCTGACTCTGGTGTATTTGGCATGCAGGTTGAGTTCCCGAGCAACGTAACCCTCAAGGATGACACGTGGGTTGAAGTATCCGGGAAGATGGCTCTCGAATTTTACCAGCCATTCAAGCAGACGATTCCAGTACTGAAGGTGACCAAGTGGGAAGAAATCGAGCAGCCGAAGGAACCGTATGTCTATCGCAATTCATAAAAATGCCACTTGGATTGACCAGTGAAAGTTGGCAACTCAACTTAATAGCCAATTGCAAAAGGAAACCACTAATCTCAATATAGTCAAAGAAAAGGAACCGGTAAAGCAAATGGAAACCGTGTTAGGTAAGTCTGGAGAGTTCATTTCGTTAACAACCGAATTAAGTTAATTTCATGGACTGCTCAATAGAACGAAGATATTAGAAGAGCGCTTGCTGCATGCGATCCAATACACCCGTTAAAACCCGCAGGTCACTAGACTGGCGGGTTTTATTTATCTTATTTTCATAGTGCTTTAGACTCAATACACACGAACAGCCTATTTACTATAATGAGCTTGCAAGGACAGGATAACGCTTCCAGAGATACCAATTCAGGAAAGGGGTAATTTATGAATCTGAGTGCACAAACCGTCAGAAATCTCGATATTCATTACGATCTCCGATTTCTTGGCGAAGAAGGACAGGAAGGTCCGTTTATTGTAAAAGTAGGATCTGTCTCGTACCCCCTTATCAAGCACGACAGCAGCTCATTGAGCGTCAGCAGCTTCATTTCTAGTTCGAATGGTCTATATCCTACTCATTATTGCGCCTCCGTGCCGCATGACAGCGACAAAGTCCAAATGATACGTGTTTATGGCCCGCCTGATCATCAAGGTATCCCAACACTTAAAGCAACCGCCATCTCCACCTCCACTTCGGCTAACGGTAAGGTATTCACGGAAACCGATATAGCCAAATCTATATTATTCCTCAATCCTAGCATTACGGTCCTCACGCCAGTTCACTCGGAAACGGTCCTCCAGCACATGGACGATACACCGGAACTAAGCGACATGGTCTTTATGCTCGAAAGTCTTAAGGACAACTGGAATACACCGACGATCATGAAGGACGAGAATGGCCAGACCATTCTCGATAAGAATGGCAAGCCTTACTTCACCTATGAGCTGCATCCTTACTTGTTGAACTTAACCGCAGGCGCATCTGCTGGCATTAAGAAGAGGATATACAGCGATTCTTCCTTGCGAGGTGTGCGCTGGAATGTTCAGCAAGGCGTCAGCCATATTCAGCAGACGGCTCACACTAATCTGACCGATTCAGCAGTAAGCACAGGCGGCTATCACTATAATCTGAAAGACAGCGGACCGCAGTATGGCGTTTCCGTTAAGGTAGACAAGCTGAAGGATTCATTCGAGATTGACCTGAAAGTGACGAATTCATTCATCCGGCATATGTCCGTCTATGCGACCTTCTACAAAGGGGACGGCGTCACGCCAATCGAGATCAATACGGATGCACTTCTGAACATCCTCCAAGGTGAGAATCTTCTCGATGTACAGCAATGGTTGGAGGCATTGGATGAAGCAGGGCAGCTCATATTGGGCAGCAAATCAGTGAAGTTCATCAGTACCGTCAGTGCAGAAGGTACCTTCTTGGGCATTCCTGTAAGCGAAGCCTCTTCCATCATCTCGATGAAATTGCCGTCCGCTGAGCCCATCGGCAAGCTCCGTCTATCCATCGGGAGCCTCGGCAACAGCAACTCTCATTCCGATGCGGACCCCATGGCGGCATGGATTGGGATCGGGGCGACCGCATTGTTGGACTTGGTCATTCCAACCGTGTCTTTGATCATGACAGTAGGTACCGAGAGCAGCAAGATGTTCGACACGCTATTCAAGAAAATTTCTTTTATCGCGCCTACGGTCTATTCGATCTATACGGTCGTCAAAGATATCATCGATGGTTCGAGCAACACGGGCAACGACGTGAAGAACATGATCTCCTCGATCGCGGATCGGATTGTCTCCAAGCTGCTTACCGGTACCGAGTTTGCCGCCGAACTGGCAGCGATACTCGCAGTGGAAGAAGTCGAAGAAGCGATCCCCGTTGTAGGGTGGGGTCTGAAGGCTCTGGCGCTGGAGGGAACCGTCGCTCAGCTAGCCCAGACGGTAGGTGAAGTCATCGCTGCACCGAGAGTGGTCGATTTTGAATTGACCCTCACGATGGATGCTTCCATAACGTTGAATGCCGCAGCAGATGACGGTCAGCAGCCCGAATTCGCAGCTACCGCATCTTATTACATTGTAACGGCTCAATATAGCGACAACACGACCCGTACTTACAGAGGCGACATTCCGGATCCGAAGGCGGCTAGTGTTTCATTCGAACTAAAAAATATTCCGGTCGGCGGCAAAGTGACGTTCCTCGCTGCGGTTTATTCCGAAGAAGGATGGCTGGTTGGCGGAGGCAAGTCGAAAGAAATGGATAATCTGCTTACCCCTGGCAAGGAACAATTGATCGCCTCGGTAGCTGTGAAGCAAATGCTGTATCCGCTGAGCGAACAGACCACCTACGGCCACAGCCAGCTGCTGGTCCAACAAGGCGGCCAGTATTCCTGGCAGCAAACTCCTAAAGCGCCAACCGAGACGGCAGAGGATCTCGGAACGGGGGGGACGGGACATGTGCTGGAGAGCTTGGCGGGGCTGACGCTCAATTCGAATCTCGGCCTGCTCGGCTACGCGTGGCAAGCTTCCGGCATGAATATCCCGCCTGTCGATGGCGACGACGGGAATAGTGAGCAGCTGTATGCATTCAAGAACATTGCGTATGGTCCGAACCCGAATGCAGGCGTGATGAACGTCCCTGCCGGCTTTAACAAAGCACCGCTGCTTGCATACCCGCAGTTCGGGACGGACAGCGGATCATCTACACAATATTTCTATCTAGACCCGACAGGAGATACAGAGAGCGGTTTCCATCTTCGGCGCATTAAACCGGTAAACGATGCATCGATCCCGCAAGACAGCCCACAGCGCGAATTCGATCTGGCGGCAACCGAGAGCTGGGGCCGATTCAATCTGCAGCCGGTATCGATGGCGTACCACTCCAATGGTTATGTCGTTGCCGTTAATCCGGATTATCCGGTCATGCAGATTTTACATTTGCCTGCCAGCGGAAGCCCGGATGGACAAGCACCTTGGGCGACGATCAATCTCGGA
Organism: Paenibacillus kobensis NBRC 15729; assembly: GCF_004000825.1. Lineage (GTDB taxonomy): Bacteria > Bacillota > Bacilli > Paenibacillales > Paenibacillaceae > Paenibacillus_T > Paenibacillus_T kobensis. The sequence continues at coordinate 251,676 of NZ_BILZ01000001.1, read as the reverse complement.
CCAGGCACAAGGGAAGGGCTCCTTCTGCAGCCGGAGCTCGTAACCATCGCGCCGAATCAGACGATCTATGTGCTGGAGAAGGGCAATCAGCGAATTCAAGCGTTCAGCCGCGGCGGACATCCGGTCGCAGCCTTCGCTGATTCTAGTCACCCGTACTGGATTACTCTGATCAATCATGACGCTTCACAGGACGTGAAATACCTTGCCATGAGCGTGGAGATTGAAGGCCATATCTACGTCTTAAGCCAATACGGCAACGGCTATGAAGCCGATCAATATAACTTGGATATTTACACGCCCGCCGGCAACCACTTGCTTACTCAGCGAGGCTTGGTCGCAGCGTCGCTCTCCGTGGACTTGTGGCGCAATCTGTATACCCTTAATTTCCAACAAATCAGTTCCCCTGCGGGGCGGACGGAGCCTTCGGTCAGCGAATGGACACCGCACACGCCAAGAAAGGATGGATGAGGATGGATCCAATTACAAGATGGTCGCTGTCCGTTGACGGACTCGGCTATGCAAGCAGATATGATCATGAATGGAACTACGCAGGCGGATTTTCTGTCGTGTGCGCCGGCTATGGCAATCCCAACAATTCTATCGATATCATTCCTTTGGGCGGCGATCTGATCGCGTTGAGGGAGCCTGGTCACGGGTTGTATTGGAACAGCCACTTTGATGACAACATGCATCTGTGGTATGACTATTACAAATACACGTCCGATCAGATCGGTGACGAGCAGAAGTTCCGGCTTATTAATAAAGGGCACGGCCAAATATCCCTGCAGTGCGCCGCCGGCCATTTGAACGGCAAGTATGTGCAAGTCACTGAGGGAGGCTGGTATCCGAGAGAATTTGGTTACGGCAAAGGCACTGTAGCAATCGGACAAGAAACGTCCTTCCATGTAGATGGTGATCTGCTGCCGATTCTGATTATTACCAAATCGGCCAAAGATCTGGATCTGTCCGGTAAAAATTTCTCCGGCTTGAACCTGGACGGCGCGGATTTCACCAATGCCGTGCTCAGCAGGACTAACTTCTCTCAAGTGCAATCCTTTCAGAACGCAAGATTTCCTTTCGCGAATCTCCAGCAAGCAATCTTCGACGGTAAGAGCTTGCACGGCGCCGATTTCACCAACGCCGATTTTACTGGAACCGATTTAAGGAAGATACTTCCTTCGGAGGCGCAGCTATCCCATGCGAAGTTGATCAACGCCAAACTTCAGGATGTCAATCTATCCCGGTCGAATCTAACGTACGCGAATTTCACCGGCGCGGTATTGGACGGAGCCGATCTGAGAGGGGCGGACTTGACCGGCGCGATTCTGACCGGCGCATCGCTGGTCAACACGAAGCTCGACGGCGCAATTATGCACAATACGATATTCGATCATTGCGATCTGACGACGGTTACTTACCAGTATCCGCCGGACTTTACGCGAGGCGAGTCCGGCCGCACTTCCTTCGTGCAGGCTGTCGTTCCTTATAAGCTTCTCGGCGACAATTGGTCCTATTTGGAACTGTCCGAAGCAACGATAAAGGACATTCCGGATACGCTGAAATCGTTGAATGCGAACTATGCGCTGCTGCCGAGCGGATTGGACTTGAGTAAGAAAGACTTACAAGGCGCTTCGTTCATTGGGAGCCGCATGTACGAAATGCAGCTCCAGGGGGCCAACCTAGAGAGAGCACAGCTTATGCACGCGCGGTTGAAAGGAGCGAAGCTGGTCGGCGCCAATCTTTCACTTGCAAACCTGGACAGTGCTTATCTGATCTCCGAAAGCATGGTACAGGGACAACACGGCGATCCCGGCAAGCGTGAAGCCGCATTGCTCACGGAAGCGTTCATGATCGATACGAATTTGAACGGCGCCTTCTGCGACGGAGTGGACTTCTCCGGCGCCTTGTTCATGACGTATGCAGCACTCGATCCAGACGCCAAGGCGAATGCGAATGGCGCGATGATGAATATGACCAAATTCAATAAAGCGGTCCTCATTCAAGCCGATTTCGATTACGCGCAACTGTCCGGCAGCAATTTCAGTGAAGCAACTGTCATTAGTGCTAGTTTCAAGAAGGCGCAGTTAACGCCAAGCACACAACCGCCTAACGAGGATGCCAGTTTCTATAAAGCGGATATACGTGGAGTGGATTGTACCGGTGCGAATATGGATGGGCTTGATATGCGGAATGCCGTAATATCGACTGCACCGGGCGATTTCAAACAAGTGTACACGGATTACTATGGCAAACCAATCCCGTTCATTGTCCATTACACCGCTACTGTGCTAGGTGACACGACTTCAGGCACCACATGCCCGGATGGATCTAGAGGTCCGTGCCATTTGAGTCTGATGGCAACCGGGGCGAACGAAGAGAGCTAGTTACGCGCTTAATGACGTTAATCAACCGAATCCCAGCGGGATCTATATTTCGTTGGGATTCGGTTGAAAAGAAAACAGAGCAAGCAAAGCAATAAACGGAAGCCATTTTAGAACGGGAACCTTCTGGAACGATAAACGTATCTTGTCCCATTGAACATGGACCGCATGAATGAGAACTACATGAATGTGTGCAGGCACAGTTGAAAGAAGCATCGAATAAGGTGATATATGCGGATAGGGAGACGCCTGCTGCAGCGATCGAACTCGGATTTCGGTCCGAAGAATCATACTTCCAGGCAAAGAGGTAATTAGAATGGATTTGGACTTTTTCGCCAGATTGACTGACAAGGAACTTTGTGGCGCATACGAAGGTGACATGGAGTGGATGGAGTCCAATTTTTTGGCCGACAATAATCCTCTTAGATTGCTGTGTGAACAATATGAAGCGGAGACAGGAGGGGACATCGTGATTACGGATGCGATAGAAGCGATTCTGTATGAGATGTCGACCCGGTTTTATAGGATGAAAGTAAAGTAATCTGTATGTACGTCTTGGAATGGAATGAGAGTCGCATGGAATGCGGCTTTTTGTTTTTTGCGTTAACGAATCTATCCATTACATCGCTAGATATCCTCGTTGCACCGACATTAATCTTTTAACAAAAACATACATTACACAAGCCTATACAGCATATACACTTTCTGTTATATTCAGTTTGAAAAGCTTGAATAATGTCGAATATTGTAATTCTGTTTGAGTCTCAATACTCTTATCTGATCCGTATGGGAGGGAAGTAATGCGAAGCAAGTCATGGAATGACGTTGAACCCCAATCCGTGCCATTGTCCCAATCGGAGCTAACTCTTCCGAAAGGAGGAGGCGCCGTTAGAGGAATTGGCGAGACGTTCGAGCCGGATTTATTTACAGGCACCATGCATATGAGTATTCCCATCCAATCATCGCCCTGCAGAGAGTTTGAGCCTGATCTGCAGCTTCGATACAGCTCAGGAAGCGGGAACGGTGTATTCGGATTAGGCTTCTCCTTGTCCGTTTCATCGATCTCCAGACGAACGGATACCGGCATCCCCAGATATGACGGCACAGACCGTTTCCTGTTAGATGGCGAAGAAATGATTCCGAAGCTTGATCCCGACACGAGTAAGCCTCTTAGCCGAATGGTACAAACCGGGGATCAGATTTGGACCGTTACGGATTATATGCATCGATTAGAAGGGTCCTTCGCGAGGATCGAATATTGGCAATCGGCTGAATCATCCTATTGGACCATTGTATCGAGCAACAACATTTGTTCCGTCTATGGTCAGAGCGTTTCGGCTCGAGTCGCTGATCCGGTACGTCCCTTGCGTGTATTTCAGTGGAATCTAGAACAGGACGTCGATGCCAAGGGCAATAAGCGAGTATATACGTATAAGCCCGAGAACGCAGACCCAATTCCTAACGCGCTTTCCGAGCTGAATCGACAACCTTCAGCAGCTGTTTATCTGCACAGTATTGAGTATGGCAATTATTTCGATGACCATAAAGAAGAGAATTTCGCCTATCAACTTGTGCTTGATTACGGTGAATACAATACATCCGATGACGCATTACATCAGGCTGGCAGTACCCCCCATATCCCAAACACCGACTGGGCGGTACGGTCTGATTCATTCTCCAGCTACCGCAGCGGCTTTGAAGTACGGACACATCGGCTTTGCCGGCAAGTGCTGATGTTCCATCGGTTTACAGAGCTTGGTCCAGATCCTTGTCTCGTTCGAATGACTAGATTCTCTTACTCTATCGATCCGATTATTCAGTTGAATCGGCTCGTTTCCGTCGAAATGATCGGATGCCGGAGACAAACAGATGGCAGCTACATCACCCTTTCTACACCACCTTTGGCCTTTACATACGAAGCCTTTCAACCAACACAGCAGCACTTCAGACTTCTTCACACGGAAGAAGACGATACGATTCCGGGCTATCTGGACGGAACATCCTACGACTTCACCGATTTGTTCGGCGAAGGATTGGCTGGCATCATCCAAATTCGCTCCAATGCAGCAACCTATTGGGAACCGCAAGGGGAAGGAACATATTCTCGTCCCCGTATGACTGACAGTTTCCCGTTAACTGAAGAACCTGCAACGGATTCAAGGACATTCACGCTAACGAGTCTGAATGGCGACGGTATTATGGACTTGGTCGTTGCCGATTCGCAATGGGCTGGGTATTACGAGACGGAATACGGACGCACTTGGAGCGGTTTGCAACCATTCAGAAGCTATCCGCTAGAGTATATTCAAAGCCCTTTCCCGAAAGAAATGTCAGACATGCAAGGAGACGGCGTACCGGACCTGGTCGTTTTCGAAGACCGTCAACTCAAGTTTTATCCCTCTATGTCTGAATTAGGATATGGGGCTCCATCTTACGCCGATTACCCGGAAGGGGACTCATCCCGCTTTCCGCTAAGTTCGACGGATCAGGCGACGGAAGTCGTAGCGTTTGCAGACTTCGTCGGCGACGGGCTTGCTCACCGGGTCCGAATTCGCAACGGCAGTATCGAATATTGGCCGAATCTAGGCTATGGTAGGTTCGCATCCGCCGTTCGGATGGAGCGAGCGCCATATTTTGATGACGATTTCGATGCTTCCCGTTTGTTTCTGGGTGATCTGAGCGGTTCTGGATTGACGGATCTTGTATACGTTTTCCCGGATCGGGCGGACATCTATTTCAATCAAGGCGGGAATGGATTCTGTGCACCTGTAACTATCATACTGCCGGAAATTTTCGGTGAAGGGGACCGCATTCAATTAGCCGACATACTCGGCAACGGGTGTGACAGCTTGCTCTTTACGAAGGTCCGTACGGATACCGTAAACCATTATTATTATGATTTCTCCGGAGGACAGAAACCGAACCTGCTGATCCAGACCAATAATGGCATTGGCGCCATCACAGCTATTCAATACGCAAGCTCGGTGAAGTACTACCTGGATGATAAGAAGGCAGGGCAGCGATGGGAGTCCGTTCTTCCATTCCCTGTTCACGTCGTGGAACAAGTTACACTGACTGATGCATGCACCGGCAACCAGTTCGTAACCCGCTATAAGTATCATGAAGGGTACTACGACCCAGTGGAGAAGGAGTTCAGAGGCTTCGGATTCGTGGAGCAGTGGGATGCAGAATCAGGATTGGAGCTGCCGGAAACCGCACCTGTGTATTGGAAGAGATGGTATCATACCGGCTCCGCTTTGAACCCGGCCACCTTATCCCGTCATTATCATGAACAATATTACAAGCAAGATTCGTTCGCATATGTCATGCCCGATAGTCAATTGGATGGAGCATTGCATGAGGCTGACGGCGAGACGTATCGTCAATGCTGCACCGCTTTGAAAGGGCTGTCATTACGGGAAGAAGTGTATGGATTAGATCAGCCTGGCGGAATATCCGAGCATCCGTATACGGTGCACGAGAGCAATTATACGGTGGAACTCATCCAGAGCAGGCAAGACATGCTTTGGGCTTCGCTGCTCGTACATCCTCGAGAGTCGATCGACTATGAATACGAACGGAATCCGAACGATCCGCGCATCGGGCACGATATGGTGTTGGAAACGGATGCTTATGGCCACGTGACCAAAGAAGTTCAGATCCATTATCCGCGCCGTACAACGGCTGAGGCATCGTTGCCGGAACAGCACCAACTGCATGTATCGCTCCAAGTGAAAGAATACATCAACGTTACAGATTCGTTCCATCTTTTGGGCGTGGAATCCGAGGTCCGTTCCTATCAATTGTCGGAGCTCCAGCTTCCAGCTTCGGGCTACTACAGCCTGACAGATATGCAATCTCTGGTGACAGACGCATTGACGCAGACGATCCCTTATGGCGAGGCGCAAACCGCTGGCATCGTTCAAGCGCAGTTGCTCACTTGGGACCGGCATTTCTATTGGAACGCAGATCAGACAGATGCACTGCCGCTCGGCCAAATGACGGGTACGGCGCTTCATCATCACAGCGAGCATGCGGTCACGACGCCAGATCAAATTAGTCGTATTTTCGGATCGCAATTGACTGACCAGATGATGAACGAAGATTGCGGTTATGTTCTGCAAGAGGGGTATTGGTGGAGCCGGGAGCTTGTCCAGCATTATGCATTAGACGCGGATCAGCGTTTCTTCCTGCCTTGGAGAATTGATAACACAATGGCCGCTGGGAACGGGAATCTCTATCACCGAACGGAATTCAGCTATGATCCTTATGGTTTGGTGCCGATTTCCACTGTCCAGTATGTGAACGATACCGTTGCGACCGCGATGTCCGTCGTACTGGATTACAACGTTATCAAGCCGAAGATCATGACGGATGTCAACGGCAATACGGCTCAAGTTCTGTATGATCCGCTTGGAATGGTGATTGCATCATCTTTATTCGGAACTTATCAGAACCAGCGAGTAGGAGACGGCGATCTAACCGAATATGTCCCCGTGAAGGACGGTTCGTTTGAAGATGTGCTGGCTCAACCGGAACGTTATCTTCAACATGCATCTTCTTTCACTTATTACGATGTGTTCGCATGGGGGCAGGGGGAGGGGCCGAACCGTACGGTGGAGCTTTACCGGGAAACCACTGTATCGGAGGAAGCCGGCGGCGCGGCCACGACCCGAATTCTTATAAGTATAAGCTACATGGACGGTTTGGGCCGGGTCATCGAATCGAAGAAAAGGGCGGATGGCGGCGAAGCGATTTCAATGGATGGCTCAGAAGGGATGGCTGCGGTTCCGAAAAAGGTGACCGCGACCGTACGCTGGCTCGTCTCCGGAAAAACCGTATATGACCATAAAGGCAGACCTGTAGAGCAGTATTTGCCTTATTATTCAACCGTTCCTTCGTATGAGGACCAGGCTCTTGCAGCCGGATTGCTGCCACCGCCAACGGTAACCCATTACGACCCGCTCTCTCGTGTATACCAAGTGGATTCGCCCAAAGGGTTCTTCACCAAAACCATCTTCACCCCTTGGGAAGAGGCCCATTACGATTCGAACGATACGATCGCGGATTCCGAGTATTACTTCCAGTTTATGCGGGATTACCCGAGTGAACCGGATACGCGGCAGTTGGACGAGAAGGATGCGCTTCAGAAAGCAGCCCGGTTTCAAGACACGCCGGTCATTCAGTTCAAGGATTCTGTAGGGCGCACTTTTATGCAGCTGCAAGACAACCTGGGGGAAACCTCGAGCGATCTGTTCTCCGATATGGTTAAGGGTAGTGCCGTAAAGGCAATGGATGTTTGGAATGAGCTGCTTCGTCAAGGCTATGTGGACATTACCGATTCCGACAAGGGAAGCGGCCGTACCTCAGCCCGGTTCCGGCCTTATGCTCCGGATTTCCAATTGAAAGTTGCAGACCCATTCGTACCCTTTACCGATGAAATTATTGTACTGCTCAGACAGAGCTGTCTGCCTCAATATACCGGATATGACAGCAAGGACAACGTCCTCTATCAGGTGGGTGCGAGAAACTATTATGCGGGCTTGTCTCAATCTGAAGGCTTAGACAGCTTAAGGAAAGATGTTCAATTTACCTATGATATGCAGAATCGCATCCTGTGCACCGACAGCCAAGACGCTGGCGTTCGGATGGGAATCGACAATATGTATGGCGAGCCCGCACATTCATGGGACAGTCGCGGCTTCCATACCAGCCATCTGTACGATGGATTGCAGCGCGTCCTGCAGATTAAGGTGGACGGTTCGGATCATGCTTCCGATCTTCAGTTGGCACAGACGGTCGAGAAGTACGTCTATGGGGATAATGCCGGTCTAAGCACGGTCGACGCCCAGAACCGCAATCTTTATGGCAAGTTATACACTTCTTATGATCAATCAGGCGTGACGCATCATCAAGCGTACAGCTTGCAGGGCCATATCGTGGCAACGGAACAGCTGTTGCTTACAGACTACACATCAGAACCGGATTGGGGCGGGGAAACGGACCCAACAGTGAACAGCGAGTCCTTCATTACCTCGTTCGCTTACGACGGACTGGGAAGGTTGACAGCAGAGACCTCTGCGGATCATACGGTCTATAGAACGAATTACAATCTTAGCGGTCAATTACAAAAGGTTACCGTCGATTTCCCGGAACAAATGAGTGTGCCGTTCATACAGGACATCCAGTACGATGCGGACGGGCAGCATACGTTGATTACCCGAGGCAACGGAACGACAACCGCCTTTACTTACGAAGAGACGACCCGCAGGCTGCTCGGTATCATAACGAAGCGGTCAGCCTCCGATGCGAAAGGACAGGCAAGGACTGAGATCTTGCAAAATCTGTCATACGCGATGGACCCGATCGGAAATATTACAAGATCGCGTGATTACAGCTTCCAGACGGTATTTCAAAACCAACAGATCGTGGAGCCTTTAAGTGACTACACGTACGATGCGCTCTATCGGTTGATTCAAGCTTCGGGCAGACAGCATCCGGGAATATTGCCTGACACGCATGCGACTGGTTTTAAGCAAAGTCTGTGGATGTCGGCGAACCCGCCGCATCTGAATGACGCAGAGAAACTTGAAAACTACACGGAAACCTATGCTTACGACGAGGCAGGCAACAAGGTCCAGACCCGACATGCGGCTGCTTCCGCCAGTTGGACGCGGACCATGGAGGTGTGTGACGACTCCAACCGGTTAAAACAATTGACCTCAGGCAACCAATCAGGCGAGCCGATCCAGCTCCAATACGATAACAACGGCAACCTGCTCGCATTGGAGAATTTAAGCTCGATGCAATGGAATTACCGCAATAACCTGGCTAACGCTACGGTCATAGCGAGAGACGGCGATCAATCCGACCGTTCTTACTTTGTGTACGACAGCGGCGGCAAGAGAGTCCGTAAAGTGCTGGAGCGCAAAATAAGTGATGGATTAACCGAAATTCAAGAAAAGATCTATATCGGCCGAATGGAAATCAAGAGAATTGCGCGCGTCCAGAATAATGTTCGGACACTGATATTGGAGCGCTATTCTTATCGAGTCATGGAAGATGACCGAACGGCAGCTCTCGCGAATTACTGGACCACGGATACCATGGGACGCGAGACGGATACGCCTGGCAAGCGGCAGCTGCGGTATCAATTAGACGATATTCTCGGTTCGTCCGCCATGGAGGTGGATGAGACTGCTTCCTTGATCAGCTATGAAGAATACTTCCCTTACGGCGGGACGGCCTACTTGACAGGACCGGACCAGCGAGAAGTACAGCTCAAGGAATACCGCTACAGCGGCAAGGAGAGGGACGATTGCACCGGTCTGTATTATTACGGTGCACGCTATTATCCGCCTTGGCTGGGACGATGGATGAATGCTGATCCAGCCGGAACAGTGGACGGGTTGAACCTTTATGCTTTTGTCGGCGGCAATCCTATTCGATTCGTCGATCCGGAAGGAATGGCGAAGCACAATAATAATACGAAGAAGACTAAAGGGAACGGACCAAAGAGCGGCAAAGTCTCCAAGAAAAAAATTGCTGCCCATATGAAAGCCAAGCAGTTGAAGAAGGATCTTACGAAGTTTACCAATGGCGATGCGCTCACCCAGGCGAAGACGATTGAATCGATGAAGGGGCGGCGGCTCCGAGTAACGAAGGAGCGAGCGGATCATATCCGCAAGGTGCTTCACAAGGCAGCGGATCGAGCGCAAGTAGAGCTGGATCAATTCGATGTGCCGCCAAGCTCAGGCAATTCCTTGCCGACCAAGGTGGCCAATCCGCACGGCGTACAAGGCGGGCTTTTTGTCGGCAAATCGGACTACATCGAGAAGCAGCAGATCGTATCCAAAGCCAGCCTCAACGTAGACGGGCGCGATTCCACCAATGACACGATGGGCAAAGCGAGTGCGTTCCATGCTACGAACAACTTGCCCGCCAGTCTGTACTCCAAGAGGGACGATTCCAATATCGGCGGCTTAGGAGAAGCTTGGTGCCATCTCATTGCCCACTGTCTGGGCGGCGCGGAATCATCCGATAATCTGGTAGCGGGCAGTCAAGGCTCCAACCTTGTCCAGTTAGGTGTAGAGCTAGCCGTAAAGGATTTTGTCCACGCTACGGGCGAGAAGCTGCACATTAAGGTTGGCGCAAAAGTTCGGCTGAAGAACGACGGCACGATGACGCATATAGCTGATGAATTCTTCTATCAAATCTTTGACATGCATGGCAAGCAGATATACGCAACCAAGTTCCAAGCGAATATACTTCGAGCCGATACGCTCCAGAAACAGAAGAAGACGGAGGCTACCAAGAGCTTAAATAAGCATTTCGGTTATTAAATCATTCGGGTATAAAGGTGGTTCATCTATTCATGAATATTCGATCGTTTTTAAGCGATTCGCATCCGAGTGTAGCACAATTTTATACCGACAACCCGAATTTCGATATTAACACTTTCAAATTCACGAATGCATCCGACGTGGAAGCGTTGAACGGGGCAGGCGATCTGCATTCGGATGCTGTGCAGCTGCTTGGCAGCTATCAAAGGCTGATCCGGCTTACGAACGATCCGAAAGCTGCCAGCGTGCTTCTAGCTGGCAGCGCTAACAGCACAGCCGGAACCGGCAACCCGCCGCTGCATTCCGCACTGCAAATTGCGGCCATCAATCCCGATCACTTTGCCGCTACTTATGGGCCGCTGCTGGGCGAGAATGGAGAAGCTCAGGCGGCTGACATTCACGCGCAAGCCAAGCATGTCGAAGCGCAGATGATGCATCAATGGGCGTCCATTTCTCAGCTGTCCGCGCCTCATACGAAAACTTTTGCCGCTAATTCCATCTCGGAGAACATCGTTCAACATTATGAAGGTCTGCCCGATTATCAGCAGATCTTCGGCACACTGAACTATTGCGAGTGCGATGAATGCAAGTCGATCTTCGGACCGGCCGCGTATTTCGTCGATCTAATGCGTATCGCCGACCAATACATTACACAGCCGAACCACACGACCATTCCGGCTAATATGGCCTTGGCCGTACGCCGCCCGGATCTGGCGAACATCGAACTGACTTGCGGCAATACGAATCAGACCATGCCTTACTTGCAGATCGTCAACGAACGGCTGGAAGAAACCGTCCGCACGGCACTCAACATCTCCGGGGATACTTATCAAACGTTAGCCGGTCAGGTATTTCCTTTTAACTTGCCTTTTCAATATCCGTTGGAACAAATGCGCATTTATGTAAGCCGGATGAACGTGAAGCTAGCGGATTTGTATACGGCGTTGGGTTCTGCGGCTGTTGGGACAGCGGCCGAGACGCTGGGGCTGTCCCCTGAGGAATTCTCGCTCATCTCAACTTCTAACCTAGACGAGAAACAGCTTCAAGCTTACTACGGAGTAACGGATCTCAAGTCGTTGAGCGACGTCACGACATTCTGCAAACAGACCGGCCTTACGTTAGTGCAGCTGCAGACGTTATTGAACCAAGATCTTGCTACTGCAGAGATTGAAGCGGGATTAACGAAGTCGTTCTTCATTAACTTCGGACTATCACAGCCTCTGCAAGTCAACAGTCAAGGCGATGCCTTGACGATTGAGAACCTGACCGACGATTCCATGGACCGGATTCACCGGTTCCTAAGGCTGAGCAACAAGTTAGGCTGGAGCTATGCCGATCTGGACTGGGCTCTGCGGTCGATTAACAACGGTGAGTCGTCACTCGATTCGGAGACGCTAATCAGTCTGGCCAAGTTGAAAACCGTCACAGAGCAATGGAACCTGACGGTAGAACAAGCGTGTGCGCTGATCTTCGATGTGAAGACGTATGGATGGGGAGACGACGTACGATCTAATACCGCTTTCGACAGGCTATTTAACGGACCGGAATCCGCTTCATACCATCCTGTGGATGAAGGGAAGAGCAGTTATGCCTTTAACCCGATGTATACCGGCGAATTGTGGCACTGGAAAGCAGGTGCGCCGGATACGGATCATATAAACCTAGCTTCCCGTCTTGCAGCAGCACTCAAGGTTAGCCAAGACGATCTCAATCTACTTGGAGCCAAGTTGTTCGGGGGACAGGAGAGTACAGCATTAACGGTAGGAAACCTATCGGTCCTTTACCGTAATATTTTGCTCATGAAGATGCTCGGCATGACCGCGGCGCAGTTTGTCCTTTATTTATCGCTGTTTCCTTCCTTCACCGGAGGAACGAATATGGATGAATGGATGCAAGCGAAAAAGAATGCGGACCGGCTGAAACGATCACGACTCAACGTATATGAAATGGATTATGTTGTTAACGGCAATGTGTCGGACTTCGTTGACATTCTGTACCGCCCCGAGGATTTAGACAGCTGGTTATCCAATTTACGTCAGCTCCTTGCAAGCAAAGGTACGAGCCTTTCGCCGGAAGATCAGCAATCCCAATTAATCGGGCAGATTGCGGCACTGTTCCGTGTTCAGACGGTGCAAATAACGGGCTTGGTTGCCTTGTTGAACGTTACCGATATGGTCAACATGTTTACAGATCCAGATCGGCAAGAGACGGCAAAAACCCAGATGAAGAAGTTCTCGCAGTGGCTAGTGCTGGTACGCAAATTTATGTTATCGAGCGATGATCTGGCAACTATCCAGAACAGCTTGAGCGCTTTTGGAATTGCAGATTCTTCGAAGTTAACCGCAGCCAATGTACTGGATCTATACGCTTATCAGGAATTGAAAGTACTCTTTGGTGATGTAAAAGGGGCCATTGCGCTTTATATGGTCGCTTCTGTAGACGAAGAAGCAGCGGCGGCAATAACCGGAATTACAGGACTCGCAGTCGCCGATATTGTTTCGATCTTCACGGCGTTTCCGCAGGCCTCCCGCATCGAACGGCTCTATTTGCTGCAGCAAGTGTTGAATGTGATGAAATCGACCGGCGCAAGCTACAGCCTGCTTACACAGGTAAGCGCAATGGCAGGCCAAGATGCCATCGCGCATTGGACGGATTATGCTGCTGCAGCCGACAATCTATTAATGGCATTAAGAGCTCGATTGGGCGGCAACGATTGGGATACGCTGTTCCTTCAGGTTAACGGGGCTGTACAAGAGAAGCAGCGTACGGCACTTATATCGACGGCTCTGAACGCTTTATCGCAGAAAGATGATCTTGGATGGATTAAGAACAGCCGTAATCTATACGAATATTTGCTGATTGATGTAGAGATGAGCGGCTGCGCAACGATTTCTTATATCAAAGAAGCGTTGAATGCCATTCAATTATATTTGCAGAGAAGCAGGGAGCGTCTGGAGCCGGGCATCGTCAACTTCGACATCCCAACGGTATGGTGGACCTGGATGATCAATTACCGGATATGGGAAGCGAACCGTCAAGTATTCGTATACCCCGAGAACTACATCAGTCCTTCTTACCGGCAAAATAAAACCGCGCTCTTCGCCGAGTTCGAGAATTCGCTGAAGCAGGGCGACATAACGAAAGATACGGTGGAAGCCGCGTATCGCAAGTACTTGGACAGCTTTGCGGAATTAGCGAAGCTGAAGGTCGTTGACACCTATCATACGCATGTCACCGATCCGACCCATAACAATGCGGAAGTGACGTACCTTTTCGCCAGGACGGAGACGCAGCCTTACAAGTACTACTATTTGACGCGGGATGAAGGCAATGTCTGGTCGGAGTGGAACGAGATTAAAGTCACGATCAACTCGAACACGGTGTCCCCGGTCTATATATTTAATCGTCTCTTCCTGTTTTGGGTGGAGCAGAAAGCCGTCAAAGACAGCGGCGGCGGCTCTACCCAGCAGAAGTCAGTGAAAGCAACGATTCGTTATACGTTCTTAAATTTCAGCGGCACTTGGGTCGCTCCGCAGACGCTGGCGGAAGATGTCGTCATCTCGGCAGATAACAGTACTTTCATAAAGGAAACCGGGGTTAACACGCTATTCAGCACATCCCAGTTCGATCCTTCCCAGCTGTGGTGGAACAAAGTGTACCCGCTCAAGATCGAGCGGAACAACTATTTGACCCCGAACGTTGGAGCGAACCGGTTCGAGAAGCTGGTGCTGTTATTCGGCCCCATGATCGACATCGGACAATTGTCTGCATTTGACATGCCGGCAGCGCCGCAATCTTCTACGGATGCGCTCCAGCAATTCGAGGATCGTCTATTTACCGTGGCCAGCCAATTTAATTTGGCAAAATACGTAGGGCATGCCGGCTTCCTGCCTGTGTTCCAACCGATCGTCATCAATGACGATCTGCAGCCTGGCTTTATCGTCAACCCGGATGAATATATCATTTCGACCAAGGAAGCGTTGATCAGCCAGACGTATTTCCGTCCTGAGATCGACCGCAGCTCCGGCAGGCTGAATCTGATTGATACGGCTCAGATCTTGTATGACAATTATGCCGCCGATTCCAAACGGAGTCCGTCGCCGGTCCTTCCTGCAAAGTCATTGAGTGCATCTTCCTTTGTTAACGCGGCAATAGGCATCGACGCAACGCAATCGACTGCAATCTGGAACGGACTGGTGAAATCCGGCTATTTCAATGGGAGAGGGCTCGCTACTGGCTCCTTTAACTATAACCAGCTTACAACAGACATAGGCAGCTATCTGAATGGCCAGAGCGGCATTCCGGCGAAAACTTCGTATGTGCTGCAGCAGATTAGCCAGAACATCGGAACCGTCTTTTTGTCGAGCAATATGAGAGGCAATGAGTATGAAGTGGTTACCGTTAAGAATCATCCTGCAGCGTTCTTGTTCAAGGGGGACAAGGAGGCATTCCTGCTCCTCGATACGGATCCGGACGTACAGGATCATGTGCCAACCATTAGCGAAGCGCTGCTGAATTCGGATACGATTTTTACTGAACAATCGTTTATCTCTACGAATTTGAAAATCGATGAGAACGGTTCAAAAGCTATCTATGATCTGCTTATTCAATCCGGATACTTGGATCAGCAAGGCGTCCTGATGAATTTTGCGGATGCCCAAAGTCTGACAGAGTACTTGCAGCCGCAGCTGGAAGACAACACTTCAGCGGTCGTCAACGTGTTAATGAACAGTCCGATGTTTACCAATCAGTCCTTCGTGGCGCCTTATCCGATCGACATTGAAGGAACTGGCTCGATCGAGGTCTTCAATCAGCTCATCCCGGCTTATCTCGATAAGAACGGAAGAATGATGGCGGATATCGATTTCTATGAGTTAAACCAGTTCGTCAACAATTTGCTCGAGGGCCAGCCGAATGAGGATCTGAAGGTTCGGCATGTCATGGATACGTTATACCAGTGGCCTTATCCCGTATCGATCGGCTTCCTCGACCGGAACCAAGACGGCATCGGCAGCATGAAGTACCAGTTCACCGCCTACCGTCTCACGACGGCCGCGGTGCACAGGCTAAGCTCGACGCTCTTCACAGGCGGTATCGATAAGCTGCTTAGTTTGGAATCGCAGCAAATTCCGGTCGAAGCGGAGCTGCTGTTCAAGCGGTTTCAATTCGACAGCCATTACGTCATCGCTCCGGAAGCATCCGACGGCGCACAAGTTGATTTCGAGGGGGCATACAAGCCTTATTACTGGGAACTGTTCTTCCATGCTCCTTACTTCGTAGCAGACTTGCTGAAGACGAACCAGCGCTATCAAGATGCGGAGAAGTGGTACCAGTATATCTTCAATCCGACGTTGCAGCCATTCCAGATTGAACCCGGCGATTTCCAGACTTCGACGATCGGACTGACGAGTTCACAGCGCATTTACACCATTTTGGTCGACCAGCAAATCATTACAGACGAAGGTGAGGTTAGCGACGACTTTACGGAGACGACGCCGATCAATCCGTACTTCAATTTTCTCGACGACAAACAGATCGATTCGGTTCGCAACCGATTGTTGAACGACAAGATAAGCAATCAGTCGGCCCGATTCTGGCAGTTCAATCCGTTCCGGAACCATACGCTGGAATCGTTGAAAGACCAATTGACCAATCCGCAAGAAATTGCAGCTTATAATATGGATCCGTTCGACCCGGACGCAATCGCCGGACTTCGGATTGGCGCTTACGAGAAGGCAGTTGTAATGGCATACATCGATAACTTGCTGCAGTGGGGCGACTCGTACTTTGCCCAGTACACCTGGGAGTCGATCGTGACCGCAACGATGATGTATGTATACGCTTATGATCTCCTAGGACCAAGACCGGAGAATTTAGGGAAATTCCCGGAGCCTGCTCCTAAAACATTCGCTGATCTGCTCGCTCAATACAAAGGAGATATCCCGCAATTCCTGATTGCGCTGGAGCAAGAGGCGCCTGGCAACAAGGCTTTGATGGCTTATGCGCCATTCAATGCGCTGGACACCTACTTCTGCGTACCGGAGAACGAACGGTTTATCGCCTATTGGGACAGGGTAGAAGACCGGCTGTTCAAAATCAGACATTGCCTTAATATCCAAGGCATTCCGCAATCGCTGGCACTGTTTGAACCGCCGATCGATCCTGCGCAGTTGGTTCGCATGGCAAGCGCAGGCGTGAACCCATTGGCCGTGTTGACGTCGGGCAGTCAAGGGGTACCGTACCGATTCTCCGTCCTGCTGGAACGCGCCAAGTCGTTGGCAGGCACGTTAACCCAATTCGGGGGCAGCCTGCTAGCTGCGCTGGAACGCAACGATGCGGAAGGGCTTGCGCTGCTCCAAAGCACGCATGAGAGCAACATTCTTAATCTGACAACCATGATTAAGGAGAAACAATTAGAGGAATTGAACGATTCGCTTGCGTCATTAACGGAAAGCAGAGCCAACGCTTCGTTCCGTCATGACCATTACAGCTCCTTGTATGACGAGAACATCAGTGCGCTCGAAATTACCGATATGACGCTGCGCGGCGTGTCAGCGGATCTTCAAGGCGCATCGATCGCCATTCATGGACTGTCCATCGCCGGTTACTTGGCACCGAACATATTCGGATTGGCGGACGGCGGGATGCAATTCGGCGATGCGGTTAATGCAGGGGCCGCGATGGCGGATGGAGCGGCGAATGTTTTGGACAAAACAGCCGGCTTGATTAGCACAGGTGCACAATATGTCCGCCGCCGCGAGGATTGGGGGCTGCAGCGGGATATAGCTGCTTCTGAGATGAAGCAGCTGGATTTGCAGATTGCTGGAGCTAATGTTCGGGCCGCTATGCTGCAAAGGGAGCTCGATATCCATCAGCTAACGATTAAGCAGCACGATGAGATGGATCAGTTCCTGCGCGGCAAGTTTACCGGCCAAGAACTGTACCAGTGGATGATTAGCCGGTTATCGACGGCTTACTTCCAATGCTACCAGCTCGCGGTAGATATGGCGCTGGTAGCGCAAACCGCCTATCAATATGAACTGGAGCGGCAGGACCAATTCCTCAAATTCGACTACTGGGATAACCTTCACAGGGGGCTTCTTGCCGGGGAAGGATTGCTGCTTTCCTTGAATCAGATGGAGAAATCCTATCTGTTTAACAACTCGAGAGACTTAGAATTGGAGAAGACAGTGTCCTTGCTCCATCTCGATCCAGTTAAATTTATTGCATTTAAAGGGGGGATTCCGGGCAGTACGGGAACACAAGGCAAGCTTGATTTTGAATTCACCGAGAAGCTGTTCGACTTTGACTTCCCTGGCCATTACTGCCGTAAAATTAAGTCTATATCGATATCCATACCGGCTGTAGTCGGACCTTATCAGAACATCAATGCAACACTGGTTCAAAAGCAAAATGCAGTCGTCGTTCAACCCTCCGACGGGTCGGCAGTTAAGTATCTCTTGAAACAAACAGATTCGGTTCCGGGATCGGATGTGTTAAGGCAAAATCAAACGTCGCAGCAGGTTGCCGTTACTCGCGGTATGAACGATTCCGGGCTGTTCGTTCTCGACTTTAAGGATGACCGGTATTTGCCTTTCGAAGGGACGGGGGCGGTTTCCTCGTGGACGTTGAACCTTCCGCCGGAAACGAATCGCTTCGATTTCAACAATATCTCGGATATCGTAGTCAAGATTCAATACACGGCTAGAGACGGCGGGGCTCCGTTCGCCGACCAAGTCAAACAAATGCTGCATGGCAACGAAGTGCCATATCCGTACACGCCAGCCAAAATTATCGACCTGAAGCAAGCTTTCCCGAGTGATTGGTTTGCTTTGTTCAGTCAGCCGGCAAGCGGGGGCGTGCAGCAGATCAGCTTCCCAATAACGGACCGCACCATTTTGACCCATCTGTCAGATGTAAGCTTGCTGTCCGCCACCATTCTTATTGGAACATCGAATATGTCGACGGTGTCCGATAAGGACAAGGGCACACCGTTCTTGAACTTGAAGCTGGGGGATAATGCTGCGATTCCTATTAACGTCACGAACAATTCGGGGATTTGCGATCTAAGCAATATCACGGGTACTGGATTTAATGCCACACTGACATTTACGTTATCGAATACACCGGACTCGCTTCTGTTGAATGGGGCGTTAAATCCGGATGCCTTTTCGGGAATTACCGTTATTATGACCTATCAATCGAACGTATTCGCGAAGACCAACACAACTAATTAAATGAAAAGAGGTTATGAGGAATGGAATGTATAGATTCTCTTAAACTTAACTTAGGTGCGGCACAAAATTTAACGGATGTCGATTGGTCGAAAGTGGATCCGACGGCTATTAACAACAATACGTTTTCACTCGGCAACCCATTCTATCTCGTATGTCCAGGACAGCATTGTCAGGACAATGTCAATTTCTCGCCCCAGGCGCACCGTATTTGCCAATGTACGGATATTAACGGAAACTCGATCCCGGGCTGCTCGCCGCATGATTATCTGTATCCGTTCGCTGCTCAGGTATGCTTTAACACAGCCAATCCTTCCGATATGAGCCACGCAACACTTGGCAATAGAGGCTGCATGAATTTGGGCGATACGTGGAACGTGGTTACTTGCTACTGCTGCTGCTCCTGCTTCGCCCATGGCACCCAAATCGGTACGCCAGACGGCACCAATGCCATCGAGAAATTCAGTGTCGGCGACAAAGTCATTACAGCCAGCGTGCAGCTGGGAGCACAAGGCCTCCAGCTGGAGTGGAAGAAAGCGAAGCTGAACTTCAGTAATGGTACCGGTCCGCAAAGCCATCAACCGGCCATGATCTTTATCCGCTTCGGCGGTCACGGCAGCATTGTTGTTACGCCGGACCATCTGTTCCTATTGCCAAGCGGCAAGATGAAACGTGCCGACCGTCTCGTACCGGGCAAAGATATGCTCGTCTCCTATAACGGTACGGAGGTCGAAATTAACGAAATCAGCGTCGGTGAATATACAGGCGGCGTGCATCATATTGCGACGGATGTTTCCTTCAGCGGTTCGCTGGATGGTCACTTGCTGCTGTCCGAGGGATTAGTATCCGGCGATTTCAATCTGCAAATCCATCAGCGGGATCTTGTAAGCAGCGGTCTGGTGGAGGATGCAGACGATCATCCAATCGTAGGAACCAAAGAGTACGAGGCCGCTCATTCCCACTTAGTCACCGGTACTTATATGTCTTTCAGTGCCCCAACGCTTCAGGCATCGGATGCTTCTGCTCCTGTAGCGGATGCGAATCAGAGCAAATTTTATGTACACGGATCGAATGTGGCGTTCGTGCCGGACAATGCGGCATCCTTCATCAGCCCGCTGCAAGCGATTGATGTCAACGATAATGCAGACCGGTGGAACTTTACGGAAGTCAGCATTGGCAATGCGATGGTCAAATATTTGATCAACCTATTCCAAGGCTTCAATCCGGACATTACGTTCTATCACGACATTGGACGTCTTGAGCCGAATGCTTATGCCTTCACCCAGTACGGCAAGCAATATGTTGTGCTTTCAGGCGGGTTGACGCGTATTAAAGGACTTGGGATGGAAGGTATGGCATTCATCCTAGCGAACATGGTGAGCCGTCTCCAGAAGAGCGCACCATTGAACGCAGACGGATTCACAACGGTCGGCATGAGCGACTACTATACACCGGCTATTCTGCAAAATATGTTCTTCGGCTCGCTCTACGCGCCATTGATGACAAGCGCACTGCAACAAATCCAAAATGTAATCATTAACAACATTAATGTTAAGTTGCATGATGCCTTTGAAACGGATCCTTACCAGCCGACAACAGGCACCCGTATGGATGCGGTTGAAGCTGGCAACAGTATGAATTTCCCGCCTAACGGCATTGGCGGTCCTGAAGCGAACGGCTTGAAAGTGATCGGAGCGAAAGTAACCGGACCGACGATCAGCGCGTCTTCGCTGGTTACGGCAGATATTACGTCTGACATCGCGGCGGAGGCATTCAAGCTGCTGCAAGATCATAAAATAGTGGATGAATCCGGATTGATCGCGGCTGATTTCTCGGTGTCGACCGATTTGTCGTTCTTGTTCGCTGATCTGACAGAAGAAAAGAAAAACTATTTAACGGAAGAAGTGCGCTATACCTTGCTGCATACCAGCTCCACGGTTGAATTGCAGTTCAACACGGCCGTCAAAGCGCTGAGCATGGCGGATGAAGACGATTTCTCCATCGACCCTGATTCGGCTATTACAGCTGTAACGCCTGGCAGCACTAAATCTTCGGTATTGTTGAAGGTTGTGCTGGAAAGAGGAACCGCCTATACGGTATCGGTCACGAGAGCGCTCACTTCCGACATCGGCTCGACCTTGGACCCAGACGCTTCGACGGCACAAGTGCAGTTGGATTAAGCGTTACAATATCAACTGAACAGAGGGGAATTGCTATGAATCCGGGTGACCAAGCAATTACGGGGACGATAGAAGAGCAGTGTAGGCAATTCGGAAGCATCCTAGGTCTGAACCGTCCAGTGTCGGAACAGGTTCTTCGCGCCGCTGTTCATGATCCCAATTATGCGCACAATTTATTAGCTGCTCGCAGGTCAGAGATGTTCTTGAACCATTTGTTGAACAACCCGCCGAGAGTGGATATGGGCAATACGGCTGCCTCGCCAGGATCGGCTAACGTTCCTGCCGCTCATTCCAATACGGAATTGGCGGTGAAAGCTGGTCAAGCGTTATGGAAGTGGGCGAAAGCGGGATTTTCCACTGTGGATGACGAAGTCTACCGGAGACGGATAACCGCATGCATGGCATGCCCGCATAGTCAAAGCAAACCGGATAAGCTGCTGTACAAGGCGATGTCCGCTGCTTCTTCCGCTAGCGCCAATTCGGCAGGTATTGCAGAGAAGATATGCGGCAAGTGCGGCTGTGTGCTTTCGAAGAAAACGAGGCTTCCGACGGAATCCTGTCCGGATAATCACCCTGTGCTGGCTGGATTGACTCGTTGGGGAGAGCCTATACCAGTCCAATAACGATCGATAGATGAAGAGATTTACTTTCACTAGCCGCCATGTCCCATGGCGGCTAGTACAATTAAGAGACTCAAAACGGTTCAAATCGACACCTTATCAACGTTGTCGACAAAACTTTCTATTGTTCGCTATTTACATAATTAGTTATAAATAGTACTTTTAGATTGCTAGAACATGTTGTTTTACAGAGTGCTGCGCAGCTTCCGTAAATCGTGTATAGCTCAAATCCATATCCCAGTTCGTACACATTTAAGGAGTTGAATTTATGAGAAAACTGTTCATTTCCCGAAGCGTTCGTATGATGATCGCTTGCTTGATGCTATTCGTATTCCTTCTTCCGGCATCTGCTTTTGCTGCCAACCAAGGAAATTATATTACGAATGCCAATAATACTTCGTTTGCCAAAGGCGACTATCTCCTTTCCCAGAACGGCCTGTATAAAGCGATCTGGCAGGATGACGGTAATTTCGTTATCTACCGGACTTACAACGGCAAATCGATGTGGTCCAGCAGTACGAATGGGAAAGGTGCGAACCAGTTCATATTCCAAAGCGACGGGAACTTGGTCATCTATAGCAACACAAAGGTTGTCTATCAAAACGTCTATGAATATGCTTATCGGTTCGATCCGTTTACCGGCACATACGCTTGGGGTTGGGGATATACTTTGAAACCGGTTGTTGTCACGACTACGACACCAGTCGCCATCTGGGCCTCGAACACCGGCGGCACTGGCGCAGGCAACACCCTTGTCATGCAAGACGACGGCAACCTGGTCATTTATAACGCGACCGGCAAAGCACTGTGGTCTTCCGGCACGAATCAGTAATATTATAGGCAAGAGGACAATGAACAAAGGCTGCCGAGAGGCAGCCTTTGTTATGTTATGATGAATGCATGTCTTGAGCATGAACCAAATATTTCAATTGGACGATGCAGAAGGGGTTCCGTATACCGAAGGAGTGAGTGTAATGGCACGTGTGTTATTCATAAATGCCGGATCAGAGGGGCATATCAATCCAACAATTGGCGTCGTTCAAGAGCTGGTTAACCGTGGAGAAGAAGTCGTGTACTTCTGTACCGAAGCCTTTCGTCAGAGATTGGAGAAAGCGGGAGCTTTCGTACGAACGATCGACGACCTGAGATTTATACAAGCGTTTCTGTCAGGTGGAAGAACGTATTTAATCGAAAGAATCAACGGCTTATTGCTCACCGCAGACATTGTCATTCCAAGCGTTCTCGAACAGATCGAAGGCGAGCATTTTGACTATATCATCCACGACTCCATGTTCGGGTGTGGAAGATTGCTTGCACAAATCTTAGAACTTCCTGCCATTAATTCATGCACTTCTTTTGCGCAGACCCGAGAATCATTTGATCGAATGTTGGACCAATATCAGAGTGAAGTTCCATTGGAAACCGCCAAACCTATTGTAGAACGATATCACAGCCTGACGGCAATGGTGAAAGAGAAATACGGGGTTGAGATTCAATCTCCTTATGAAGCGTTCTGTAATCCTGCACCGCTTACGATCGTATACACGACCAAGGAATTTCAACCGGATGTCGAATCATTCGATTCTTCTTATAAGTTTGTAGGCCCATCGATTACTCCACGATCTGCTCCGAACAACTTCGATAGTACGGTAATTATGGGCAAAGACCCGATCTACATCTCGTTAGGCACTGTATTTAACCGGGCCATTGATTTCTATAAGCTATGTTTCGAGGCGTTGGGGGAGACGGAGCATACCATTGTCATGTCCGTCGGGACTCGAACTCCAATAGGTGATTTAGGCGAAATCCCTGATAACTTCATCGTTCAGAACTACGTTCCACAGACGGAAGTGCTTCAACAGTCGAAATTATTTATAACCCATGGCGGTATGAACAGCACGCATGAAGGGCTATATTATGGGGTACCTCTTATTGTCATTCCGCAGGGCGCGGATCAGCCGCTTATTGCCAGACAAGTCGCTAATATCGGAGCAGGCATTCATCTGCACATGGAAAGCTTAACGTCTAATCAGCTTCGCGATGCAGTTGACCATGTCCTGCATACCTCGTCATGCAAGGATGCGGTTACAGCAATTAGAACATCTTTTGGTACATATGAGGGCTATCAGCAAGCGGCGGATGAGATATTCAGCTTTAGGAGGTTCGCCTAATGTATCGAGCAGAAATTGATGATCAGACGTACCTGTCTCTGCTTGAAGAGAGACATTCGCAAGCGTTATTCGATTTAATTGACAGCAGTCGAGAGTCGATACGAAAGTGGCTTGAATTTCCCGACAAAACAAATACAGTGGATGACACGAAGGCCTTCATCAAGCGGTCATTAAACCGGTTCGCTAATAATGACGGATATTGGGCAGCCATTTGGCATCAAGGTCAAATGGTAGGATCTATAGGATTTCTATGGATGGACTGGGACGCGAAACGAACCGAAATCGGTTATTGGCTAGGTTCGTCATTTGAAGGAAAGGGGATTATGACCAAAGTCTGTTCCACTTTCATTGCACACGCGTTCTATGATTTACGTTTACGGAAAATCGAAATAGGAGCGGCAACGCAGAACACCAGAAGCAGAGCAATACCGGAACGACTTGGATTTACGCAGGAGGGGATCATTCGAAACTATGAGGAATTACACGGCGAGTATATGGACCGTGTCATCTATGGTTTACTGCAAGAGGAATGGCTGAGCCAGCGGCGTATACCGTCCGATGGAACACAAGAAGAATAATTGCGGCTGCCGATTGATGTATAATCGGCAGCCGTTTTGTTTGATAGGGGGTCAGTAAATCCTAAGATAGAGATGGCTTAATCATCCTTTACGGTTCTTATAATTTAACTAAGTTCCATTTCTGCGCGTTAGTGCCGTTGTCCGTCCAGATTTGAACGTTCGTTCCGTCGGCTGTACCTGCTGAGGCAACGTCAAGTGCTTTGCCGCTGTTCACGTTAATAAGCTTAAAGGTGCCGTCTGCATTCTGCACGACATTCCACTTCTGCGCGCCGTTGCCTAAGTCGGTCCAAGCTTGCACATTGGTCCCGTCTGCCGTTCCGGAGCCCGATACATCGAGGGCTAGGGCACTGTTTACGTTGATCAATTTATAGCTGCCGTCCGCATTTTGATAGAGGGTCCATTTTTGCGCGCCGGTTCCATTATCCGTCCAGATCTGAACATTCGTGCCTGGCGCCGTACCCGCTGATGCGACGTCGAGTGCTTTGCCGCTGCCGACGTTAACCAACTTGTAAGTGCCGCCATTTACGATAGAGCTGGAAGAAGGAGGGGGATTGGCTCCATCTTGGTAGACTCGGACGTAGTCGACATACATTTTGGCAGGGAAAGCAGTCGAACCGTCCGGCGAACCTGGCCAGTTGCCGCCGACCGCCATGTTCAGCAGAATGAAATGGTCTTTATGGAACTCTTCGGTCGAATTGATGTTGTTCGCGATGTTCGCTTCCTTGAATTGCACGCCGTCGATAAACCATTTGATCGCGGTCGAAGTCCATTCGATGGAGTAAACATGGTATTGGGTGACATCGACGGACTGGCTTGCGCCGCCGTAGGAGGCGTGGCCGTTCACGTCCCAGTGGATAAAACCGTTCGTATTGTTCTCGTTGTTGACATGCTCCATGATATCGATTTCACCGCTCTTCGGCCAACCGACCGTACCGATATCAGAGCCGAGCGTCCAGAAAGCAGGCCAGAGGCCTTGGCCTTTCGGCATTTTGATTCTCGCTTCGATCCTGCCGTATTTGAAGCTCTTTTTGCCTTGTGTTTTCAAACGAGCGGACGTATAGTTCATGCCGCCGTATGATTCTTTTCTCGCTTCGATGACCAAATTGCCGTTCTCAATTCGCGCATTTTCCGAACGGTTCGTATAATACTCCAACTCGTTGTTGCCCCAGCCGCCGCTGCCCGTTCCCGTCTCGAACGACCAATTGTTCCCGTCGATTCCGCTGCCGTTAAACTCATCGCTCCATACGAGATTGTATGCCGCATTCGCCGTCGAGAGAGGGACCAGCGCCGCAACAAGGGACAGAACAAGTATAATAATAGCCAACTTTGGTTTCTTTAATAAACGATTCATAACTAGCCTCCTTTGGAATTATCGCAATTCGCGTCGAGGGTTCACTTCCGAAGATCGGATTACAGAGTTCACCTCCTGACTATTAGTAAATCGATTTCATTATTTTGAAGCGCTTTCACTTGAGAGTTTAACATGCAGTCTCTGTTCATCAAATAGGAAGCGAAGTCTAATCTCGTCATGAGCATTCCGAACTGCTTGCTGTCGAAATATAGATTATCAATCCGCAGCAAAATAACCGACGCCCGTAATTAGAGAACTGGCGGTAAGGGCAATGGCTATAAAAAGAGCAGAAGGAAATCGTGACAATTCTATCGAAATTTACTTAAACTGGGCCATTATTAATAGGTTAACCCATAAAGTGTTGGGAGGTCGTTCGGATTATGGGAGTTAAAGAAATGGTGTTCGGTATTCCGGTAACGAAATCAGGCAATGTCGAAGAATACGACAAAGCGATTGATTGGTATGTCCATGTGTTGGGCTTTAACTTGATTTGGAAGATGGGCATTGCGAGTCTGAAGCTGGACAATGGACAGGAAATATTGCTATTCGGAGAAGAAACAGACGAGAATAGCTTATGGTACGCAAGTGGAAGTAAGCTGCATTCGATACAATTCACAACGGATGACATTAAGGAATTGCGTACGAAGTTGGTTCAAAGCGGCGTGGAAGTCGGAGAGATTACGATGGGCGGCGGCGGTGACCAGATTATGAATTTTTATGATCCACACGGAAATCGTTTCTGGGCAATACAAGAGCAACAATAATAGCAGCGGCAGTCAGGACTTCATTCGTTCTATGGCTGCCGTTGTTTCTTTTTGTTTAGAATACATTAGATGTGCAGATTCAGAAAGGCGGTGAGATGACATGAGGAAATTCGCGGCTGTTTTATTCGCTTTCACCTTATTAACTGCTTGTGCGAATCAAAATAGAGGTGTGCATGAAGCTCAAACTGAATCTCAGATTCCCCAACAGACGGATGATGAAGAGCGCCATCAAAGTTTGAACATTGTGCCAATCGAATGGAAAAAGTTGAAGATGGCAACCACCGACTTGAACCCGGTTAAAGAAGACGACATCCATACGGTAATTAAGAGGGTTAAATTCGAGGATGTAACCGTGTCCTTATATACGAAAACGAATACCGACTCCAATATATTCGCGAGTATTAAAACGACGGACGAGAATCTGGAGATCCCCACATCCATTGGGTACAATGTGGATCCAACTGGTTTTACAATCGATAAAATAGACTTCAACGGGATGCCTTTATACAAAATAACGGGTTATTTGGGTGCCAGTGTTCCTCTAACGGAATACATCCAAATCATTGATGATTCCCCCATGTCGTTCTGGGAAACTGAAAGTTATGTCGATGAATATGACGCAGACATGGACGGGGTGAAGGAACTGATCGCTGCGGCTGGCGGAACCATTCCGGATACGACGATTATTAAGATGGATAACGGGGAATATATAACCGCTAATTTAAATGAATTAACCAAAGGTTCGGCAAGCTTCGACAGCCAAAGCAATCTGTTCAATGTGTACTACGGACCAGGCGGGAAGAAGCCCGAACAATACAAACTTACTTCAAATGGCCTTGAGTTGGTAGGCTATATCGATTGACACGACACCAAACGGTGGCCTATAATTAAAATGTCACCGTTTGGTGTCCAATACAATGAAATGGTTCCATCGGAAATTGGAGAGGGTGCTGTGAGCGATAACAACCAAGTGCGGGATGTGTTCGACGCTGTTGCAGATCCGACCAGGCGCCGGCTCATCAGTCTGTTGTCGGAAGCGCAAGAGTTACCGCTTCATGAGTTAACGGCGCAGTTCCAAATGGGCCGTACAGCGGTATCCAAGCATTTGACCATTCTTAAAGAGGCTGGACTGGTGCAAGACCGGAAAGTCGGCAGAGAAACGCGCTATAGTCTTAACGCCTCACCGCTAA
The DNA here is from genome assembly GCF_004000825.1 of Paenibacillus kobensis NBRC 15729. Taxonomy (GTDB): domain Bacteria; phylum Bacillota; class Bacilli; order Paenibacillales; family Paenibacillaceae; genus Paenibacillus_T; species Paenibacillus_T kobensis. The sequence continues at coordinate 223,865 of NZ_BILZ01000001.1, read as the reverse complement.
GAGAAATTCAAGATTGGGTCGGTTTCTATAGTAAGTTCTGGAGAACGAATATGATGCGCTTAGGCCAACTATTAGAGGAGGAAGATGAATGAGCTTAGCCTTAACATTAGATTTTCAGTACACCACAACGATCGAGAAGCTTTGGTCGGCCTTAACGGACCCTGCCAAGCTTGCCAAGTGGGTATTAGAGAACGATTTTGAGCCTGTCGTCGGACACCGGTTCCAGTTCCGTTCGCAGCCGAATGAGTATTGGAACGGAATTATTGACTGCGAAGTGCTGATCGTTGAAGAACCAACCCGGTTATCGTACACTTCCGCCGTCGGACAGGAGAAGCATACAGTCGTATGGACGCTCCAGGATTTAGGGGACGGGAAAGTGAATCTTCATCTCGAACAAACCGGATTCTCTAGTGTGCCAGCACTTGAAGGCGCAAGATGGGGCGTCACCCAGTGGTGCGGCGAGCTTGCCAAGGTGTTGGAACCATAACGATGAGCGTATCCAATCAGGAATATATCGTCATCTCTGGCGCGAGGGAGAACAATCTGAAGAATGTGTCCTTGCGTATCCCGAAACGGAAGATTACGATTTTTACCGGCGTATCCGGTTCCGGCAAGTCATCGCTCGTCTTCGATACGATCGCTGCAGAGTCTACAAGATTGCTGAATGAGAACTTTAGCATGTTCGTGCGCACCTTCTTGCCGCGCGTTCCGCAGCCGGATACCGATGCGATTGAGAACCTGAGCATGGCCGTTATTGTAGACCAGAAGCGGCTGGGCGGGGGTTCCCATTCCACGATGGGCACGATAACCGACATTTCTCCCATTCTGCGGCTTCTCTTCTCCCGAGTCGGTCAGCCCGCAGTCGGACCTGCAAGCATGTTCTCATTCAACGATCCGCAAGGCATGTGTCCGGAGTGCAGCGGTCTCGGCCGCAGACTCGGTGTCGATATGGGAAAAGCGCTGGACATGTCCAAATCGTTGAACGAAGGGGCCATCATGCTGCCGGACTACAAGGTGAACAGCATGGATTGGTCGATAATCGTGCAAACCGGAACCTTCGATATCGATAAGAAGCTCGAAGATTATTCTGACGAGTTGCTTGAGGAGCTGCTTTACAGCAAGGCAAGGAAAGTGGAGATGCAGTTCGGCGGGAAAGCCATTAATATTACTGTGGAAGGCATCATCGAGAAGTTCAACAATAAGTATATCAAGCAAGATTTGAAGACAAAGTCCGAGCGTACGCAGAAAGCGGTCATGCCGTTCATCACCGAAGGACCATGCACCAGCTGCCGCGGCGCACGACTTAGTCAGGCTGCACTGAACTGTAAGATTAATGGGCTCAACATTGCACAGATGTCCTCCATGGAAGTTGGGCAACTCATCCGCGTCGTTCGTGAGATTAACGATGCGGTCGCCTCGCCAATCGTGAAGTCTCTCTCGGAGCGGCTACAGCATCTTGTCGATATCGGACTGGATTACTTGACGTTGGACCGTGAGACGGATACGTTGTCCGGGGGCGAGTCGCAGCGCGTTAAGATGGTGAAGCACCTGAGCGGCAGTCTAGTGGATGTCACTTACATTTTCGATGAGCCAAGCATTGGGTTGCATCCTCGAGATGTACACCGGCTTAATTTATTGCTTCAGAAGCTTCGTGACAAAGGCAATACCGTCATCGTCGTGGAGCATGATCCCGATGTTATTAAGGTGGCAGATCACATCGTTGACGTCGGACCTCACGCAGGAAGCCGAGGCGGAACGGTCGTATACGAGGGAGACTACCAGGGTCTGCTGGAGTCCGGCACACTTACCGGCACCCACATGATGCGGCCGCTCCAACTGAAGGATGATTGCAGGCAACCGACCGGCAAGCTGTCCATCAAGGGTGCCAATTTGCATAACCTGAAGAACGTAAGCACCGATGTTCCGACCGGAGTGTTGACCGTCGTAACCGGCGTTGCTGGTTCAGGCAAGAGCACGCTCATCAATGATGTGTTCCTTAGCACGCATCCGGATGCGATCGTCATCGACCAATCAGCGGTCGGCGTATCCACACGCTCGAATCCTGCGACCTACACAGGCATTATGGACGATGTACGCAAAGCATTTGCATCCGAGAACAAAGTGAACCAAGGCTTGTTCAGCTTCAACTCCAAGGGAGCATGCGAGAACTGCCAAGGGCTTGGTGTCGTATATACAGACCTTTCATTCCTTGACAGCGTGAAGCTGCCATGCGAAGTATGCGGCGGAAAACGGTTTAAGGAAGAAGTGCTCGCGTACAAGCTCAACGGCAAGTCCATTGCGGAAGTGCTGGAGATGACGGTGGAGCAGGCGTTAGAGTTTTTCGAAATCAAAGAGGTTGTGCGTAAACTTCAGGCGATGAGCGACGTAGGGCTGAACTACATTACGCTCGGTCAGCCGCTCAGCACGCTATCGGGCGGAGAATGCCAACGCATCAAGCTGGCAAGCGAGCTGCATAAGAAGGGCAGCATCTACGTGATGGATGAGCCGACGACCGGCCTGCATATGTCCGATATCGGTCATCTGCTCAAGATCATGAACCGTCTGGTGGATGCCGGCAACACGGCTATCGTCATCGAGCATAACCTCGATGTCATCAGCCAAGCCGATTGGATCATCGATATGGGGCCGGATGGAGGCAGCAAGGGCGGCCAAGTGGTCTTCGAAGGCAATCCTTCGCAAATCATCCTTTCCGAGCAGTCGATCACGGGAAAATACTTAAGCTAATTTTAATACATGGAAAGCCGCATATCGTGCGGCTTTCTGTTATTATAAGTGAAAATTAGCAACGAATTAGGATATACCGTTAGATGGAAGCAATCAAGGGGAGGAATCAACGTGGAGGTATTTGCACCATTCGTAGCCGGTATTGATCACCCGGAGCACCGGTCTCGGACAGAAGAAGTTTTAGGGTGGGTAATGAAGAGGTTTCCGCAGTTAGCGCCCAAGATCGCTTGGAATCAACCGATGTTTACTGATCACGACACCTTTATTATCGGATTCAGCGTTGCAAAGCAACATTTGGCTGTTGCTCCAGAACGGGCAGGAATCATTCGATTCGCAGATGCCATTGTACAAGCGGGATATGACCATACCGATCAATTGTTGCGTATCAAGTGGGACCGTCCGGTCCATTTCGAATTACTTGAGGCCATGATTGAGTTTAACATCATGGATAAAGCGGAATGCACCACATTTTGGCGAAAATAGGCTGCTGCGTTATGGCTGATTCATATGAGAATGGAGGCAGATGTGTATGCGAATGTATACAGACCCCAAAGGCACGGCTTACGAACAGGTCATCGATTTGGCCATACAGAACTCGGAATATTTTGTTCTTGGAGAAAAGACCCCGATAGAGGCAACTCACAGCCGTTCTTATACGAGTGTGTTGGAAGCACTGAAGCCCTATCTGGTGAATACAATCGTCATAGAAGGCGATAACATAGAAGATGTGGTTCAAATCAAAAAGTCTTATCGCAGTCATGCTTTTTATACCTTCGGGACTTACTATTTCTATAGATGCTGTGAAGAGAGCGGTACTCTTCTAAAGTCAATGGCAAACAAATTGTCGGACTGGAATTATCCTTCTCTCCCGGAAGACTTATGTTTCTTGAAGCAGGGAGGCGGAGATTACCTCTATTCCGTTGTCCATGAACGCATCTACGGAATAGATGTAACGGAAGAAGAAGCAATCGAACTGATGAGCCGAATACCCGGACTTTTTATTCAAATTGAAGCGCACCGGGACTTTGACCGTCTGCTGGATGATGCCATCAAACATCAAACCGACTGGCTGTATATAAGCCGACATGGGCTGAAGGAGCTGCCTGAGCGAATCCGGGAGCTCACCGAGCTGACATTCTTAGAAGTATTTGAACAAGATCTGTATCGTCTGCCCGAAGGGCTGTTCGAGCTGAGTAAGCTTGAACATTTATCCATCATGACGGCAGATTTGGAAAGCATCCACTCATCGATCGGCAAGCTGAAAAACTTAAAGGCGCTTAACATCCAATGTGGAAGCTCGGACCGGCCGGCTCCCGGGTTTCGGGCTAAGCCGAAAGAGGAGATCGGCCTTAACCGCATTCCGCCAGAGATTGGAGAGCTGGAGCGATTGGAGATGCTTACAGTTCAATATACCTCGATCCGGGAGCTGCCTGCCGAGCTAGTAAAGTTAAAAAACTTGAGAGCCTTGAATATAGACAATTGTATGATCGATAGGAAGCCTGAGTTCCTGCAAGAGATGAAACAATTAGAATACGTTCATGTGTCCAAGGATTCGTTGTGGGTAACGTTTGAACCCGAATAATCTTACATAGAAGATCCATGAAGAAGCTGCCGGTACGTTCGGCGGCTTCTTGACGTTTCAAATGGAGTATGTTTCCATCATCTGATTTGTGGGAAGGATGACAGATGATTATGAACGTTAATCACTGCGCGATAGAAGCTGCACATCATTCGTTCGGAGGCTGCCGAGTATGGATCCCGTACAACAAACCTTAATGAACAGAGCATTCGCCACACCGAGCTTGCGGCAAAACATTTTAAACCGAGGAATGATTTACATATATTGCGATTATTCGGGACATCAAGACAGGAAGGAAGGCGGGGTTGCATATTGTTTCGTCCATAATAGGGCCATTTATGTCACCGCGAAGAAAATCGATTTCGAAGATCCGGGGGATTCGGTATACGGGGAACTGCAAGCCATTCTGTATAGTCTTGAGGCTCTTGAAGAAGCCTTTAGGATGCATCGTCCGAAAGGAACCATCGTGTTTACGGATTATAGCCGTATTGCAAAGCTATTCATGGCTTCACGATTATCCAATTCGCGATATGAAGAGATGAGAAACCAAATTACGGCGGCTATCGAAAAGTTGAAGAATCGGTTTGCCGACATCGAAATAACGATTACATACATCAGCAAGCACAAAAAGAACAACGCGTTGCATCAATTAGCGCATAATGCGGCTAGGAAAGTGATTGGGAAGTAGATTTATGCAGAGTAGAATGAGCAACAAATGGATTATAGCCGTCATAATCCTGCTCATAATTGCACTAGGAGCGGTTTTTCTGGTACGAAGAGAAGAGCCGCGCCGCTTTGTCACTGACATTTGGCAGCAGGAGAATAATAGTGATTGGGGCAACGTGAAGGTGCTTCATGTTCAGGCTCAATCGGGCTATACCGTTGTGAAAATCCAATATGAATCGAAGAGCGGTTTTCAGCCTCCGACTCGATGGATTATCAAAGACAGGTCCAAGGTTAAGGATAAAGGAGAAGGTTTTGAGCAATGGGAGGGTTATATCTATCTTGTCAAAAAAGGGATAAGTACCTGGAAAGCTGTTCAATAATTGATTGGAAGCCGCGAATCTCGCGGCTTCTCTTTTATTTATGACATAAAATGTTTATGGCATTAATTGATTGCAACTACTTTCCTCTTGTTTATTAGCACCAGCGATATGCGGAATGATGGAACGGCATGCCTGAGCAATGCCCGCAATAAATCCAAAGGCAGGACCGTGAGAGTGGCTCGCGAGCGGTCCGGCAAAATAAAGACCCGGTATGCTGCATTCGAAATGCTCGCTTAGGAGGGGGAATCCATGGAAGGGTATCGTATCCCGACGGATAGCGCTTAACAGTTCGGGCGCCAGGAAAGGGAGGAGCTCCAGATTGATACGGTAGCCAGTGGCACAGACGATATGGTCGACCAATCGGGTTTCGCCGTTAGATAGGGTAAGAAGCGCTTTGGTTCCGCCATCTTGGGCCTCCGCCCGAACGATCTCGACGCCGCCCGTCTCTTTCACCTTGCCTTCTACGTATGGTTTCAAGAATTGGGCGACGCTTCCTCGCCTCGGCGTATTCCATCGCGCTTGCTTCTCCTCGAGAGGCTGCCGGTAAAACTGCTCAGCCGATTCGATCAGACGAAGACCGGTGACGGCATTATCTTCGCCGGCATAACGGACTTCTTCGCTGCGGAACAGCAGTTCTGTCTCGCTGCCGGCAATGTACAGCAGCGCCGCCGCTTCCCAGGCGCTTTGACCGCTTCCGATGACTGCGACCGAGTTGCCCCGGAAATGGTCGAAGCCGGTTTGGCCGAACGTATGCGTCAGCAGACAAGGAGGGAGCGTACGCATTTCATCGGGTATGTAGCTGAAATGCTGCAGGCCTGTGGCGATAATGACGCAGGCAGCCGATATATGCCGGCCCGTTCGAGTAACAATTTCATAAGCTTCAGAGTCACGCCTGACTTCAGTCGCCAGCTCGGGAGTAAACTCGACGCCAACCTGCTCGGCGAACCAAAAGGCATAGTCAATAAATGCCGGTCGCGGGAAGGGTGATGAGAGCTCCGTCCCGGTCTCTTCACTGAAACGTTCGATCGTCCATCTGTCCTCGCTGTCCGAGAGACTGATATACAAAGGATTGGTTCGAATGAACATCGTCTGCGGCATTTGTTCTTTCCAGAAATGCATCGGCTGTCCAAGCAATACATAGGAGAGCCCTGCGGCTTTGGCATGCGCAGCCAGCGATATGCCGTAAGGACCTGCTCCGATAATAATGAGATCAACTATAGTCAATCACTCCTTGGTCTAAAAAAGCTGAGTATATTACAATACCAAGAATTATAGTTGGTTTTCTCAGAATTACAAGTAAATATATCAGCCGTTGTCAGATGTAAAAAATGAGTGCAATATTTCAAAATATTCTATATAATAGAAACCAAACATATGTTCTGCTGATAAGATTCGGAGACCGGTTCGATGCGATAGGAGCAATCGCGATTGCAAGAACTTTCCTGTAAGCGGGCGTTATCGGCTATCTGAAGCTGAGGGACCGCATCAATACTCCATCTGCCAAGCCAATCGCTGAAGAACGGCATCTATTTATGGATCAGTATTGGACAGTTTAACTGGGAGTGGGAAGGCAATACCATAAGCGAAAGGGAGGAACAAGTTCATGAATCGCGTAGTCTTATTTGATTTAGGTTCACAGGATCCAGAAGGAGCCATTCATTTTTATTCGAACGTGTTTGATTGGAAGGTAGGGGATCCCAATTGGGATTACTGGCCAACAACGACAGGATCAAGTCATGCAGCCGGCATAGACGGCGGTATTACACGATCTCCGAAGGATATTGCTCAACGGGTACAAGTTACGATTCAAGTGGAATCGATCCAAGAAACGATTTCGAAAGCGGTAGAGAACGGTGCTAAGCTGGATATGGACCAAATGGATTTCGGTGACTTTTATCTGGCTTACTTGTACGACCCGCAAGGCATTCGGTTTGGTCTCATCCAATACAAATAATCGTTAGCGTGCGCTACATCATTCAGGGAGCAGGTCCGCCTCGTGCAGATCGCTCCCTGCTTCTCGTTACAGAGCGGACTTCTCCAATAAAGTTATTGAACTCGATGTACGGAATCGATCATAATGTTCTACAGGAGGATCGGGGAAGCGGGGTTCACGAATGGCGGATAAGAAGGAAGACCGGCGTATCCAACGAACGCGCAGCATGCTGCATGAGGCGTTAATGGATCTGATCGTCGAGAAAGGGTATGCAGCCATTACCATTCAAGATTTAATTGACCGTGCCAATATCGGCCGCTCGACGTTCTATGCCCATTTTACAGACAAAGAAGAGCTGCTGTTAGACAATATTAATCAACTGAAAGCGTTTCTGGTCGAACAAATCGATAAGAGAACGGCGGCGGACAGGACCGAAGCGGTTCGTTTCGAATTCAGCTTAGCCTTGCTCCAGCATGTCCAAAGTCATAAACTGATGTACCGGGCTACTGTGGGCAAACCAAGCGGAACGATTGTCGTGCACCATATCCAGCAGATGATCGCTGAATTAGCGAGAGACGAAATAACGGATAGGCTGCCGTTCGAAGGCACTGCCTTTATCCCCAGAGACGTCGTGGTTGAATTCGCCGTTAACACTCTCGTCACTCTCGTTAATTGGTGGATGAGAGGAAATACGCATCATTCCGCGATAGAAGTCGACCAAATGTTCCATCAATTGATCCTATCAGGGATCAAGCAGCAAAGAGAGCACACGTTAACCGAGTAAGGAGAGCTTCGATTGTCAAATTTTAGAGCTTATTTCACTTTCGTCAAACCCTATTGGCATCTTGTCGTTATCACCGTCATCATCGGAATCATTAAGTTTTCGATTCCATTGACGTTACCGCTAATCCTTAAGTATGTGGTCGATGAGCTCCTGTTAGGCCATCTGGATAACGAGCAGAAAATGACGAACCTATTAACCGTTATTGGCGGGGCAACCATCTTGTTCGTCCTCATCCGATATCCGATCGAATATTACCGGCAATATTTCGCACAACTTATCACTTCTAGAACGTTATTCGATATCCGTAACCGACTCTTCGAGCATGCGCAGCGATTGTCCTTACGATTCTACCAGAACCATAAGACTGGCGAGATCATATCCCGCATGATGAATGATGTGGAGCAAACCAAGAGTCTGGTCGAAACGGGTATGATGAATATATGGCTGGATATCGTTACGCTTACCATCGCATTAGGCATTATGAGCTATATGGATTCTTCGTTAACGATTGTGGCGATTGCCATTCTGCCGCTCTATGCGATTGCTGTTAAATTGCTCTATAAACGGCTGCGGCTCTTAACGAAAGCAAGATCGCAATCATTAGCCGAGATGCAAGGGTACTTATACGAACGAATAAGCGGCATACCTGTCATCAAAAGCTTTACGCTCGAACAGTATGAACAGCGCCAGTTCGGAGAGAAGAACAACCAGTTTCTGACTCGAGCGTTAGCCCAGACGCGCTGGAATGCGCTAACCAATGCCATTATTAATACATTGACCGATATCGCCCCATTAATGGTCATTGCATACGGCGGCTATCAGGTTATCCATGAGCATCTGACTGTCGGCGCTTTTGTCGCCTTCTTCGGCTATTTGGAGCGGTTGTACAATCCGCTTCGCCGAATCGTCAATTCATCTACCGAGCTGACTCAGGCAAGCGCATCGCTTGAACGGGTGCTTGAATTTATGAAAGAGCCTTACGATGTCGATGACCATCCCGACGCAAAGCCGCTTAAAGCAATAGAGGGGCGGGTTCATTTTAACGATGTATGGTTTAAGTATGGCGAGGAGTCCGATTGGATATTGAAAGGGATTGATCTTAATATCGAGCCGGGTCATACCATTGCGCTCGTTGGCATGAGCGGGGGCGGCAAGTCTTCCATCGTCAGCTTGATTCCGCGTCTGTACGACATCCAGAGAGGGACCATTCAGATCGATCAGACGGATGTCAGCACCGTCACGCTGCAAAGCTTGCGAGGCCAGATCGGGATTGTACTCCAAGATAATATTCTATTCAGCGGGACCATTCGAGACAATATTATGTACGGAAGGCCTGGCGCTTCTGACGATGAAGTAAGACTCGCGGCGATGGCAGCGAATGCTCACGATTTTATCGAGCAATTGCCGCAAGGATACGACACTCAAATTGGAGAGCGCGGCGTCAAGCTATCCGGCGGCCAGAAACAACGGATCGCTATCGCCCGCGTCTTTCTGAAAGATCCTCGGCTGATTATTCTGGATGAAGCCACCTCAGCGCTGGATTTAGAATCGGAACATCTGGTCCAAGATTCCTTGGAACGGTTGGCTCGCGATCGCACAACAATCATCATTGCGCATCGATTGTCGACGATTACCCATGCAGACCAAATCGTGTTAATTGAACACGGGGAAATTAAAGAGATGGGAACGCATCAACAACTCATGGCGCGAGAAGGAGCGTACGCACGCTTGTTCAGCATCCAATCGGTCGGGGATGAGGAACCTGCGGGCCGATAACGGATGAAAGTCGAATAACCGGTTTGGAGCATAAGTACTCCCTGTGCAAACTCATTGCGAAAGCAATGGGTTTTTTTGTTTTGTTCGGATGATCTGCAGATGTTGTGAGGGGGAGTAAGGGTGAAAACGGTTCACTCCGTATAGAAAACGGTCCGATAAGTGTGAACGCTTTTCGCGAAACCGGTGCTGCTTTTCCCTCTCGGTCTAACTCTCTGATCCACTACAATGAAGACGCATACAAGAGATGGCGGTGAGGCTGTCTTAATACCGATCAAAGGGGACTTGCGATCATGTCCGTACCGGCTACCCAATTAGCTAAGCATGAAACGGCACGAGCGAAGGCGCGCCGGGGCCTGCCCAATAAGTACAAGCTGTTTCTGATGGCGTTTCCTTTCCTCGTCATTACGTTCGTTTTCTACTACTTGCCGATTTACGGATGGATTTACGCTTTCTATGACTACATTCCCGGAATCCCGCTTAGCAAAACGCCGTTCGTCGGCTTCAAGTGGTTCCGGACGATTGCGGAGAATCCGACACAGACGGCTGAAGTGCTCCGGGTCATGAAGAACACGGTCGCGATGAGCGGCATCGGTATCGTGACCTCGTTCCTGCCGGTTATCTTCGCCATCCTGTTGACGGAGATCAAGACAAGCTGGTACCGGAAGATCGTACAGACGTTGACGACGATTCCGAACTTTATCAGTTGGATTCTCGTGTATTCGGTCGCCTTCACGCTGTTCTCGGTCGATAACGGCTTGGTTAACACGCTGCTGATCAAACTAGGCTTCGTCGATGAAGGGATTAACTTCCTCGCATCCAGCGACAACGTGTGGGGATCGATGATCGCTTGGTATTGGTGGAAAAGTCTTGGCTGGGGCGCAATCCTGTACCTGGCTGCCATAACGGGCATTGATCAGGAGTTGTACGAAGCGGCGGATGTAGACGGTGCGAGCCGGTTCCGGAAAATATGGCATATTACCGTACCGGGCATTATGCCGACATTCTTCGTTCTGCTGCTGTTGTCCATCGGCAACTTCGTCAATAACGGCATGGAGCAGTACTTCGCATTCCAGAACGCCATGAATAAAGATTCGATCGAAGTGCTCGACCTCTATGTGTACAACATCGCCTTCAGCAACAACTTTGCGTTCGCGACGGTCGTCAGCATGCTGAAATCCATCATTAGCGTAATCCTGCTTTTCCTCGCCAACGGCCTGTCGAAGTGGGTCCGGAAAGAATCGATCATCTAGGAGCCAGGGAGGGCCGTGCAATGAAAAGACGGAAGCCGCACGCCGGAGACGCCATTTTCCAAATCGTTAACTATGGGTTCTTGGGCCTGTTTACCTTAACTTGTATTTTCCCGTTCTACTACTTGTTCATTAACACGATCAGCTCGAACGAACTGTCTACGATGGGTTACATCACGTTTTATCCAAGAGGCATCCACTTCGACAACTACGTTTCGGTTCTTCAGATCAAAGGGCTGGGACATGCAGCTATGGTATCGCTCTACCGTACCGTCGTAGGCACGCTGCTGACCGTAGGAGCATCGGCATTCCTTGGTTATCTGTTCACGAAGAATGAAATGTGGGGACGTAAGCAGATGTACCGTTTCGTTGTCGTCACGCTGTATTTCAGCGCAGGGATGATCCCTTGGTACAGCACGATGCACTTGCTGCATCTGACGAACAATTACTTGGCATACATCCTGCCGACGATCATCGCTCCATTCAACATCATCTTAGTCAAAACGTTCATTGAAGCGGTGCCTCCGTCACTAGAGGAATCAGCGGCGCTCGACGGGGCAGGGTATTTGCGAATATTCAGCAGCATCATTTTTCCGCTCATTACACCGATTCTGGCGACCATCACCATCTTCTCTGCGGTGGGCCAGTGGAACTCGTTCATCGATACCGCATGGCTGATGACAGACAGAAAATATTACACGCTGCAATACTTGCTCTGGCGCTATCTGAACGAATCGAGTTCGTTAGCCTCACTCATCCAGAGCTCGCAAAACCTTGGCGCCGTTGACGTACAGAACATGCAGACACCGACCTCGGTGCGTATGACGGTAACGATGATTGTCGTGCTGCCGATTCTGCTGATCTATCCGTTCTTCCAACGGTATTTCGTGAAAGGCATTATGATCGGTGCCGTGAAGGGCTGATCGGATTGTCTAGCCATCCATTCCATACCGGGTTTATCTCAGCCGCAAGGCCGAGCAGAACTATATAACGATGACCGAAGAGAAAAGGGAGGCAACCACGCATGCGATTCAAACGGTTGACAGGTCTTACGCTCGCAGCATTTATGGCCGTCTCGATTACAGCCTGCAGCAGCGGCGGCGACAGCAAGAACAACGATGACACCAAGCAAGCTCCTCCGGCAACCACGGAGCAGACTAGCGGCAGGGAAAGTACCAACAACGCCCAAGAAGGAACGCTTGACCACTCGAAGGAACTCACGCTGAACGTATTCTCGACAACCGCGAACTATGCAGGCGAGCAGACGGGCTGGTACGGGAAGATTCTGAAAGACAAGTTCAACATCAAGTTGAATATCATTGCTTCCAACTTGGACGGCGGCCAGAATAAAATCGCAGCGATGATGGCTTCGGGCGATCTCGGCGACATCGTCATCTTCGGCAGCGATAAAACCGATTATCCGAATGCCATCAAGGGCGGTCTGCTTATGGACATGACCCAGAACGGATTGCTCGATAAGTATGGCAAAACAATCGTCGACAACTATCCGAAAGTGCTGGAGAAAGCGAAGATCGCGTTCGGCGACGGCAAAGCGGTATATGGACTCGGCAATAAAGTGGCGACCGACCAGCCGGGGCCGTCCGAAGGCAAAGACTTAACGTGGGGACCGGAATTGCGCTGGGATCTGTATCAGAAGATCGGCGCTCCTGAGATCAACACGCCGCAAGATTATTTGCCGGTGCTGAAGAAGATGCAAGAGCTCGAGCCGAAGACGGAGAACGGCAAGAAGACGTACGCCTTCTCCTTGTGGGCGGACTGGGACGGCAATTACAAAATGACGCTTGCGAAGCAATTCGCGAACATGTACGGTTACGACGAGAACGGTGCTACACTGTTGTACGTCGCTGCAGACGAAGACAAGTACTATGAATTCTTATCGGACGAAAGTTGGTATATGAAGTCGCTGAAGCTGTATTACGATGCCAATCAAATGGGCTTGCTTGATCCGGACTCGATGACGCAGAAGTTCGACGATGTCGTCGGCAAATACAAGGACGGGCGTATACTGTTCTCCTGGTTCCCATGGCTCGGCTCCGCGAACTACAATACGCAAGAACGCTCTGCTGAAGGAAAAGGTTTAGCGACCGTTCCGTTCAAGGAAGAGAAAGTTTACTCCTGGGGCTTCAACCAATACGGCGGCGATTGGATTATGGCGATCGGCGCGAAAGCGAAACAGCCAGAGCGCATCATGGAATTCATTAACTGGCTGTATACGCCGGAAGGCGCGATGCTATCGGCAGGAGACGGAACGGCGATTGCGAACGGTCCGAAAGGGCTGACGTGGGATATTGGCGCGGACGGCAAACCGTTCGTTACCGATTTCGGCTGGAAAGCTTACGCGGATCAGAAGGGCACGGACATTCCTGCAGAATATGGCGGCGGCAACTTCTATTACGGCCAAAGCCAGATTAACTACTCCAACGTCGCACCAGGAATCACGAACCCGGAAACAGGCGAGCCATACGACCATAACCTGTGGACGACGTCGCTCGAGCGGAATCCATCTAAGCTCGACCAAGAGTGGCGGGATAAGATGGAGGCTCTTACGCCGAAAGAATATTTCGTGAAGAACAACATGATCGCCGTCGCGCCTCAGGGCTTCACAGGCAAGCCGCCGATTATGATGGATAAGGCGCTTGAGCAGAAGAACGCTCAAATCGGTACAGTTATCCAGCAATATTCGTGGCGCATGATCTTCGCCAAAGATGAAGGCCAATACAACAAGTACAAACAAGAGATGCTCGATAAGGTCAAAGGTCTTGGCTACGATGAAGTTCTCGCGTTCTCTGTTCAGAAAGCGGAAGAGCTCTTCGAAGCTAGAAAGAGTGTCCAGAAGTAAACATAGCTTCGAATCACGGCAAGACACGCCGCTCGCTTCTATGGAAGCGAGCGGTATTGTTCGTTCCAAGATCTGGACCGGGGACGGAAGATTCCGCCATATGCTATAATATCGCTGATAACGCTTTCATTTAAGGGAGACATGTGACGTGACCGTATTCCATCCCTCGCAGCGCCACAGCCAAGTTCGCTCGCTTCGGCGCACGCTCATCGGTTTCCTCATGGTCGGCAGTCTGCTGCCATTGCTGCTGGTCGGCTTGTTATCCTACACTTCGATCTACGAGATCCTGTTCGGTAAAATAAAAAGCGGCGTCAGCGCCAGCCTGAACCAGGAAGCCGCCGCATTGGAATACACCATTAACAACCTCGATTTCGCATCCAAGCAATTCGCGCTCGATGGCCAGATCGTGTCGGAGATGTCAGCTTACCTGCAAGAGAAGCAAATCTACCGCAAATCGCAGATCATGACCTCCATTAACGAGAAAATGAATCTGGTCAACTTTACGAATCCCAATCTCGGGTTGACCGCTTATCTATTACCCGGTTCCGACGATCCGGTCTTATTCTCGAACCTATCCATGGACAATACGGTCGACATCCGGCAATTGCCGCCGCTTCTTCGGTACAATGGCGCGGAGTATTTTGGCCCACACCAAACGCTGTACAACAACGGAGATAACATGGTGTTCTCCGAGCTGCGGAGCGTACAGGTGGAAGGAGGCCAGGACCTTTACATTTATTTGGAAACGAACTATAGTTTATTCCGCCATATTCTTAATCAGCAGTCGTATGGCATGGAGGTTACTCATCTGCTCGTCAACGATCATGGCGGGATCGCTTATGTCGAGAACGAGAGCATTCCGTCCAGCGTTCAAGAGCGGGTTCAACTAGCCAGCGGATCGCAGCATGAGGAATACGGGGGCTATCATCTGTTCCGTTACCAGAGCCAGCAGGGCTGGCAGCTTGTAGCAGTCGTGAAGAAATCGGCGTTTAATAGCGAAATCTATTCCTGGCTGGGGAAAATGCTCGTGCTGGCGCTGTCGACGATGGCGTTCGCAGCACTGCTCGCGCTGCTGATCTGGAAAAGAATTTATCGACCGCTGCGGAAGGTCAATACGGAAATCGTCCGGATGGCCGAGAATCCGACCGCGCCTGTTTCCTTCACGAATGTCGAGGAGTTCGACTTTGTGTTGAACAACTTCCAGATGATGAAGAACAAGGTGAACGAGCTGATCGCTGCCGTTGCTGTGAACGAGCAGCAGAAGAGCCAACTGGAGATCGAGAAATTGCTCAGCCAGATCAACCCTCATTTTCTGCACAATACATTGAATACGATGCAGTGGCTGGCGAGAATGAACGGACAGAAGGAAATCGACAAGCTTGCCACGCTCTTAGTGAAGTTGCTTCATTATAATCTTGGGAAGCAGAGTCTTATCGTCACCGTTGCGGATGAGATCGAAGCGATTCGGCTCTACATGGAGCTGCAGCGAATCCGTTACGATTATGAATTCGGCTTTCAGATTCATGCCGACGAAGAGACGATGGATGTAGCCGTTCCGCGGTTCCTATTGCAACCCATCGTAGAGAATGCCATCTATCACGGCCTTAGCGACGGGAACGGCAAGATTGAAGTCTCGGTGCGCTCGGACGGCGATGGCCGATTGCTGCTGAGCGTCGCGGACAATGGGACGGGCCTTGCTCCTGGAGAAGCCGAGAAGCTTCTGACCGATGATGAAGGGGCGAAGCGGAGGGGACTCGGGATCGGACTCTCTTACGTGAACCGGATGCTGAATCTCTACTACAAGGACCAAATGACTTTCCGGATCGAAAGCGAGCCCGGTGCGGTCGGAACGACCGTTACGATTGTCATTCCGATGAAACGAAAGGAGGATTTCGATGCTTAAAGCTGTAGTGGTAGATGACGAGAAGCTCGTACGCAAAGGATTCATCTCTCTGTTCGATTGGTCATTGTACGGGATGGTCGTAGTCGGTGAAGCGAGCGACGGCAAATCAGCATTGGAACTGCTGCAGCAGACGGGCGCTGACTTGCTGTTCACCGATATCACGATGCCAGGGATGTCTGGCTTTGATTTGATCAAAGAAACGAGATGGCGCCATCCACGCGTCCGATCCGTCGTGCTTACTTGTCATCATGAGTTCGATTTCGTGCAAGAAGCGCTTCGCCTAGGAGCCATTGATTATATTGTTAAGACCTTACTGGAGCCGGAGAACGCGGATTCGACCATGCGAAGAATCAGCGAACGAATCGATTGGGAGGAAGGATGCCGCGCGGCCCGCAATGCTGACGGGGATCAGAAGCAACTGGCGGCTGACTCCGTACTCGTGTTCCGGCCGATCATACCTGGAGAGGCTAGCGCAGCGTTGTACGAACTGCCGTTCGTAAGACGCAATCCGGTTATCGAGAGCGACGGCATGTGGTTTGTGCCGCTGGTGCATTCCGTCTCTATGGAAGAGATGAAACGGGAAATCAAAGTTCGGCTGTTAAGCCGCTGGGAGTCCGCAATCGTCACCGGAATGACGGGCATGACAGCGGAGGAAGCAGAGCGAGTGCTTGCAGAGCGGCTGCCTGGCGAGTGGTTCTATTCGTCAGCTAGCGATCTGCCGCTTAGACTGCAATTCGGCGATACGGCCGCCGGCAAGGCGAACACGTTGGACAAGAAATCATCAGAGCTGTTGGATGCCGCCCTGGATATGAAATGGACGCTGGATGCCGCCAGCTGGGAACAATTCGAGCGTGGGATACACACTGTACGTCCTGATTCAAATGAGTTGACGCAATTCGGGATATCGCTCTGTATGGATTGGCGCGGCACGCTCTTGACGGCAGAAGCGGCTGAGCGTCTGCTTGCGGCGATTGAACGAAACCGGACATGGGCGGATTGGCAAACGTGGCTGCAAAGTTATTCTAATCTCGTTAAGCGGCGCATGGCCGAAGCCTCTTTCACTTCAGAAGTGATGCTGTGCCTTGTACGCGCGATCAGGTATATGAAGAAACACGCAGGACAGAAAATCAATCAAGCCGAAGTGGCTGCCCGCGTAAATATGAGCCGGGGATATTTCAGCCAATGCTTCGCGCGGCTCGAAGGCGAATCATTCGGCTCCGTGCTGCGGGACATGCGGATCAGTCTGGCCAAACGTCTGCTGCGTGAAACGTCGGAGCCAATCCACCAGATAGCGCAAGCATCGGGATTCGAGGACGATAAGTACTTCAGCCGGCTGTTCCGCGATTGTGTCGGCATGCTGCCAACGGAATATCGCTCGGAATGCTCTGTTCATGTGTCAGCAATGGGAGGATCGCGATGAGCGGGCGGCGGTGGGTAGGTGCTGCAGTGCTCGTCATGATCCTGTCGGTATGTGCAGCATGCAGCAGCGAATCGGGTCCAGCGAAGCGTACGCAGGCCGAAACGTCTGACGAGGACCGGGCATATGGCAAGTACGAGACTCCGGTCACGCTTCGCGTCGCGTTCAGCATCCCGGAGTCCCGGTTGGCGGCAGGAGACACGAATGACAACAACCCGGTCTCCCGTTATTTGGAGAAGTTGACGAACATTAAGGTCGTTCACGCATGGGAAGCCAAAAGCGAAGACGATTTTAAGTTAAAAGCGGATTTTGCCATCGCAGCACAAGATTTGCCCGACGCGATGGTCGTCGACCGCAATCAACTGAAGAAGCTGATTGAGAACGGTCTGGCAGAGGATTTGACGGAAATCTATAAGGAGTACGCATCGAGCTTGGTCAAAGCGATGATCGACTCCACCCAAGGATTGGCCTACCAAGACGCATCTTCGGACGGTAAGTTGTTTGGTGTCCCGAATGTAGCGATCGAGGCGGACGCGCCTTCCTTGCTGTGGGTGCGTAAGGATTGGCTTGACCGGTTGAACCTCAAGCCGCCGACAACGCTTGCGGATATTGGGACAATCGCACAAGCGTTCGTCGAACGCGACCCGGATAATAACGGCAAGCGGGACACGGTCGGACTGACGGGCACGAAGACGGTCGTCTACGGTCAGAAGCCGAACGTGAACGGCTTCGATACGATTTTTAGCACCTATCACGCCTTCCCTAAGAACTGGATCACGGACAATGCGGGGAACATCGTCTACGGCTCGATCGCGCCGGAGAACAAAGAAGCGCTTAGCCTTCTGGCCAATTGGTATCGCAAGGGATGGATTGATCCGCAATTCGTGCTCTATAAAGATACGGAGAAACCGATTATAGACAACCGGACCGGTCTGTTCTTCGGCCCGTGGTGGATGCCCTATTGGCCATTATCGGCAGCGGTAGCGACAGATACGAAGGCGGAGTGGCGCGCATATGCCGTCCCGCTCGACTCGCAAGGAAAATATATGACGCATGCGGCACCGGTGACCGACCGATATCTCGTTGTCCGAAAAGGGTATCCGCATCCGGAAGCGGTCATACGGCTGCTTAATGTATTTACCAGGCTTGAACGATGGCAAGATCCTCATACGGCGGAAGTGCGCGAGCTCCAAAATTACGCCGCTCAGACCGGCATCCAGCTTCGCCATTATTACCCGTTCGACTTGCTGCTCGATTATTCAGGCGCAATCGAGGAACGTGCGGATAACGTGAAGGAAGCGCTCGCCGGCAATCTTGACCCGGACAAGTTCGACCCCGATACGAGAACCGTCTATGATTCGGCATTGCAAGACAAGGAAAATCCGAAGAAAAACATCGACACATGGAAGACCGCCTATTCATATTTGGAGGGCGGAATAGCTCTTAAGGATGCCCCGATCATGAAGGTTCGAAGTTTGTTCTATGGCATGACGCCTACGATGGAGACAAAGTGGGATGACCTGCAGAAGCTGGAGAATGAGACTTTCCTGCAAATCATCGTCGGAGACAAGCCAATCGACGCATTCGACGATTTCGTCCAGGAATGGAAAGCGAACGGCGGCGACCAGATTACGAAAGAGGTTGAAAGTACAATAAAAGGGGATGCTCTCCCTGATCAAGGGGACGGTTAGTTCTCGGTACTGGTACATAAAAAGAAGCTCGAATTCATCTGCTAATATATTCAATCCGAGGAACAAGTTCTTGTCAAAGTGTTCGACAAGAACTTGTTCCTCTTTGTCAGATTTTGAGTAATCGGTTAATGAAGGGTTCCATTATGATCAACCGCAGATAACCGGGACGAAGGGGCTGAACGGAAGGACAGCATCACAATTCCGGCCGCTAACGCAACACCGATTGCACCGATCCACATGACGGACCGCAAAGAAACCGTTTCAATGACGAGGCCTCCCATGCCTGCTCCTGCCGCCATTGCGAGTTGCATAACAGAGCTGTTAAGACTTAGCAGAATGCTAGCGGATTCGGGAGCTATTGCAACCAGATTGAATTGCTGGCTCGGCCCTGAAGACCATGCAGCGAAAGACCAGAGCATCAATGACGCGAACACCAGGATGGGCGAGAGGTTGGTGATCGACAGCAGCAGCAGCGCCAGAGCATGCAGGACCATGCCGGATATAAGCGTGTAATAGACGCCCCATCGGTCGGTGCCGTATCCGCCCAGCTTGGAGCCAATGAGACTCGCGATGCCGAATAGAAATAGTGCAACGCTTAAGTTCTGTTCATTCATACCGGTAACTTCCAATAAGAACGGGGAGATATACGTATAAGCGATCGAATACCCCACAAGCCAGAAGAAGCTGATTGCAAAGGCTAGAACGATTTTACGGCTTCGAAGAACGGCAAGTTGTTGACGAAGAGGAATGGAAGAAGCGTTTGGTGTAGGAGGAATGGTTACCCTAAGAACGATAATGGCAGCGAGGCTAAGCAGGACGACAACGCCAAAAATAATTTTCCAGTCATAATGAGCGGCGACGATTCGTCCAATCGGCACACCAATGATGAGAGAAGCGGTAAAACCCATAATAACCGTTGCGATTGCGCTCCCTTGCTTGCCTTGCGGCGCGATGGAAGAAGCGATTGTAAGAGCTGTAACGACGACAATGCCGGCGCCCAACGCCATTACAACCCGAGCGACCAGGAACCAAGTGAACCCAGGAAGCGCGTAAACCAATACGTTCGCGAGGATGAAAAGGATGAGTCCGCTAAGGAGAAGCTTGCGGCGTTCCCAGCGTGAGGTTAGGGCGATGAGAAGCGGAGTTCCGAACGCGTAGACGATGGAGAAGACGGTAATAAGCTGGCCGGCAGCGACGAGCGAGATCGATAAGCTAACGGCTATTTTGTCGAGAATTCCTGCAATGACGTACTCGGATGTGCCGACTAAGAAGCTGACCAAGGCAAGGATATAGACTTTCCAGTAGGATGACATGAACCAAACCTCCTTGTGGACCAACCATCTATCTATATGAATTTCGATATTTCCGGAAATATCGAAATAATAAACAAAAAAAATTAAACGGGGTCAAACAAATAAGCAGCGAATTTTTGAACCATTTCTCTATGAAGTCCGTAGTAAATGAAGGTCCCTTGTTTCTTCGAGACAAGAAGTTGACAATCGGCTAGCTGTTTCAAATGATGGGATAGGGTAGAGAGCGGGATGGATTCCAACCGCTTCTCCAGCTCGGCAGGACATAGATCGCCCTCCGTTGCTAACAGCTGAACGATACGGTATCGTGTACTCTCGCCTAATGCCCGATGAACTTTGATGGCTTGGGCTTGTAATTGTGCTGGATCCATAGGCTTCCCCTTTATTTCCAATATTTTCGAAATTACTGTACCATAGCCGATAACGAAAGTAAAGCTGCTAACAACCGTAAAACCGGCAGCGCCTTAACGGTTGTAGGATATTACTTAACCCGGTTAAATTCATTGATAATATGCGGTACGGAATGATATTCTACAAGCAAGGCATAAATGATAATCTTCTAATATATACGAAGGCAGGAATCCCACTATGAGCAGCATCAAGATCGTTACCGATTCGACAGTCGATTTGTCGGAGACGGAATTACAGCACTATGGGATCGAGGTCGTCCCGTTATCTATCGCTATTGGCGATGATCACTATTTGGATCGGGTAAATATTACGCCAACGGAATTTATCGAGAAGATGAAAGCTTCAGCGACATTGCCGAAGACGTCCCAACCTTCAGCAGGTTCTTTTGTGGAAATGTATGACCGGCTTGGAGCGGACGGCAGCGAGGTCATCTCCATCCATATGACTGGCGGGATGAGCGGGACCGTAAGCTCCGCGTCAATGGCCGCAGAGATGACGGAGACGAAGGTTACAGTGGTCGATTCGCGTTACATTACGAAGGGGCTCGCTTTCCAAGTGATCGAGGCAGCGACAATGGCCAAGGAGAACAGGACGGTCGAAGATATTTTATCACGTCTAGACGTCATTCGAGAGCATACACGGCTGTTTGTCGTAGTCGATACGTTTGATAATCTGGTCAAGGGCGGTCGGATCGGCAAAGGCGCAGCCTGGATCGGATCGCTTCTCAAAATCAAGATTATTGCTTCGCTTGATGGAGGCGTGTATACTCCTGTTGCGAAGGTCAGAAGCCGCTCTCAAGTGGTGTCGCACCTTGCCAAGCAATTCGCAGAGGACGTGAAAGGGAGAGCGATCCGCGGCGTAGGACTCGTCCATGCGGAAGGCTATGAACTGGCTGCGAAGCTGAAGGAAGCCATCGGGGAGTTGACGGGTTACGATCGATTCAAGATCGAAGATACGACGCCAATTATTAGCACGCATACAGGAGTCGGAGCGATAGGATTCGTCTATTATTTCGAGTGAGAGGAATGTGCTTGTTCGATGTCCAACCGTTTGTTGCACCCTAAGGTAGATCTATTTATGATCAAGGCCAGAAAATGGCAGGAAGAATATGAGAACCTGAGAAGGATCGTGCTGGATTGCGGGCTCGACGAAGACTATAAGTGGATGCACCCCTGTTACACATTTCAGAACAAAAACATTGTATTGATCCACGGATTCAAAGATTACTGTGCGCTTCTGTTTCACAAAGGCGCTTTGTTGAAAGATCCGCAAAGCATTCTCATCCAACAAACGGAAAATGTACAAGCAGCGCGCCAGATTCGTTTCACTTCTGCTCATGAAATTGTGGAGATGGAATCCATCTTGAAATCTTACATTCAGGATGCCATCGAAGTTGAGAAGGCAGGATTAGCTGTTCCATTCAAGAAGAATACGGACTATGAGATTCCTGCTGAATTTCAGATCAAGCTCGATGAAATCCCCGCTTTGAGAACGGCTTTTGAATCGTTGACGCCGGGACGGCAGAAAGGTTACCTGTTTTATTTCTCACAAGCCAAACAATCCAAAACGCGAGAAGCACGAGTTGATAAATATTTGCAGCACATTCTCGATGGAAAGGGAATGGATGATTAGAGAATAGAAACAAACCCGAACCCGAGCGATCAGGTTTGAGTTCGAAGGATCTTATAAAGTTTAAACTTATACCTTCAAGGAATAGAAGCGGTTGGCATTCGGAAATCGAACAAATTATGAACGTTTTGAAATTCGATGCCACGTCCTTGTAAAGAGACTAGGCATTAAGACGTAGCTCAATTGAGACAGTAATGAGGAAGCCCCGGTATGGGGCTTTTTTGTTTGCGTATTGGGAAATTCAAATGACAGCGTTTGCTCCGGTTCCTTATGCCTGCGACCTGAGGGATGGAAGGGGGCTTTAGTCTGATTTTTAGCATGTTCAAAGCCGTGACAATTAACATTATTAGTTATCATAACCTTAATTTTAGAAGCGTTGACAACCCGTGGCGGGCGTAATTATAATTCATCTCATAAATCGAGCTTAACTCTTTGTTGGGTGGTGACAACGCGTAACGAATCGATTAATCATATTAAACAAATTAGGCTCAGCCGATCTGCGAATGGAGGAATTAATAATAAACGTCTTCGATGCGGCCATGGATAATAGCTGCTAATGAATAACGAATAGGATCATTACGATCAACGCGCACCTTGACAACTTCATAACACAAACTTCAACGCATGAGTTGTGCAGCGATGTTAAATAGCTTAGGAGGCATTACACGTGAAAGTAGCCAAATTCGGCGGCACATCGCTAGCCAGTGCGGAGCAGCTTCGTAAAGTTTGCAGCCTCATTCAGGCGGACGCGAAGCGGCGGATCATCGTCGTATCTGCTCCGGGCAAGCGTTATAAGGACGATGTTAAGGTAACGGACATGCTTATTGCGTACGGGCGGCTTCGTGAAGAGGGCCATAATGGGGATGATCAGCTTCGTCTTATTGCCGACAGATATGCGGATATGGCCTTGGAGCTAGGATTGAATCATCTCCAGATCAGCCGGATCACGAACGCGATCGAACGGCTTCGCGAACTTGAACCAGATTCTGACGGATTATGGCGCGACACGCTTAAGGCAGCTGGCGAGGATGCAAGCGCCAGATTGCTCGCCGAGCTATTGTGCAGCAAAGGGATAAACGCCGCCTATATCAACCCGATGGATGCAGGAATGCTCGTTGAAGGATCTTGCGGTGACGCCCGGATTAGGCCAGAGACCATGTACAACTTGGCCAAGCTAAGCAACCGGGAGGAGCGGCTTGTCATGCCCGGTTTCTTCGGCTACACGCCCGAAGGCAGAATCGTCACCTTCTCCAGGGGAGGATCGGATATAACCGGAGCGATTGTAGCCGCAGCCGCAGGTGCCGAGATATACGAAAATTTTACCGACGTAGATTCGGTCCTGTCTGTCAGTCCGTCGATCATTCCGGATGCAGCACCCATTCGAGAAATCACCTACCGGGAGATGAGGGAGCTATCCTACGCCGGCTTTACCGTCTATCACGAGGAGGCGCTGCTTCCGGCTTTCCGCGCAGGCATTCCGGTATGGATTCGCAATACGAATAATCCGGCCTCGGAGGGAACAAAAATTGTCGCCAATCGGCCGAGGACGAGCCGGGAAGTGGCGGGCATAGCCAGCTCCGGCGGATTTTGCAGCCTCTATGTAACCAAATATTTGATGAACCGCGAGATCGGGTTCGGCCGACGGTTGCTGCACATTTTGGAACAAAATCATATCCCGTACGAGCATACGCCAACTGGCATTGACAATATGTCGGTCATTATCCGAGAATCCGCTCTGGCGGAAGGTGTGCTGGAGAGAATCGTTCAGCGGGTGAAGCAGGAACTTGAGGTAGACGATATCCGGATCGTGCACCGGCTAGCGCTCGTCATGGTTGTCGGAGAAGGCATGCTGTCATCCGTAGGCGCAGCTGCACGTGCTGCTCTGGCCTTGGCCAACGCAGGGATTAATATCCAGATGATTAATCAGGGATGTTCCGAGGTCAGCCTTATGTTCGGAATTCGCGAGGAGGATGAACAGCGGGCAGTCGCACATTTGTACCAGGAGTTTTTCAGCGAAGCAAAGGTGGCGATCACCCGTTGAAGGAGTGGCTCGCAAGTCCAATCGGCAGAAGCCTAGCGGCAATAGCGGCCACTTTGCTGTGGGGCAGCGCGTTTCCGGTCATTAAGCTAAGCTATGAGCAATTGCATATCGCTTCCGGCGACATTGGGAGCCAAATATTGTTCGCCGGCTACCGGTTCTTCTTGTCCGGTGTGCTCATCCTGTTGTTTATGCTAATTATCCGACAAAGTATCGCGTTCCGGGAAGGAAGCGGAACAACGATCGTCCAGATCGCTCTCGTTCAGACCGTTCTTCAATATTTTTTCTTCTATGTCGGCTTGAGCACGAGCACCGGTGTCTATGGCTCGATCCTCGCAGGGACGATCTCGTTGTTTCAATTGCTGCTGGCACGATGGATGCTGAAGGAAGAACGGATTACACGACGGAAAGCGCTAGGGCTAATTATCGGTTTTGCTGGAGTAGGCGTGATCGGCATGCCGCAGGGCGGCTTTGCCGGACATACGGTAGGAATCGGCGAACTGCTGCTCCTCTTCGCGAATTTCTTCTCCGCAGGCGGCAATATCATGTCCAAGGCGGCTTCGTCTAAGCTGCCGATAACCTATATTAACGGCTATCAAATGCTTTCGGGCGGCGCATTGCTCATCCTTGCCGGCACGCTGTACGGAGGATTGTTTCCATTCTCGTTCACCTACGCAACCTTCTTCCTGCTTCTCTACTTGGCATTCTTAAGCGCAGCGGCATTTATGCTGTGGAATGTCATCATGAAATATAATCCGGTCGGGCTCGTTTCGGTGTACTTATTCCTCATTCCGGTATTCGGCGTCTTATTATCGGCCATTTTTCTTCAAGAGTCGCTGCATCTAGACACCTTGCTGTCGCTGCTGTTAATCGTGATCGGCATCACCGTCGTGAACGCTAAGCATCAAAAGTCGAAAAATAGAATACAGCCCCGTCCAGTAAATATTCATTCCGAGGGATGAGTATTTATTTTTGTCTTCAAAGTCATAGTTGCGACCATTATTTTCCAAAAGGATGACTTTATGAATACGCTCGTCTATCTCGCTTCAAGAGAAACCTGGCATCTACACCGGCGTCATCTGTTTCCCTTCGCGAAAGGGGATTGTGCGGAACATCTCGAATCCGGACGATTTCTGCGATTTCCCGGGAATAATCGAAATCCAAATTATCAATAAACCGGGCGATACATTGCAGGACATGAACAATACGATGACCCGGACCGGTATCGCTGTAGCTGAAGGCGACAGCGCTGAGCAGGTACGGACACGCCTGATGGACCTGTATTCCGCATTCGTACTCGAGGTCGAGCATGAGCATGAATCGCTAGTAAACCACTAAAGAGTGAATATTGGAGGAGAGATATTATGACGAATAACCGGTTGTCTTACGAAATGGACGAAATGAAAGCTTGGGATTTGGCTCACGTGTGGCATCCTTACACCCAGATGGGAACGTATGCGGACGAGCAGATGATCGTAACTGGAGCAAGCGGCTGTTATGTGACAGACTCCGAAGGAAATCAATACATGGATGGCATCTCCGGTCTGTGGAATGTGAACGCCGGGCATGGGCGTACAGAGATTATCGAAAGCATCTACGAGCAGCTGAAGGAGCTCGACTTCTTCCCGCTCAACGGCTATACGTATCCTTCCGCAGCCGTACTGGCGAAGAAGCTGATAGAGCTTGCGCCGGATAATTTGAACCGCGTCTTCTATTGTAATGGGGGCTCCGAAGCGAACGAGACGGCGATCAAAATGGTCCGCGCCTATTGGAAGCTCAAAGGGCAGGCGGAAAAATATAAAATCGTGTCGCTGAACAGCGCATGGCATGGCGGCACGCTCGGCGCTCTGAGTGCGAGCCATATCGCAAGCGAGAAGCGATATTTCGAACCGATGCCGGCGGGTTTCATTCATATGATGCGCCCGGATTGCTACCGCATGCCGGCTAATATGACAGAAGAAGAGTACGGGCTTTACTGCGCGAACTTACTTGAGGAAATTATTGCCCATGAAGACGGGGATACCATCGCCGCGTTTATTGCAGAGCCAATCCAAGGCGTAGGCGGCGTTAAGGTGCCTCCGGCTAACTACTGGCAGCGCATCCGTGAGATTTGCGATCAGCATAACATTTTGCTCATTATTGATGAAGTTGCAACAGGCTTCGGTCGCACTGGCACGCCGTTCGCAATTAGCCAGTGGAACGTACAGCCGGATTTGCTCGTCTGCGCCAAAGGCATCTCCAGCGGTTACCTGCCGCTGTCGGCCGTGCTGACGACGGAGGAAATTCATGTGCCGTTCACGCAGGAAGGCAAGTACTTCCAGCATGGCTACACGACGGGCGGACACCCGGCGGCATGCGCGGCAGCGGTAGCCAACATCGAATTGATGGAGCGCGAAGGGCTGCTGACGCAGTCGGAAGAGAAACGCAATTACATGTTGAATGCGTTCAAATCGCTGCTTGATTTGGATCTTGTCGGCGACGTTCGCGGACGCGGATTTATGGTATGCGTCGAGCTAGTGAACGATAAGACGACGAAGGAACCATATGCACATGCCAAAGCGCTGTGCGGAGAACTGCGCAATGCTGGCATTATCGTCCGTCCGATCGGCAACTCGATTCCGTTCTTCCCGCCACTGATTATTACGGAAGAAGAAATTAACGAGACGGTGAGCAAATACCGCAGCGTGTTGTCTGCAGCGCGAATGCCGGCCGGTGCGTCGGTCTGACCAATAGCCGGAAAATGAGGTGGAAGCATTGAACCTGAAGGCAACGGTTATCGTGAACTCGGCATCGGTTCATTACGGCGATTTTGTTGGCTTTATCGAACCCTATTTGAAGCAATCAGGTGTTCCGCTGCGAACGGTCGACCGGAAGTCGTATCGGTTAGAGGAGCAAGATCTCGATACGCCGCTTATTGTTCTCGCCCATCGAGATTTGACAGCAACAGGGCAATCAGCATGGAGCGGAGATGAAGTTCGTCTCATTCGGCAGGCACAGAGTGAAGGCGTCGGCATCGTATCGTTCGAAGCAGACGGAAGCCCAGTCGAATCGCTGTATGAGGTACTCTCGCCGGAGCTTGCGCCAAGAACAACGCTTCGCTTTACCGAACAACCGCATTATATAACGTTCAATCATGTTCCAGGCGAAACGATGTGCCTCCGCAACGAGGTGATGCCCGAAGCAGCGGTTCCGGTCCAGGAGCTTGCTCCTTCTGACGGCGCAGAAGCGCTGTTGTGGGCGGATGAAGTGCCTTATTTAATGATTAAAAATGAAGGAAATGCCCGGTTCGTGCAGTGGGCCGGCATGGATTGGATGCGCCCCGATGTTCGAGGGCCATTGTGGGGGCTAGATGACTTGTTTTACCGCTCGCTCGTTTGGGCAGCCCGCAAACCGTTGGTCGTCCGGACGGCTCCCCGGTTCGTGACATTGCGGGTCGACGATTGCGTCGGCGACCATGGCGAATACCGCGACCGGGTATTCGAGTGGGTCGACATTGCCAACCGGTACGGACTAAAGCCATGGCTTGGCTTCTTCCACGAATCGATCTCGGAAGATGCAGTTCGCCGGATGAAAGAACTCGTGGCGGAAGGGAAAGCGACCGCACAATTTCATGGCGTTAACTTATTCGGCACTTATTACGCCAATGAGGATCCGTCAACCTATGGCATCCGTCGTACGATTGAGCAATGGTTTGATAAGCACGATGGAACGTTCCCGCTGTCGAATTACTTTATCCCGCATGCTTACGATCTGTCCGCCGAAGCAATCGGGATTCTTCCTGAGCTGGGCGTCAGATTCGTCGGTATGCCATATCCGGCGAATACGGGGGGCGGGGCCAAGGACCGCTTCAATCGTTGGCTGCAAGCCGGACCGTTCCGCCAAGAGCAGGAAGGCGTGGACGGTACGCCATGGACCGGGTCGACTTACGCAAGACCGCTGTATTACGCGGATTGGTACCGGATGCCGGATGACAGCGGTCCTGAGCTGTTTAATGTTGTGGCCGAAGTGCGGGACGTGAACGGTTACGAGTGGTTCAACTATGTCGCCGACAATTCGCAGTACAGCGACATTGCCGGGGCAATCCGCAGAGGAACGCTTATCCTGCGGCGCTGCCATGACAGCCATGTGCTCGGCCAATTGTTTACGCATGAGGACTCGTGGCGCGGCAAATTTATAGCGAATATCGCTCCGGCAGACTGGGAGCAGATGATCGCCGGAATTGTATCCAACATGTCGGGCGACACGGTACGTTACGCTACGGTGGATGACGCAGCCGAATACATCTTGGCACTGCATCAATCGGGAATCACGATTGCGAAGCAGTCTGGAGACCGGCTGGAGCTTCGGTTGGAAGGCACGTCAGCCTGTCCGACCGAACTGACCGTGTACGGGGAGAGCCATGGGATTATCAGATCGCATACTTTCACGATCGATCCGTTCGCAGGCGAGACTGCGGAATCTTTCATGCTTGAGGATGCATGGAGATCACCTTTGCGTGAAGAAACGCTATATAGCGGCCAATTTCCGATCCGCACCGTTGAAGCGGATACTCCAGTATCGCTCGGCACCCGGTTTATCGCCCTTACCGCCGGGATGATCGTGAAAGTCCGGCTATACGTACCCGAAGGTGACGAAGGATTGCATCTCGTTCGTCTATGGGACGCAAGGGAATGCCGCGAGCTCGCACCGCCTGCAGAGTGGTTCATTCCAGCAGGGATGACCGGCTGGCAAGAGATGAAGCTGACCGATCCGGTTAAATTGACCGCTGGACAGGAAGTAACTCTTGCCATTACGACGAGACTGGACGGCGGCAGTCCTTATATATATGCGGAGTCGCCGGAAGGATTCAGTATCCCGATCATTCGAGAGACATTGCTTGCGCCAGCGGGTGCAGGGCTTCTTGCCAGTTCGCTGGACGAGCAGCCCGCGATTGTCCAGCAGAACGGTTCATATTTTCGAGATATCGTGTTTCAGCTTGGGGAATGATTCGAACTTTGAGTGGTTCACAGGAAGAAGGGAGTTGGCCGTACAGGAATGGAAACCTTCGACATGATATGTTTGCAGCACCCGGACTCGGTATTTATTATCGAAGCCTACACGGATCGGACCGTTACGTACGGTGATCTGCTGCCAATGGTGAACGGACTGGCTAATCGGCTCCATGAACAAGGCATTCGGAAAGGCGAACGCGTCGTGCTCCTATTCGACAATCAACTGGAGTACATTGTCGCGCATTTCGCGCTGCTCCGTCTGGGGGCGATTGCCGTACCTCTGGCCGCCGACACGGGCGAGGACATGCTACGGCATGTGCTCGATCAAGCAAAGCCATTCTGTCTGCTGGGCAAAGACGGGTTGAAGCTGCCGATCAACATGAATGACATTCATTTGAAATCGTATGATCCTCTGCACATGCTCTCCGTTACGGAGCAGCATCTGCGGCAGGAAATGAGCCCTGATACCGTGTTCGCTCCTGTGCAGCTGGACGACGAAGACCCAATAGCTATCCTCTATACTTCGGGGACGACCGGCCGCTCCAAGGGCGTAGTGATGAAATATGGTGCGGTAATGGCCGACTTCGATGATTACGGGCAAGATCTCGGCTTTGACCGGACAACACGCATCATTCAAATGATGCCTATTCACCATGCCGACGGCTGGTGCTACAGCTTCCTGCTGCCATTCCGGTTCGGCAGCTCCGTACTTCTGACGCCGGCATTCCAAGCTTCAGTCGGCGCAAACTTCGACCGGCTCGTCGGGCAATATGGCGGCAATGTCATGATCGCAGTGCCGTCGATGCTGAAGTCGCTGCTAGCTTTTAAGCCAAGATACCAAGAGCCAGTGGCAGGAAAGCTGCGGTATGTGCTGTGCGGATCGGCCAAGCTTCACCATGAACTGACCGCAACCTTCGAAGAGCAATTCGATACGCGCATATTAGAGAACTATGGAAGTACGGAGGCGCTTCTTATCGCCTACTATACGCCGGACACACCTTACAGGAAGGGATCGGTCGGGATAAGGGCACCAAGATGCGAAATCCGGATTGCTGAGGACGGCGAAATTGCGGTGCGCAGCCCCTATCTGTTCGGCGGTTATTACCGGCTGCCAGAAGTAACGGCTGAAGTGCTGAAGGACGGCTGGTACTACACAGGCGACGAGGGTTTTGTCGACGAAGACGGTTACTTGCATTTGGTTGGTCGCAAAACGCAGGATGTCATCAATAAAGCCGGCAAGAAAATAGCCGCCAGCGTGATCGACGAGGTGCTGCTCGCCTGTCCAGGAGTAGCGGATGCTGCGACACTCGGACTGCCGGACGCGATGTACGGGGAAGACGTGTATTGCTTCGTCGCCGCGGCAGCAACGGGCAAGCTCACGGAAACCGAGTTAATGGAATACGCCAAGGCAAATCTGCCGCGCGAGCAATGGCCGAAGCGAATCATCATTGTTGAAGCGATACCAAGAACGGCGATCGGCAAGGTCATCCGGTCCGTACTGACCGAAATCATGAGGTAACCAACAGGAGGAGTGTAGATGGAAAGCATTGACCAAGGAGTACGTAGTACCTTACAAAAAATTACAGGCGTGAGTCCAGTCGAGCCTCATAGCTTGCTGAGGGAAGACCTCGGTATCGATTCGTTCCAATTCGTTCAGCTTGTCGTCGAGCTGGAGAACATGCTCAAGGTTCGAATCGATGATGCGCACCTCAACATTAACTGCTATACCGACGTAGCCAGTCTATCGGATTATTTGACCGAAATCTCGAATAAGTCGGAGGGAATCGCATGATGAACACCTTAACCATCCGCCAAGCCGGCTATCAAGACACGGCAGCTCTGATTGATCTGCTGGAACAGTTAGGCGGACACCCCATCACAAAATCAGAGGTAGAGAACCGCCTTAAGCTGGTTGAAGAGAGTGACATCGACTCCATTTACTTGTGCTGTGAAGGCGATGAAGTGCTCGGCCTGCTTTCCTTCCGCATCCGGCATAACATCGAGGAAGTGAGCAAGTTCGGCGAGATTTCCGGTATCGTCGTTCGTCCCGAAGCGCGGCGCAAAGGCGTCGGCAGAGCGCTAATGGCTTTCGCTGAAGAGCATGCGGAGCAAGAGGGATGCATCGGTACATGGCTGGTCAGCGGCTTCGGACGTGAAGAGGAAGCGCATCATTTCTATAAGGAGCTCGGCTATCAGGTCACCGGCTACCGGTTCGTGAAACGCATCGAGGCTGGTGAATGACCAGCTATCTGAAATCCATTGCGGGCCTTCCATTTCCCGTCAAATGGTTCCTCATCACAGAGCTGCTGTTTGGCTTTGGGATGGGGGTGTGGAACCTCAATCTTAATTTCCACCTGAAGGCGATCGGCTTTACGAACTTTGCCATTGGTAACGTCATCGCCGCAGGTTCGATAGCGACGGCCATCATCTCCGTATGGGCAGGGCGGCTGTGCGACCGGTTCGGTTATCACCGGAGTATGGTATTCGGCTGTCTGGCACAAGGAGCCGGGATGGCCGTCATGGCAGCGGCCGGAGATTCGGCCATGCTTATAGCCGGCCAGCTTATATTCAGCGCCGGAAGCGCCTTTATTTTGTCCTCAGAGTTTCCGTTTATCGTCAGTCTCGTGGAGGAGAAGTACAAACAGCTCGTGTTCAACATGCTCATCGTCGCTTACCAAGCCGCGATGTTTGTGGGGAATTTAACGGGCGGGGTGCTGACCGGAATAGAAGCTGGTGCGGATAATCCGTACCGGCTGTCCATCTGGATAAGCGGACTGTCGATCATGCTGATCGGTGCAGGACGATTATTGCTCCCGCGTAAAAGAATGGCGGAGCATGGCGAAGGGAAAGACGGACTTGCAACTTCGCGCATGAGGTGGGACCGCAAGCTGGCTTGGTTCATGCTGTATATCGTGCTCGCTTCCTTATCGGTCGGCCTATTCTCTTCCATGATTACGATTATTTGCCGCGATTACTTCATGCTTAACGAGCAAACGGTCGGCATCGTCGTGTCGCTGTCAACGATCGGTTCCTTTATCGCTGCATTTCTGGCCCCGATACTCCTTGCACGGTGGGGGAACGAACGGACGGCGGCACGCGTCCTTGCCCTTAACATCGTTCTGCTGCTGGTTATGCCCGTTGCTGGGGCTTTTCTATTCATCTCGCTATGGATCGCTCGGACAAGCCTGGTCGCCCTTCTGCCAGGAGCAATATACAGTCCGATGCTCATGTCGTTCCAAGACTCGCATCGCGGCACTTTCTCCGGAATGGAAATATTCGCAATCAGCCTCGGAACAGGTGCAGGCGCAAGCGTCTCCGGCTACATTCTCACCTTCGCTTCGTTGCCGGTTCTGTTCCTAACAGGCGCCGCGATTATGTCGATTCAACTTGCCGTCTATATACTGCGCTGCCGAAGATATTTGGCGCAAGACTCTGCGAAAGGGGGTGAAGCAGCCGTTATTCAAACCGCTGAAGGGATGTGAGTTCGTATAAGTATGCTAGGAACGATTACAGTGAACAACGAGGAATCGCTTGATTGTCATGAAAATTTGATCGCCTCGTATGCCGCTATTGCCGGAAGAGATTACGAAATGATGCTCAACCGTACATGGGGATTCCGGTTCGATCCGGCCGTTCCGGGTACTCCGCAGCTCGTCGGTCCGCGGTTCAATGCGGAACGGAACCCGGATTATGAGCAGCTGCTTCACTATCATGGACTGAAACTGGAGATTGATGACACCTTAACGAGCGGTCAAATTTACCGGCATGTTCAGGAGGAGCTTCTTCACCATCGTCCGGTTGCAGTGGGAATGGATGCTTACTGGTGCCCCTGGTATAAAGCGCCCTACCAAAAAATGCATTTCTTGCACTACACATTCGTCACACGAACCGATCCGGAAACCGGCGATTTATACGGTCTCAACATTATCGAAGGAACCGAACCGGTAAGACTGCCGTATGCGAATTTCGAGCAGGGCTGCCGCGAGCTCACACTTTTCCGGACAGTCCCGGCAACAAAGCAAAGCTTCGATGCGGAGTTGCTGCTGCGGGATGCGGCGCACCGGCTGCTAGATAACGGACGTCCGCTCGGCGCATTCGGCGAGATGCGTCAATTCGGAGCCGCCTTGACAACGGCAGACATGAAAGCAGAGGTTCAGGGTTATACGGCACTCCCGTTGATCGCACCGCTGATCTATCAGATGCGTGAGACATTCCGCGGGAGAAAACAATTTGCGATGGCGCTTCAGTGGATGAACCGGAACCGCAGTATTCATTCGGCGGTGCTGGACGACACAGCTGCCAGCTTACTGGAGTTGTATTCCCGTTGGCGTATCGTGTTTGATTTGCTAACAAAAGCTTATTTCAGCTCTTCACCTACGGAAATTATGGCTCATATTTCGGCCGTCGTGAACGGTCTTGCCGATGACGAAGAGAAGCTTGCCGAATCTATCATTCAGGTTTGATTCCGGGAGGGAATAGAGATGAGAACCATATTGTTCGACTTTGACGGCGTCATTATCGATTCGGAATATGTGATCCGTGCTGCCTTCACGCTTAGCTACCGGGAGATTGTCGGCAAAGGTGAACCGCCTGTGGAGGCGTATTTGCGCAATATGGGGGACTCCTTTCCGAACATTATGCGCAAAATGAACCTTCCGGTCGATATGCATCCGCACTTCCGTGAGTACAGCAGACGGCTGATTAACCTGATTCCGCTGCATGACCATGCCCGTGAGGTGTTGGATTACTTTCACTCGCACGGGTTTAAGATGGGTATCGTGACCGGGAAGGACCGGCAGCGGACGCTTGAACTGATTGAGCGGCACGCGATCGGCCATTACTTCGGCACGGTCGTTGCCTGCGACGACGTCGCGAATCCCAAGCCGCATGCAGAACCGATTCTTCGCGCGCTTGCGGACCTCGGCTCTTCGCCTAATGATGCCATAATGCTCGGCGATGCCGACAACGACATTATTGCGGCGAGAAATGCAAAGGTCAAAAGCTGCGGCGCGTTATGGGGCGTCTCCTCCGAAGAAGAGCTGCAGTCTGTTAACCCGGATTACATCGCGCATGACATGCTTTCTTTCAAGCAGCTTGTTATCAAACAACTACAGCCGGTAGCCGTTACTAGCGACTAACCGGCGAATGGAAGCGGCAGGTGAATGGATTGACCGCAGTACGCGAAGACGAGTACTTATCGTTCACGATGCGCAGTATGGTGAACGCATCGCTCCAGCAAGGGAAGGATGTCATCGATTTCACGATCGGCAACCCCGATCTGCCGATGCCGCCCAGTATGCTCGAGACGCTCGCCGAGGAAATTAAGCGTCCGGATAATCATCGATATCCGGAGGGGGAGTCGCGGGGAATCCGGGCTTTTCGTGAAGCGGCGGCCTTGATGTATGCCCGGCGGTATAACGTGTCGCTGGATCCCGACTTGGAGCTGATCGGACTCATCGGCTCGAAGGAGGGGGCACGGTATTTAAGCCTTGCGCTTATCAAGCCCGGTGACGTCGTGATTTTATGCAACCCAGGCTATCCGACTTATGAACCGTGCGCCGCGCTTACCGGAGCGGACATTTATTTTGCCCCGCTGCTTGAAGAGAACGGCTATATTCCGGATCTCGCTCAAATTCCGGAGGATGTCCTCCTTAGAACGAAGCTTATGATCGTTAATTACCCGAATAACCCGGTTGGCGCCATGGCAGATGTTTCATTCTATACTCGGCTGGTCGAACTCGCCAGACGCTACCGATTTATCGTCTGCAACGATAATGCATATGGGGAGCTGTATTACGAGGATCCGCCAGCCAGCATATTGTCCGTCCAGGGAGCGCTCGAGTGCGCGGTCGAACTGACGAGCCTCTCAAAGACTTACAACATTTGCGGTTGGCGGATCGGGATGCTTGCCGGACATGCGGATACCGTTGCCAAAGTGCTCGACTTGAAGCAGTATACCGATGCCGGCATGTTCACGCCGTTCCAAAAGGCAGCCGCCTCCGCGATGCTTCTAGAAGATGATTATCTCGAATGGCTGAGAAACGTATACCGCGCTCGCAGGGACGTGCTTGTCAACGGCTTGCGTGAAGTAGGCTTCAGTGCGGCAGCACCGCAAGCGGGAATGTTCGTCTGGGCGAAGCCGCCCTATACGGGCAGCTCTTGGGACATTTCACGAATGCTGCTGGACAAGTGCTCCATCGCCTGCAACCCGGGCAGCGGGTACGGCTCCCATGGAGAAGGGTTTCTCCGGTTCTCCTTATGCGTGACAGAGGAACGGATCAGGGAAGCAATAAGCAGAATGAAACAGATAAAGGATGATGCTTATGTCGAAAGCGATTATTTACCGGTCAGGTAAGCTCTACAAGGAAGACATTGAAGAAGACGGGAGTCCGAACAGTCTACGCGTCGTGCAGACCGGGGTGTGCGGTTCCGACCGCCATATTCTAGCGCAGCGGCTGGGCGATGGACCATTCGTCATCGGCCATGAAGTGGTCGGCATCGTAGACAAGCTGGAGCGTCCCGAACTGTTGCTCGGCGACGCGGTTCAGGTCGGGGACCGCGTGGTTGTGGCGCCGGGCATCAACTGCGGCAAGTGCCGCAACTGCATCCTGAAGCGCAAATATTGCTCGAACCGCTTCGTCTACGGCTTCACGCCGTTTGATTCTCCGGAGCGCAACGGCTCGTTCGCCGAAACGATGGAGCTGCGCGCCGGCACGAAGCTGTTCCGAATCCCTGATACGATGTCGGACGATCGTGCGAGCTTCGCGGAAATTATGGCGTGTGCGGTCGGCGCAATCGAGAAAATAACGGATGCAGCCAACTTGAGCGACCTCGGCAAGGTTGTCGTACTCGGAGCCGGTCCTGCAGGCTTGTGCGTCTACACCGCCGCTAAGTTCTATGGCATGGACGTATATCTTTACGACATTAATGAAGAAGCGCTGGCGTTCGCCAAGCGGGTCGGTCCGCTTCATATCGCCGAATCGTTGGACCAAATGGAAGGCGTATCGGCCGTAATTGACTGTGCAGGCAGCGCAAAAGCGTTCACGCAAGCCGTCGAGCTGGCCGACATTGGCGGTATAGTCATTGAATTCGGCGCCTTCGTACCGGCTGCGGCGCCGGCATCGTTCCCGTTCTGGCTCATCTGCCAGAAGGATCTGACGATCCGCGGTATTTCTGAAACCTATGACCGCAACTTCCCAGTGGCGCTGCGCGTGCTGCAAGAAAGCCCGCTTCAGCTTGAGCAGCTGTTCACGGAACGGATTCCGCTCGATGAACTGGACCGGATCGTGCAATATCTGGAGAAGCCGGCGATCGGCAAAGCGGTTGTTATTTCCAATCTAAACGAATTGACAATTAAAGGAGAGCATTTAAGATGATTAAAGGAAATCAAGTAATTATCGTTACGCCGTTCAATGAGCAGGGGGATATCGATGAGCGCAGCTTGAATAATCTGCTCGATCATGTGATGGATCTGGGCACGGAAGGCGTTATTGCGCTCGGAACGACAGGCGAGTTCTATGCTTTGACGAACGCCGAGAAGAAACGGGTCATCGATATCGCATCTGAACGTTTGAAAGGCCGTGCAAGCTTGATTGTCGGCGCATCGCATTCCGGTACGGAGATCGCCGCTGAACTTGCCGCATATGCATCGGAGAAAGGCGCTGATGCGGTGCTCGTAACGCCGCCGTACTACGGTCAAGTCACGATGGAAGGCATGATCCAGCATTTTGCAACGATTGGTCAAAAGGGCAACATCGACTTGATGATTTATGACGGCGGCGGCGGGGTGGAGGTGCCGGTTGGCGTCATCGATCAAGTCCGCCAGTTGACATCCCGTATGCGTTACCTGAAGCTGACGACTCCGAAGCCGTCTAAGGTTCGCGAGATTCACGATGCGTTCGACCGCGAGGTTGGCGTATTCGCCGGCGAGGATTTGCTGATCATGCCGGAGCTGATGGAAGGCGCAATCGGCCTGACGACGGCAGCAGGCAACCTGCGTGCCGATGTGCTGACCCGCATTTTCCAGCTCGTCCAAGAGAAGAAGTTCCAGGAGGCACAAGTGCTGCATGACCGCCACATCGCACCGCAGGCTATCGTCACGGGATCGATCCGCAATGAGTTTATTCAGTGCTTCAAGTACTCATTGAAGGAGATGGGCGTTATCGCATGCGATAAAGTTCGTCTGCCGCTCACGCCGCTGAGCGATGTGCGCAAGCAGAACTTGAAACAGATGCTGATCAACCAGCAACTGATCTCTTCTGCAGAAGGCTCACTCGTATAGAAACGTAATAGGGCTGTCCTTATGAGGGCCGAAATGGCCAACATGATAAGGACAGCCCTCTATTTTTTATACCAATGGGAAGTTGCGATTTTGATCCTGCACTACGATATATGGAGCCTAAACTTATAATTTGGTAATCGGTTGGTAGGTAAGGTCTTTGGCTGTTCTTAATACCGTAATTTGTCGAATTCCTTTGGGCTTGGGATCAGCGATTTTAAATTCCATATATGGCGAAACGTTTTTGAGTTCCGCATCCACATCATATTTCTTCTTAAACAGCTGTATGTAATCGCCTACGTTCGCTACTAATCCTCTATCTAACATCAACTCAAGTTGATCCACTCGCATCCCATAATAATCAAGAGTTTGAACCGTAACGACAAACTTATCCTTGACTACGCTTCTTTCTTCGCTTGGTTTATTTTCCATATCCATCCGTAGGACCTCCTCTATACTTGTACCTATTGTTTATCGGCAAGGAAGTGGGAAATTATAGGGATCAAATGGCTTTGTTAATGATATTAAAAAAGATTAGGAAAAAAAGCCCAATCCATTCATGACCATAGACCTAACCCTGATTGACTGGATCTCCACTAGAGGATAACCATCGACCCACATAGGCAATGGAACAAACAGGTAAAAGCCCGTGGGCATATGGATAAAGAATCCTGTGCCTGGAAGGGAGATTACCCACCGATAAGTTCCAGTTGCGGGCTCATCTGGAATAAGACATTGGTGGACGAATTTATCCTCGCATGTTATAGTCTACTATGATTAAAAATGATAGATCGAGAACAGGTGTCGAATGAAGATTCGGCATAATAGGGAAACCGGTGAAAATCCGGTACGGTCGCGCCACTGTAAGCGGGGAGCTGCTCTAACGCCACTGTTTCAGCATCTGAAACGGGAAGGCCAGAGCATAAGCTTTGATCCGCAAGTCAGGAGACCTGCCTGTTCTGACACACCAATGGACCCTACGCGTAATAGGACGGTGTTAAGGCAGCAACTTGCGGGCTTTTTAGCATGTCGTGTCATGACGCGGCTGCGTTCGACTTCCCGTATGCTTTCTTATCCCAACTTAAATCGCAGGCATCTCCAATGGGGGATGCTTTTTTTATTGCCCATATATCATGCAGAGCAACTGCTAGGGAGGATCAACATGACTATTAGGAAAGGCAAACTGCTCATCATCGGCTTTGGTCCTGGAGCTTTCGAACATATTACGCAGCGGGCGCGTGAAGCCATTGAGGAAAGCGAAGTGATCATTGGCTATAACACTTACGTCGATCTCATTCGCGGTCTATTAACCGATCAAGAGATTGTGCGGACGGGCATGACCGAAGAGGTCAGCCGTGCGCAGGAAGCGGTACGACAAGCGGAATTGGGGAAAAAGGTTGCCGTCATCTCAAGCGGCGATTCCGGCGTGTACGGCATGGCGGGTCTCGTCTACGAGGTGCTGATCGAGAGACAATGGGACCCGTCGACAGGCGTTGAAGTCGAAGTCGTTCCGGGCATATCCGCGATCAATTCATGCGCTTCGCTGCTGGGAGCACCCGTTATGCACGATGCTTGTACGATTAGCCTGAGCGATCATCTAACGCCGTGGGAGCAAATTGCCAAGCGGGTGGAAGCCGCAGCGTCTGCCGATTTTATTATTGCGTTATACAATCCGCGCAGCGGCAGGAGAACAAGGCAGATTGTGGAGACGCAACGCATCTTGCTGAAATACCGGTCTCCTGAAACGCCGGTCGGACTTGTGAAAAGCGCCTACCGAGACCGGGAGCAGGTGATCTTGACGACGCTCGGCTCGATGCTCGATCACGATATCGGAATGTTGACAACGGTCATCATCGGAAACTCGACAACGTTTGTCTATGAAGGGCTGATCATTACGCCGCGCGGGTATCAGCGCAAATATACGCTCGATTCGACGGTACAAGCTTTACGGCCGCATGAGCGGCTGCGCACAGAAGCAGAGCCATGGTCGCTGAATGCCCAGGAAGAAGGCTGGGACGACGACGAAGAGGAACCGCCGGTACGGATGGAAAGCACGGCAATGGCTTCGGCGGCTGCATCAGAGCCAATGAAAACGGAGCAGCATTCGGTATCTTTGGCACTGGAAGCCCTTCAATTGCTAACGGCGAAGGGGATCCTCTCCGGCGGGAGCTTGTCAGCAGCAGTTGAGGCAACGAGCCCCGTTCGGACAACCTTGTCGATCTTCGAACTCGGTATTGCACCTGGAATCGCGAACAAAAAATTTACCGCCCAACAGATGACTATGATCGCTGAGCTGGTTGGCGAGAAGGGCGAGATCGAGTATACGCCTCATCATCAAATCATCGTCCGCATCGAGACCGAAGATCCGTCCAGCGTTGTTGATCAGTTGAAGAAGGCACAACTGCTCGTGTTCCCGATTGGCGATGTCGCGCAGATTAAGGCATGCGATTTCTGCAATCTGGAGAAAGACGAAGCGATCCCGGTGGCCGAACAGCTTAACCGCGTTATCGGCGGGCTGAAAACTCCGAAGGAATTAAAAATCGGGATCAATGGCTGCGGCATGGCCTGTTACGGCGCCGTCCTGGAGGATATCGGCATCGTATTCCGCAGAGGAGCTTACGATTTGTTCCTCGGAGGCAAAACGATCGGCCGGAACGCCCATGCAGCGCAGCCGGTAGCAGAAGGGATCTCTGCTTCCGATATCGTGCCTGCTATTGAACGTATTTTTAAAGAATACGCGGAAAAAGGACATCCGAACGAACGTTTTCATAAATTTTTCAAACGGGTCGGCAAAGTCGCTGGCTTCGAGCATCAGGATCATCACGAGCCGGTTGCGGTGGACGCAGCTTGCGGAGATTAACTAGGAGGAATTTATTATATGGAAACCATCTTGCTCGTTGGACACGGCAGCCGCGATCCAGAAGGAAACGAGGAACTGCTTCGATTTGCAGATACGGTACGGGCGATTGCGCCGGGTTATGTCATTGAAACTTGCTTCTTGGAATTTGCTAAGCCGTCGATCGATCAAGGCATTGCTAAATGCGTGGAGCAGGGAGCGTCACGCGTCGTTCTGGTGCCTATTATCTTGTTTGCAGCGGGACATGCGAAAATACATATTCCCGATGCGATCGACCATGCGAAGAGAAAGTATCCGCACGTTCAGTTCGCGTATGGACGGCCGATTGGCGTTCATCAGAAAGTAATCAATATATTAAAAACCCGGCTGACCGAGACGGGGTATCTGGCGGATAGCCTTAGCGGAGAACGGGACCCGGACACGGCGGTGCTCATACTCGGCCGCGGAAGCAGCGATGTGGATGCGAACAGCGATTTCTATAAAATGGCGCGTCTGTTCTGGGAACAGGTTCCGGTGAAATGGACGGAAAGCTGCTTTATCGGCGTAACGGAGCCCTCGCTTGAGGAGGGGTTGGAGCGGTGTTTGTTGCTCGGGGCCAAAAAGATATACGTGCTGCCGTACTTCCTCTTTACCGGAATTCTGATCAAACGCATCGAGCAGATGGTCGAACAATTTGCGGATGCGCATCCGGACCGTTCGATTGTACTGGCTGACTATTTCGGGTTTCATCCTGAACTAGCCGAGCTGTTGCTGGACCGGGTTGCTGAGGCGTTCGAGGGCCGCGCCGCCATGAATTGCGACATGTGCAAATACCGGATGGAAGCCGCTGCTCATTTGGAACATCATCACCACCACGATCATGAGCACGATCATCATCACCATGCGCACGATCACGATCATGGCCATCACCACGATGATCATCATCACCATCATGATCATTCACACGGCCATCATAACCATATTCATGAGCACGTACCACGATGCTCGCACGAGCATAGTCAAGGTTGCGCAACCAAGGGGGAAACGCAATGATCTTCATGCTTTGCGGGACTAGCGATGCGAGAGAACTAGCCGTACGCATTAAGCAATCCGGCTGCAGCCTCCTTACATCGGTCGTTACGGAAAGCGCCGCCAAGAGCTTAATGGATGAAGGCCTCGAGGTTCGCGTTGGACGATTGACCGAGGATGAAATGGTACAGCTGCTTACGGCCGGCGAATATGCCGCTGTCATCGACGCGAGCCATCCATTCGCCGAGGAAGCCCACCGCAATGCGATGCGGGCGGCGCAACGCGCCAACATCCCCTACATCCGCTTCGAACGGGCATCGCTCCTGTATGACAACCACCCCGGACTGACGGTCGTACCGGGATATGAAGAGGCGGCGCTCGAAGTGAAGCGCCGCAAAGGATCCGTCATGCTGACGACGGGCAGCAAGACATTGCACATATTCGCCCGGCATTTGGCCGGCGATCCGGACATCCGGATCGTCGCCCGCATGCTGCCGCGCCGCGATAATATGGAGAAATGCGAGGAGCTCGGCATCGAACAGAAAAATATTGTCGCCATGCAAGGACCCTTCTCCAGAGAGATGAACGTCGCACTCTACCGGCAGTACGGAACGACCTTAATGGTCACGAAGGAAAGCGGTTCGACCGGCGCCGTTGACGAGAAAGTAGAAACGGCACTGAACATGGGGATCGGCGTCATCTTGATATCGAGACCGGAACTTGCGTTCGGTACCGTATTCACCGAATTTGAAGGCGTACTGGATGAGTTACAAACGATTATAGATTGACTTACGGGAGGGTCTTCCACCAAATGGATTTTAAAACCGATTTTAAGCCGATGACCATTCAACCGCAAGAGATTGAAGGCTTGAGCTTTCAGATGATTACCGACGAGCTTGGCGAGCATCCGTACACGGAGGAGCAATATCCTGTCGTACAGCGGGTTATACACGCTTCCGCCGATTTCGAGCTCGGGCGCAGCCTTGTGTTCCATCCCAATGCGATCAACGCGGGAATTGACGCCATTCGCCGAGGTGAGAACGTCATTGCAGACGTTCAAATGGTGCAGGTCGGCGTTAGCAAAGAG
The DNA here is from genome assembly GCF_004000825.1 of Paenibacillus kobensis NBRC 15729. GTDB lineage: Bacteria > Bacillota > Bacilli > Paenibacillales > Paenibacillaceae > Paenibacillus_T > Paenibacillus_T kobensis. The sequence goes on along the minus strand of NZ_BILZ01000001.1, from coordinate 181,275 downwards.
CGCATCTATAAGTACGGCGGCGACGTCAAGGTGTACATCTCCGATCCTGACGTGACAGAGGAAGCCAAGAGGCTGAACACGACTCGTGCGATCATATCGATGCGCAAGGCTCTTCGCGAATCCGAAGGCGGCATCTACGCGATTGGCAACGCGCCTACCGCATTGCTCGAACTGATACGGCTCGTGAAGGAAGGGTACGCCAAGCCTAGCTTGATCATCGGGATGCCGGTAGGGTTCGTATCGGCGGCGGAATCAAAGGATGAGCTGCTCAAGCTCGATATTCCTTTTATTACAAATATCGGACGCAAGGGCGGAAGCACGATCGTTGTGGCAGCGCTGAACGCCTTGTCCATTATGGCGGATAAACGCGGTTAGACAAGCATAGGGGGAGATCATCGTGAGCGACCGGCAGCAGGAGGATCAAGCTTCACCACAACCGATGAGACACGGCTTTACGACGGGAGCGTGTGCAACCGCAGCTGCCAAAGGCGCGCTCACGATGCTGATCACCCAGCAATCGGTCCACGCTGCGGAAGTGTGGCTGCCGGCAGGCTTTGCCCATACATTCGAGCTGATCGAAGCCGATTACACGCGGGATATGGCGCAGATCGCAACGATCAAGGATGCCGGCGACGACCCGGATGCGACGCATAAAGCCAAGATTATCGCCACCGTCACTTGGAAGGAAGGCAGCGGAATCGAGCTGGACGGCGGTATCGGCGTCGGACGCGTCACCAAGCCGGGGCTGCCGGTACCGGTCGGCGAAGCCGCGATCAATCCGGTGCCGCGAAGGATGCTGACACGGGCAGCCGAGGAAGTCTTGAGCGAGTTCGGCATCGCTCAAGACCGCGGCGTTCGGATCGTTATTTCGGTACCGGATGGCGAAGAAATCGCCAAGAAGACATTGAATGCGCGCCTCGGCATCCTTGGCGGCATTTCAATTCTCGGTACGCGAGGCGTCGTGGTTCCATTCTCGACTGCCGCTTACAAAGCGAGTGTCATCCAGGCTTTGCAAGTAGCAAAGGCCTCTGGCTGCAAACATGTTGTATTGACGACGGGGGGCAGCAGCGAAAAGTACGCGATCAAGATGAACCCGGAACTTAGCGAAGAAGCATTCGTTCAGATGGGGGATTTCGTCGGGTTCTCCCTTAAGCATGCCAAGCGGCTCGGTATGGCGAAGATCAGCCTTGTCGGCATGATGGGCAAGTTCTCCAAAGTCGCGCAAGGCGTCATGATGGTGCATTCGAAGAGCGCTCCGGTCGACTTTGCTTTTTTGGCAAAAGTAGCGGCCGAAGCAGGCGCTGAGCCAGAGCTTCAGCAAGCAATCGCAGAAGCGAATACGGCATCGCAAGCCGGTGATCTGGCGTCCGAAGCAGGGATTGGCGAATTTTTTAATCAATTATGCGAATACGCTTGTCGTCACGCATTAGCGGAAGTAGGCGGCGGCATTACGGTAGAAACCGTGCTCGTCACCATGAAAGGTGAGGTGCTGGGGAGGTCGGAAGCAGTTGGATAACCGGATTCAAATTATCGGCGTAGGAGACGACGGTCCGCAAGGGTTAAGCGCCCTATGCCAACAAATAATCGACAACGCGGACGTGTTGGTCGGCGGGGAACGCCACTTGGCGCTATTTCCTGAAGCAGGCAAGGAACGCATCGTGCTGAAAGGCGGCCTCACACAAACCGTGGAAAGGCTGATAAGCCTGCGGGAGCAATACCGCGTTACGGTGCTGGCTTCAGGGGACCCGTTGTTTTATGGAATTGCAGGGTTCATAGCCAAGAAAGCCGGGGTGAATGCCGTGAGCATCCACCCGCATCTGAGCTCGTTGCAGCTCGCTTTCTCCAAGATGGGAGACAGTTGGCAGGACGCTGTTCTCGAGAGCGTGCATGGGAGACCGATCCAAGGACTTGCGCAGCGTATCGACGGCAAATCAAAAGTGGCCTTGCTGACAGACGAGATGAACAGTCCTTCCGCCATTGCCAACTACTTGCTTGAGTTCGGCATGGACGAATACGATGCGTTTGTTGCGGAAAATCTTGGCGGCGATAATGAACGGTACGGATGGTGGACGCTGACGGAAATGGCGGCTGCCTCATTTGATCCGCTCAATGTCGTGATCCTGCGGCGCAGAACGGATGCACCAGCATCCCGTTTCGGCTTCGGCTTCGAAGATCATGAATTCGACCAGCGGAAGCCGGACAAAGGGCTCATTACGAAGAAAGAAGTACGCATTCTTAGCTTGGCAGAGCTGAAGCTGGGGCTTGACAGCACCGTGTGGGATATCGGCGCAGGCTCCGGTTCCGTCGCCGTCGAATGCGCAAGGCTGGCACCGCATGGACAAGTATTCGCGCTGGAGAAAAATGAAGGCGATCTTGTAAACATCCGAAATAACAGCCGTAAGTTCCGTGCCGACATCACCGTGCTGCACGCGAAGGCTCCGGCTGGTCTAGACGGCCTGCCCGACCCGGACGCGGTCTTTATCGGCGGCAGCGGCGGCGAACTGCGCGAGCTTATCCGGATTTGCTGCGCGAGGCTGAAGAAAGACGGCAGAATCGTCGTGAATGCGGCTACGATCGAAACGCTGGCGGCAGCTCAATCGGCGCTGCGCGAGGCCGGCTTTGATACGAATATCACGCTCGTCCAGATTTCGCGGAGCAAGCCGATTTTGGATATGACTCGATTTGAAGGGCTCAACCCGATCTATATCATTACCGGATGCCGGGGGAACGGAGCTGCACAGAAGCAAGAGCAAGGAGGAAACGAAGGATGACGACCACCGCTATAAAAATTGGGACGCTGTACGGGATAGGCGTTGGCCCGGGAGACCCGGAGCTGATTACCGTCAAAGCGTTTCGTATGCTGAAGGAATGTCCCGTTATCGCTTACCCGAGAAAACGGATGGGCGCCAAATCATATGCACTTGAAATCGTAGAGCTATACGTGAATACGTCGGAGAAGGAAATGCTGGGGCTCGTATTCCCGATGACGAAGGACCAGGCTGCGCTTGACCGGGAGTGGAACAAGACGGCTGAGCTGATCTGGCAGCACTTGCAGGCCGGCCGGGATATCGCTTTCGTTACCGAGGGCGATCCGAACTTGTACAGTACCTTCATCCATATGGCACGGCTCATGCAGAAGCTCCATCCGGAAGTGCCGATCATTACGGTGCCGGGCATTTCGTCGGTACTTGGTGCGGCTGCAAGGCTGAATGTACCGCTTGCGGACGGCGATGATCAAGTGGCGATCGTACCCGCGACCGGTGACCGCAGCGAAATGAAGCGTGTAATGGAAGAGCATGAAGCTGTCGTGTTTATTAAGGTGGCGAAGGTTCTGGATATGATGATCGATATTCTAGAAGAACTGCACCTCGTCGACAAAGCCTCTGTTGTGACGAAAGTTACGTCTCCGCAAGAGCTCATTTGGCGCAACGTGCGTGAGCTGAAAGGGCAGGAGCTGGAATATTTGACGTTGATGGTGGTGAGAAAATGAAGCTGAATCCGCAAGTTTATATCGTGGGCGCTGGGCCCGGAGATCCGGATTTGATTACGGTCAAAGGGCAGCGCATTTTGCAGCAGGCGGACGTGGTGCTGTACACCGACTCGCTGGTGAACGAGGAACTGATCGCCCAAGCAGGGGAGCATGCAGAGGTATTGCAAAGCTCGGGCATGGACCTCGAACAGATGGTTCAAGTAATGGCCGCTGCCGTGCGCGAGGGCAAGTCGGTTGCGCGTATGCATACCGGAGACCCCTCGGTGTACGGGGCGATTCTGGAACAAATGGTATTGCTGAAGCAGGAAGGCATCGCTTATGAAATCGTGCCGGGCGTCAGCTCCGTGTTCGCGGCGGCAGCGGCACTCGGTGCTGAATTGACCGTGCCGGACTTGACGCAGACGGTTATTCTGACGCGTGCAGAAGGCCGCACACCGGTCCCGGAACGGGAGAAGCTGCGCGATCTGGCGTCTCATCATTGTACCGTCGCTCTATTTCTAAGCGCTACGCTTGCTAAGAAAGTGGTAAGAGAGTTTCTTGAAGCCGGCTGGGCGGAGGATACGCCGGTGGCGGTCGTTCAGCGTGCGACATGGCCGGACCAGAAGATCGTGCGTACCACTTTGCAAAATTTGGATGCGGATTTGCGTCAGGCGGGCATCCGCATGCACGCGATGATTTTGGCAGGCAAAGCGCTTGATCCTTCTTTGGCAGACCACGACAATCACCGTTCCAAGCTGTATGACAAAACATTCACGCACGGCTACCGCAAAGGAGTGGCAGCGAATGAGTAATCCGTTCGCCGCCGTCGCGATTACGAAGCATGGAGTGGAGAAGGCGCGCGGTCTTGCCGCACGTTTTCCCGGTACCGACTTGTACTATATGAGCAAGTTCGCCCGTGGAGATGAAGCCGATAAGGGCTATCAGTTGTTCGAAGGTTCAGTGAAGCTGATTTTGCCGGATCTGTTCAAGAAGTACAACGGACTCATCATTATCATTTCGCTTGGAGCGGTCGTTCGAATGATCGCTCCGATTCTGGAGGATAAGAAGAAAGATCCTGCCGTCGTCGTCATCGATGACCGGGGCGAGCATGTCATCAGCGTCTTGTCCGGCCATTTGGGCGGGGCGAACGAATTGACCCGCGAAGTGGCGGCGGTTCTCGGCGCGCGTCCGGTCATCACGACCGCATCAGACGTGCAGCAAACGATTCCCGTCGACCTGTTCGGCCGCAGCTTAGGCTGGGTGATCGAAAGCTTTGAACATGCGACGCCGGTCAGCGCGTCGGTCGTCAACGAGGAGCGCATTGCCGTAGTCCAAGAGACGGGTGAACCGAACTGGTGGACGTATGAGAAGCCGCTGCCCGATCATATCCGCGTCTATTCGAACGCTAAGGAAGCAATCGCGGCGAAATTCGATGCTGCGCTCGTGATTACAGACAGGCTGCTCACTTCGGAGGAAGAAGCGGATCTATTGCGCAACGGGGTGTTGTATCGGCCCAAGTCGCTTGTGCTAGGGATTGGCTGCAACCGGGGAACGGCTGCGGACGAAATCGAGAGTGTCATTACCGACACGCTTGCCGATATGCGGTTATCCGTGAAGAGCGTCCGCAACATGGCCACAATCGACCTGAAGAAAGATGAGCAGGGCTTGCTGGACGTCTGTCATCAATATGGTTGGCGTCTTGAAACCTATACGCCGGGACAGCTCAACGAAGTGGCTCTCGCGAACCCGTCCGAGACGGTGTTCAAATATACTGGCGCGTACGGTGTGAGCGAGCCGGCGGCGCTATTGTCGAGCGGGGCATCGGGATGGCTGCTGGAGAAGAAAAAGAGCGGTAACGTGACGATCTCGGTCGCCCGAGTGCACTTTACGCAGCAGATCACCCGATCGGAGGTTAAGCAATAATGAACGAGCGCAGAGCCCGCTTCGTCATCGCTGGAACAGGAAGCGGCGCGGGCAAGACGACGATCACGATCGGGCTGATGGCGGCGCTGAAACGCCGGGGCCTTACGGTTCAAGGCTTCAAATGCGGCCCGGACTACATCGACCCCTCTTACCATACGGCGGTCACGGGCCGACAGTCCCGCAACCTCGATACATGGATGCTTCCGCATGAAACGATGAAAGAGATCTTTATGCGAGGATCAGCGGGAGCGGATGTGTCGGTTATTGAAGGCGTCATGGGGATGTTCGACGGGAAAGACCCGTTGTCAGACACAGGTTCGACGGCAGAGATTGCTGCTCTGCTGCAATGTCCTGTACTGCTTGTTGTGAACGCCCAAAGTATGGCGCGCAGCGCCGCGGCCGTCGTACTCGGCTTCCAGCAGCTCGCAGGAAACGGACGAATTGCCGGTGTCATCGTCAACAAATGCGGCAGTGCCGGCCATTATAAGATCGTGAAATCGGCGATCGAACAAGTGTGCGGCATCCCGGTTCTTGGCTGGCTTGGACGCGACGAAGAGCTGACGGTTCCAGAGCGGCACCTCGGCCTTGTGCCGGCCATCGAGCGGGGAGAGCTGGAACCGCTGTTCCGCCGCGCCGCTGATCTGATCGAGCAGGGCGTCGATCTGAACGCCGTGCTTGCGCTTGCCGGCCAATCGCCAGACCTCGAATGGCCGAACCATCGCCTATTCCCAGATGAATCAAGCTCAGCCGCTCCCGGCGGTATACAGCCTGTCATCGCAGTCGCCAAAGACGCGGCGTTCAACTTCTACTACCCGGAAAATCTCGAGCTGCTGGAGCGGCTTGGCGCGAACCTTCATCCATTCAGCCCTCTTGCAGGAGAACCCGTCCCGGAACATGCGGATGGCGTGTATATTGGGGGCGGCTTTCCGGAGGAGTTCGCTTCGGCGCTTGCGGATGCAGGCCATGTCGGACGAGACCTGAAGGCCAGAGCCGAAGCCAGCTTGCCTATATTCGCCGAGTGCGGAGGCTACATGTATTTGTCCCGCTCCATTACGGACCGTAACGGCATCAGGCACGAAATGGCTGGACTCATCCCGGCAGAAGTGCGCATGCAGCCGAAACTTGCAGCGCTCGGGTACCGCGAGGTGACAGGGATGCGCGACAGCTTGCTGCTGGCCGAAGGAGAGACGATTCGCGGACACGAATTCCATTACTCCACCCTGACGGCTGATCTTGAGGATTACCCTCATGCGTATGAGACGAAAGGGCTGCGGGGATCAGGCAAGGATGGCTATGGTACACCCTCCATCACTGCGGGGTACACACATGTCCATTTCGCCTCTAACATTGGAGTTGCTCGCCGGTTCATCGCGCAATGTGCGGCTTACCATGAAATAAGGAAGGTGACCGATGGGATCGTCTGACAGAAGAGCATCACGCAAAGGGTATACGCTGGTTTACACCGGAGACGGCAAAGGAAAAACAACGGCATCGCTAGGACTGGCGGTACGAGCGGCAGGCCGGGGCTATAAAGTGCTGATCCTGCAGTTTATCAAATCGCCGCAGCGTACATATGGAGAGCAGATTACGCTCAACCGGATCGGCATCGAGGTGCGGCAACTTGGTGTCGGCTTTACGTGGACCCGAACGCCCGAGGAGCACCGCGAGGCGCTGCAGAAAGCTTGGACGATTGCGAAGGAAGAGACGATGAACGGCGACTGGGATGTCGTCATTCTCGATGAGATCCATAACGCTCTCGGGATTGAACGGTTTCCGATCGCGGACGTTCTTCCACTGCAGGAAGTTATCGAATTGATCGAATCGAGACCAGCGCACCTCCATCTTGTGTTAACGGGGCGCGGGGCCAAACCGGAAATAATCGCTAAAGCTGACCTCGTATCCGAGATTCAGCCGATTAAGCATTATTACAACGAAGGCGTTCCTGCCGTGTTGGGACTTGAATACTAGCTGGTAGAGTAAGTTTGATTAAAGAATGGGTGAGTACACATGACAATGATAGATGCTTTAAAACAACGCCGAGCAGTCCGCAGCTACGAACCACGTGAAATTGAAGAGGAACATATCGCCCAATTGCTTGAAGCCGCTACTTGGGCGCCGAACGACCGCATGCGTGAGCCATGGCACTTTTATGTCATTCGCGGCGATTCTAAATTGCGGTACGAACAAATGGCTGCCGACTATCTGCAAGAGCGCTTCCCTACGAAGCCGAACTTGATTAAGGAATCCCTCCGTGTCCTTGAATCGACGACTCTGATGATCGTCGTTACCGCCGATATCATTCCAGGCGATGAAGCATCATCCGAAGATAACGAGTACGCCGCTGCCTGTGCGATTCATTCGATGTGGCTTGCCGCCCAGGAGCTTGATCTTGGCCTCGTCTGGAGAACGCGCGGAGTCGGTCTCGTTCGGGATCAACGTTTGCACGCTTTTATCGGTTCGCCGGATAACCGGAAAATAATCGGAACCGTATTCGTCGGTTACCCGGCTGAGGCAACTCCGCCGACGGCTAGAACCCCCTTTGCACAGAAAACAACATGGCTCTAGCATTGGCGGCAGGGTCTGCGTCTCTCTGCGAAACCATGATCCAAATAGGTTAGTTGTCAAGTGAAACGGCTGAGGAGGGACACATTTGCAGCGGGCAAAGACGATTATGATTCAAGGAACTTCCTCCGACGTAGGAAAAAGCGTGCTGACAACGGCTTTGTGCCGCATTTTGCTCCAAGACGGGTGGAAGGTTGCGCCTTACAAATCGCAAAATATGGCTCTTAATTCCTATGTCACACTGGACGGCAAAGAGATCGGCCGAGCGCAAGGGGTGCAGGCGGAAGCTTGCGGCATTCCCGCTACGACCGACATGAACCCCATCCTAATCAAGCCGACTCGGGATATGACTGCTCAAATCGTCGTGCATGGCAGGCCGCACCAAGAGATGAGCGCTAGGCGGTATCGCGAAGAGTATTTGCCCCTGGCTGCTGACATCGTGAAGGATGCACTCGAACGGCTCCGCGCGCAATTCGATATCGTCGCGATTGAAGGGGCAGGCAGTCCCGCCGAGATCAACCTCAAAGACCGGGATATCGTCAATATGCGCGTAGCCGGATGGGCGGATGCTCCAGTCATTCTCGTCGCCGATATTGACCGGGGCGGAGTCTTTGCATCCATCGTCGGTACATTGGAGCTTCTCGAAGAGCATGAACGAAACCGGGTCAAAGGCTTTATTATCAACAAGTTCCGCGGCGACATCAGTCTGCTTCAGTCCGGTCTCGATTGGCTGGAGCAGCGCACTGGCATTCCAGTTCTTGGAGTCATCCCGCATATGCCCAAGCTTAACATTGAAGCGGAAGATTCGGTCGTGCTGGAACGGCCGCACAATCCTGTTGAGGCCGACGACAAAGACTTAGATGTAGTCGTTATTCGACTCCCGCGCATATCCAACTTCACTGACTTTGATCCGCTGTCTGCCGAGCCGGATGTCTCGCTTCGCTACGCAGAAAGCGCAGATCAGCTTCAGAAGCCTGACATTATCATATTGCCGGGTTCGAAGAATACGCTCGACGATCTGGCCTTCTTGCAGGAGAATGGCATGACGGAAGCGATTGAACAGCTGGTCGCACACGGCAGCAGGCTCGTCGGCATATGCGGCGGGTATCAGATGCTCGGCCGCAAGCTGAATGATCCGTTACAGGTGGAGTCTGAACGCGGGGAGTCGACCGGACTTGGGTATCTTCCGCTGGAGACGACGTTTTATGCCGATAAACGAACGGAGAGAGTCACCGGTATTGTGCAGTGCGAACATCAAAGCTGGTCAACGTTTAAGGGAACCCCTGTGTCAGGCTATGAGATTCATATGGGGCAGACGAAGAAACTCGAACCGGTCCATTCCTTGTTCTTATTAGGTGATCGCGAAGACGGCGCCGTTACGGACGACGGACGGATATGGGGGACGTACGTGCACGGCATTTTTCATAATGATGAATTTCGTAGAAGCTGGCTGGATACCGTCCGCGTTAGTAAAGGACTGCAGCCGATCCATACGGTTTTGCCGTTTAGTGCGCAACAAGCTGAAGCGTTTGATAAGCTGGCAGACCACGTTAGGGCTTATCTGAATATGGAAAGGCTCTACGAGATTATAGGAATTGAAAGGCGGAGTATGGAGTCCGAACGGAACTTTCATCCACCATCTGATTGATCTAGAAGTCTAGGAGGTATCGAATTGAAACACAGAAGGTCTTGGAGCACCGCATTGTTGGTTATAGGTTTAACACTCTATCTGGCCGTTAACGAGCCGCAAACCGCCTATGCGATGCACATCATGGAAGGGTTTCTGCCTTGGGGCTGGGCGCTTTTCTGGTGGATATTATTTGTGCCGTTCTTCATCTTCGGGCTGCGTGCATTAATCCGAATCACCAAGGAAACCCCGGAGCTTAAAATCATGCTGGGCCTAGCCGGCGCCTTCACCTTCGTCTTATCGGCACTGAAGATCCCGTCCGTGACAGGGAGCAGCTCGCATCCGACGGGAACCGGCCTTGGAGCAGTAATGTTCGGTCCGCTGCCCATGAGCGTTCTCGGTTCCATCGTGCTTCTATTCCAAGCAGTGCTGCTCGCTCACGGCGGTCTGACGACTTTGGGCGCCAACGCTTTCTCCATGGCCGTAGCGGGTCCAATTATCGGCTACGCCGTGTATAAAGGGATGATGAAATCGACCAGGAAGCAAAAGCTGTCCATCTTTGCAGCCGCGGCTTTGGCGGATTTGTCCACATACGTCATCACCTCGCTTCAATTAGCATTAGCGTTCCCGGCTGAACATGGCGGAGTCCTCGCTTCTTTCGCCAAATTCGGCGGCATCTTTGCCGTCACGCAAATCCCGTTAGCGATAAGCGAAGGCTTGCTCACGGTTCTGATCTGGAACTGGATGCAAGCCCACAACTCGGAAGAGTTGTCCGTTCTGCAGCGCAGAATGAAAGGAGCGAAACAATCATGACCACCCGGAGCAAAAACCTATTGCTGCTCTTTGCCGTGATCGTGCTGGCCGTTACGCCATTGCTCTTCGTTAATGGCGAATTCGGCGGGGCAGACGACGCGGCGGAACAGGCGATTGCAACGTTGAAACCGTCCTATAAACCTTGGAGTTCTTCGTTATTCGAGCTGCCATCCGAAACCGAAAGCATGTTGTTCGCCCTGCAAGCCGCACTTGGCGCAGGATTTATCGGCTATGCGATTGGATGGTTTAAAGGTAAATCCGTGAAAAACAAAAACAATGATTAAACTTATTGACTCTCTTTCGTATAAGAACAGGCTTAGAACAGTTGCTCCCATGTGGAAATTTTCATTCGCAGCTGCTTTGTTTGCCCTTTCCTATCTGTCGCACGCCTATATTCAGCTTGTCATCATGAGCTGGATGTTCGTATGGACCGTTATTTATGCCCGAATACCCGTGAAATCCTATATCGTATTGCTTGCGGTTCCTTGTTTATTCTATGCGGCAAGCCTTCCGGCAATCGTCCTTGAGATTGAGCCTGCCTATTCCGCCTATGCAACATCAGACTCCGTGCTATTCACGGCATCCCGCTGGGCGGTCACCGTTAGCGATACAAATGTAATTAAAGCCGTTCACTTATTCGTACGGGTAACTGCATGCATGTCTTGCCTGATGTTCATTACGCTGACGATCCCTGTCACGGAACTGCTCCAAGTGTTTAAGAAGCTGCGCATGCCTGCACTCGTGCTTGAACTGATGTTGATCATGTACCGTTTTCTATTCTTGCTGATGGATACCGCGTCGAGGATGTATGCTGCTCAGTTGGCACGCGGGGGACATTCGAGCTTTCGAAGCAAGCTGAAGGACATGTCGGTGCTGATCGTACGGCTGTTCGACAGAACGATGCACCGCTATAGAGGAGTATCTAACGGATTAATCGCCAGAGGATTTACAGATGACATCCTTATGCCTCCTTATACTGCGCTTCCAATGCCTCTTCGGTATAAGCGTGAGGGGTACATAGGCATAGTCATTTTGACCGTTGTTGAAATATGCACTCGATGGAGGGGACTGGCATGAGACCGATTCTGGAGGCGCGGGATGTAAGCTTCAGCTATCCAGGCAGCACGAATGAAGCCCTCCGCGGACTTACCATGAATATACCGGCCGGGAGGAAAACAGCGATATGCGGACATAATGGTTCCGGTAAATCCACGTTTTTTCTCCATGCCGTTGGCATTCACAAACCGGCAAGCGGAGAGATGCGGTGGAACGGCGTTCCTGTTGCTTATCGCTCCAATGATCTGAAGACGCTTCGGCAACGCATCGGCCTGGTGTTTCAAGATCCGGAGCATCAACTCATCTTAACTACGCCGTATGAGGATATCTCGTACGGTCTTCGGAATGCAGGCTTGCAAGAGCAAGAGATTCGCGACCGGACCCAGAACATGCTGCGTGCGATGGATATTGCCCAACTGGCAGACACACCGATTCACCAATTAAGCTTAGGGCAAAAGAAGCGTGTCGCTCTTGCTGGCGTAATGGCCCTTGAGCCTGAACTGCTTCTGCTGGACGAGCCAACCGCATACTTGGACCGGACATCCGAACAGAAGCTGATCGGAGAATTGGACCGAATTCATGCGAACGGCGTAACGGTCGCGATGGCTACGCATGATATGAATCTAGCTTACGCATGGGCGGATTGGATTCTCGTGATGGATCGGGGGCAGTGCGTAATGGAAGGGACGCCAGAAGAGATATTTATAGAGAAAGACCAGCTGATAACATTAGGAATGGAGCTTCCGCTGCTGCTTGAGATTTGGAATTCACTTCCGCAGGTCATTCGAAGAGAAGCTTCTCCTCCTCGAAGCCTTGCGGAATTTAAGGCATATATGAACCAATATCAACCGGCTATTCTGGCCTGAACAGGTATAGTCGATAAGGGGGGGAGACCATGGCGACGTGGGATCTTTCGAGAACCAAGCATCATGTATTGATTTGTAATGGAGGAAGCTGCTTGCGTCAAAATGGGGATGAAGTCACGTTAGCTATACGTGCGGAAATCAAATTACAGGGAGCTGATCATTTCATTCATACGACGAGGACGAAATGTAACGGCCGTTGTGAGGACGCCTGTGTCGTCACCGTCTATCCGGAAGGAATTTGGTATAGGAATATGACACCCGAAAGCGGTAAACGGCTTATAAGGGAACACCTTCTGAAGGATAAACCTCTTCATGAACAAATGACCTATTCCTTTCAACTCAATCGGTTTATCCCCACCGGGAACGGTGCTAAAGGAGTTCTGCGAAGATCAGACGAATGCTGACGCTTTGCTGTGCAATAATAGATGATCCGTCGAGAAAGGCCGTGCGATAGCGGCCTTTTTGTTTTAACGTTATACTTAATTTTAGATTGCGATTTGAAGGGAGTCTTGCCGATTATGGAACTAGGAATCCAAGGGAAACGAGCCATTATTACCGGAGGCAGTAAAGGGATCGGCTTCGCGACGGCCATGCTGCTTGCAGCCGAAGGCGCTCAGGTCGCTCTTATCGCCAGGAATGAGGTTGCGCTGCAGGAAGCTGCGAGACGGATCGCGGAGAAGACGGGCATCGAACCGTTGATCGTTGCAGCAGACGTATCCGTCGAACAAGAAGTGCAGCGTGCTGCTGCGGCAGTTGCCGAGAGATTCGGCGGCATCGATATTCTGGTGAACAATGCAGGCACTTCAGCTGCGAAGCCATTCGATCAGGTGGACACGCCGGCCTGGACTGCGGATTTGGATTTGAAGCTCTACGGCGCGGTACATTTTGCTCGTGCAGCTTTGCCATATATGCGTCAAGCGGGCGGAGGCGCCATCGTCAATGTAACAGCCGTTGGCGGTAAGACGCCATCAGGCTCATCGCTGCCGACCTCGGTCAGCCGTGCAGCCGGGCTTGCATTGACGAAGGCGATGAGCAAGGATCTGGCGTCGGATGGGATCCGGGTTAATGCCGTCTGCATCGGACTGATTAGAAGCGATCAGATCGAGCGGATGTGGCAGGCGACTGCGCCTCATTTGACTTGGGAAGAATTCGCGGCGGACCCAAGACATGATATACCGCTAGGCAGAATAGGACGCGCGGAAGAAGCGGCGAACGTGATCGCGTTCCTCATATCGGAAGCCGCGTCTTATGTGACCGGTACGGCAATTAATATCGATGGCGGCAAAGCGTCTGTTCTATAACCGGGTATGAGTAAACCAATGCTGGCCGATTATGCATTTGAGAACGCGTAATTACGGACGAATGACAGCTTATTCATGCAATTTGGAGGCTCACTCATGATCTTGGAAGTCATTGCTACTTGCATGGACGATGCGTTGACGGCGGAAGCGAATGGAGCGGACCGTCTGGAGCTCATTACGGCCATAACGGAAGGCGGCTTAACACCTGGAATCGGACTAGTCGAACAGGCCGTACGTACTGTCCGGATTCCGGTATTTGTCATGGTGCGTCCGCATAGCCGTTCATTCGTCTATACAGAACAGGATATCGAGACCATGGCTCTGGAAATAAAGACCATTGTGCAAGCGGGAGCAGCTGGCATCGTGCTGGGCGCTTTAACGCCGGCAGGGAAGATTGACGAGGCGGCGCTGGAGCGGCTGCTGCCGCTTACGGGCGGCTTGCAAGTGACGTTCCACCGCGCATTTGATGAGCTCACAGACCAGCGTGAAGGGCTCCGCACCCTGATGAAGTATCCCCAAATTACACGCGTGCTGACTTCTGCCGGTCCACGGCCGGCAATGGAGTCGGCGCTGGAGATGGCAGGACTCGTCGCCGAAGCTAGCCGCAATGGCCAACTGACGATATTGGCGGGCAGCGGCCTGACAACGGAAGGCATCACCGGTTTTATTCGGAAGACCGGAGTACAGGAAGTGCATTTCGGGTCGGCTGTTCGTTATAACCATTCGAATCTGTCGCCGATCGATCCGTCAGCGCTTCGGAAGCTTGCGGACAGCGTCCATCAACTGCGATAGCAGGTGATTGGAATCAACTGTTCCTCATAGGAGAATTGTGTCATGGCCAATATTCAAGATATCGCCAAACGCGCCGGCGTATCGGTATCGACTGTCTCAAGGGTGTTGAATCAGCATCCTTATGTATCTGAACGGAAGCAAGCCGCAGTGCATCAAGCGATTAGCGAATTGGATTATACGCCTAACCGTTCTGCGATCGATCTGATTCGTAAGGAAACGAGAAGTATCGGTGTGATTATACCCTATAATAACAATCAAGCCTTCGATCAATTGCTTCATGGTGTGCTGAACCGCTCAGTAGAACGTGATTACACCGTGACGGTTCTGCCTACGAAGTACGACTCGAACAAAGAGCTCCATTGCCTTACTATGTTGAAGAATAAACAACTGGATGCCCTCATTCTTACCTCTCGTTCGAACAATTGGAATGCGATTATTCCCTATGCCAAATACGGGACAATCGTCGCATGCGAGTTCACCGACCATCCTGAGATCGGCTGTGCTTACATTGACCGATATGGATCATTCGTTGAGACGTTCCAATTGTTAAAGGACAAAGGGCATACACGGGTTGCCTTTACGACAGCAAGAGGAGAAGAGAGCAATAGTACGCAGTTGATTATCCGAGCCTACCAACAACTATTTGGCGATTTGCCTGCGGAATACCCTATTAGGGACTGTTACAGCATGGATGACGGGATTAGAGCAGCACAACAATTGCTTCATGGGGATGAAAAGCCTACGGCCATATATGCGAACGGCGATGAAGTTGCGGCAGGTATCTATCGATATGCGAAGAGAATAGGGCTGAGAGTGCCTGAGGATCTGGCCATTATTGGCCAAGAGAATCAACCCGTTGGAATCGGATTAGGATTATCTACGGTTGATCACCAATTGGTGAAGGTTGGCGAACATGCTTTTGATCTTGCAATCGGGAAGTCAAAAGATAAGGTCGAAATTCCTTATCAAATTATTTTGCGCCAATCTGATTAATTAGCTATTGACCTGAAATGGATTTCATACTTTAGCATTCCATTAGAAGCTTATCTTTAAGGATGCTAAGGGAGGATTTCCATGTATACTTCTTTTATTTTTGATATCGACGGCACGTTAATCAACACAGAGCAAGCGATATTGGAATCATTGCAGCAAATGTTGAAAGCAAATTATGACCGGGAAATGACCCCGCATGATCTCACGTTTGTGCTTGGAATTCCAGGAGCAGTATCTTTGCGCAAGCTCGGTATCGAAGAACACGATATCGATCATGCCATCCATTGCTGGGATGAGCATATGAAGGAGTACCAATCGGCTATCCATGTTTTCGACGGTATTCAGCAGTTGCTTATCGGTTTGAGGAATCCATCGATTATGACAGGTGTCGTGACGTCCAAAACGAAGGAACAATTTCACAATGAATTCGTTCCATTCGGTCTTGCTCAAGATCTGCAATACGTTGTATGCGCGGATGATACGAAGCTGCATAAGCCCAATCCGGAGCCTATGCTCAAGTTCCTTGAGCTTTCAGGCGCACAGACCAGCTCATCTTTATATATTGGCGATTCCATTTATGACTTTGAATGTGCCCGGAGCGCTGGTGTAGATTTTGGATTGGCATTATGGGGGTGCAAGCAGCCTGATGCGATTCCGGCTAAGTATAAATTTGAGCATCCGAAAGATATCCTTAACCTGTTAAATCTCGGTTAGTCCCTACAGGCTAACCAAGTTAAGAAGCAAAAAGCCGCATTCATTGCGGCTTTTTGCATTTAAGCACGCCAGATGTGCTTAAAATCGATCCAGCCGAGAGTATTAATCCGTACGCCTTTCAACGAAGGATGGTAATCGGTATTGAAGCGGGTGTGGAGCATGAATAAGACCTGGTGCTCTGCTCGTAGTTTCGCTTCAATCTCCGTATAGATCGCCATTCGATCCGCCGATTTCGCACAAGCGAGTGCATCATCCAATCTGTTCCGTATCCAGACCACATGCTCCGGCGATACCATGCAACTCAAGAAGCTGTCTTCCTGTTCCAAGCTCTCGATCAGACTCACTTCATCCTCCGGGAATACCAGCGCATGATACACGGCATCAATCTCGCTCTGGATGCGGTACAGTTTATCGGCTGATTCGATTCGAATCTGCAATTGAATGCCATATTCCATACAGCGCCGCTGAATCCATTGGACATCCTCTTGGTGTCCCACAAGCGAACATAACGTAACAGGAGATTGATCGAAACCGTACTGAGTTATCAAATGCCGCAGTTCCTCATCGGAACTTGCTTCATCCACTTCGGCGGAACCAGCCGCAGAAGGAAAAAAGCCGTTAGCCGGCGAATACCGATGGCCTCCCAGCTCCCGAATCATTCGGTTCCGGTCAATCAACCGATCCACAATAGAGCGGAACTGTTCCGACTTATGCAGTCCGTTCCGCTGCATGTTCCAGCTCAGCATACTGGTGCAGACGTTGTTCGACTCGATCTTAATCCAGCCATTGTCTTCCGACAGATCCGGCAGATCCGGTTGATTAGGATCGCTAATCAACTGCTTCCAGCGCGCCGCATCAGCCTTAAGCACATCATGCTGCGGCACTTGAACAATCTCAACACGGTCGAGGAGAGGACGGGTATGATAATAGGCGGCGTTGGCCTCAAGCAGCAATTTGCCCTCAGCCCGTTCTTCAATCTTGAATGGACCCGTGCCGATGGGATGCTTCCAGAACTGTTCCTCGGTTTGCCCGCGCAGTCCGGAAGGCAAGATGGACATCAAGACCGAGCAGGCAAACTTGATAAACAGCCAGTTCGACTTAGCGAAGTGAAACCGCACAACCCGCTCCGACACCGCTTCAATCCTGCTAAGTGACCGCACAATCCAGCTGTTCTGCTTCCCGCTTCGAAGACGTTGGATCGTGTATACCACATCAGCGGCGGTCAGTTCCGTTCCGTCATGGAACAGCACGCTTTTCCTCAGATGAAAAGTCCACATTGTGGCGTCCTCATTACACTCCCACTCATGAGCGATGGCCGGCAGGATTCGGCCTGTATTCTCCTCCAGTACGACCAGCCTGTCCCATACCTGCTGGATCAAGTGAGCATCGAATGAGAAAATCACTTCCGCCGGATCCAAAGTCACCATCGGCTTCTTGATCGGGAGGCGCAGGACATCCGCAAGTGTCCCTTGCTGCTTGTGAAAACCGAAGGTACCGTTCATCCACTCCATAAATTTCTCGCTCGCAGCCGTTCCTTCACCAAAGGTTTGAAGCAGATAGAACGCTTTATTATACTCACCGTCTTCGGCATACGCCCGTGACAGGTCCAGGAGCAAAGCTTCCCGGTCTTCCCGGAATGTAATGCGCGAGCGGTTGCCTCTGCCTCTCCCAGCTTTCCATTCGATGTAGCCTTTCTCCGTTAATTTGCGAAGGATGAGCTTAGCATTTCGTTCCGTGCAGTAAAGCGCATCAGACACTTGTTCCAATGCAGCCTCAACCGTTGCTCCAGCTCCAAGCTCACCCGCAAACCGTTGATAAAGCGTCAAATATCGTTCGACTTCTAACATCTTTTATGGTTCACCTCGCATAAAAGGGGAAATCTGTTGTGACTATTCTACACTTTTTACTCCTTTGTTACACTTGCATAATAGAGTTAACCAATAGGGGAAATCTTCACCTGCAAAGGAGAGGGAACGATGCTCTACCAAGATCATTATACCGCCGAACAACTGCACCGATTGCGCCAAGATGAGCTCAATCGCGCAATCCGCTTAGGATTGTATGTCAAACATGACGATAACTCGGCAAAACCGCACCGTAGAAAATCAATTCTTCATAAGCTGTTACACCTGATGAAGGGTCTGAATAAAGGAAACAGCCGAGGCCCTTACAACTGAACCGTGCACTCAAGCTTAGCCGTGAAGCTGACTGTGAAAGTCCAAGAGGCAGCCGCCTGGCGGGAATGGTATAGGAGTAAACTGGTGGAGGGCCCCGGACGGCTAATGAACCGTTCAATACGCCGTTTCGGGAGAGACTGTGGAGTGAGCACCATCAAAAACAAGAAGAACCTGGACAATTGTCTCAGGTTCTTCTTCGTTGTACTTAGATGGACATCATGATATAATCAGATCGCATCTAAATTTTATGTAAGAATGCATAGTAAGTTCATCATATAATTGAATTGTAACACGCTTAAGAAACGTATGTCAACTGCTTTTTCTTATACTCATAGCGAGGAGAGATATGGAATGAGTACGTTCGTTCTCGGTTTTCAAGATATCAACAAGACACAGCTTCCGCTCATTGGCGGGAAAGGGATCCATTTAGCTGAATTATCGAGCATTCCAGGGATCCAAGTACCCGAGGGATTCGCTGTGACAACTGCAGCGTTTCAAGCAGCGCTCGAACACAACGAATCGTATCATGCTCTATTGGATCAGCTAGCCATTCTGAAAGCAGACGATAGAGAACAAATTGGTGAAATCAGCCGGAAGATTCGACAAGTCATTACGGAGGCGCAAATTCCTTCTGATGTTGTCAATGAAGTGACCCGTTCGATCTTACGGATCGGCGAGGAGCATGCCTATGCGGTGCGTTCCAGCGCGACAGCTGAAGACTTGCCTCACGCTTCTTTTGCCGGCCAACATGACACCTATTTAAATATTAAAGGCACAGCAGCTATCTTACAGCATGTCAGCAAATGTTGGGCCTCGCTATTTACGGACCGCGCGGTAATCTACCGTATACAAAATGGTTTTGACCACCGTCAAGTTTATCTATCCGTCATCATTCAAAGGATGGTATTCCCGCAAGCTTCGGGTATTTTATTTACCGTTGATCCCGTCACCTCCAACCGGAAAGTGCTCTCCATCGATGCCAGTTATGGACTTGGAGAAGCGCTCGTCTCTGGCTTGGTAAACGCAGATCATTATAAAGTTCAAGAAGGAACCGTGGTCGATAAGCGAATTGCAGTCAAACGAATGGCGATCTATGGATTGCCAGAGGGCGGAACTGAGACTCGTCAACTCGATCCGGATCAACAACTGCAACAGACACTTGATGAGCCGCAAATTGTAGAGCTCGCACGAATCGGGAGACAGATTGAAGCCTATTTCGGCTGTCCGCAAGATATTGAATGGTGCCTGGTTGATCATACCTTCTTCATCGTCCAAAGCAGACCGATCACCACGCTATTCCCGATCCCGGAAGCGAATGATCAGCTTAATCACGTCTATTTGTCGGTCGGGCATCAACAGATGATGACCGATCCTATTTCCCCGTTGGGGTTGTCATTCTATCTGTTAGTGACTCCAGCACCGATGAAGAAAGCTGGCGGAAGGTTATTCGCGGATTGCTCGCATCTGCTGTCTTCGCCTTCCCGCAGAGAAATGTTAGTGGGTAGATGGGGCCAATCCGATCTGCTGACAAGAGACGCTCTTCAGACCCTCATTGACAGAGAGTATATTCCGACGGTACCGGATGATACCACAACAGCAAATCCCATCAGGAACAATAGCGATGTGGCACAAGTTGAGGACAATCCGACTATCGTTAAGGATTTGATTAAGAGCAATCAAGCATCGATCGAAGAGTTGAAACGGAACATCCAGACGAAATCCGGAACGGATGTATTTCAATTTATATTAGAAGATATTCAGCGATTGAAACAGCAATTATTTAACCCGCTCAGCTCGAAAGTCATTCAGACGGCGATGAACGCTACATTGTGGATGAATGAGAAAATAAACCAGTTGTTAGGCGAGCCCAACGCAGCCGATACGCTGTCTCTATCCGTACCCCACAATATTACTTCGGAGATGGGTCTGGCGCTTATGGAGGTTGCGGATGTGATTCGACCATATCCAGAGATCATCGATTATTTACAACATGTTCAAGACGATCATTTTATTGATGAACTGGTGAAGTTCGAAGGCGGCGGGGAAGTTCAAGAAGCTATCACGTCTTACCTGAATAAGTATGGAATGCGATGTGCTGGAGAAATCGACATTGCGACCACTCGTTGGAGTGAAAAACCCGATACTCTAATCCCATTAATTATTAATAACATTAAACACTTTGAGCCTCATGCAGGACAACGCAAATTCGAGCAAGCAAAGCAGCAAGCTCGGGACAAAGAACAAGAACTATTGGGACGGTTGAAGCAATTGCCGGACGGAGAAAGCAAAGCACAAGAGACCGAGCGAATGATACGCACCATCCGGGATTTTATCGGTTATCGTGAGTATCCCAAATACGGTATGATGAGCCGTTACTACATCTATAAACAAGCATTGTTGAGAGAAGCTGAAAAATTGGTGCGAGCAGGCATCATTCAGGAGCAAGAAGATATTTTCTATCTCTCATTCGATGAGTTTCACGAAGTCGTTCGCACAGCAAACTTAGATTATCAGATGATCAACGAACGCCGAGAGGCTTACCGACATTATGAAAAATTATCGCCGCCGCGTGTCATGACGTCGGATGGGGAAATCATTACTGGGGCGTACAGACGAGATCATCTGCCCGCTGACGCCATTGTCGGTCTACCTGTGTCTTCCGGTACGGTAGAAGGACGGGCGCGTGTCATCATCAAGATGGAGGATGCCATTCTGGAGGAGGGAGATATCCTCGTCACCACGTTTACGGACCCAGGCTGGACACCGTTGTTCGTCTCCATCAAAGGGCTGGTTACCGAGGTTGGCGGTCTGATGACCCATGGCGCCGTCATTGCACGCGAATATGGATTGCCGGCTGTTGTCGGGGTAGAGAACGCCACCAAGCGGATCCAAGATGGACAGCGAATCCGCGTACACGGAACAGAAGGATACATTGAATTGTTATCCTGACGGAATAAGTTTAATCGTATTAAATACAGCAATAGATATAAAAAATGGTTGAGCAGCAGCAGCACCTCTGTTCAACCATTTTTACTTCAAGCGTTTGGGATAGCCCCTTATTTAATGTGGTAAATGGATTAGTTCATTACAATTGACTTCTTAATCGCTTGCATGGCTGCATCACCCGTAATGCCGAGACGCCAGATGGCGATGCCTTTCAGACCGTACCGTTTGGCAAGTCCAATCTTGTTATTGACCGATTGCGCATTCTCGCTGCCCATCGAAATGCCTAGCACCAGCTTCGATTCCGGCACTTGCTTCAGCGCAAGCTGGATCGCTTCATCGACATATTTCATCGGCTCAGGAGCATCCGTATAAGTCTTGTAATCATAAGCCATAACGATGATTTCGTCCGCATATGAAGCAAGCGTCTTATAATCGTACCCTCGGAAAGAACTGTTCAACGGGTGAAGGGCTAGCGACAGCGTCAGGTTCGCAGCTTCGGCGCGCTGATCCAATTTCTGAACGAATTGATTGAACGACTGCTGAGCTTCTTTATAATCGCCGGTAAGACCTAGCCCTTCAAAGTCGAGTGTTATGCCGGTAAACTGGTTATCGGTCGCGAGCGTAACAAGCTCATCGATGGTATTGTCTTGCATAACCGAATCGTGCAGCATCTTCGTCAATTCGCCGCGTCCGTCCATCGCTGCAGCCATCAAGCTCGCTTGGCCGCCGGATTCCACTTTATTCAGAACGATCGATTCCGGTGTAACGTCGCCGGCCGGCTTCGGCCAGAAGAAGTCTTTGCCGTTCAGGATCAGATAGCCGGTCGAAGGATCGAGTCTCGTCCAGCCGAACGATACGGCATCGAATTTCGACACAAGATCGACCTCGCTGTATGAACTCGTTGCATAGAATGCTTCCGTATACATTGGCTCTATAGGGGATGTAATGGAGACGGTCTGCGTTGTACCGTTCCAGCCGACACCTGCACCGAACTGCGTGCTGAAGAAGCTGAGCGGTACGAAGAGGGTGCCGTTCTTAAGTACGGGTGCAACGTTCAGCAGCGTCGTCTGCCCGTTAACTTTCGCTTTCTTGTCTCCGGTGCGGAGGATAACTTCGGTCGTAGAGTCATCGCGCGTCTTCGTAGCTGTTAACGTCTGGGTGGCATTCGACCAATCGATTTGAATGTTGATCGCCTTGGCAATGGCCCGGAACGGAACCATCGTCGTGCCTTGGGTAACGAATGGCGCTACCGGGAACGGAAGCGGATACCCGTCAAGCATGATAGTGACCGGTTTAGGCAATGCCGCCGCAGAGGATATAGACACTTCATCTGTTAAACCAGACAATAAGATCAGTGCCGTACAGGCTGTGGTCATGATTGATTTGCGTGTAAAAACCAATGTTTCATCTCCTTATGCCATAGAGTTCAAGATTTGAAATAATGGCGTATCTAGTAACTTTTTCATCATAACGAATTTGCAGCACGGAAAGTTGCAGCATTGTAAGAAAGTAGTTAGTCATATCGTAATTTATCAGTGCGATAACGGTGTGATAAACGTTATTTAAGTGATTGGATGATAAATGATTGAGAAAGCGTTATCAATTATCAAATCAGCTAATATGCCCGCGATTCCTGCGAACGGTATTAGTTCAGGACAAAGGATACAACAAATTCGATCCACGTGAGCATACGTGTGTGCAGAAGCGGTATTTATACATGATAAAGTTGATTAGATCGATGAAGCATATATAGTTAAGGTATTGATTGATGTATCAAAGTGTAATAATTTGGGAAACATTTATAATGAGATAATGAATTAACCAGATGATAATAAATGATCTGAATTGTGCCGTAGAATAAATTAAATTTGGGATAAGATAAATATGGTTACCAAACATCAAAGCTCGAATAAAGCTCATATCGTTAAGATCGATTAAATGATCTTGATGGTACGAGCTTTTTAGTTTGAAACATTAGATAAAACAAGACCGAGAAAGACAATGAAGAAGACTAAAAAAGCATGATCAGACTTCTAACTATATAACTATTTCACAAAACCCGTATTTTATACATATGTCTATATAATAGCTTAACCGATATAGCTCTATTTTGGTGTTATTATAATATAAGTTCGTTTTCGGACAAGAACCCTTCAATAAGAAATTGCTCCACTTGCGGCATATTCGCTATATGTTCTAGTGAAATTCCACTCGTTTAGGGATAATCATTAGGCTGCTCATGTGATAGACTCCTCTCCTTAAGGAATTACCATATTTCAATGATGATATTCCGATAAGAGCGATGATTCTGTTATTGACTCCTATTCTGGGCGTACATTGAAAGAACCATTTATATAATCATACACTAATATAACTATTTACTTATATAACTGAGCGTGTATAATACAAAGTGACCAAGAAAAGTCTATTCCATGGAAAGGAGTGTATTGCTATGCCAACCATTGATGAAGTGTCTGATTCCCTGAAGTTGCTCTCTGATAAGACCAGATTAACCATCATGGCCTTATTACGGCATAAAGAAATGTGTGTGTGCGATATCGTCGACTTATTAAATACGACTCAACCGAACATTAGTCAACATCTAAAGAAGTTAAGAACAGGCGGTCTTATCAATGAGACTCGCCGCAGTCAATGGATTTATTATTCGTTGAATGTTGACGACAAGCCCTATTTGAAGCAAGTGATTGACCAACTCCCTTCTATGCAAGATCAAATCAATGAATTGAAGTCTCAAGGCTGTAATTAACTACAGGAGGTTCTATGCTGGCACTAGCATCAATTATCTTTCTTGTCACATTAGTTTTTGTTATCTGGCAGCCAAAAGGACTGAATATCGGGTGGTCCGCAATAGGCGGCGCAATAATCGCTCTAATCTTCGGTGTTGTTGATTTTCAAGACGTTTGGGACGTAACCCAGATTGTATGGAACGCCACACTTGCTTTTGTAGCCGTCATATTAATATCTCTAATCCTCGATGAGATTGGGTTCTTCGAATGGTCGGCGCTTCATATGGCTCGCTTCGCTAAAGGTAACGGAAATCTGATGTTCATTTACGTTATCTTGTTGGGAGCCGCAGTCGCCGCATTCTTCGCGAATGACGGAGCTGCTCTCATACTAACGCCGATCGTTCTCGCAATGGTTCGCGCCCTTAAGTTTGATGAACGCATGATTTTGCCCTTTATTATGGCGAGCGGATTTATCTCTGATACGGCCTCCCTTCCACTGGTCGTAAGTAATCTGGTTAACATTGTGTCCTCAGACTTCTTTGGAGTTGGATTTGCAGAGTACGCTAGTCGCATGCTCGTCCCTACCCTATTTTCGATCGCAGCGAGCCTGCTTGTCCTCTTCCTCTTCTACCGTAGAAGCATCCCGAAGCTGTATGACCTTCAGCAATTGAAGAAGCCGGCCGAAGCAATTAAGGACTCGCGACTATTCAAAATCTCATGGATTATCCTTGCGATCTTGCTGGCAGCATATCTAAGCAGTGAATTCATAGATGTTCCTGTGTCGATCATCGCCGGTGCAGCAGCTATTGTCTTCTTGCTTCTCGCTAGACGCAGCCAGGAAATCCACACCTGGAAGCTGGTTAAAGGTGCTCCATGGGCTGTTGTAGTCTTCTCGATTGGTATGTATGTGGTTGTATACGGACTTCGTAACGTAGGGCTGACGGATGAGCTCGGTGCTGTGTTCGAATGGGTTGGCGATCAAGGTCTGTTCGTAGCGACAGTAGGTACTGGCTTTATTGCTGCAATACTCTCCTCGATCATGAACAACATGCCAACGGTTATGATCAATGCTTTGGCCATTCAAGATACGAACCCGACCGGTATCATTCGGGAAGCGTACATTTATGCTAATGTAATCGGGTCAGATTTAGGTCCGAAAATAACACCGATCGGTTCGTTGGCAACACTGCTCTGGCTTCATGTTTTATCAAGTAAAGGCGTGAAGATCTCTTGGGGCGCCTATTTCAAGACCGGTATTATTTTGACCGTTCCTGTACTCTTCATTACTCTAACTGGGTTGTACCTGTGGCTAAAGGTTGTAGGTTAATTCCGACACTGATCAATTTCATGTAAAGGGGACTTTCAAATGAGTAACAAACCACTTATTTATTTTCTGTGCACGGGCAATTCCTGCCGTAGTCAAATTGCCGATGGTTTTATGAACGAACTCGGTGGAGATCGTTACGAAGTAAAAAGCGCAGGTCTTGAGGCACACGGATTGAATCCGCGCGCTGTTCAAGTAATGAAAGAAGCTGGCGTAGATATTAGCAATAACAGCTCTGACGTCATTGACCCAGAAGTCCTGAACCGTTCGACTTATGTGATTACGCTTTGTGGACATGCCGACGAGCACTGCCCTGTCATAACGAATCCTAATATAATCAAGTGGCACTGGGGATTCGATGATCCAGCAAAAGCAACGGGTACAGAGGAAGAGATTATGGCTCAGTTTAGAAATGTACGTGAAGCTATTAAATCACGTATTGAGCTATTCCTGAAGGATGGCGAATAGATATGGCAACATCGGTTAAGCGGATGCATGTTGCGGTTAACTGTACTGATTTGGACAAGTCACTCTCTTTTTATCGGAGTTTCTTTGGCGAGGAACCAACAAAAGTTAAAGATAATTACGCTAAATTCGAGCTCGATAATCCTGCCCTTCATTTCTCGCTCAATGTTCGGCCATTCGAGAAAAATGGTGTATTAAACCACCTTGGCTTCCAGGTTGATAATACCGAGGACGTACTTGCAATGGGCGAACGCCTTCGCCAGTCTGGCTTGCTGCTTATCGATGAGATGAACACGACTTGTTGTTATGCAGTTCAGGATAAAGTATGGGTGTATGATCCGGACGGCAATGCGTGGGAGATCTTCTTCACCAAAGAAGATTCGGAGTTCGAGTCTGCAGGAGAAACGCGTGATCTCTCCTTATGCTGCGCCCCTCCCTCTGCACCAGTTCAAATTACATTTACGAATTTCAAGAAGAAAATCTAGGAGGAATACTGTTGGAGAAAAACTATCATGACCTTTATGAAGGTAAGATCTTTATGGGTGCAGCTGCTGATGTAGAAGCGATGGAAAAGAACGAAGGTATCGATGTTATCGTAGACTTGCGTGGAGAAGCAGTTGAATGCGCGTATCCAGAGTCCACTGCAAGATGGGTTCAAATCGCTCTTGGAGACAACTCTCCTGAGAACCAGCACCTTTTGTTCAAGCAAGCAATCGATGAGGTTGCAGAAGCCTACAGGAGTGGCAAGAAAGTGGCATTTCATTGCGGCGGCGGAAAAGGCCGTACTGGAACTGTCGCAGCCGGCACTCTTCTAGTCTTAGGGCTTGCACAAGATATTGATGATGCAGAATTAAAGGCGAAACAGATTCGGTCAGTTATTGATATCAAGCCAGTTCAGAAAGAAGCACTGATAAGGATTTTCGAGTAACGAAATCGTGAAAATAGCCCTTGGATTGATTAGTCTTAGATCAATCCAAGGGCTATTGTTCATACTGACTACATCTTCAATTCCTTGATTATAGATGTGTAAGATAGCTTCTAAATCAAAAGAAGATGCGGACCTTAGAGTAACCTCATACACGCATATTACCTCCCTCATGTTGTTTTTATAGAACGCACAATAGTACTTGATGCTTTGTTCAAGCCTAATATAAATCGAAATGTTGGTCCGTGGCTATGTGACGATAACGGTCCAGCAAAATAAAGCCCCCTAATACTGCTCTCGAAATGATGATTGAGTTTCGGGAATTCTGCATGCCCTTCTTCTCTATAGATTTTTTCCTTCAAACTATGATGAAGGAACGACAGCTTCTCGAGATCCAATTTAAAACCTGAGGCTACAATGACATGATCAACTGTGATCTGTTGTCCATCTGATAGCTGGAGCTGTATTTTCTCATCCACAATCGTTAAATGCTTAACGCTCGTGTTATTTATTTGAGGAACCTTACCTTCTACATATGGTCTTAGAAAGCGAGCGATTGGGACGGTCTCCGCAGCGATCTGCCACAGCTTCCTTTTCAATGAACGAGGAAGTTTGTAAAATACATTACCGATACCCCTAAGCACCACTTCCTGAGTCCGGTTTCCGCCATAAACAGGCGCTCTTCTACGATAGATCAGCTTTGTATTCGCATTGGCTTCGTAAAGTAGCGCAGCTGCCTCCCAGGCGCTCTGTCCACTCCCTACGACAATGACATCTTTCCCTCGAAACGCTTCAAAGCTGGTGTGACCTAATGTGTGCGATACCAATGAACGAGGTAAACCTCTAAATATCGATGGCATGTATTGAAAATCTTTTATTCCCGTGGCAATAACGATGTTTTTAGCTTGGAGCCGTTGGCCATTTGAAGTTGCGATCGCGTAATGATCCACATTGAAATTTAGCTCCTCGACAATCTCAGGTGTAAATTCGACCCCGGATTTTTCTGCGAACCAAAACGCATACTGAACAAATACGGTTCTAGGCAGTGGCGATTCAAGTTTGGTACCGGTCTCTTTGGCGTATTGTTGTATCGTCCATTTGTTCTTCGGATCTGAAAAGCTCACTAAATCGTGAGGCGTTCGGATAAACATATTTTGGGGCATCTGATTCCTCCAGAAGTCCATTGGAAAACCCATTAGTTTATAAGAAAGTCCATGTGCCACCGCATGTGCAGCGACGGATATTCCATATGGTCCTGCCCCAATGATGACGACATCCAACATAGGATAACCTCCTAATCAAATAAATGGCTTGGGTCGATTATACAATAACATTTGCAATTTGCAAGTTTTGATGTTATAACTGAATCAGGAGGTCATGACTATGGAGAACGTACGGAACATGTTTCAACTTCTATCACGAAACTTCGGTTTATTGAATGAACAGTGCTGCGACAACTGCTGCGGCCAAGACATTTCACTTGTGCAGAGTCATATCCTATACGAGATCAATCGGCAGCACCACCCTTCTATGCAAGAAATTGCTGGCGCCTTAGGTATGGATATTACGACCTTCAGCAGACAAGTCAAAACCCTTGTAGACAAAGGTCTCGTAAAGAAAACACCACATCCGGCAGACAACCGTATTAATATTTTGTCACTCACTCCGGAAGGCTTAGGGATTGAAAATAACATTAACGTTACTGTAAATGCACAACTTAATGGCGTTCTCTCCACTATGTCTGAGTTCGAAAGAGAAACTGTAATTCGATCGATCAAGTTATTGAACGATTCTATGCAGAAATCGGCATCTTGTTGTATACCTCCAAAATAATGGAGGTTTACCTTTAGATCATTACTTGTAATTTGCAAATTTAAGACTGTCCAAGAAATAGCAATGTATACTAAGGAGGAAAATGATATGTCGAATACATTGCCAACTGCAATCATTGGTGGCGGCCCTGTAGGATTGGCTGCTGCAGCTCAGCTTGTAAAAAGAAACATGCCATTTGTGCTTTTTGAAAGAGGCGCTCATATTGGAGCTTCTGTACTAAGCTGGGAGCATGTACGGATGTTCTCTCCTTGGGAGTTCAATGTCGATTCAGCTGCTAAGGATCTCTTATTGGAAACAGGTTGGATTGCACCAGAGCAAGATCAAATGCCCACAGGTAAAGAACTTGTACAATTATACTTAGAACCATTATCTCAGTTAGAGCAAATCAAGTCATTTATACATCTTGAATCAACCGTTAAAGCCATTTATCGTAAGGGTTTCGATAAAATGAAGACAGCTGGTCGCAATACGGCACCATTCATGATCGAATATGAGACACAAGGACAAAAGCTTCATGTTGAAGCCTCTGCTATTATTGATGCAACTGGAACTTGGTTAACCCCTAACCCGATGAGTGCCAGCGGAAACTTTGCTGATGGTGAAAAAGAACATGCTGATCACATTTTGTATGGTATACCTGATATTTTGGAATCGAATAAAGCTCGTTATGCTGGTAAAAATATTGTAGTGGTGGGCAGCGGACACTCCGCAATCCAATCACTTACACTATTGCATGAACTAAAGCTGCAAGTTCCAGAAACGACCATCCATTGGGTGCTTAGAAAGAAAAACGTATCTGAAGCATTTGGCGGCGGTGAAAACGACGGCTTGCCAGCACGCGGAGTGCTTGGTTCACGGGCCAATCAATTCGTTCAAAATGGGAACGTGTTGGTCCACACACCGTTCCTCATTGCTCAGATTAAGGCAGATGAGGAACGCTCAACGCTTTCTCTTCTAGGTACTAAGGATAGCCAGGACTATTCGATTGATAAGATCGATGAGGTTATTGTAGCAACAGGTGCAAGACCAGATTTCACTTTCCTTCGGGAATTGAGGTATTCAGCGGATTCAGCTATTGAGTCCGTTCCACAATTAGCGGATCTGATTGATCCTAATCTTCATAGTTGCGGTACCGTTCGGCCGCACGGCGAAGCTGAGCTTCGTCAACCGGAAAAGAACTTTTATATCGTCGGATCGAAGAGTTATGGTCGTGCCCCTACCTTCCTGCTTGCGACTGGGTACGAACAGGTAAGAAGTGTCGTTGCTGCTTTAGCAGGTGATTATGAGGCTGCACGCGAAGTGAGACTTAATCTTCCGGAAACCGGTGTGTGTTCGGCTCCCAAATCATTGTTAGGCGAAAATGAAGCTGCTAGTTGCTGTACACCAAAACCAAAGAAACTTACATTCAAACCGATTACAGTAACGACTGCTAGCGACTGTTGTGGTAGCCCCCAGAATGATAAGGAGCCTTCCTGCTGCGACTCTTCTAAATGAATGTACAAATAAAGGACTAAGATTGACACGAACAAGCCTCCGAATCCGTCAAGGCGATTAGGCGTCAATTTTCAAAAATGGATCAAGGCGTATTTAACACCTTGATCCATCCATTCCATCCTTCAACAAGTCGGCTCAAGTTCTTGTCATCGCCAAATGACAAGAACTTGAGCCGATAAATGAAAAAGCCTGCGATTTCCGCGGACTTCATTCGGTCAATGTTCTTGTCACCCGACACTCTTGGTCATTTGTGATTTTTATAATTTAGTCAAACTCTGCAGTATCAATTACATCTGACTGAGTATACTGGAACATATAGTTTTGAATAAGAAGCTCGACTTCACCATCCGTCCCCGGTTGACCAAATTGCATTTTGTCGGATTCCTTATTAAAAACAAGCATCAACTTTCTCTCCGGTCGGACAAGATGATAAGAATCCATTATGTAGTTTCCAGGAAAGTCTTTATCTTGTTCGTAAGTAACCATAATTTCGTTACCGTAGACTTCATCATCGATGGAATAATATATGAATTTTCCACTAAGTTTTAGTTTCCCATTGAACCCTATATATAAGGACATTATCTCGTTATTCTCCGGATAATGGCTAATCTGATAGGTTGTAACTGGCAAATCACCAATTATATCCCCCACCTTAATTAATTCAACCTTCGAAGTACTTGCTGACAGACTTGATCTGCTAATATCCATCGCTTCCAGCAAATCGGGAATGCTTGCCGCTTCGTAGCCCTTCTTCCAAAAAACGAGCATTGCTCTATGAAGCACCGCTTCTTTATCAAACTCTATATAGCGTCCCATGGTTCTCTCTCCGTTTCCGTGGGTACAGTATATACTTTTTTGGAACGAGCCGTAGGGATGCTTTCCCATACGGCTCTCTTGTACGCGCGCTTCACGATTTAACCAAATTATCTGGTGATGATTTAAGGATAATATATCCTTGTACTATCGAAATAATTAAATGAAGTAATAGTCCAATCATTAGCCTTCTTAGTCATCTCAGCTTCAATTCCGTAGCTATAGTTATATTCGCCAACAAGCCCATCTGAATGAAAGACCGCTTTAAATTTAGTAAGACTTTTGTTCCATTGAATATACTCTGACTCTGGAAGACCTAATTCTACGTTATTTTTATGAAATTGAATCCATTGTGTCTTCTTGGACATCGCATTTGTTGCAAGAGTCAATGCTTGATTATCTGTCAATGGACGAGCATAAACCGTAATGTGCTCAGAATTTCCTGTCAATGTAGTTGTATCCCATTTGAGATGATCGTTCGGATAGAAGAAGTTATTTAAAGCTTTAAATTGTACATACACCGCGTCTTTTCTCAACAATACTCCATTACCAACAGTGGCATTAAAAGTCTTCCCGCCTCTAGTTAGTGAAGCAGTTTTTGTCTTCTGATTCCAATTTATTTTCACTTCAAGATATTTATCAAGTTGTTCATCGTAACTGAATAGATTATTGTTCACCATACTACGGAGAGGGGCATATAATCTACCCCCAGAAAGCAAACCATTTACTCCGCCATATGCATCATATTCATCATTTGCTGCATGAGAACTCATTGGACCCAACATTAAAGCGCCACTAATTACACTTAAACATACTAATGCTGCTTTCTTCATTCCTACCTCCATAATTTTACAATTAATTTTGCAGTCACAGCAGATGCGGATAAGCTTACCTCAAGCCAAAAGCCAGACATCTTATTCTTTTAGATAGTCCTTCTCTCAACATGATGAGACTCTCGTCTAATCCATGGGATTCATTATACAGGTTTAAAAAACAGTTAAAAGTGAATAATGCAGTCAATTGGTTTCACCTTTTTTATTGTGCCGACTTTGTTTATAATGATCATCTCTCATTATCACACAATATCAGCTTGCTATTACAAATTGTTTGAAGAGGTTAACTTGTTATGAAGCTACTCGATTATTATGAAAAGCTGCGTGACCGATTCGGCACTATCGCTGATTTTCAAGCCTTCCCGGTATTAATGGAAGAGATTGCGGAAACGCTCGATTGCACCCGCCGAAATACGGCGCTCGTCCTTCAGCGAATGTCGGCCGAGCATCTCATTGAGTGGAGACCCGGTAGAGGCCGCGGGAATCAATCTGAGCTCAAATTTCTCTTGGCAAGACAAGAGCTGACTGAGCGCAAGATTCATGAGTTGATTGGAAACGAAAGCATTCAAGAAGCCTGGCAGTTAATCGCCTCTCTGGATGAGATCCAGCAACAGGAATTTATGAGAGGGATTAACCTCCAATTTGGTATCCAATCCAATGAAGAGGAACTCGATATATTAAGGCTCCCTTACTCTCGACAGGTCTCTGTACTTGATCCTGCACAGGTGTTGCGCAGCTCGGATGTGAACTGGCTCAGGCAACTGATGAACAAGCTTATCGGGTATTCGACCAAGGAGAAAAGATTGGTTCCGAGTCTCGCGCATCATTGGGAGTCTGATGCAACCTTCAAGAAATGGACGTTTCATCTGCGCAAAGGGGTTCGATTTCATGACGGCCATCTCCTCTCCCCCTGCGATGTCATCCATTCGTTTAAGCGTTTGCTCTCCCGCTTTCCCTCTGATTGGATGTATGGCTACTTAGCAAATATTTATGAATCCAGCAAGTACAGCGTCACTTTTGAGCTTACAGAATCGATTGCCGCATTTCCTAATATAGTCAGTACAGATCGCTGTTATATTGTTCCAAACGGCTGGGACGGTGAGCATTCCCACATGCCTAACGGAACTGGACCTTTCCGAATCGTGAAGAACAATTCTTCGATGATAGTCTTAGAAGCCCATGAACATTATTTCGAGGGTCGCCCGCATTTAGATCGTATTGAGATGTGGATATGGCCGAATTATAAAGGATCAACTCTGGAAACGGCTTCGAAGCAGAATGTGGATATGCTGTACTACGATCCGCAAGCGAATGAAGCAACAGTTAACCAAGAATTGACTACACTACAGGAGCTTGAGCAAGGATGTAACTACCTGATCTTCAATCAAATCAAACCGGGGCCTCTGCAGGATATTCGGCTGCGGGAGGCGATTCATTTAAGCCTCGACCGGTGGGGAATGATCGGCAGATGGAATGGAACTCGGCTGATGCCAGCTAAGGGATTTATCTTCACAGAGGAGAATGAGAGCGAAATGCAGCGTGGGAAAGCATCTTACAATCCTACCAAAGCAAAAGAGCTTTTAGCCGCATCCTCTTATAAAGGTGAAGCTTTACAGCTATATACGTATGATAATCCCTATAATAGAGAAAACGCCAAGTGGATACAAAGCTCTTGTGAAGGATTGGGTATTCAAGTCGATATTCAAATCGTTCCTGTAGAGCAATTAGTTGAGACAGCCGTCATGATACAGGCCGACATGATCTCGGTTGGAGAAGTACTTGGCGAGCAGCCTGATATTACGCTGATAGAAACATTTCGTGCTGACAGCAGCTTGATTAGGAATTGTCTCCCGCCCAAGTGGAAACAAACTATAGATACTCGGATAATGGCTTGTTTGCACGCCTCCAGTCAATCGGAACGTCTTTCCATTCTTCGAGAGCTTCAAGATGAGCTTCAAGAGGAGTATTACCTGCTTTTCCTGCATCATCATATGCGAGCGGTCAGCCATCAAAATTCGCTAAACGGCATCAGCATGAATGTCTGGGGCGAAGTAGACTACAAGGAAATATGGCGCCGCCCGAAGGTTTAATTCATGCTTGATTTCCGTCAGCAAGTTCCCAAGCATGACACTTTTTCGGTTCTATGATTGTCATCCTACAGAATTATTCCCTCACCTTTCACTTACAAAAAGCCATCATTCAATTTTTGAATGATGGCTTTTTGTAATATAGCGCGGCTCACAATATACGTTTTCGTCCCTATTCGGCAACCAATATAAGTGCTTGTCTATTGCTTTTTACAAGAACTTACATCGCTTCTTCCTGTTACAAAATTGCACTTCCGCTCAGGCAGTGGTTTGAATCGGTATATATTTATTTTACTCCATTATTTCGTTATTGTTCATCTGAATTCATCCCTTCTCCATTTGGTATTGATGGTTTACTATCCTGCCCGACGCAACCGGCTGCCGAAAGCAATCACCGCAGTATTAACGGGATGGATTCGCAAGTGGCGGAAGTTTGTCCATCCAGTTCTCATAAAGGGCTTCATCCACCATGTCTTTGTCATTATAATAGTCTTTGTAGGTCTGTAAGTACTCATTATCGGCTGAAATATTGTTCAGGCTATAGTCTTCTAGCCATTTCCTTCCATCCTCTATTCGGTTCAATAGCAGGTAAGCAGAAAGAAGCGAATCCAGCCGCCTCTCATTCGGCTCCTGTTTGAAGGCAAGCTGGCGATTATCCAGCTCATCCTCCCAGTACTGTTGCGTCAATACCGTACTCACCTCGTAATGGCCGGACTGCCAGACATACACGGCGTTGAGCGCAGGGAACAAAGGCATTTGACCATAGGACAGGAAGCCGACCAACACGGGATTTCCTTTGGCTTGAGCAAAATTGAGTTCGACATTGTCTTGTACGGTTACTTTCATCTCTCCTTCGACCTCTTCAATAAGGATCGAAGAAGGATCAGGGCGATTGTCTACGAGGTCAAAAAGAAATGTGGCGTGGTCATTGTAAACGATACCTGTTGACCAGGACTCTCCATCAGTTTGCCCGCCAGCCCCACCTTCGAATGTGATCCCTCGCTCCAGACTGTCAAAAACAATATCGTCCTGTTTCATAATGGCAAAACGGGAGTAGTCGAACTCTCCCTCGTTCCAATATAGGACGGAGAAATTTTGACCATCTAGTTCAAAGACATCCTTATGGATTGGCTTCTCTTGGGTTCTTTTAGGTTCTATTTTCGAGTCAATTGTCGTAGTGTTGTTAGATGTGTCCAATAACTTCGGTTCAGAACCAGGACTATTGGTATAAGGCACATTACCGGTTACTTTTTCTGCTTCCGGTTGGACACCCGAATTGGAATCTTCCGTCGCAGGTCCAACGGACGCCTGTATTTCGCTGGTATTGGGGTGACTATTTATCGTATTTTTCACACCTGCTTCATCATTCGAACATGCAGCTAGAATACCAAGCAAAACTAACGAAATAGCAAACCTTAGAATGCGTACTTTCATGAGGGATCCCCTTTTTTTGCTATGTAACATTTTTACAAATACTATAGCACTTCTATTCCAAGAAAGCCGCAATTTATTCGGCTTACAATGTTACTATGTTCTTGTCACCCACATTTAGCGCAATGAAAAAGAAGCAGCAGCCGCGGCAAACTGCTTCCTTGGGCATTCAACTATCGTTCTCCTTTAGCTAGAAATTAGCTTCAACGTCAGGTCGCACAGAATCACCCATTTCCTTAATTGAACAAACGTTCCTCGTTTAGCCTAATCTCCTATGATCGTCCACTTTACCAATTCCAGGTGTACCTCATCTCCCTAAATCCCACATCCCATATTCTCGCATTCCCCTCCAGGGTGATCGTGAGCTCATTGGCCCCTTGAAGATAAATGGAGGACATACCCGGTTCATCGCTCGGATCTTCTGCGGACGTAGACAGATACTCCTGACCATCGGCGGAGATGCTTAGACTCCCATAAGCATCCTCCTGATTGGGAATCCCAAAATTCAAGAAGAGATACAGCTCTTTTTTGCCTAACGTATATGTGTACGTCACCGTATGTTGGCCTTCGGTGCTATATGCATTATACTGGGGCTCTACGTTTTGTCCGCCAATTTGGAAGCTGTCTAGCTTTGTTCCCGCCGATGGATTTATACCACTGTTTTTCAGCTCGTTTAACGCAACGAAGGGGCCTAGTTCTTTAGTGAACGCTTTGTCGATGATCCCGAAGCTTCCCCAAATCCCGATCATCAGGACTATGGCAGAGATGCACGTAGCAACTATGTTTCTCCAGACTTTTTTTGTACGAAATCCGAATCTAAACGCCCCGAATCCGACTGCTGCCCCCAATGAGTTTTGAATAACGTCGTTCATATCGAAGCTACCGAGCAAAGTGAGCGCCTGAACGGTCTCAAGTACAAGGATACACATGATAAAAAGGATCATGTATCGAAAGAAGCTTGTTCGATACAACAACGGGATCATGATGCCGAAAGGGATAAAGGCGGCGATGTTCCCAAGAGCCCAAGCATCCATCAGCGTAGGATGTAGAAGATCCGATAGATCTGGGAGCCTGAAAAAACCATCCGGTAAAAATAGAAAGGTATACCCTGTCATCCGATCTGTGGTTTCTACTCTGCCGAAAGCAAGAAACATAAAATAAAAAATCAAGACCGTATAGCACAGGGTTATAACCAAAATAACTTTGCGGTGCTTGGTATTCATTATATTCTCCTTTATACGCTTTACGGATACGATGAAGTTTTGTACGAGATTCGTTGAGGAGCATTACAAGGTGCATGGCACCTATGCGTTCGTGTGGGGATGGTGGTTTCCAAGACAGCTTTCCCTTCACGAATTCCGAATCGGCGCGCTTGAATACGAAATGATCGTGAAGGAAGACAAGAAGTTAATCAATATCCATATCCCCGCTGATGCGGATATGAGGCGCGAGAGCTTGCGGAAGTCCTATGAAGACGCTAAGGTATTCTTCGCAAAATATTACCCGGAGTACGGACAGTCCGATATGGTGTGCGATTCCTGGTTGCTTTCCCCTGTCCTTGCTGAGCTGCTGTCGGAAAACACGAATATCGTCCGCTTTCAGAAGACGTTCGACTTGATCCGAGTTGATGAAACAAATGACGGCGCAATCAGATGGGTTTATGGAAGAACGGATCTTCCCGTACACGATCTTCCGGAACGTACATCCCTGCAGAAAAAAATCAAAGCCCGCCTGTTGGAAGGCGGTTGCATCGGCGCTGCCTACGGAAAACTTCTGGAAGACCCTTGGAAGAACTCGTCTCATGACCGCAGTTAACGTTATAAGTTCTTGTCAGGTATTCCACGTTACAACTCCAAACTTCGTATCCATTTCCGAACCCGACTTACTTGACCGGCCCCATCCAGGTTGAAATCGTCCTCTGCTGGTGCGGCAACGGCGGTTTCAACTTCCCGTTATCGATCAAATGTTTTAAAATATAAGCGACCAGCCGGCCGCCGCCGGTATTGCCTCTCACCATGTAAGCAAGTTGCGGCTCCAAATGCTTTGGCTGATTTTGCAGGAACAGCTTGAGCATTTTATCGTAGAGCTTGCCGACAGCAGGCGCATACAGAGCGGACAAATCTGGCATTGCCTTGTTCAACCGATCCAACGTTTGCGGAGAGTCGATCCAAACCGCATTGAATTTGTACCCCTCCTCCGTCTTGCGGATGTACCCCTTCTCCAGCAGGAACGAATATTGCTCGCTGTTCTCTTCGTTGTCGGGCAGTTCCCCTTGTTGGAACGCATGACAAATCTCGACATTCCGGTATTCCAGGAAACGCCAATCCCCCTGGCGGTCGCTCCAGTACGTATTGAACTGCCACAAGTACAGGGGAGTGTCTTCGACGTAGCGGAGCGACGGACCGAAGGTGACGTAACTACCCATATCAAATCCCGGATCGGCATTGCGGCTCCGGTTCAACGCCGCATAGGCAATATACTGCCCTCCGTCCTTTCGCATTGGTGCGACCGCATCGAAGTTGTCGCCCGCCGGCATGCTCCGCCAAGATTGCTCCTCGACGTTCTTGGGCAGCAAGGTCCAGAGCAGGAAGTTATAGTCGCCGTCTGGAACGTACACTCCGCTATCTTCGACTTGCCGGCGCACTTTCATTAACGCGTCGAAATGAACATCGGCCACTTCGGCGGCGCAATCTTGCCAGAATCGATGACCGGCTACGACCAACTCGAAGAGGTCCCAGACGATGGTATTGCTTTGATATTTGCCGGGAGAGGTTTCGACGAGAAAATTGTAATCGGCCAGGTGATGGACTTCGCCTTCCAGCAAAGACGGCGGCATTCCAAGCTCCTCCGCGATTTGATGTACGGTACGCGCCTTGTGATAAGCCGCGTAAACGATATTTTGCGCCAAGGCGCGTCCAAGAAAATCGTTGGTTTCGCCCAGTCTGCCGGCCGAACCGGAATGGCCCATTTCCCCCATGCTGACCGGATTAACACTCAAAGTTCCTGTTGCACGCATACGTTTCATCCCTTTCCTTAACTCCTTTTTGGCCTCGCTCAAATGCCACTTCACCGTGTTGACAGGAATGTTCAGAGCAATCGCGACATCGCCGATTTTAAGCTCGTCGTAGTAATGCATGACCACGATCCGGCGATGGATGTCGGACAGAAACGCGACTTCCCGGCGCAGCTCGCGGTAAGCTTCGGTTACCAGCAGTCTGTCAAGCGGCTCCCGGGAAGTGGTGGCCGACAGTTCGGACATGCCGTTGATTTCGATCGCTTGGGGAGCGTGCGCACGCTTTTTCAACCAATTCACCCAAGTGTATCGGGCAACCGTCCAAACATAGGCCTCCAGGTTCCGAATGTCCCGCTTCCCTGAGAAGGATTTCAACAACTGCAGCATAATCTCCTGAGCCAGATCCTCCGCCTCCGCCCGCTGCTTAACCCGGTTCAACGCAAAACCGAAAATCGGTTTGACATAGCTCCGAATCGCTTCGGCCGCTTCTTTTCCGTTCTGCCCTATCGAATCCATCATTCGCCTCCGCAATCGACTCTGTAATTCCTGACAATTATATAGTGTGCCTAGCGGAATAAAGGTTGGGATATTTTCAAAAAAAAATGGACGTCCTACAGTAACCGGTACGAACTTTATCTTGGGTACTAGCTAGGTATCTGTAATCTCTACTGCCGCGTCTATACTTACTTCGAAGCCTGTATTTTCGTCTTACCAATGGCAGGAGGAGTACGAAACCACTTGGCTCTCCTCTTGTGCGAAGTCTTACGGAATCGTCGAAAGTTAGGTAGTCTTGCCATGATGTCTCCTCCTGATGCGCTATCATACCAAACTTGATTTAATGAACAACCTTATCTTGGATTCTTGTACAAGCTCCGCAGCAGCTGAACGGTTTTCAGTAGCCAGTAAATTTAGATATATTGCAAAGACCAATCATTTCGTTTGTTTCTTTTAATACAACCGCCCAAAGTCCGCACAATGCATCACCAACTTAGAGCCGCTATAATCACGTCTTTTAATGAAACAATGTTCTTGTCACCCGATATCGAACCTTACCCCTCTAATTTCCAGGTTCCTCAGCCCCATCATGCTCCTTGCTTCCAAATTGTTTCAGCAATACATGCACTTCACTTTTTGATTTGGCGTTCATTAAGCTGGTTCTGAGTTCATTTGCCCCTCGAAACCCACGGACATAGATTTTGAAGAAACGGGTAAGCGCACTAAACGAACGTGGTTCCTCTGCTGAGTATTGATCATGCAGATCCAGATGGAGCCGCAGCAAATCAAGCAATTCCGCACTGCTGTGCTCCTTCGGCTCTGTCTCAAATGCATATGGATTTTGAAAAATACCGCGTCCAATCATAATACCGTCGACACCGTATTTCTCAGCAAGCTGCTGGCCAGTCTGACGGTCAGGGATATCCCCGTTAATGGTCAGTAGTGTATCTGGTGCCACCTCATCACGAAGCTTCTTAATCTCCGGAATCAGTTCCCAATGAGCTTTTACTTTGCTCATTTCCTCTCTTGTCCGAAGATGAATGGACAGATTAACAATGTCTTGTTTCAAAATATGGGTTAACCAGTCACGCCATTCGTCTAGGTCACTAAAACCGAGCCTTGTTTTTACACTGACAGGTAGTCCTCCTGCTTTGGCAGCTTGGATGATATCCGCTGCGATTTCGGGACGGCAGATCAGGCCGCTGCCCTTTCCATTCTCTGCGACATTCGCCACTGGACAACCCATATTAATATCGATGCCTTTGAATCCTTCTTTCGCCATGCCGATGCTCATTTCACGGAAAAATTCCGGCTTATCTCCCCAGATATGTGCGACAATGGGCTGTTCATCTGGGGTAAAAGTCAAGCGCCCACGTACACTTTTGTTCCCCTCTGGGTGACAATAACTCTCCGTATTCGCAAACTCCGTAAAATACACATCCGGTCTGCCTGCTTCACTTACCACATGGCGAAACACAACATCTGTCACATCTTCCATGGGTGCTAGTACAAAAAAAGGTCGTGGTAACTCGCGCCAAAAGTTTTCTTTCATCATAAAAACCCCTCTATACCTACCAGAACAATCGTTGTCCTTAGAATAGTAAAATACTTGCTGTCAGTGGAACATTGTTCAAACACCATCACAGGTTTACAACATACATTCCATAAAGTAAACGTCTTTATTATAAACTGAATAACGTCATGATGGGTATGTCCCCTTCATAACGTCAACAATGTTTCGTAATTAAACAGGTTTTTATTATTCTTGTCACTGATCGGGAATGTTATCAAGTTCTGGCCATTTGATTTTGACAAGAACTTGATAACATAAAACAAAAAAGCCGCATATTATACGGCTTCATTTGATCGATAACTTTCCGGCGATAAGCTTCCATAAATTCTCGTCGTGCTATTATTGTAGAGACCTCACTATTTTGCAAGGCGATAAACTGCTGCATCTCCCGAATGGGCATCCCCATCGCTCGAAAGTAACTTAAAACTTGAAACCATGCGATATCGGACTCTGAATACAGACGATTAGCTCAACAAATTACAGGTCGGCCCCGGCTACTTGTCGGCAATCGGACAATGTTCTTGTCACCAATCGGGAATCGGCTCAAGTTCTTGTCATCGGAAAATGACAAGAACTTGAGCCGATAAATAAAAAAGATTAATATAGATTCGCATGCTAGGTGAGTACATTTAAGCTGCATTCCAGTAGCGTTTTCACACTATTGCGGAACTGATTTTGTAAATTTTACAATGATCCATACTACTCCACATATCGCTGCGGACATGAATGATGCGACGAATAAAGCACCTCCAGCATGGATAAGCAATAATGGAATCCAAGCGATACTCAGCATGCGGTGAACACTTCGCATCCACACGTTTCGAACCTGTTTAATCAGGATTCCATAGCCCCCGATGGCTAGCAGAACGGCAAATGCCGCAAGTCCGATGAACGTCTCCGGTTTGAGCGCCGAGAACAATAAGAAGTAGGCTCCGTGTACAACAATAGCCGCAACAGTCAGGTACCCTGCAAGCTCGTGAATAGAGCGAACCCATCTGCTAAGCTTCCGAATAAAGAAAGAAGACGACTTTCGTAAATATTTGAAACGAAGCCACAAAAAACTGGCCGCGCCGCAAAAAACAGCAACCCTGCCGAAGTTATTAAACAGCTCCGCTGTCGGAGTACGCCCCGTTCTAACGTGTGGAACAAAATAAGAGTAAATCAATAAGCCTAATGCTATCCCTATAACAAGAACTGCTGGAATCCAAATTAATTTACTTTTGGACATTTTATTGCCTCCTTTTCATAGGCTGATCGTTACGAAAGATCAACTGTACTGATATCA
Source organism: Paenibacillus kobensis NBRC 15729 (assembly GCF_004000825.1). GTDB lineage: Bacteria > Bacillota > Bacilli > Paenibacillales > Paenibacillaceae > Paenibacillus_T > Paenibacillus_T kobensis. Next base: position 139,718 of record NZ_BILZ01000001.1, on the reverse strand, counting down.
TGATAACAATCCACTATAAACTGGAAGGTGAAAAGATCTAAACGATTTCTAAACAAAGAAAAACCATGCCACCGGTAATACAACGGGAGCATGGTTTCGCTTGTTCCAATACGTATGCTTCTACCCCTTTGCTTCTACCCTCTGTCCATTACAGGTTTAGCCGATAGCCAGCACCCCAGACAGTTTCAATCATTCTTGGTTTCGAGGGATCTTCCTCGATTTTCTCCCGAATGCGGTTGATGTGAACAGTCACCGTGGCGCTGTCTCCGCCATAATCATATCCCCAAATCTTTTCAAAAAGATGGTCTTTGGAGAAAACGATGTTCGGGTTCGTGGCAAGGAACTTCAACAGCTCAAACTCCCGGTTTGGAAATTTGATTTCCTGTCCGTCACGATATACCTTCCAGCTCCGGGTCATAATTCTCAGGTTGCCAATATGGATTGCGCTTTCTTCCGAATTTCGAGAGGATGCATGAGTAAGACGGTCATAACGACTCAAATGAGACTTGACCCTGGCCACCAATTCCGCAGGGTCGAAAGGCTTTGCAATATAGTCATCCGCTCCTAAGCCAAGCCCGCGGATTTTATCAATGGATTCCGTTTTGGCCGTCACCATGAGAATCGGAATATCAATCTGATTACGAATTTCACGACAAATATCATAGCCGCTGCTTCCGGGAAGCATAAGGTCTAAAATAATAAGGTCATAGCTTCCCTCTAAGATGGTTTTCACTACCTTGCTGCCGTCTGCCACAATTTCTATTTCAAAGCCGTTAATTTCCAGGTAATCCCTTTCCAGACTGGCGATTTCGGCATCGTCTTCGGCAATCAATATTTTCGTCATGTTCTTCCGCCTTTCACCGAGGGCAAAGTGATCGTAAATTTCAACCCCTGATCGTTCTCGACGACAACAGTTCCGCCCTGCGCCTCAATAATGTATTTCACGATATACAGCCCAAGACCGGTTCCATCGCTGTTTTTGGTGTTTCTTGATTCATCTCCGCGATAAAACTGCTCAAACAAGTGAGGCAGCTTCTCCGGTGATACGCCGTTTCCGTTATCTGCAAAGCGAAGAACTACATTTTCATTTGCCTGTGTAACCGTAAGAGAGAGCTTTAACGATTCTGCACCTGCATATCGCAGTGCGTTCTCAACGAGATTAGCTAGCACCTGTCTCATTTGCTCTGTGTCGATCCGTACCCAATGACTGCCGTCGGATTTCTCAAACATGATTGAAGCATTCTTCTGCTTCAAATCATCCTGAATATCCAAAGCATATTTCTCAGCGAACTTGCCCATGTCTGTATCTATCGGAAAGAAAGGCAGATTACCTGTTTCCAGCTTCGAGAAGTAGAATAATCGTTGCAGCAGCACGTCCATATCGCAGGCCTTATTGTATGCTATCGATAGATATTCTTTTTGCTTTTCTTGTGTGTTTGCGATTCCGTCCTGCAAGCCCTTTATATACCCTTTGACAGAGGTGAGTGGTGTTCTCAAATCGTGAGAAATGCCGGAGATCATATCTGTACGAGCTTTTTCGTATGTGGAGTTTTTACCCTGTTCGTTTCTGAGATGAGCCTGCATCTGATTGAAGGAAGTGCATACGGATTCAAATTCATCTTCTCCCGCATAGACAATGGGGGTTGAGAGATCGCCTTCTTCGATGCGCTTAGCACTTTCGGTCAACTTATTGATCGGCGTCATGATGCGCCTGACGAGTCGCGTGGTAAACAACTGACTGATAAACAAAAGGACAGCAATAGCTGCAAGTCCCACAAGCAGGAAGGTAATCAGGAAACTGTCAAACCGGCTCCGGTCTGCACCAAACCATTGGGTATGAATGCTGCTCGTAGTTGCACTCACAAGATAGGCTTCATCTCCGATAGAAATGAGTGTTCCAATCGCCGTCACGCCATCCTCATAAAACACGCTTGTCTGATCGGCGCTCAATTGGAGCTTTTGCAGATAGGATGCAATTTTGGGGTACTTCACATTGGAGTAAACTAATGTATTACCCTGTTCCACATAAAGTTGATAATCATAGTCTGCCAGAGCGGCACTAAGCGCAGTCCAATCGGGAACGGCGCCTTGTTGTTGCTCCAAAACAGACTTAACCCTGAAGATGTTACCGTCAAGTTGAGTGTTTTTATTGAACTCCACCTGGTTCGCCCAAATCGTTCCACCGCCTATTGCAAGCAACACCAACAAAGTTGACAGCACCATCAGAGTATTAGAAATAAATAGTCGTTTTCCCACTTTCATCGCGGCACCTCAAAAGAATTGCATGAAAAGTCATTTCAACGATTCCCATAGAAAAAATTAGTTTCTTAAGTTAGATAATAATCGTAAATTATAAACTGAAAAGTAGGATTTTCTAAACATATGCTAAACATTCTGCTAACCGAGAGACGGTTACCAAACGCCTCAACGCTGCGGTTAATCAGATTCTCGCCGGGTAGACATTGCAGCCATTGCATTTAAGGCGTTCTCAAAATAGCTAAATACTTCATCTGCAATTCCCAGAAACTCTTCAACAAGTACATTACTATCTAAGTAACAAGCATACAGATAATCAACTAAGGCGGAGTCAATCTCACAATAGTTTAATATGGCATTCTTCATCTTAATAATGTCATCTTGCCATACACCTGTATCTTCTAAAACCAAAGAGTATAATGCACGAATTAATCTCTTAGAGTACCCTTTAATATATCTAGTTTTCATTGTGTTATGACTAGCATTAGAAAGTAAACGATGTATACGATCTACTTCCTCCTTGGTCTCTGTATTTAAGGCTATAATGAACTCTGGAGAAATGATTATGGGTGGTACTTTTTCACCAGCGTCATGACCATATACGCAAACACAAATTATCTTAACCCAAAAACCCCACTCATTTGATTTACTTAATACATCGTCAATCGAGCAAATTATCGTATCAATCTTAGTCACTACCGGATATTCTTCCAAAAGCCTATCTTTAATATTTGTCAATCTTTCGTAATCAATATCTTTGGGATTTACACATACAATAGTAAAGTCTGCATCTGACTTAAAAGGTATAGCAGTTCCTTTTGGAATCGAGCCACACATATAAATGCTATGAATCTTACCTTTAAATTCAGTAAGTATATTATTTATATACTTATCAACAAAATCCTTATATTCACTTTGTATTACAATTCTATTTATAACTTTTTCTAATATCATATAGACTTCTCCTAAATTAAGAACTTCTTTCGGCTTACGTTCTGTTATTCACGAGCCCGAGAGGCTATTTCTCCGATAACCGTCTTATTTACGAATTTCAATAATAATTCCATATTAAGCAAATTGACGACCTTCGTAAATACATAACATTAGGCTTAGAGAACTTAGGTTACACTGAGTTATCCATAAAATAAAAAATCCGCTCAAATGGCGGATTCTCATGGATATATGTTCTTGTCCTCTTACAAATTGTCGGAGGAGTTTTACTCTTGTCGATTGACATTGATTCTAATTTACGGCTTTCAGCTCATTGATTTTTCATTTTATCCAGCGTTTCCAGGTATAGGACTTGAAGAAATTTCTTGATATTGACTTTGCGCTTTTCCTGTGGGCATTTCTCGTCGATTTCTCGCATCTTGAGACGCACGTCTTCGAAGTCGAAATAAAGCGGCGCGTAACGCTCGAACTTCGGGTGACTGTAATCCGTGAGCCCGATGCTCGCCAAGTTGGATAAAGCGGCGATGACGGTCCGTCGAACGCGCTGCTCGAGCGCTTTCCCTTCCTTCTCAATATCGCCGCCTTCTGGCTTGCTCGTCCGGGCTCCGACCTCGTATAACGCTTTCAGTGGTGGAAAGCCCACGCCCTGATGCCGCCCAATCAGCCATGACATCATCTCAATGATGTCATGGCTTCCGCTCTCCCCGATGATGCCCATATCCATTAAGATCATACGCATGATTTCTTTGGCATCGTGCTTCTTTCGCGTGCCCGCGGGCTCCGAGCTCAAGTCATCTAGCTTCGCGATCGACTGTTTGATTTCCTTCAGATAACGGGCCATTCGCCACTGCTCGCTTACTTTACCAAGCACGGCTTTGACTTCCACCCGATTAATCGGCTTCTGGATATAAAATTCAATTCCCGCTTGATACGCTTTGCTGATCATTTCTTTATTCTCGACCTGTGAGATCATGACATACTTGCCCTCGTACCCTTCCTGTTTCAGCCGCGTGATCGTTTTAATTCCGTCCTGGTCCGGCATCAATAGATCAATGAGCACGACATCGGGGTTCTCGTCCAGTACAAGCAGCTTCCCTTCAACGCCGCCCGACGCCATTCCGAGCACCTCGCCGACGCCGCTTTTCTCGATAATCGTCTGCAGCATACGCCTGCTTACCGCATCGTCGTCGACAATACAGAACGATAGCATTGCGCCTACACTCCCTTCTTCAACTTAACGGTCGGAAAAGCCGCGGCAAACGTGGTATCCCGCCCTGGTTCGATCAGGAGGAGTCTGCCGGTGAACGAGCCGACGATATCGCGAACATGCGAGAGGCCGATGCCGGTCGCAGCGACGCCTTCCTGATTGAATTTGGTCGTAAACCCGGGCTCGAACACCATATCCTTATCTTGTTCGTCGATCCCCGTCCCCGTATCGCTGACGATAAACAAGGTTTCTCCTTCTCGTTCGCGTACGTGGATGCGTATTGTTCCAAGCCGCTCGATCGCTTCGACCGAGTTGGCCGCCAAATTGTTAAGCACGGTAATAAGCGGTATGTAGTGGGCGGTCAGGTAATCGATGCCGACGTCCTTCTCGATCAGTACCTCTTTCTTCAGCATCCGGCTGTATTCGCCGTTCGACTTAACCACAAGTTCCACGATCTCCGCTAAGGTCATTTCCGAGGCGCTCTCCAGGTCGACCAGCTTCATCAGTCCAGCCAGGATTCGCTGCGAATCCTTCTTCACCTCGTGAATCTGCTGGGTAATCTCGAGAACGGACCGGCTGTAGTCGTTCAGCCCTTCTTTGCTCAGAAGACCGTACAGATCGTGGCTCTTCGCGGTAATCTGTTCGATTACATCCATCGATTTGCGCAAATAGAAGACCTCGCCATAGAGCCCGCTGCCGACATTGATCATTTGTTCGATCCGTTTTTGCTGTTCGGCGTGAACGCTTCGCATTTGGTGCACGGCAATGCTGCTGTAGATGCCCGTCGTAAAATAGCTGCGCACCACGGCGATGACCGAAATCAGCATCCACTGATTGGTTTGAAAATGCGGCAGTCCGAAAGCGACGCTGCGCATCAGCAGCTCCGCTTCATTGGAGACAACGTCGATCAGCGACACGCACGCGCCGAGAATAAGCGGATTCAATTGATGCAATCTGCGTTGAATGAGGGCCATTCCGGCCCCGAAGACGATGTAATAGAGCATTGCGGAGAAGTGCGTCTTCACGCTGTCGAGAAGATAGAACGTGCCGGCCGAGGCGGCTCCGTCAAAAGATACCCGAAACAGCAGCACCGCCGCGCCTGTGGCGATCCCTGTCCGCCAATAATGCAGATGGCTCATCAACAGAAGCAGGAACAGAAAGGCGCTACTGCCAAGACCGATGCGAAAAACCTCGCCGATGAACGGGTTGATCTTGAATTCCCCGGCAACCGCTACGACGATGGAGACGACGGTTATTTGCATGCTTTCGGATTTGGACCACTTTTGTATGACTATAGGAATGACTCCCATCGGGATCTAAAGTCCGAGGATGCTTAGCCCCATTTATTCTCCAGGCGCCTAGCCGCAAGCGACAGCGCGTAATTGACCGCGAAATACAAGACGGCCACAAGCGCAAGAATCGGAAGGGTATAATTGAAATTTTGCGCGATGACGATCTTCGAATTGTGCATCAGCTCAGGCAGGGATATGACGATGGCTAGCGACGTGTCCTTGAGCAAGGAGATGAATTGGCTCACGATCGGCGGCACCATGCGCCTCAGTCCCTGCGGGAGCACGATATGCCAAACCGTCTGCGTATAAGTGAGACCCGACGAACGGGCGGCTTCCACCTGGCCTCTCGGGATGGAGCTTAGTCCGCTGCGCACGATTTCCGAGATCATGGCGGCTTCGAATACCGCCAGACCGACGATGGCCGAGCTCATGACCCCCAGCTTGAGACCGACGTCCGGCATCGCGAAATAGGTGAAAAACAAGATCAACAGCAGCGGTAAATTGCGGATAAACTCGACGATCACTCCGAGGATGCGGGATACGACCGGAATTCTCATATAACGCAGCGTTCCGGTGATGCTGCCCAGCACGAAACTCAACACGATCGCGACGAAAGCAACCCAGAGCGTGATGCCGAAGCCTTTCATGACGAAGATGAGATTATGGTAAGAGAAAGCGCCAGCGATGTCCATCCGCCGATCCTCCTAATCGTTATTAGCGAATCTTGCGTTTCACGGTGTTCCTGTTGCATAACGGCATTTCTATCCGTTCTTGGCCAACCTTCGTTCGAGCTGCAGCGCCGCAAAGCTTAAAGGAAGGGTCAGAACGAGATACAGCGCCGCGACGAAAATATAGGTGTCAAAGGTGGCGTACGTCTTGCTGGCCACCTGATCGCCATAATACATCAAGTCGAATCCGGCGAAGACGCCGAGAATCGACGAGTTTTTCACGAGGTTTATGAATTGGTTGCTGAGCGGCGGAATGACGATTTTAATCGCCTGTGGAAGCACGACATGCCGCATCGTCTGCATGTACGTCAATCCCGACGCTCTGGCCGCCTCCGTCTGTCCGGACGGAATGCTCATGATGCCCGCCCGAATTGCTTCGGCAACGAAGGAGGCGGTATATACCATAAGTCCGACCGTGCCGCAGACGAATCCGCTTAACGTCACTCCGAGCGAAGGCAACCCGTAATAAAACACAAAAACGACCAGCAGCAGCGGTATATTCCGAACGAACTCGACGTAAGCCGTCCCGATCCACCGCAAAGGCTTGACGGACGAAATACGGAATACGGCGATGATCGTCCCAAGAGCGAAGCTGCCGAGTAAAGCAATGACGCTCGCCCAGATCGTGTTGCTAAACCCTTTCATATAGATTCCGAAATAGTCCATAAAAATCGATATGTCCGGCATGCTGACCCCTCCCGCTATTCCCGATATGCAGAAGATGGGTGGCGCTTGGCCACCCATCCATTGTTCGTAGATCACTATTCCCCTTTGCCGATCCATTTCTCGTAAATCTTGTCGTATTCGCCGCTGTCGTGCAGCTTCTTCAATCCTTCGTTGACGCTGTTCAGAAGATCGGTTGCGCCTTTCTTGATCGCGATGCCGTACGGCTCGTCGGTGAACGGCTCTCCGACAACCTCGTAGTTCGGGTCCTGAACGGCCATGCCGTACAAAATCGCGTTGTCGGTCGTCAGCGTGTCGCCCTGACCGGCTTTGAGCGCGTTAAACGCGTCCTGGTAGTTATCAAACTCTAGGATGGTCGCGTCCGGCACCTTCGCCTTGATGTTGTCGACCGAGGTCGAGCCTTTCACGGCCAATACTTTCGTGCCTTTCTTGATGTCATTAATACTCTTGATCGGACTACCTTTCTTCACCAGAAGGGACTGGCCCGCCTTGAAGTACACGTCGGAGAAATCGACTTCTTTCTTGCGCTCCTCCGTAATCGTCATCGTGGCGACGATCATATCGATATCATTGTTGTTCAACATCGGAATGCGCGTTTTGGATGTGACTTCCTTAAGCTCGATCTTGGTGTCGTCGCCGAGAATCTCCTTGGCGAGTGCCTTGGCGATGTCGACGTCGAAGCCTTCGACGTTGCCGCTTGCCGGATCCTTCAGGCCGAACAACTTCGTGTCGTACTTGACGCCAACGACGAGTTTCCCTCTGCTCTTGATGCCGCTCAGCGCCGAACCGGCTTTGGACGGTGAATCTCCGTTCGCGTCGTTGCCTTCCCCTCCTTCTTTGCTGCTGCATCCAGTCAATAATGCCGTGGCAAGAAACGCAAGTACAATGCCAAGCGTCATCCAACTTCTTTTCTTCATAACTTAAAACCCCTCTCCGTTATGGAATTGCATGATTTTGGCAACATGTTCCGATCGCGCGCAAAGCCGTTAATGGCGCAGAACGCGATTAAGAAACAAACGCGCCCTTTCTTCCCGAGGCTGCTCGAAGAATTCTTCCGGCGGAGAGATTTCGACAATTTGCCCTTTGTCCATAAAGACGACGCGGTTCGCCACTTCCCGCGCGAAACCCATCTCGTGCGTTACGACGACCATCGTCATCCCTTCATGCGCCAAGGTCTTCATGACGTCCAGCACTTCACCTACCATTTCCGGATCAAGTGCGGAGGTCGGCTCATCGAAGAGCATGATCTTCGGCTTCATGGCCAGCGCCCTGGCGATGGCTACGCGCTGTTGTTGTCCGCCGGACAGCTGCGAAGGAAACGAGCCAGCCTTGTCCGCGATGCCGACTTTCTCTAAATACATCCTGGCCGTATCCACCGCCTGCGGCTTCTGCACACCGAGCGCCTTCATTGGAGCGAGCGTAATATTGTCGATCACTTTCATATGGGGATAGAGATTGAAGTGCTGGAACACCATGCCGATTTCCCGCCGCAGCTTGTTGATGTCGGCTTTCTTATCGGTGACGTCGACTTCGTTGACGGTCAGACGGCCGCTCGTAATAGCCTCCAACCGGTTGATGCAGCGGAGGAGGGTACTTTTCCCCGATCCGGAAGGCCCGACCACAACGACGACTTCACCCTGCGCGATTCGAAGACCGATGCCTTTAAGCACATGAAAATCGCCATAATGCTTCTCCACTTGCTGAAATTCAATCAACGCAATCCCCCCTTTCCGTTGCCCTGCACCTCTCTGATGGACAAGATGTGTTAGGTTAGGTTAGATAACATACGTTGTAGACAACTATATTGAAAACTTACGCAATCCTAACGAATCCGACATTAAGTTCATGATTTTTTTTACAAACGAGTGCTCAGTACTCTGGCGATATTGGTTACGAGCGCAGAAGGGTCTGCAACTGTAGCTTCTTCGGATCAAGCATATGCGGAAGGGAATCTCACTGTGGCTTCGTGCTGAAGGCAATTCTAATGTGCATGCAACAGAGCAGACGAATGATTCTGAAGAAGCGTAGCTGGATAAGCGTTTTAGTGGCGGGCGCACTCGCGATTTTCTGGTTGCTTGTCGTCAACGAAGAGACTTCAAGGTGGGAGCTGTTTGACGCTTACTTCTAAATGATGGATTAATGTATCAGGTGAGCTATAAGATAAGAGGTTGTCGCTAAAGAGTTTCCTCAAAAGCTTAGTGGTTCTAGAAACCGAAATGAAAAATATCCGTGCAGGGAGTGGGCCCTCTGCACGGATATGATGAATAGGCAAAATGTTCTTGTGGGGTTTTTGGGGAAATAGATCCCGAATTGGGTTAATTCATTCATCTGTCAAAACGATCTATTCTTTAACACGGAATTTTGTGATCAAATCATCTTTAATTTTATTAGCTTTATCCTTGTAATGTGAATTATCCTTTTCAGAGGGATCATTACCGTCAATACCGAACTCATGCCACTCTCACCCTAATAAGTGAATAGATTTACAAATGTGAACCTCCACTGGCATCAATCAATTGCCCGGTTACCCAACGGCTGTCGGAAGAAGCTAGAAAAACAGCTATATCAGCAACATCCTCTGGTTGCCCCCATCTTCCAAAGATAGAAAAATCAGCACCATATTTTTGTGAGGCAGGATCTTGCAGCATTGTGGCATTCATATCCGTGGCAACGAATCCTGGTAGTATGGCATTAATCGTAATTCCACGTGAGCCGAGTTGGTTGGACAAAGCGAGTGTTAGTGTGTTGATTGCCCCCTTGGTCATACTGTATGCAGGAATAGCGGGCAACGAAATTCTTGTTATAGAGGACGACAAGTTAATAATTCGACCTTCATCTCGTAAACGTGGCAAAGCTTGTTGAGTCAGGAAAAATGGCATTTTTACATTTATTTTCATGATTTCTTCATACGCCTCTTCCGTAGTATCCTCAATTGGGGCTACGAGGGCGATCCCTGCGTTGTTCACTAGTATATCGAAGTGAGTATCACCAGTACGCTCTTTCAACAATTCATCCAATGATCTATAAAGCGTCTGTATGCTTTCTAAAGAACCAAGTTTCGTACCAATCGTGAATGCAGTCCCTCCATTCTGCTCAATATCTTGTACTACGTCTTCTGCAGCTGCTCGATTCGTGCCATAATGAACAGCTACTAATGCTCCTTCTTGCGCTAAACGCGTCGCGATGGCACGTCCAATCCCCCGGCTTGCGCCTGTAACCAAAGCAATTTTACCGTTTAATCTATTCATAATTTTAATCTCCTCCTTTGTTAAATGCGGTACACGATAGTTATAACACAAGGTGAATTTTGAAATGTTGCACTCAAATTCATTGAACCCAAAATACGGACCAATAAAGGAATTATCATCCCATGGAGGGGAGCCAATGTGATCGGGCGGAATAGCAAACCGAACTGCCTTCGGCCAGCACCGTCGCAGACGGCGCATTCTCTCGCGTGTGCTTTCGTACTCGTCTCAAAACCGCGGCTAACAATATTATGTTCTTGTCCCTATTCGGCAAACGATATAAGTTCTTGTCAAATGGCGGCACCACTTCTTTCCCCGCTATGTCGGATGACAAGAGCGGAATAATAAGCAGTTACCTCAATTTTGGTCTAGCCGCCTCCAGTCATTACTGCGTAGAAACAGAGCAAATCAACTTGAAACGCCCTTCCATTGCCGTATGGCATGGAAGGGCGTTTCATTTCGTCTTTATCGGGATCTCCTCTTCCGGCGATGGAACACGAACCATCCTGCAACACCTAACCCAATCGCCAACAACGCGCTGAGCAAGATAATATACGACAGGTGAACTAGTCTTTCACTCAATGTGAGTAACCTCCTTACACCAACTGTTGCCTATAGGATGAATCTATAGAGCAAAATTATACGGCCAGATCGCGCAAGATCAAATAATTCTTGCAACTACTAAACAACAAATCTAATTACCTTGTAATTTCAATGGTAATTGATTTCCGTTATGCAGCGGTGAGAGTCGCCAACTGCAATCGGGTGGATTACGAAAATCGCTAACCTTCGCACAGCTCTTCTGCCAGTGACAGAGTTATTCTTTGAACGCCTCCTTGATTCAATTACTAATCATGTATTTCGGCTAACGCTATAAGTTCTTGTCATTGACTTTGGACAAGAACTTATAGCGTTAAAACAAAAAATGCCGCAACTATGCGGCATTCAATCGATTGTGGTTCTTGACGTAGATCACTAACCCAATGCTATTTCCTTAAAACTCGATTTATACAATAAACCAATAGTAAGAATAACGAATATATTATGATCGTATAAATGGCATTAGTCGTGTTCGTATGTAACTGATCGCCCAGTAAAGTAAATGTCATCATTGTAGGAACTTTGCCCAAGACTGTCGCTAGTGTGAAAGTAATGAATTTGATTTGGCTTATTGCTGAATATATATTTACAACCTGAGCCGGAATAATGGGAATGAGACGAGCGAATAACACTGCCCAAAACGCATTGGCTTCGAACATAGTGGTAAAACGATCAACTTTGTGATTTCGCGTAATCACTCTTCTTGCCGACCCGAATAATGCGTTACGGAATATGATAAACATGATCAGAGCGGCACAAGTTGATGCCAGGATATTGATAACGCCACCAGTAAGATAACCAAACTTCGCCCCAAGAGCTCCAGCAATTAACCCATATGGAACAACAGGGAACAATGCAAGGAACGTTGCAATTAAAAAAATCACCACAATATTAGTGGAGTCTCTTAGTTGAATCCAATTCATTAACTGCTCTTTATTCATAAGAATAAACAAAATAGCTATCCCATAAATGATGATTGGCAACCACTTCTTCACGTCTTCCTCCTTAGATGTCCCTATGCCTAACAAAGCAGCCCATGTAAGAATGAGCTGCTCATTTCCTGTATCTTTAAACAAACGAATGACATCGTAACTTTACTTTGCAGACAGTTCGCTTTCTGTCACCCATTTATGGTTTTTAACCGGAGCTCCCCCCGTTGTCGGCGTGTAATCTATCACGTAAGCGATTGTATGTTGAGCCGTATCAATCGTTGCTTTAGCGCCATTCATGCCCTCCATATGGTCAGCCATTAGAGTCACTTCATAGCCTGTGGCAAAGGGGGTACTACCCGCATCCATAATTTCCTCATGAACAACCCACTTATGATTTGTAACTTTCTCCCCACCAGTTGTCGGAACGTACGAAACGGTATAAACCGTAGTATCATATGCTCCAACGATGGTTGCAATCGCATCTTTCATGCCAGGCATATGATCGTCGAGTATGACTGCCTGACTCCCAACTTTATATTTTGGATTATCTGCTTCTTTAAGACCAGCTGGAAGCTTATCTGAAGATGAATGTTCCATGTCCATTCCTGAATGGTTCATATTTCCTTGTTGATTATGGTTTGCAGCTTGGCCTTGATCCGAACTATTTCCGCTGCCGCAAGCACTTAAAGCAATAGCCAGAATCACAGTGGTGCTAAATAAAGCTATCTTCTTTCTCATTTCATTAACCCCTTCCAAAGGTGATGATTTACCTCTGAATTCATTCTAATAAGAGGTTGTGTAGATCTTGTGAGAAAGATCACTATTTAGGCAATCGAAACTCAACCAATGTACCTTTGCTTGGTTGACTGCGAATGTCGATTGTGCCACCATGTGCTACAATTAGCTTTTTTACAATCGTTAATCCAATTCCACTACCCCCGGACTTCCGGTCACGGGACTTGTCCGTACGGTAAAAGCGTTCAAAAACAAATGCGAGTTCTTTTTCATGAATTCCGATTCCGCTATCTGATACTGAAATGAATACCGACTGTCCTTGCTCCGTTACCGCTACTCTAACTTCTCCGCCCTTCGGTGTGAATTTCAAGGAATTACTGAGTAAATTGACCATGATCTGGCCAAATCTCAGCTTATCTAATGGTACATGAACGATTCCGTCTATTTGGAAATGAAGCCGAACTCCTTTTTTTTCATATGCTGCTTTACTTGCTTCAATATGGTGATTCACGATGAAATTAATGTTCTCCTCTTTAATATTAAGTTTAAAGTCCGGAGACTCCACTTCGGTCAATTGTTCCAAATCGCCAACTAAAAATCGAAGCCGTTCAATCTCTTCATAGCAAGACTCCAACCGCTTCGGCGTTGGCTCCCAAATCCCCTCGATCATCGCTTCCATATGGCTTTTAAGCGTTGTAAGCGGCGTTCTTAATTCATGAGCTACATCGGCGGTCATGGTTTTACGCAACTGTTCCTGAAGCAGCAACTGCTCGGCTAAATCGTTCAGGGAATGACCAAGGTCAGCCAATTCATCTTTGCCGCTTACTTCCATACGGGAAGAAAGTTCACCTTTTGCCATCCGTTCAGCAACACTTCTCATCTGAATAAGTGGTGCTGTTATCCGCTTTGCCACAAAGAGACTTATAACGACCGCAAGAACAATTCCAAGTATTGCTGTCCATAGAACCGATTGAAGTAGAGCTTGTTCGAAATGCGTATCAAATGCTGGTGATGGAGACACATTCATATCTTGAGATTGATGCTTATACATGGATAGGTGGTAATGGGTCTCAATGATAAACGTAATCGTAGATATGAGGAGGACCCCTGAAGCAATGCCAATAAATGCAATGGCAATTCGAGCGTATAACCCCTTCATGCGGAGTCACCGCCAGCAAAGCGATAACCCACAGCAAAAACGGTAATCACATACTGAGGATTTTTAGAATCAGACTCTATCTTATATCTAAGGTTTTTGACATGTTGATCAATTGCGCGCGCATCCCCTTCAAAATCAAATCCAAGCACTTTTTCAACAAGCTCTTCCCGCGAAAAAGTTCTGCCTGGGTGTCGGGCAAATGTGTGCAACAATTTATATTCATTTGGTGTAAGTGCAACGGGCCTGCCGGCTTTTATAACCTCATGTTTTAAAGGATTGAGAGTTAGATCCCCATTATTAAAAAAAATGGTTTCAGCAAGTAAGGTGTCGTCATGTGCTCTGCGTAAATTTGCCTTTACTCTTGCTATTAACTCACGCGTGCTAAACGGTTTTAATACATAATCATCTGCTCCGAGAGATAGTCCTTGCACACGATCGTCCTCCGTTACTTTGGCGGTTAACATGATAATCGGTATCGTAGAGAACTGCCGAATCGACTTGCACACATCCTCTCCCGACAAATCTGGAAGCATGAGATCCAGAATAACAAGATCAATATTGCCGCCGCGCACCAAATCAAGAGCTTTATTTCCCGTATCCGCTTCAATCGTTTGAAATCCATCATTTTGTAAATAGGACACAACGACCTCGCGAATCTTTTCTTCGTCGTCCACCATAAGAATGGTCTTCATAAAAACCCCCGGTTAATATTAACTGGCTACCGCATTGCGTAATACTTTACTTCTTTTAATCGTTCCTCTTCCATCTCCACATACAATTGCTTGAAGTTTGTAAGTTCAATTTTAGCATTTTCCCCCATTATCGTCCCGAGGAGTGCAAGCTGCTCAGGTTTAAAAATGGTCCCTCCGACCTCAAAGCCAAGACTTCCACAATATATAATACCCCCTCGGGGTATTTCAAGAAGAAAATTCGCATTTCCTTTAGCTACATAAGTTCTACATAGTTATCGATTAAAATGATCGAGTAGATCGTTAGAGGAGGAATGGAAGAGAGTGAAAAAACGAAAAACGATTTCCGTTTGGACGTTTAACAATTCGGTTCCAGGACCAGAAATTCGTGTAAAACAAGGAAATACGGTCAAAATTAAGTTAAGAAATGAGCTCTCGGAGCCAATCTCCATTCACTGGCACGGTGTTCCGGTCCCAAATGCGATGGACGGAATTCCCGGAGTAACGCAGAATGCGGTTCAGCCTGGCCAGACATTCACATATGAATTCAAAGCAGATGTCCCAGGCACTTACTGGTACCATTCTCATCAGGACAGTGTAAACCAGTTAGACCGCGGTCTCTATGGAACATTCATCGTAGAAGCGCAAGACGAAATCAAAGCAGATCGTGATTATTCCTTGGTTTTAGATGAATGGATCAGCAACGGAATGGTTATGTCCGGAATGGACCATGGCGGAATGGACATGGGTGATGATATGAGTATGTATGATTTGTTCACGATAAACGGAAAGTCTGGTTCGCTAGTGGACAAACTTGCCGTGAAACAAGGTGAGAAAGTCCGCATCCGTCTTATAAATGCAGGGTATCTGTCGCATCAGATTCACCTTCATGGTCATGAATTCAAGATAATAGCAACTGACGGTCAGCCAATTAACAATCCTGCCGTGTTGAAAGATAATATCATCACGATTGCTCCAGGTGAACGCTACGATATTGAATTTGAAGCAAATAATCCTGGACAATGGTTGCTTGAAGATCACTTGCAGAATAAAGCTTCGTCTGGCATGAGAGCGACCATTGTATACGAGGGCTCTGAGGTCGGAACCGATAAATCGAATTATACAGAGAAACTCCCTGCTGTAGATCTAACTCGTTATGGAGAAGCCGGTAAGGCTGCTTTTACTTTGGATCAAAAGTACGATGTCGAATATTCGATGGACTTAAATACTGAAACGATAAATAATAAAACCGTCTATACGATCAACGGAAAAACATTTCCAGATACAGGATCGCTTCAAGTAAAAAAAGGAGATATGGTCAAAGTCCAACTTATCAATAATTCCAAAACGGAAGACCATCCGATGCATCTTCACGGCCACTTTTTTCAGGTACTCAGCAAAAATGGCTCCCAGCTCAAAGGATCACCGCTTATGAAAGATACTTTGAATCTGAAGCCAGGAGATGAATATGTGGTTGCTTTCGAAGCGAATAATGAGGGAAACTGGATGTTCCACTGTCACGATCTCCATCATGCCTCTGCAGGAATGGTGACTGAACTAAGTTATTCGGATTATAAAACCGATTTCATTGCAGACCCGAACGCCGGAAATATGCCAGAATAATAACGTATCAGTAAAGGGAGCGGAATAATCCGCTCCCCTTCTCATGGCGTTACAACATAACGATCTTACACCGGCAGCTTTGTTACGTTGCTATTCAACCTATTGATTCCCGTCCCGTTAGCACGATTCGCTAATACTCCCTGCCCTGCTTCCTAACAGGGATGTTTACTCTTGAGGGAAAGCGCTCATGTCCATATAGGCAATTTCCCACAGATGTCCGTCCAAATCCTCGATGCTTCTCACGTACATAAAGCCATGGTCCGCCGGTTCCTTGTACTGTTTCCCCCCCGCAGCTAGCGCCTTGTCCGCCAGTTCGTCCGCTTGGGCTCTGCTGTTAGCGGAGAGCGCGATAATCCCAGTAGCGGCGCTAACAGCATCAGCTATTGGTTTGTTGACGAATGTCTGGAAGTACGACTCAGTCAGTAGCTGAACACACGTGTTGTCATTGATCACTAGGCATGCCGAATTTTCATCAGAGAACTGGGGGTTGAACTCAAAGCCGATACTGCTGAAAAATTCCTTTGTCCGGTTCAAGTCTCTCACTGGCAGGTTTACGAACGTGTGAGTTGATTGATACGCCATTTTGGCCACCTCATCCTATATTATTTATAATCCGTTTAGAGTTTTTTTCCAAGCGCTCAATCTCTATACTAAATTACTTGGAGACCGAACTATTGGCTCCTGTCTTACGAATACCTTTGAGCGCATCACGCTTCAGGAATAAGAGGAGGAGCACTACG
The DNA here is from genome assembly GCF_004000825.1 of Paenibacillus kobensis NBRC 15729. GTDB lineage: Bacteria > Bacillota > Bacilli > Paenibacillales > Paenibacillaceae > Paenibacillus_T > Paenibacillus_T kobensis. Next base: position 122,877 of record NZ_BILZ01000001.1, on the reverse strand, counting down.
ATCAAGATCGCGAATGGAACCATGGCATCCCCCACAAGGCCTGCGGTGAGGTTCGTCACGGTCGCACCGATCAAGATAGCGATCATGACAATGATCGATGCTACTGCTGCCTTACGGCTGCGATAGCCGGCGATAAGAACCAGCCCTGCCAGCGCTTCGAAAACGCCGACGATGTAGATCAACGCGGCTGGCGTACCCAGAATGTCGGTGAATAACTCCTTGATTTGGTCGCTACTCGAGAATATCTTCGATGCTCCTGCAAACAGAAAGTCTAACGCAACTAAACCTTGCAAAATGCGTACTATCCATTTCATTAGTCAAACACTCCTTTAACTACCATTTGTTTTTTTGTCTGAAATAGTTTGCCGTTTAATTTCGTCGGCGTCATTAGTATCATTCATAAATTCGATATGGAAAAACCCCCAACCGCACATGTCGGTCAAAATGGAACTTAGTGTTCTTCCATGATCGGACAACGAATATTCGACTTTTAGAGGGATCGTCTGGAACACTTGCCGATCGATCAGTTCGTCTTTCTCCATTTCACGGAGCTGATTGGTAAGCATGCCTTGTGTAATCTCAGGAAGCTTGCGTCTCAATTCACCGAAACGTTTGGTTCCCTCTTTCATCAAAATAAATAGTATCAACGGTTTCCATTTTCCACCTATAACTTGCAATGTGGTCACTATTCCCTGTGTCCGATACGATTGATTTCTATCCGAATCCAAGAGTTCAACTCCTTACTACGCAAATTACGAATCTCTTACCCCTACTTTACCAAATTATACCGAATCTCATAAGTGCTATTTTTTTACGTACTTAGTATGGTAAAACGTACTACTCCATAATGTATCAACACATAACCGTACTTCTTCCACGGCTAACGATATACGTTCTTGTCCCTATTCGGCAAACGATATACGTTCTTGTCAACCTACAACAATCTAACCTAATCCAAAAAAGCCCGCACTTTAAAGCGGACTTCATTCGGATAATATATTTGTCATCTGACATCGGATAAGAACTTCTATCGTTTAAATAAAACACCTCGCAACTATGCCGCATTTGTAGCCACTAGACATCTTGCGTACTGCTTTTTGTGTTGTTTATCCAGTCCTATTCATCTGAGTTATCAGCAGCGTCACCACATACTTGCGCGCATCCGCTGTCAACAGTTGCAGCCGGGCTTGCTCGACCGTATCGGCCGTATCGCCGCGTGTGAAAGTTACAGCCGAGCCATCCAAATCCTCGCTGATGCCCACGATCCGATAACCATCGATCAGCGTTTGGTCAATCGCACGCTTCTCTTCGAGGAACGCTGCGTACGCGCTCATGGGCCAACACTCCCTGTCGTCTCCGCCGCTTTCGGCGGAACGTTCGCGGTTTGGCCGAATCGGCTGCGCCGCAAGTACTGCCCGCTGCCCGGTGTGCCTACGAATTGTTTGTCACGGACGACGAATTCGCCACGCACAAGCACCGTCACTGGCTCTCCGGTTACGACCATTCCCTCGAATGCGTTATAGTCTACCCGCATATGATGCGTCTCCGCGGATATTGTACGCTGCGCGTACGGATCGAAGATGACAAGGTCTGCGTCGCTGCCGACGGCGATCGTCCCTTTCTTCGGGAACAGCCCGAAGAGCTTCGCACTGGTGGTCGATATGATGTCGACGAATTGGTTCACGGTTAAGCGTCCCTTCGCTACGCCCTCCGAGTAGAGCAGACTGAACCGGTCTTCAATCGTCGGTCCGCCGTTGGGGATTTTGGAGAAATCGCCAAGTCCCAGTTCCTTCTGCCCTTTGAAGTCGAATGAACACTGATCCGACCCTACGGCTTGCAGCGAGCCGTTCCACAGCGCATCCCACAGGACGGCCTGATGACGCTTCTCCCGCAATGGAGGAGACCAGACGTACTTCGCTCCTTCGAAGTTCGGCCTCTCTAGATAAGACACATCCAGTGTCAAATATTGCGGGCATGTCTCACCATATACCCGTAAGCCTCTGCGCCTGGCTTCCGCAATCTTCTCTACCGCCTCAGCGCAAGTGACATGGACGACATAGAGCTGTGAATCCGCCAGCTCTGTCAAGCTGACCGCTCGTCCCGTCGCCTCGCCTTCCAGTACGGACGGGCGCGTGAGCGCGTGATAGATCGGATCGGTGTTGCCTTCCTCCAGCGCTTTGTCGATCAGATAGGCAATCACATCGCCGTTCTCAGCGTGTACCATGACCAGCGCACCTTGCTGGCGCGCAAGCTGAAGCGTGCGAAGCAGGGTGCCGTCATCCGCCTGAAGCACATTCTTGTACGCCATGAACACCTTGAGCGAGGTGATGCCTTCTTCTTCTATGATTTGCGGCAGCTCCAGCAGCACATTGTCGTTCACTTCGCCGACCATAAGATGAAAGCCATAATCGATCACGGCTTTGCCGGAAGCCTTGGCGTGCCACGCCGCCACGGATTCGTTCAGCGGCACGCCCTTGGTTGTAAGACAAAAATCGATGATCGTCGTCGTGCCGCCGAACGCCGCAGCGATCGTACCGCTCTCGAAGTCATCCCGCGTCACGGTGCCGCCGAACGGCATATCCAAATGCGTGTGCGGATCAACGCCGCCAGGGAACAAATAGCAGCCGTCAGCATCGATTACTTCAGCGTCATCATCCGAAAGTTCGGCACCGATGCTGGCAATGATGCCATTCTCGATCAGAATATCGCCTTTGTAGCTGTCCGTTGCAGTGACGACCGTACCGTTCTTTATCAGCTTCCTCATCGCTTACCTCGCCTCCATTCCCGCTTTGCCGGCATTCAGATTCGCCATCGTACGCATTCGATCATTCCAGCTCATAGGCGCTCCGGCCGGTTCCGCCTCAACCATCTCAATTGCGCCATCAACCGGACAAACGATCGAACACAAGTTACAGCCGACGCAATCCTCTTCGCGCACCTGCAGATAAGGGCCGCTCTCACTCGTCAGTCGATCAATGCACTGATGCGACGTATCCTCGCAGGCGATATAGCACTTGTTGCAGTTGATGCACGTCTCCGTATTAATGCGAGCCACAACGCGGTAATTTAGATCCAGGTCGCCCCATTTGGAGTAGCGCGGAACCGCCTTGCCGACCAGTTCCTTTACAGAGGCAATCCCCTTATTGTCCAAGTAATGATTCAGTCCATCGATCATTTCCTCCACAATTCGGAAGCCGTGGTGCATCGCTGCCGTGCATATTTGTACCGCGCTGGCTCCCATCAACATGAACTCTGCGGCATCCTGCCAGGTCGCAATACCGCCAATTCCGGAGATGGGAACGCCGATATCCGAATGACGGGCGCATTCCGCGACCATATTGAGCGCAATTGGTTTCACCGCAGGTCCGCAGTAACCGCCATGCGCGCCTTTACCCGCAACATGGGGAATGGTCTGCCACGAGTCCAGATCGACCCCGGCCAGCGAGTTGATCGTGTTAATCATGCTGATCGCATCTGCGCCTCCCAATACGGCATGACGGGCGGTCACCGTGATGTCTGTAATATTCGGCGTCAGCTTAACGATGACCGGCGTACTTGCTGCCTCCTTCGCCCACATCGTCTGCATCTCCACCAGATCGGGCTGCTGGCCCGAGGCTGAGCCCATTCCCCGTTCCGCCATTCCATGCGGACAACCGAAATTGAGCTCCAGCCCGTCGACTCCGACATCCTCCACCCGCTTGACGATCTCATGCCACTTCTCCCGCTTAGGCTCGACCATCAAGGATACAACAAGCGCATGGTTCGGAAATTTCTTCTTCGTTTCATAAATTTCTTTCAGGTTGACCTCCAGAGGCCGGTCGGTAATTAATTCGATATTGTTAAAGCCAGCGACGCGCTGTCCGCCGAAGTGCACCGCCGCGAATCGCGAGGAGGTATTGATGATCGGTTCTCCGAGTGTCTTCCATACGGCGCCGCCCCACCCTGCCTCGAAAGCGCGCTGCACCTGATAGCCGGTGTTGGTCGGCGGGGCAGAAGCCAACCAGAACGGATTCGGCGCTTCAATGCCTGCTAAGCTAACGCGTAAGTCAGCCATGCTTCCAACCCCTTTGCTTTCTTATTCAGAAAGAAGCTTGATCTAGGTAAAGTCTGCCTACATCGCCGCATCCTCGTGCACTTCGACCACATCAGCCGCCGCTTCCGCTTCTGAATCCAGCAATTGCGTGAAGAAGAGAGAGATGGCCTGCGCCGTACGCTTGCCCTGCTCAGCTGCAGAGACGACCATCGCTTCGCCTTGACCGGCTCCGAACACAATATCTCCACAAGCGTAAACCTTCGGATTGCTCGTTCGAAAGGTTGAGCGGTCAATGGTCACTACCCCTCGATCATGCGTCAAGCCGAGCTTCTCAATCAGTGCAACACGCCGTTTCTGGCCAATCGCTGTCACGACCGCATCGACAGGAATACGGAACTCTGATCCTTCGATTGGAATCGGCATCCTGCGGCCATCTGTACCTGCTTCGGACAGCTGCATCCGCACACATTCCAAATGCGTGACCCGGCCTTGTTCATCGCCAATGATTCGCACTGGATTGGTCAGCCAGTTGAATTCAATGCCATCCTGCTTGGCGAATTCAAATTCGAACGCATAGGCCGTCATCTCTGCCTTCGTCCGCCTATACACAATCCGGACGTGCTCCGCGCCGAGCCGGACCGAACAGGTGGCCGCATCAATGGCTGTGTTGCCCGCGCCGATGACGGCAACGCGCGCTCCTGCCAGTTCCGGATAGGAATGCGTGTCCGATTTGGTGGACTCGACAAGACGGATTGCGTCGTATACCCCTTCCAGCTGCTCGCCCTCAATACCAAGAGGAGGCACATCGCCCATCCCAGCAGAGAGTACGACGACATCGTATTGCTGCAGCAGTTGCTCCACCGGGAGGTCATCTCCGACCTTCACGCTGGTTCGGATATCGACGCCAAGTCTTGCGACCTGCTCGACCTCCCATAAAGAGATCGACTGCGGCAGTCTGAACGAGACGATGCCGTGCGTATCCAGTCCTCCCGCCAGCGGTTTCGCCTCATAGACCGTTACGGCGAAGCCGTCTCGCGCCAGCTCTCTGGCCGCGGACAGCCCGGCTGGGCCGCCGCCGATGACCGCGACGCGGCGGCCGTTCGCTGCGCCAGGTTGAAACAGCGGGCGGCCATCTGCAATCGCCCAATCCGTCGCATATCTCTGCAGCTTGCCGATCATGATCGGTGTGGAAGCATGATTCAGCACGCACGCGCCTTCGCACAGCACCTCGGTTGGACAGACGCGCGCGCAGGTGGCGCCAACCGGATTGGCGTCCATAATCGTAGTTGCCGCTCCTTTGAGATTGTCGGTTGCAATCCGTTTAATGAAGGAAGGGATGTTAATGCCCGTTGGGCAAGCGCGGATGCAAGGCGCATCGTAGCAATACAGACAGCGGTTCGACTCCTCGATTGCGGCTTTGTGCGTCAATCCACATTCAACCTCTGCAAAATTACGGGCGATCAGCTCTGGGTCCAGCATGCCATTCGAAGTTCGTCGTTCCATCCATTGATCCCTCCCATACGGATATGTAGCCGCGTTGGTCAAGCGGAGTCGTTAAGCGCAGCTGGAGAGCCTGCCGAGCATAGCCGCAGAACGGTCCGGTACAGCAGCTCGCAGCCAAGCGCGATATCTGCCTGCGAGGAGAACTCCTTCGGATTGTGGCTAATCCCTTCACGACATCGGACGAATATCATCCCGTAATCGCAGTAGTTGGACATCGCCAGCGAATCGTGGAATGGGCCGCTCATCAGCTCTGGCAGCGTCAGCGCAAGTTCGGCGGCCGAATCGCGAATGGCGCTTTTTATCCGCTCAGCGCAATATCGCGGCTCGCTGTTCGTATCCACTCGAATCTCGTACGTGAGCCCATTATCATCCGCTGCTTCATCGATAAGCAGCCGCAGCTCTCGCTCCAGTCTGTCACGCCGGGCGAGATCGATATCGCGCAGGTCGATGGTGAAGCGTACATGCTCGGGGATTATATTCCGTGAATCCGGAAAAACCTGCAAGGAACCGACCGTTCCGACCGTTGGCGCCTGCGGGTCACGGCTAGCCAATTGTTGCAGACCCGTAATAATCCGTGCCGCCCCGGCAAGCGCATCCCGGCGCATCGGCATCGGCACCGATCCGGCATGACCGGCGAAGCCGTAGAGATCGACCGTCCACCAGATCGGACCTGCGATTCCCGTCACAAGTCCCACTGGCGCGCCGAGCGCTTCCAGGACCGGGCCCTGCTCGATATGCAGCTCCAAGAATGCGCCTACCTTGCCCGGTGGGTAGACCGACTCCGCGAATCGGGCGGGATCGCCGCCGAAGGCGATCAGTGCCTCCAGCCGAGTGATTCCTTCCTTGTCCGTGCGAGCTAATTCCCCTTCCTCCAGCTGATTCAGTATTCCGCGAACGCCGAACAGCCCCTTATTAAACCGACAGCCCTCTTCATCGCAAAAGGCTGCTACCTCAATGGGAACAGCAGGCGTTATTCCCTGCTCGCGCATCGTCTGAAATGCCTCAAGCGCTCCGATAACGCCAATGATGCCGTCGAAGCGGCCGGCATAGGGCTGCGTGTCGATATGCGAGCCCATCATGACTGCCGGCGCAGCTGGGTCAGCACCCTCGAAGCGGCCGATCAAATTACCGAATGCATCGATCCGGGCCGTAAGGCCGGCCTCCTCCATCCATCCTTTCACAAGCAGAACCGCCTGCAAATCTTCCGGGGAAAGCGCCAGCCTGCGCACACCGGTTTCGCTGATTTTCCCAATCTCGGCAAGTGCCATAATCCGTGCTTCCATGCGCTGAGAATGAATCATGAGTGCTTCCACACCTATCCCTCCCAACCTAAATTGGCTCGATTCTATTCGCATAATGACATTGACACGAAGAGATTCATCTATCCAGCTTCGTGCGCCATCACCTGCATGATCGTCTCCACGATGAACGCTGCATCGTTATCGGTACACGACAGCGGAGGGCTGATCGTGAGCACATTGTTGAAGCCAGCTACCGTGTCGCCATTCTTGCCAATGATGAGACCCGAACGCTTGCAGGCGCCGATAATTCGCTTCACGATATCGACCCCTGCCGGCTCCTTCGTCCCTTGATCAGCAACCAGTTCTATGCCAAGCAGGAAGCCGAAGCTTCGGATGTCTCCGACGAGCGGATGGCTTCGCAAAGGCTCCAACGCATTTCGAAGCCGCGCACCGAGCTCGAAGCTTCGCTCCACCAGACGTTCTCGCTCCATCAGCTTCAGGTTGGCCAAAGCCAGCGCGCACCCCGCTGGATTGCCGCCGAAGGTGTTCACATGGCGCAGATGGCTATACATTTCAGGGTCCTTGAACGCTTCATAAATCTCCTTGCGCACAGCCGTTGCTGCCAGCGGCAAATAGCCGCTCGTCAGTCCTTTAGCCATTGTAATAATATCCGGCTTCACGCCATAATTCTGATGCCCGAACTTATAACCGGATCGTCCGAAGCCGCAGATGACCTCGTCGATGATGAGCAGCACGCCGTGTTTGCGGCAAATGGCCTCGACGCGCGGCAGGTAAGCATCGTCCGGAACGATGACGCCGCCGCCCGTTATGGCCGGCTCCATAATGACACCAGCGATCGATTCCTTCCCTTCCCATACGATCGTCCGCTCAATCTCGTCGGCACATTGCCGGTTGAATGCTTCTATGCTAATGCCCTCCGGGCGGCGGTAGCTGTCCGGAGGAGAGACATGCAGGAAACCGCTGGCCAGCGGTTCATACTTGTATTTGCGCTGCGCCTGACCGGTCGCCGCCAACGCGCCGAGCGAGCTGCCGTGATAAGCACGGTAGCGCGAAATGAACTTAAAGCGGTTGTGCTCGCCAATCTGCTCCTGGTATTGTCGGGCGATTTTGAAGGCGACCTCATTCGCTTCCGAGCCGCTGTTGGAGAAGAACACCACGTATTCGCCTTCGAGCCATTCGCTGAGCTTCTCCGCTAGTTCAATTGCCGGCCGATGGCTCTGGGTCAGCGGATAATAGGGCAGCGTAGCGAGCTGCTGATAAGCCGCCTCCGCCAGCTCCCGCCGACCGTAGCCGACATTGACGCACCACAGGCCGGACATCCCATCGAGGTACCGATTGCCCTCGCTGTCCGTAATCCAAGCCCCTTGTGCTTCTGTTACAATCATCGGCCGGTCATGCTCGCTGTAGGGAGACATGCTGTGCCACAAATACTGGCGGTCTTTATCGGCCAGCGCCTTCGTATCGGTATCATCTACGCCGGGCATAACGGCTCAGCTCCTCTGCGGTTAGGAATAACGGGCAGTGATCATTTTCTTACGCGTATAAAATTCGACGCCGTCGCGGCCGTTGGCATGCAGATCGCCATAGAAGGATTGTTTGTATCCGGAGAACGGGAAGAACGCCATCGGAGCAGGGACGCCGAGATTGACGCCGAGCATCCCTGCGTTGATCTCTTCCCGGAAGGTGCGAATCGCTCGCGCGCTGTCCGTATAGAGACAGGCACCGTTGGCGAAAACCGACTGATTGGCAATGGCGATGGCTTCCTCTAAACTTTTCACCCGTACAACAGCAAGCACAGGGGCGAAAATTTCATCATTCCAGATCGTCATCCCCGGCTTCACCCGATCGAAGATCGTCGGCCCGACGAAGTAACCTGCATTCCCTGCCGTTGCCGCATCAAGCCGGCCGTCTCGAACGAGCTCAGCCTGCTCCGCCACACCTAGTTCGATATAACGGAGCGTTCGCGCCTTGTTCGACGCCCGGATGACCGGCCCAAGGAATACGCCCTCCTCCAGCCCGTTCCCGATCGTAATAACGTCGGCCGCTTCCACCAGCTTCGCAACAAGCGTATCCGCAATTTCATTCACTACCGCTACGACCGAGCAGGCCATACAACGCTCTCCGGCGGAGCCGAAGGCGGCAGCCGTAATATTGCGTACCGCATTGTCCAGATCGGCATCGGCGAGCACGATGGAATGATTTTTGGCCCCTGCGAGCGCTTGCACTCGTTTGCCGTGTGAGGTGCCGGTCTTGTACACATATTCCGCCACGGGCTGAGAACCAACGAAGGAGATCGCCTGTACATCGGGATGTTCCAGTATCGCGTTCACGACGGCATGCGCCCCATGCACGACAGTGAGCACTCCCGGCGGGAAGCCGGATTCAATGAACAGCTCCGCCAATCGGCCTGCCAACAGCGGGGTACGCTCAGATGGTTTAAGCACGAACGTGTTGCCGCAGGCAATGGCAAGCGGGAACATCCAGCACGGCACCATCATCGGAAAATTAAAAGGTGTAATACCTGCTACTACGCCGAGCGGATAGCGGTACATGCCGGATTCAATGCCCGAGGCGATGTCCGGCAGCTGGCTTCCCATCAATAGTGTCGGCGCACCTGCGGCAAATTCGACGCATTCAATCCCCCGTTGGACCTCGCCGAGCGCCTCCTCCAAGTTTTTGCCGTTCTCTCTCGTAATGAGAGCGGCGAGCTCTTCGATATGCTCAGAGAGAAGCTGCTGATACCGGAACAGATAGCGCGCTCGCTTCGGCGCGGCGACCTTGCGCCACTCTCCGAACGCCCGCGCCGCCGCCGCCACCGCCTCATCTAGTTCGTCCGCCGTCGACAAAGGCACTTGTGCGATGATCTCTCCTGTCGCCGGATTATACACATCCTCATACACCGAGTCGCGGGATTCCACCCATACGCCTCCGATCATATTGCGCAGCTTCACCGGTTGTTCGGTCAGCGCCATCGCAGTCTCTCCTTTCGCATCCCCATTCTTGCCAGATCCGGGCGGCGCCTCTGACGTTTAACAAAGGACACCTCTCCCGAATCGCGCTAGTTGTCTACTTTAACTTATGTCGGATAAAGCGCCTACTTGCCCGCCATCTCAACTATCTCTGTTGTATAGGCCTTGGTAAGATCGGCCGGCTTCTTGATAACGCCGAATTGCAGGGCGATATCCGCCGTTTGCTTAAATTTCGCTTCGTCGATGACGCCAAGCTTGGCAAGGTCGAAGCCTTCCGGTGCGACGAGCTTGGCGACCTCCTTCATCATTGTCACTTGGTGATCGCGCGTCGTTGATCCTTCCTCCGCGACCTTCATGACACTGTCGACAGCCGCATCTGGATCTGCGATCGCATCCTTCCAGCCTTTAAGCGATGCACGGACAAATTTCACCGCCGTCTCCTTGTTAGCTGCCAGCCAATCTTGGTTCGCGAACAAATTGTCCTCCAACATCGCAACGCCTTCCTTATTCATGTCGATGATCGATAGCTCTTCTGCCTTAATGCCCTGCTCCAGCACGACCGGATATTCGTTATAGGTCATCGCGGATGCTGCATCCAGCTGCCCGCCCAGAAATTGGTCCATCGTAAAGCCCTGTTTGACGAAGGAGAGATCCTTGTTCGGATCAAGTTTATACTTGTCGAACAGCGCGAGTATCTCAAACTCGTTGCCGCCCATCCAGTTGCCGACTTTCTTGCCCGCAAGGTCCGCAGGGGTCGCGATTCCCGCTGACTTCTTGGACACGAGCACTAGACCGCTTTGCTGATACACCTGTGCAATTTCGACGATCGGAAGCCCTGCCTCCTGGCTTGCCAGCAGGCTGGCGACCCAATCAACTCCGATATCCGCAGCGCCATTCGCTACTTGCTGCTCTGGCACGATATCCGGTCCGCCAGGCACGATTTTCACTTCAAGTCCCTCGTCTGCGTAATAGCCTTTGTCCTGCGCTAAGTAATAGCCGGCGAATTGGGCCTGCGGTACCCACTTCAGCTGCAGCTTCACCTTTACCAGATCTGCTGCTTTGCCGCCCTCGTCGTCTTCCTTGCTAGTGTCATTATCTCCACAGGCTGCAAGCAGTCCAAGGAGCGCTATCATGCTCCACGCCAGTATGATCCTCTGCAAGTTTCCTCTTCTCTTCTCCATCTCCTACCCTCTCCTTATCGACGGCAATTGTACCTCGCAGTTCCCTGGGGGGACCCGCTGGATTCTATATAAACCGTACCTCGGACTAATCCCGCTGCGATGGATGCCAGCGTAACGCCAGACGCTCTAGTGATTCAACGAGCAGATAGAACAGAACGCCTGCGGCAGCGGCAATGACGATGCAGGACCAGCCGAGCGGCATACGGGTGATCTTAATCGAGTTGGAGAGCAGATAACCAAGTCCCTTCGAGGAGAAGAAAAATTCACCGACGATAGCGCCGATCATGCTTGCGGTCGTGCCGATCTTGAACGAAGCAGCAATATAGGGGAGGCTCGCGGGAAGACGCAGATACAGGAACACCTCTCGTTTCCTCGCGGCATAGCTGTGCATTAAATCGATAGCAAGCGGGTCGATGCTGCGCATCCCCTTATGCGCGCTGATTGCCATGACTGCCATCGTGCCGATCGCCACAACAGCTGAGCGCGAACCGATGCCGCCGCCGAACCACAAGTTCATAATGGGCGCAAGCGCCACAATCGGAACGGCGTTCAACGCAGCCGCAAGCACGATGCCCGGTGCGCCCCATCTTGGCCATGCGGTTGCTGCCAGTGCGACCGCCAATCCAGCTGCCGCACCAGCCAGCAGGCCAATCACAGCTTCCGTCAGTGTATACGCCGCATAATCGAGCAGCAGCGCAGCGTTGTCGCTTATCGCTGAGGCGATGGCCGACGGCAGCGGAAGCTGATAGGTGTGCAGGCCCAGCAGCCGGTGCAACGCCTCCAACTGCCAGAGTGTCAGCAGCAACACGAAAGCTAGCAGTGGAATAGCCATACGTTGGGCAGCCGAGGCTGATCCATGCAGCCAACCGCGATTGTTGGAGGATTGAAGCGGCTGCCGTGCAGGGGGCGTCTCGTACACGATTCGTGCCGGTTGTTCGGATTCGCCAGCGGATGGCAGCTCCATCAGGTTCCTCCCCCTTTTATGCGAAATTCAGGCTGCCACGGCGTGAGCAGACGCTCAGCTGCGCTGATTATGCCGTACGCAAGTATGCCAAGCATTGCGCCAAGCACAACCGTGGACCAGAACAAGTACACATGAGACGGGCCATAATAGAGATTGCGGAGCATAATGACGCCTACTCCGTGCTGTGCCCCCATCAGCTCTACCAGAATCGCACCGGTTACAGCAAGCGGTGCGGCGATTTTTAATCCGGTGAACAAGCCTGGCAGCGCGGCCGGGATACGGAGCTTCCAATAGCACGCAACAGATCCGGCGCCATAAGCATGCATCAAAGCCAATGCTGACGGAGAGATGCTGCGGAGCCCGCGAAGCATATTGAGCGCGACTGGGAAGAAGGTGATATAGCCTGCGATCAGCATACGAGCGGCAGCTTCATCGCGGACGATCCCATATAGAATTGGCGCAAGTCCCAGGATGGGGATCATTTGAGAGGCAATCGCATATGGGAAGGCCAGTTGCTCCATCCAGCGGGACATACTCATGAACAACGCTAGCGCGGCCCCTGCCAGACCGCCCAGCGCGAACCCGATCCCTGCGTTAGCGAAGGTCGTTCGCCCTTCCCGCCATAGCGAAGGCCAATAATCGATGAAAGCCTCCAACACCCGGTGGAGATAAGGAAGCCTCGATTGTGCCAATGGAACATGTGCCGACACAAGAAGCCATGAGGTCAATTCCCATATCGTCACCCCAGCAAGCAGCCAGACGACGATCGGAAGTGAATCGGCCGCCTTCCGAACGCGGATTGATTTCCTTATGCTGTCCTCCATCCGCTCACCTTCCTTCGAAACTATCGCGGATTTGGGCAATGAGCCGGAAGTACATTTCGCTCCCTCTCACGTCAGCCGTTCGGGGTCTTGGGAGCGTAATGTCAACGACTGCCGAGAGACGGCCCGGATGCGGCGAGAGGACGAATACCCGGTCGGATAGGAACACCGCTTCGGGGATGCTATGCGTGACGAAGACGACGGTGCTGCCCACCTTGCTCCAGATCGACAGCAGCTCCTCGTTCAGTCGCTCCCGCGCGAATTCATCCAGCGCCGAGAACGGTTCATCCATGAGCAGAATTTCCGGCTCCATAGACAGCGCCCTCGCAATGGCGACCCGCTGCTGCATGCCGCCGGATAGCTGCCACGGATAATGGTCAGTGAACTTCGAGAGCCCGACCAGTTCGAGCAGCTCATCAGCGCGGCTTTTGCGCAGCGGCTTGGGCATGCCCGCAAGTTCTAGCGGAAGCATGACATTGTGACGTACCTTACGCCAATCGTACAGGGTGGGATGCTGGAAGACGATGCCATACTTACGTGCAAGACGCGCTTCTCTGGCTGTGCCGCCCGCGACCGTTATCGTCCCGCTCGTCGGCTGAATGAGATCTGCCATCAGACGGAGGAGCGTTGTTTTACCGCAGCCCGACGGACCTAGCAGCGAGACGAACTCTCCCTTCTGAATCTGGAGACCTACCTCCTGCAGGGCCAGATCTTCCGAGGATGCCTGATATCGCATGCTGACATTGGTAAGCTCGATCTCTGATTGAATCACCGAGTCCGGGATTGTAGATACGACTGCCATCAGCACCCCTCCTACGCCGCATTAGTTTAATCAGCCTAATATTCAATTGTTTCAATAAGTACGATCTTACCGTTAGGTTGCGATTTAGAAATCCGGATGGATAGACGGGATGTGGAAGAATAGGTTGTTTTCTTGTGCGTGGAGTCAAGCATTGTTCAAGCATATATATATCGGCATCGATTTTATGTATGACAACAAGCTCTACTGCAATGCCGTCCTGCATATTATGGTAGGTGCCTGATAGGCGAGTTCCCAATTTGATCGGTTGGCCTTATTCCGATTTTTGTTATTTCTGAAGGTCGAATGCTAGTATATCTGCACGCTTAGTTCTTCCATATGAATCTCGGATTAATCGTCAAGAAGCCTCGTCGAATCATCCGTAAGACCAATTAAAACGCTTCGTTTGTCGTTTGGATTGGGAGTGCGGCACACTTGTCTTAGTTCTGCGCAACGCTGAATCCACTCTAGACAAGCAAGAGGTGTAATTTGGAGGCGTTCGGCCAATTCTCTAATATAGCCAACTACTCATAGACATGTTTTGGTAATCGTCCTTACATTCTCCCTACCCCCTCGTGATGAAGTCCCACTCTCTCCCTCATTGATATTAAAAACTATGTCATGTTTCATTACATAAGTCAACTTATATCCTTCGATTACAGTAGAAATAGATACTTTGTGTTAGTTATTATTACACATCGATCATTGACTTTGGACCATCGAAGCAATTGACGTGTTTGAGAAATATGGATTTATGCTACTATCGCCGTCGGAAAATAAAAACTCAAGAATTCCCCCTGATTTTTGTCTAACCTCATGATGAGTCCAATGCTCAGCGAAATACGCGCTCACCTGCTTTAAATCGTCTATTAACTGCGAGATCGTGGGATCTCCAGCATATCTGTCGCAAATACCTTTGAATAAGGCAACAGCATATGGTGAGCGCTCCTCCCAATTGGCAATTCGGGTTCGAAAGGTCTGGTTCGCAAACCACTGCCAGAGCATATTCCTTTCCCTATCAGGCAACGTAGAGAAATCGACAAAATAGTCGCAAGCCGCTGTATTCCACGCAAGAACATCTGCTCTATTGTTGACTACCATAGCCGGATAAGTGATGTCGTCGATTATTTTCTTCAAACCGGAGTAATCGTTTGACTTCCAGCAGACGCAGACGTGCCGGGTATAGCCGGAAGGCAGTCCGACGTTGTCGGGAGTGAGCCTAGTACGGCAAGATTTTATGAAGTCTCCTAGAGCTTTCAACCGATGCCCATCTGTACCCATCCGCTTCGATTCCTCCTTCAGCCATTAGCCTGTTACTTTTGGCACCATGTATCAGAACGTCTCAGGTGGCATACTAAATTTCGAACATTATTTATTAACGAAAGGAAGATTTCAATGTTAATCAACATCGCTCTTTGTTTTTTGGCCGGGGTGTTTGGTGCTAATTCTATTCCACACTTTGTAAAGGGCATAACCAAAGAATCCTATCCTTGCGTCTTTGGAAACTCGTCTCTTCCGAATCTTGTGGCAGGATGGGCAGGTCTTAACGTCACAGTCTTACTCGTATTCCTTGCAGATGTTAAGCAGTACCCCATTCCCACATGGATCTCCGGATCACTAGGCGTCCTTCTGATCGGTCTTTTTCATGCTAAAATAGGCGCATTCGGGAAAAGGGATATACAATCATTAGATTTTTCATAGAAATAAAAAACTCTGATACTTCTCCGACCCTATATCTCGAGCTAGCTATCTCCAAAACGTCTATCGAATACGTTTATGCAGCTCAGGGTTGACTTCTTATCTGCTAGAAGGTAGAATTTCGAACAAAAAGCAACATAGGAGGAGACGAGAACCATGTTGTACGAATTGCGGATTTATCATATTCACCCAGGCAAGATGAAGGCGATCCAGGATCGGTTCCGGGACCATGTCCTTGCTTTGTTCGCGAAGCACGGCATGAATGTGACGCAGTTCTGGGAAGACTGGGACGAAGCCGAGAATCGGCTATATTATCTCGTCGAGCATGAAGACATGGAGACCCGCAACCTGAACTACGACCGCTTCCGCAGCGATCCGGAGTGGTTAACGATCAGGCAGGTATCGGAGCTTGACGGTCCGCTAGTGGCAAAGCTGGAAAGCCTGTTCATGAAGAATGCTGCCTTCTTCACGGCCAAGTCATGAATGAAGCCCTATTCAACGTGACCGATCTATATCGAACCGCAGCGGGAAACGCCGCATGCAAAGAGCTCGCAGCGTTCCGGCTCTTTTTCCGAAGGTCGGCTCCGCAATTAATCGCGACAAGCCGATGCAGGCGATGCCAGACGTCGCCTTGCCTCTAGCGCACAATCAGGATGTAAGATATCGGTTCAATCTTAATGGTCCCCTACCTGCTACAACGCCCACATCTCTTACCTGGCTCACTTTCAAGATTATGGTTGGTCACCTAGTTGGGTGAAAGACGGGCTGCCCGTCGGCACCGGCGCAGATGGAATATCCTATGGCAATGGATTTATCGTTCAAAATCGTCGTATGGAAGCCATTCGTATCGTTCTTCAGAATATGGAAGGCGTGCATGTCGAATATCGTGCCAACGTTGAAGGTATTGGATGGCAAAAATTAGGTGCGCGACGGAGCCGTTGCAGGTACGACAGGTCAATCACGTAAACTTATCTCGCTACAAATCCGCCTTGTCTATGATTAATCTCTAATTCATGCAGACAGCCTTAGCCTGGTAATCTCACCGGACTAAGGCTGTTTAGTTGCATGCCCGAAGTGGATCAGAGCTCTTGCGGTTCTTCATTGACGAGTCCGTTATACCTCTTGTCATGATCTTACGTAGCTCTCCTTTCCTGTTGGATTGATAGATTAATTCGGGGTTTAGATACAGTGGAATGTCGTCTTGAAAATTTATTTTACAATGATGTGGCTTTTTACCTCCCTTCGGTGTCTAATGAATTGTAAGTTCAGGAGGAGGTACTACAGGTGTCACGAGCTCAGGACAAAACGAAAATCCCTGTTCTTCCGGAGGAACAGGAGCAACTTCAGCATTTCGAAGCCGTCTATGATCAATATCGAGAGCGAATTCGAAATTATATCGCAGTAAAGACAAATTCGGCAGCAGCCGATGATTTAACTCAACAAGCTTTCTTAAAAGCAATGGAAAACTTTCGCTTATTTAATCATAACTCCAGTTTATTTACTTGGATATTCAAAATCGCGCAAAATATTGTAAAGAACGAGTATCGTACGAGATCACGAAATAAAGAAATAGTGCACGAAGATATCGATTTTCAGTCCCAATCGATTTCCCTCGATATAGCTAGATCTATCGATATCCGTATTGATATTACTGCTGCATTAGCTCAATTGAATGAATTAGACCAGCAAATCATATCATTGCGCTTTTTTGTTGACTGCACTTTATTGGAAATATCCAAAATCATCGGAATGCCTGAAAGCGCGGTAAAGAATAGACTTTACCGTGCCTTAAACAAACTAAAGAAAGAATTAAAAGAATGGGGTGACATTACAATCATGTCTATCAAAGAACTGATATTGATTGTGGATAAAAGCGAGGCGTCCAGTAAGAATGATGGTATGAACAAGGTATACCATGACTTATTTGAAGAGCTGAAAAACAATGTAGATCGAATTCTTGCAACCTATCGTCATCGGCCTTCTCAGAAAATCGCTATCGAAATCTATCCCGATCTGTCCACTTTTCATCAAGCAATAGGCGAACCAGATGCGCCTGATTGGTTCATGGGTACCTATGAACACAACAAAATTAAGATCGTATCCCCACTAAACCCAGGCCCTGAACATACGTATAAATCGGTTCTACGACACACTATAGGCTTGTTTACGATGTGGTTAGTGAAAGATATCAATCCGTTGGCACCGAAATGGCTTACTCATGGACTCAGCGGACATGAAGCCAAACAAATGTCAGAAGATTATATCCAGTACAGCACCTCAGAAGCGATTCGAAATGATGCCGTCCCTAGCTTTCAAGCATTAACTGATGATACTTGGGATTTTGAGAAGATAGGAGGATATGGATTCTCGAATTTGATTGTAGAATACCTCCTCCATACTTTCAGTTCAGATGCGCTCAACAAATTCATACGCAATGCCACTGATTTTCAGGGCGCATTTCAATTATCAGAAGCTGAGCTGCACGCGAAGTGGGTGCAATATTTAAAATCTAGGCCAAGTTAAATTCTATTGTTGATGTTTGACCTTAGGCTACTTGAAAGGCATGGTTCCGGTATTGCACTGGGCTCATGCCTTTCAATTTGGCCTTAATGCTCCGTGTTGCCGTCGGTTTACGATATATGTTCTTGTCATCCTACACATAGGGTATATCCATCCAAATATCGTTGCATAGTCGATAAGACATCTGCTCTAAAGTCTCGCTTAAAACCAGCCAGACCATTCTTCTCAACGAGGTTCAATAGTTCTACAGGGTAGCTTGCCGACAACTTACACCCGATAATAATAGATGCCTGAGCATGGAAGATGTTCATCACATCGCTCTTCGTTAACTTACTATTTTCACAGATTAGAGATGTCATTTCCATCATTTTTGAGTACAGATCTGTTTTCATCTTCAAGAGCAATTCAGCATCAATGTTTTTTTCTAACACAGCCGAGCGCATTGCTTCTAAGCGAATATATAACGGCTTTTGATCTACGAGTTCATTAAGTTCAGTCATAATAAGACGTTTAAAGTCACCGAAACTTTTTACTGGTGTCTCACTTATCAGTTCTGTAAGACGTACAAGCCTTTTTTCATACTCCCTACAGAGCAGGTTAAAAAATAATGCTTCCTTTGTATTAAAGTAGACGAACAAAATACCTTTCGACACATTCATCTCTTTAGCTATATCAGACATTTTAATCTGATTGTACTCTGTTGATATAAACATCTTCGCTGCTTGATCAAGAATCGCCTGAACTTTCAAGGCTTTTGCTTCATCCGTCATGGCACGTTTTGCCATACATCTTCCTCCAACTCAATCCAAGGGTCATACTGATGCAGCAAGTGCGGATATCTCCTCGGACTCTAAAACTTCCAAACTCGGTCCCTCTCTTCGCGCGGCTAAGATCATCGCTTGAGCCACTTTCCGACTCTTGATTGCTTTGTATCTAGCAAACGGCCCGATCATTAGAGCGCCGAACAATCGAAAAATAACTATTGCTGCACGTTCACCAGGACGCTTATCTGTACGGTCACCGAACATGAGAGAAGGCTTCAGCACAACAAGACGTGAGAGCCTAAGGAGAGCCAGATCCCGTTCTGTTTCTCCCTTTACTCGGTTGTAGAACATTCTCGACCGATCAGACGAGCCCATAGCTGATACGATTATAAAGCTTGCTGCACCATTTTGGCGAGCCACCCGTCCTAGCGACAAAGGATAGTCATGGTCGACGCGGCGAAACGCTTCCTGACTGCCCGCTTGCTTAATCGTCGTTCCGAGCGAACAGAAGACGTCCGCGCCCTTAAATAACTCCCCCTCCACGTCCTTCTCCATGCGGTCAAACACAATGTGGCGCTCTTCCAACCTAGGATGAGACAATCCGATCTCTCGACGCACAAGTACAACTACGCGATTGTACGCGGGATGATTCAGCAGCATGTTTACGAGTTCTCGTCCGACGAGTCCCGTCGCACCTGCCACGATAGCTGTGGCACCTTGGTGTTTTATCATAAAATAGTCCTCCGTAGCATCGAGTGCTTCTAACTGAATCGTTTGATGATTTTGTCGAACATACGATCACTAAATATAGTTTTTAGAAATACCATTGGCTTCGCACCAAAACCAATCAGATATCGTGTCTTCGGTCTTTTGACGGATACAGCTTTACCAATACAGCGAGCTATGACTTCTGGCTTTGTGAGAAGAGTTCCGGTGTAAGTCTTAACCATATTATCAGCCGACTTATTTGCTACTTGCTCATATGCACCGTCAACAGATACCTTCCGAAGATTCTCAGCGGCAATAATTCCCCAATCAGTTGCGATTCCACCTGGCTCCACTACGATGACATCTATGCCAAACGGCTCGACTTCCAATCGAAGACAATCAGAGAATCCTTCAACGGCAAACTTGGTTGCGTGGTACCACCCGCCAAAAGATGTCCACACCTTTCCACCCATGGATGAAACATTAACTATTTTACCGAATCGGTTTTTTCTCATACTTGGTAATACAAGCTGGGTCATACGAGCAAGTCCAAAAAGGTTAACTTCTACTTGGCGTCTAGCCTCTTCCATCGGAACATTCTCTACCGCTCCGAACGAACCGTAGCCTGCATTGTTGACGAGAATATCAATTTGTCCTTCCTTCTCAAGAATTTCATTCACACAATTCACCATAGACATTTCATTTGTTACATCCAAAGAAACTGTGTGTATTCCTCGATCGGAAAGATCCTCCATCTTTTCCGTCCGCCTAGCAGCGCCGTAAACGATAAAGCCTCTATTTTTCAAATCGATTGCAGTCTCTTTTCCAATACCTGCAGAAGCTCCTGTAATAAGTGCAACTTTTTTTCTCATGTTTGTTCCTCCGTATATAATTGACCTAAAGTCAATTATAAGTGACCCATGGTCAATTGTAAAGGAACACACTTACTTACTTTGATGGCCACCTGTGGGCTATTAACTACATGAACATGGATGCGGCACAGGATTAAGGTTAACGGAGAGCACGCTCGTACTAGGGTTCAAAGACGCCGGGCAACTCCCCCGGCGTCTTCTTCAATTTTCTTGGTTCAATCATTTTCATGACTTGTATATCCTGTAGCTTTTGACCGACAGACCTACTTTTGCAACATCAAGCCATCTCTTCCTTGTTCGCATCAAGATTGCGCTTCCGCCCAGGCAGTGCCATTCCCACGAAGAGCCCAGCCAGCGATAGTACACCAGATGCAAGGATCGCCGGGGCAAATCCATTGGTGAACAATTGAGCGGAGGTGTAATCGCCGTTCGCAGCGAATACGATGGCTAGAACCGCAATACCGAACACGCTCCCAAGCTGACGAAGCATATTGAATATGCCGGACGCTTTGCCGATTTCGATCGGTGCGACTGATCCGATCACAACACTCATCGTTGACGTCTGCGCCATCGACAAACCACAACCGCTGATGATCATCGGCGCGATGAGGGCTCCATAAGGGGTGCCCGGCGCTGCAATTATCCCCATCCACAACATGCCGAGCGTATGCATGAAGAGCCCATAGACAACTAGTCGCTTCTCTCCTAGCCGGTTGACCAGTTTACCGACGACCGGCGCGATAACAAAAGCGATTGAGGTCCATGGCAGCATTCTCAGACCTGTGCCTAACGGGCTATAGCCCTGCCCGACCTGCAAGTATTGAGCTATGAAGAACAAGGCACTAATCAACGAAGTATATAGCAGAAAGTTCGCTGCGTTGCCCATAGAAAAAGAACGAGAACGAAACATTCGCAATGGCAGCATGGGATGAAGAGCGCGGAGCTCCCAGCCGACAAACAGCAGTATGCAGATAAGGCCCATTGCTACCGGCAGCAAGACTTCATAGTTGTACCAAGTCTCGCCTCCTCCGATTCGAATCATTCCCCATACCAGTCCAAGTACACCGCAGGTCAACAGTAGAAGCCCTTTGATATCCAGCGCAATATTCGGCCCATGGCTCTCACTGATTCGACTCCATAATGCCGTTAACAATAAGATTCCGATCGGTACATTCAGCCAGAATATCCATGGCCATGCAATCCCTTCGGTGACGGCGCTGCCTATTACGGGTCCTGCGAGAACGGCCAACCCTATGATGCCGCTGAATTGTCCCATTGCCTTCGCCCGTTGCTCAGGCGGGAATGCAGCGCTTAGGAGAGAGACGGACAACGGCATGATTAACGCGGCTCCGACGCCTTGAATGGCCCTGAAGGCGATCAGCCACCCTAGACTTCCAGACATGGCACAAGCAGCAGATGCAGTCGTAAACACGCCGATGCCCACCGCAAACACAAGACGTCTTCCGAACCGGTCACCAAGAGCCGAGGCGGTCATTAAGAGCACGGCAAAGCAGAGGATATAAGCGTTGACGATCCATTCTAGCATCTCCAGCGAAGCGTCAAGCTCCCGCTTCATGGTACTCAATGACGTGGATACGACCGACGTATCTAGTACGACCATAAACGCTGCGATTGAACTAAGGAGCAGGACCCACCCGCTCCTTGTTTTGCTATTCCCTTTTCCCAAAATTAAAGCCCCCTTTTATGCGTACTCCAATATAAGTCGGTTGAGCAGAGGCGATTTCGACATTGGATGAAAAAAAGTATCGCTTTTTCCTCTATGCAAGCGATCTCAACTTCAATTTGCAACCTGTTGCTGAGCTATGCTTCCGCTTCACTAAATTGTCTATGAAACTCGTATTCGTTCGGATTCAATTCGGCATCATATCCACCCTGTAGGTGAAGGGTCACGACTTTTTGATCGGATGGTATCATATACTCTACGCATCTTTTTGTGGGATAATTTGGTTTAAGTGGGAGTAAGGTCCGAACCCGAATAAGAATAAGGAGGCGAATTCTAGTGAGAAAAGTATCGGTACACAGTCTGCTCATGTTCATGCTCGTAATCTGTTTGTCGTTGGGCGGCACCGCAGTCGCATTTGCCAGCGGAGCGACGGATTTTGTGAATCCGCGCGGCACTGCGGCTAGCCCGGCTGGGCTAGGGGAAATCGAAGATATCGTATTCAACCATTCCGGCGACCCGCTCACGCATTTCAAGCTCGTCTATCAGAATGCAGCAACCGGCCAGATCATTCATAGCACGGGACTCATCGCTACGGTACAGGGGGGAGGATATGTCCTGTATGATGTACCAACTGCAGAGTATAATCTGCTCCCTCTCGGCACGACAATCAAACTTACCGTTAAAACGTATGCTTATCAAGCTGCCACAGGCAGCTACACCTACCTCGATGATGCTGTCACCTATATCGTAAAGCAGCCGTAAATCTCCGCACAGCAGCGGGAAATTTGCAGCAAGGACCCTCCCCTTTCGTTTAACCATTGATCATACGATAGACCTGCAGCATCGCTGCAGGTCTATCGTCGTTCTATAAATTACAGGTCGGCTGCTTGTCGAAAAGCCCGCGATCTCCGCGGACTTCAGGGTTTAACACTTTAAGATCTTTAATGGACCGATGAATTCCCAGATCGGCTGTCGTCTATATAAACGAAGGCATAAAAGAATACAAACTAATTTGATGAAGAGGTGTTTTGAAAATGGCATTAACGTCCGCATTCACGAGCTTCAACCTGCCTGTAAAAAACGTAGAACAATCGAGAGCGTTCTTCACCGGACTCGGATTTGAGCTCAACCCGCAATTCCCTGATAATGAGAATTCAGTAGCCATCGTGATCGGCGACAACCTGCAGATCATGCTGATCAATCAAGCATTCTTTAATACGCTCACGGATAAGGAATCCGTCGATACGAGCAAGTATGCACAGATGACGATCGCATTGGCCTTCGAGAGCCGGGAAAAGGTCGATGTAATCGTGAATACTGCAGTCTCCTTGGGCGGGAAATTGCACGCTGAACCTGAAGATCATGGGTTCATATATCACTGGGGCTTCGTGGACTTGGATGGCCATCTATGGGCGATTAACTGCATGAACATGGATGCGGCACAGGGTTAAGGCTAACGGAGAGCACGCTCGTACTAGGATTCAATAAATAAGACGCCGGGCATCTTCACCAGCGTCTTATTCGCGATGATTTATTATTCCTTTGGAAATTTAGCGAGATGATTGGCATAGTTGGTTTCCTATATTCTATTAATTAAGTAAGGAGAGATTAATATTTCAAAGCGTGGTACAGGTTCCGTTTTTATTTTAATTGCTGCTCTATTGTACATCGCAAAATACATTAGTGCCGCCATCTATGGATCAAGCATGGAAACTTGGTCTACTGAGTTATTTAAAGCCTTGTTATCAAGCGTTGGAGATCGTCTTGTTACACTAAGTGTTCTTGCATTAATTCTTGGTCTTGGTTATTTGATATGGGCTGAGACAGAAGAAATAATGGATAAGAAAAGAAAAAACTCATGATGAATTAATAATTGATGACCATGTATTCCACATAGCAGCTTTCCCAGTCTTACTGCGGTAAGCTGCTTTCCTTTTCTGTCAACTAACTCTACGAACGATAGTTGAATTATCACTTCACTTCCTAATGTTCATACGATTTGGCCGTTATACCAGAGTATCATTGTCCACATGAGTGAGAATGTTGATAAGCTTACCGAACGGGTCGCGGACATAGAATCGTCGAACGCCCCAAGGCTCATCAACAGGCCCATATTCTATCGGAAAACCATATCGCTTCATGCCCTCTAATGCAGCATCGACATCATCGACTTCAATCGATAGATCAGGCGTAGCCGTTTCTGAGCCGCCCTGTGAGGCGAAACTTATTTGAATACTCATCTCCTCGTTTAAACCATAAGTTCTGATCCAACCATGATCCATCATTAATTCTAGGCCGAGCACATCTTGGTAGAAGCATTTGGCTGCCGTGATATCCTTCGTATTAATATTGGCAACGATTCGTTTGACCTTCATTACACACCTCCTAGACTTAAACAGACTATAGACCGCTAATGGATTCCTTAGCCCACACTTCTTTCCAGGTCCTGCCACCATATATCCCTCTGTGGAGATAGAGGAATCTGATCCAGATAGACCGCTTCGCCGATTCTAGGTATATGGTATGGAACGCCCTGCTCTTCAGCTGCAGCCGACAACCTTCTTGGAGGTTCATTCCAATCATGCAGCGCCAAAGCGAACCCTCCCCAGTGTACGGGCAGCAGAACTCCTCCTTGAACGTCTCGATGCGCTTGTACCGTCTCCTCCGGAAGCATATGTACCCCGCTCCACCGCTTGTCATATTGCCCGACTTCCATATATTGCCCGCATTCCATAAAGGCCAGTTCGAACGGTCCGTGCTGACGGCCTATTCGCTTAAAGTGAGGACCGTATCCCCCGTCCCCGCTGTAGAAGAGACTTCTCTTCTCTGTCTTGATGACCCACGAGCACCATAGGGTGGAATTCTGATCGAACAGCCCTCTTCCCGAGAAATGTCTCGCCGGCGTGCAAGTGAAGCGAATACCCTGAACGATCCGTTCTTCTCCCCAATCCAGCTCAATGACGGAATCGGACGACGCCCCTCTTGTCCGGATTCTCTTGCCGACTCCGAGCGGAACGAGGAAAATGCCTGCTTTCGGAATAAGCTTGCGGATAGAGGAAGAATCCAGATGATCGTGATGATCGTGCGACAGAACAACGATATCGATCGGAGGAAGTTCCTCGATTGTAAAAGGCAGCTTGACGCTGAATCTGCGATTGCGGGAGAAAGGAAGCGGCGACGGGTTCTTGCCAAGCATCGGATCAAGCAGGATCGTTATGCCTCCAATCTGCAGCAAGGAAGCCGAATGACCGAACCACAAGATCTTGTCCTTTCCGTCGCTTAGCGTGCCGCGCTGAAGGGGGACGATAGGAAGCGGCTGCTTCGGCCTTCTCTGGGTCTTAGCGGATAGGAATTCACGAAGCATGGCTACAAGGTCTCCTGCCGAGAATTTCACGATCACTGGGATTTCGTTCTGGAATTTGCCGTTCTTGTCCCGCC
This sequence comes from Paenibacillus kobensis NBRC 15729, assembly GCF_004000825.1. Taxonomy (GTDB): domain Bacteria; phylum Bacillota; class Bacilli; order Paenibacillales; family Paenibacillaceae; genus Paenibacillus_T; species Paenibacillus_T kobensis. The sequence goes on along the minus strand of NZ_BILZ01000001.1, from coordinate 97,661 downwards.
TAGATCGGTTCCAATCGTCCATCTGTTTTCTCCTCATATTCATTTTGCGCGAATTTAATGTGAAATGGCAGCCGTTCTCTTGGTTTCACCTTTGACCTTTTGCCTTCGTTTATCCGAGAAGTAAGCGATGATAATGCCTGGAATAAGCAAGAAACTAACCAGATGAAAAGTTGAGCTAAATCCCTTTGCCATATACGATCGTATTTCAGCATGGATAGTTGGCCACAACTGATTAATCTGTTCTCGATTAAGATCAAAAGCGGCTTTTACCGTTTCCTGCTCTTCACTTGGTGCTTGAAGAAGTGCTTCAGTTTCACGTTGATCGACCTGTTCCATAACTTTCTCTAATGTCATCTGTCGCTGAGCGTTTCCTTCTTGCAGCGATTCACTGTCCATGGATTGAACACTTGCAATCATTCCGTCTTTCACAGATGCATCAAGTGCGGAAGCTTGAATCGTTAGTATAACTTTGTCACGCGCAGTTGAAAGTTCGTTCTTCATATTACTGCTCAGCATCGTAGCTAATAAAGCGACACCGATTACCATCCCGAGTGTACGAGCCACATTGGTAACTCCTGACACGATGCCAAGCTTGTCGGCAGGAATGTTATTAACAGCTGAACCAAACAGCGGCACAACCGATATACCAAGCCCTGCACCTAACAGAGAAAGCCGCCACAGTGCATCCAAGCGAGTCGAATCCGCATCAAGGCTGCCAAACAAATAAACCGCTGCGGTGATCAAGGTCAAACCGAGACTTGCCAAAAAGCGGCCGCCTACTTTTGCAGACATCGGCCCGGAAACGACCGAAAATACCGTTGCAGTCAGAGAACTTGCAATAATCGTCATTCCCCCTTCAAGGACAGACATATCACGTAAACTCGTTAAGTAAAAGGCGATTAGAAAACTTCCAGCAGCGGTTCCAATCGAAGTAAATAATAGTGCAGTGGAAGAAGCGTTGAAGGTTGAAATGCGCATCAATGACAAGGGGAGCATCGGATCTTTGGATCTTCTTTCAACAACTATAAACAATGTAAGTGATAGTAATGATCCTGCGAATAACGATAAGACGTAGAAGGAACTCCAACCATAATCCGATGTCTCTATTAATCCTAATGTAAAGCAGAAAATGGCGGCCGAAATCGTTAACATCCCAGCAAAATCCATGTTTTTGCTAGCGGTCTTGTCGTAAGACTCTGTTAATAAAATGTAAGAAAAGACAAACGAAACGAGAGCAATCGGAAGATTTACGAAATATACAGACTGCCAACTGAAGTATTCGGTCAAAATCCCACCTAGTGCTGGCCCGCTTGCACTAGCCACACCCGCAATTGCTCCCCAAATCCCTAGAACAGCGCCATGTTTTTCTTTCGGAAATAATTGAATGGCCAGCGGAATGGTGACCGGTACAATAATGGCCGCACTTAAGCCCTGCAACACACGGAACATAATGAGTAAATCAAGTGTTGATGCGATTCCGCACAAAAAAGAAGTTAACGTAAACAAAATGAGCCCAATAAGAAAAAGCTTTTTACGGCCAAATTGATCCGCTATGCGCGAAGCTGTTAACATCAACACCGCAAATGCTATATTGTAACCATTCATGATCCAACTAATATCACTCACATCACGATTAAAGTATTCAGCCGTTTTCGGCAATGCAATATTCACAATCGTCGTATCCAGCAGTGCGATAAAATACCCAAGGATAATTCCAATAAATGTGAGAATCGTTCTACCCCTACTCATATTGTTCACTCGCCGCCACCTCCCTCAGATAAATTAAATTTGTGTTTCGCCCCTAGTAAGCGATTCAAGAAATCTTCCATCGCAGCAAGAACCTCTGGATCGAAAATACCCGTTCGCAGACTGCCGTCGTCAAAAATGCAGTCAAATGCCGCGACGATCATAAAAGCGGTTTGCTTTGGGAATTCCACATTGAACAAGCCAGCCTCAACACCTTCTTCGATAACAGATTGAACAAGAGGCCTAATCTCGTTATTACATCGGATTTCAAACAAATGATTCAGCACTAGTCTTTGATCTTGATGGATGTAACGCATGAGGTCGCTATTCCATCCTTCAAAATAAATAAAAGATTGGGCCATCTGTTCCAATTTATGAACTGCATCGATTTGACTGTTACCTGCAATCATTTCCATTACGTGAATAAGGCGATCGGAGTAACGCTGAAGGACGTGATCCACTAACTCATCTTTCGATTTGAAATAATGATAAAACGTTCCTTTTGCAATGCCCATTCGTTGCACAACATCCTGAACCGTTGTATTGTCGAAACCTTTCTCCAGAAACAGACGTTCAGCCGTTTCTATAATTTCGTTAAGTCCTTCGTCACGTGTCCTGACCACCAATCATCACATCTCTTTCTAATTTTTTTTAATTATAGTTGACCGACCGTCAGTCGGTCAATAAAATTCTAAAAACTAGTTGTAATGTAAACACTAACCTATTCATTCCAACATTTGATTCGCTCCTCATTTACTCAACGCAGTATTCACCATAATACGACAAAATTACTATTTCTACGTGATACAAACTAGTATAATTAGGAGATAAGCTGTATGACACCGTTACTACGGTGCAGCTCATATTCAGCCTAGCTATCATTAATTGGAGGTTTTGCTAGTGGCTTATAGTATGTTTGTGGAATTGTCGATCGAAAACTACAATGCCGATGTCACGATCCGAAATGTGAAGGTAGAATGGGGTAAGCTCTATAAATTCGGCAATAAAGACCATGAGATTCCGGTCAATGAAATGGAAGGAACTGTAGTTAAAGCAGGCACTAACATGTGGTTCTGCGCTTGCGGCCGCGACTGGTCGCCGTCCGGTCCTCAAGGCAGCTTCGAACTGTTCGATTCTGATAACAATTGGATAGCGACTTACACCTGGGACTGCCCATTGGGCGAACATTACAACAAGTCCGAGCTTAAGAAAAACAACGACTCCCACTTCCGCTTCGATTTCTATTCTGGAAATCATAATTATTATGGCGAAGTCAGGCACTATGGAACGGCTATCGGACGAGCACATATTCGGATTTGGGATAGCAGCAAGCCGCCTTATTCACGCAGAAAGTATTAATACATACGCCATAGAAGCATCTGCTTAAGTGTCAATGAACCAAAAAAAGGCAACCGAATATATGTTCGGCTGCCTTTGTTTTTATCTTTGGACTCGTATGGTAACCTCCTTACTATTGTTCAAATTACTCATCCTTTTCACCCCCAAGCTTCTATACTTAGCTCATTATTGATGGCCGCAGCAACAAAGGCGCCCATCGAGGCAGCAGCAATGGCCTGATGCATTCGCGATGCTGCATCCCCAGCGCTATAGACACCAGGAACGTTCGTTTTGCCGAAGTCATCGACTACGACAGCGCCCCATTCCGTAATGGAACATCCGATCATTCGCGGCAAGTCCGATCCCGTAATCAGCTCCGGTTTGAAAAATATCCCCGTGCATGGGACGATCGTCCCGTCTGCAAGAACGACTTGCTGCACGATCCCGTCGCTGGAGTCAATGTTCCTGATCGGAGAGTCGAACAGGGGCACTTGATGCCGTCGGAGCTCCTTCCGCTCAGTATCAGTCAGTTCATCAGGTCCATTCGTGCAGACGGTAAAGCGGTCCGTCCATCCGGATATGAGTGCAGCAAAATGCAAAAGCTCAGCTCCCCTCCTAATGATGACAAGCGGCTGATCCCTTAACTCCCAACCGTCGCAATACGGACAAACAAAAGCGCTTTTTCCATATACGTCCTTCAGTCCTGGAATATCGAGCGGCTCATCTTTCATGCCAACAGCAAACAGAACTTTTTTGCTTGCAAAAGTTTGTCCTTGCACAGTCTCAATCTGAAACTGGCCGTCAGTTCCCGTGATCGCCACCACGGTGTCCGCTACGAATGATACGGAGGGATAGTTACTAATTTCTTCTTTCGCAATTCGCCTAAACTCATGCGGAGTAATTTTGTCGCGGGTAAGAAATCCGTGAACCTCACGAGTTACCGCGTTGCGTGGACGTCCTTCATCGATGATCGTTACCTTTTTTCTTGCCCTCCCGAGCACCAAGGCGGCGTTCAATCCACCCGGTCCGCCTCCAATAATGGTCACATCTAAAAGTTCATTTTCCATTCTCATAATATCTAAAATCTCCTCCGTAATGGATCTATATTATCCATAATTAAAGCACAAGAAGTGTATCACTTCTTGTCTTCCTTATGGGTCCAACGCTTGAAAGCTTCATCCAATACCGACTGGATCGTGTGCCCCCGTAAATATTGGTACAGTTGCTGTTCCGCACCATACATAACCTTTTCGATCAAACATACGTTCTCATTCAGACGTTTCTGATCCGGCTGCACAGCCGCCTCTTCCGCTAAGAATTGATGCTGCCGCGAGCTCGTATTCGAGCATTCGTATAGCTGCTGTCTACCTTCAATCACTTGAATGACATCAAGGAACGTAATCTGATCCGCCGACCTTGCAAGTTCGTAGCCGCCATTCACCCCTGTCACAGCACGTACGATTCCATCCTGCCTCAGTTTGGACATGATTTTGGATAAATAGCTTTCGGAAACGCCAAGTGCCCCGGCTAATTCCTTTATCCCGACGTTATTGCAACGCTCCGAGTTTCCCAGATGAACTAGAGCATGCAGGGCATAATCTGTGCTTTTGGAGAATTGCAAATTTCTCTCCTCCCTTCTTAGTATTATAATCATTATAGACCTTTGATGTCCATGATAGAGGATTCAGTTTCAAATTGCGTTGGGGCATCAAGTTTAACGGATGATAACCATACTGTACGCATCATTATGCTCCTTTCGTCTTGCAAGAACTGCAGCTGCATCCAGTTGACATACAAGAAGTGCCACCTGCTTTTCGTCTTTGATAAATCAAGATGGCCGCAACGATGAATAGAAGCGCGACACCTGCCATAACAATCGGATTCAAAAAGATGGAGGATAGTCCTATAACAGCTAGACCTCCAATCAGCGGCAGCGTGCAGCACAAAGCGCATGCTCCTAATAGTCCCAAACCAACGAGCCAACTCCCTTTTTTCATTTACATCACCTTCCAGCAAAGTTATAATGCAATCATAAAACTTAAAGTTAGCTTTAAGTCAAGGGGGTGTATCTATGGCCGGACTGAGTATTGGTCAGCTCGCGGCAAAGGCAAATATTAACGCCTCTACACTGCGTTATTATGAATCCGTTGGTCTTCTCCCTGCTCCTGAGCGTAAAAATGGTCAACGCCGATATGACGAAGGGCTATTAGAGCGCATTAATTTTATTAAAATCGCTCAACAAACAGGATTCAGTATTCAGGAAATCACGATTCTGTTTGAAGGATTTGAACCAAGCGATTCTTTATCGGATCGTTGGGAGCTGATGGCTAAGCAAAAACGGTCCGAACTTGAAGAACGGAAGAGACAGCTGAATTCGATGATACAGATCCTGGACAGTGGCTTAAGCTGTAAATGCCTTACTTGGTCGGAATGCAAGGATAAAATAGAAAACGAAGGCTCGTGCTAGAGGTGACGGAATGATGGATGAAACTGTTCACCTCTAGATCAACAATTAATGTGAGAAAATAAAAAAGTCCGCGTATTCCGCGGACTCCAACAGAGAGTTCATTCTATTTATTCCTTTTTCGAATCGAGTTCATGCCAAACACTGCTATAACTAAACATAATACCAACACTGCAATTGCAATAATTGTACTGGTACTCATCGAGAATGAAGAGGATGACGAACTAATTATGGTTTCGGAAGAATCGTTCTGATCCGCGGTTGGAACTTCCGTATTATTACTCACTGAATCTCCTGTCTCATCTGTCTCATTAGTCATGTCACCAGTAACTTCAGATCCGCCTGTCTGCTCGGTATTGGCTGCATTCTCCTGAGAAGGTCGAGTGTCTTCTGATGGCTCTTGTTCAGGTGTTGGAGCTATCTCCGGCTCAGGCACTGCAACGGTGAAGGAGTATGTATCCTTTATCGCGTGACCATCTTCCCCTATAATGCGCCATTCAACCGAATAGCGGCCATTCTCAAGCGGCTGTTCGAACGACCCCGTCATGGAATCTTTATCTGTCTCTACTTTTACCCCTACTTCTGTCCCCTGTTCGTCCGTTACTTTAATGGTACTGATCGATTCAATCTTAGTACCGAATGTCAAACGAATTTCAGTAACGGGCTTACCCACTTTCTCCGATTCATCTGGGGACGCGCTCAGGAGTCCCGTATGCGCCAATACAGACGCTGGAAACAACATCATGATGAACATCATAATTGATAAAAACAAAGACGCTTTTTTCAAAATATCGCAGCTCCTTCTACCTATATGGTTTATCGTATCATTCGTGTGTTTGGATGGCATGACTCGAAAGAGCTATATCGTTCACATAAACCCAAGTGTTTCCGGGGAAAATTAGAACTCTGTTTCACATTAGAAAAGATTGACACTACCTTTATCTTCGGCATATCATATGAACATATACTCATATGTTAGTGTTGGATTGGAGCAGTGATACGATGCGGATCGAACACCGGGTGAAAGGATTGTCCTGTCCGAATTGTACGAATGAGCTCGAGCAGGAAATCAGAAAGCTTGAGCACGGGGATACGGCGAGACTAAGCTATAACTCCGGCAAGTTACTGGTGGATGAAAATGTCGATCTTGAGAAAGTCAAACGCATTTTAAAATCAGACGGAGCCACTTTGGAGCCTCGCTCATCACAGGCACGTAATAATACGGATTCAAACGAGCATGATCACAACCATGATCATGATCATAGTCATAATGACGGTCATGATCACGACCACGGAAGCGGAAGCACGAAAAAAATGATCGGGTTATTGGCCGTCTCTACCCTTCTGTATTTCTTGGCCATGCTATCGCAAGGATCCTTATCGGCGGCCGTTTCCATCTCCCTATACGCGGTTGCTTCGATTCTAAGCGGTTACTCCACCTTCTGGCGGGGTTTGAAGAACCTTGCAAAGTTCAAATTTAATATCGATACCTTGATGACGATCGCCCTTGTTGGAGCGGCCACGATCGGGGATTGGAAGGAAGCGACACTTGTCGCTATCTTATTCGGTCTCAACGAACTGCTCGAAGGCATAGGAATGGACAAAGCCCGCAGGTCAATGGAGACGTTGCTGCAAGCTGCTCCTAAAGAAGCCGTAAAGGTAGACAATGGCATCGAGACGATAGTCCCTATTGCCAGCCTGAAGGTTAGCGATACCGTTATCGTTAGACCTGGTGAGAAGATTCCTTCGGATGGTACGGTCACGAGCGGCAAGAGTTCTGTGAACGAAGCCGCTATTACTGGAGAATCATTGCCCGTGGAGAAAGCAAGCGGCGAGCCGGTATTCGGCGGAAGCATCAATAACGAAGGCGTTCTGCATATCCGCATCGACAAAGCGTATGAGGACTCCTCGTTGGCCAAGATTCTTCATCTGGTACAAGAAGCGCAGGAAACCAAAACACCAACGGAATTGTTCATTAACAAGTTTTCAAAATATTACACGCCGCTCATTATCGTCGTCGCCATTCTGGTCATCCTCATCCCTCCTCTTCTTCTAGGAGGCGATTGGCAAGAATGGCTCTATCAAGGCTTAGCTGTTCTTATCGTTGGCTGCCCTTGCGCGTTGATTCTGTCCTCCCCGATCGCGATCGTTGCTGGAATCACCCGTAATGCGCGGAACGGAATTTTGGTCAAAGGCGGGGTTTTCCTCGAACAACTTGGACGATTGGACACCCTTGCTTTCGACAAAACCGGAACATTGACTAAAGGTGAGCCCCATGTGGAGAAAACAGTCGTCTACGATGAAGTGAGATTCTACTCCATCGCAGGCGCGATCGAGAAGGCTTCGGAACATCCGCTCGCTAAAGCCGTGATGAAGGAAATCAGTCGGCTTGGAATCACATCCAGTGAAGCCGATGAGATCGAGACGATATCCGGCCAAGGAATTACAGCCGTGTGCGATGGACGTAAGTACTGGCTTGGCAATGAGAAGAGCATCTCTCATATTCCTTTTACCGATGAAATTCGATCTGCTGTTCAAAGTCTAAAAGATGAAGGTCTGACTCTTGTCCTATTGGCTGATGAAAGCGAAGTTCTGGGGATGTTCGGAATCGCGGACGAGATTCGGGAGGAAAGCGCGCAGGTCATCGGTGAGCTGCATCGCAGCGGCATCCGTCGTACCGTCATGCTGACAGGAGATCATCAGAAGACGGCCGAGAAAGTTGCAAGAGCGGTTGGCGTAAGCGAAAGTTACGGCAGCCTCCTACCTGAGGACAAAGTGGCAAAGGTTAAAGAGCTGGCCGTGCGCGGAACGGTCGGTATGATCGGGGACGGCATCAATGACGCACCTGCACTGGCCTCTTCTCAACTCGGCATCGCCATGGGCAAAGGAACCGATAGCGCCATCGAGACCGCCGATATTGTGCTTATGCAGGATCATCTTGGCAAGCTGCCGACCGCCATTCGGATCGCGCGCCGCGTTAATCGCGTAATTCGTTTCAATATCGGAGTGGCGCTAGGTCTTAAGCTGATCGCGTTATTGTTGACAATCCCTGGTTGGCTAACGCTTTGGATCGCAATCCTCTCTGACATGGGAGCTACAATCTTCGTGACTTTGGTAAGCCTGACGATCTTAATTCAAAAGTGTTCCTAATCAATGAAACCCCTGGCATTCTTAGCATGCCAGGGGTTTTCTATCCAACCATTAGATACTTAGTGCATGAAGTAGCGGCTCAACCGATTAAGCTTCGCTTGGATACTTAAGTCCCCACGGCTGCCGGATCCGGTCTAGCGTCTCCATAATTCGAACCGTTTCGTCGACAGTCATGATTGGGCTCTCCTTGCGGCCCCCACGTAGACACTCCATTGCCTCGATCGCCTGGTAGAAGTGGCCGGACGGCTCGATCTCGTGCTTGAATACGACCGGCTCATTCCCGTTCACATGCAGCGTCGCATCCTTGGCGAACAGGAATCTCGGAATTTCGATTCGCCCCTTCGTGCCGTAGATGACAGCCTCGTTGGTCATAGACACTCGTACCGAGCCATGCAGGCTTGCGGAGCGGCCGCCACCGTATTCGAACAACAGCGAGAACTGCTCGTCTACGCCAGTCTCACCAATCGATACAGTGCTCGCGATATTGGAAGGCTGCTCACCGCCGTACACCATCGATGCGAACGACACCGGGTAGATACCGGCGTCGAGCAGCGTGCCGCCGCCCTTTTCCTTGTTCAGCAACCGGCCTTCGGGATTCCAACCCGCGTCGAAGCCAAACTCAGCCTTCACGATGCGCACATCGCCGATTGCTCCGCTGTCCAGCCACTCCCGCACCTTGACGATCGCGGGCAGATACCGCGTCCACATCGCTTCCATCAGGAATAGGCCCTTCTCGCGGGCCAACTCCGCAATCTCTCTAGCCTCAGCAGCGTTGATTGTGAACGGCTTCTCACAGAGCACGGACTTGCCGCCGCGCAGCAGCGTAAGCGCGTTCTCTTTGTGGATCGTGTGCAGCGTGCCGACATAGACAATCTCGACGTCCGGATCGGCCGCGAGCTCTTCGCAGCTGCCATATGCGCGCGGGATGCCGAATTTCTCGGCAAATGCTTGCGCCTTGTCGAGCGAGCGTCCCGCGACGGCGACGAGTTCTGCGCCCGGCGCGTGCGGCAGCTCCGTAGCGAAGTTGTCCGAGATGCCTCCCGGACCCATGATGCCCCATTTCACAATGCGTTGTTCCGCCATGATGAATTCCCCTTTACCTCTCAGATAACTCTACCTTAACCGATTTGAAGGCGCTTGCAAACCGTAATAATTTGATGTTCAACTATATTCGTTATGACACAATGGATAATTCCATAAATATTTCAGCATTATCATTATCATTGTATTTGGGTATTTCATAAAAGCCAAAACTTCGAAACACTGACACTGCTTTATAAGATTGTTTCTCAGTGTCCAACCTCAGCTTTAATAATCCAACTTCCGTCGGTTTTTAAGAGTTACAAACTTCAGTTGCCGTTTTCATCGTCTGAACCATAAGGTATTCTTTCTTCACAATCTCTTCGAGTTGATGTTTGCTTTTTACGATTGCTTGGTCATGATTAGTTACAATCATTTTAATAACGGTAGTTCTATAAATTTCCCATAAATGACTTAGTTCCAAACTTTGTCCTGCTAACTCTTGATAGAGATTTGGATGAGACGACTTATCTTCTAGGAACTTAAAAAGCATGTTATTCTTCTTATGATTCTGTGCAAAGGAACTGCTTCTCAAAGCAAATATGCTAGTCTCTTTCAAAGGACCTACGATTTCTTCGAAATCCTCTACATAATCGGTCAACGCTTTTAGTCCTAACTGATAATGAAGACCATATTGCTCAAGATAAAAGACTGTGTCATCCAATAAATTGCTTCTCAGTTCTGAGATTAACGAATTCTCAACTGTAAAGTCATGGTTAAAATTCCTTATCGATCTTTCATCTACAGAAACCATAATGAATCTAACTTTTTTGCCGCTGTGAATAAGATATTGGGCAGACTCCATCATGACTTCAAGCGGAGTTTGATAATCGTGCATTCGCCCTGGAGATAAGCAATCTTCAATTACGGTGAATGCCTCCCCACTCGCACATTTCCCATGAATAAAGGTCGGATGGATAAAATGTATTTTTCCCGCTTCTCTTCCACTGGAATAAAAAAAGCGGTCCACATCGAGAAAGACATATCGCTTCTTGTCTAAGGCTCCTCGAATCATCTCACCCAGGCAAGGGATATCCGATTGCTCAAGAAGCTGATCCTCAAAGCGAAGATAATGATAGAGTTGATCGGTGTTATACTGAACCTTCGGCAGCATTAATCCTTGATGAAGCAAGCTTTCTAAATTGTCTTCAGGGAATTTCTGATTGATGATTTTTTTCCAGTACTGCGTTTTAAAAGTCAAAGGCAGCTTCTTGAAAGAGGAATCATGACGAATGAGAATCGACATCAAGTTATTATTGACACAATCAAGCCATATGTCATTAAAAGGCATAATCCGATTGGTAGGTGTCACAAGGTCAACTCCCTATGTTGAACTCACTTATTAGGTTGACAGCCAGCTCACGTCATTCAACATACCGTCGCGACGCACAATAACTTCCTTCGGAAGCGCATGAGACAGAAAATGAACATTGCCGCAGGTCAATCCGTATGCCCCCATATGGGGAAACGCAATCCAATCACCCGGCTCTAAGGCGGGAAGCTTGACGCTGCCTTGCAGCACATCTGCGGGGGTGCATAGTTTACCGCAAACCTGGTAGGATATCCGACCTTCTCCTTCGCCGGATTCGTACAGCTTGCGCTCCCCTGCTTTCCATAGTTGAAGAGGCAGTGGCTGCTTGAAGCTCCGACCCATCATGCTGGAGAAAGCTCGATGGTGGGTTCCCCCATCGACGATGGCGAAAGCTTTGCCTTTGGAGACCTTTGTGTACAGCACTTTAACCGCATAAATCCCCATCGTTGCGGCAATCCGCCGCCCTGATTCTACGAAAACCATTTCCAATCCCAGATCCCGGTTACGCTCCAGCTCCTCGGCCAGATACGCCCCGAAAGCATCGACAGGAAACGGTTCATCGCCTTCGAACATAGGGACGCCGAAACCGCCGCCCAATCCTAAGCACCGAAGCTGCAGACCGAATTGGTCCCGCACCTGCCGTGTGAGATCGAACATCATGGGAACGCTCTCCCGATAAAAGTCGAGATGAAAATTTTGCGTGCCTTGGTACGTATGCAATCCGATCAGTTGGAGCCCTTCAAGGTTAATGGCGGTTTGCACCGCCTCATTCATTTCACTGTCGTCGATGCCGAACTGGGAGGCAAGTCCGACCGATGACATACGCGAGCCTTTGGCACCGATAGACAAATTGACCCTTAATGTTATAGGAGCAGTCATGCCAAGCGCAAGAGCTTGATCGTGAATGACGAATAGCTCTGGGATGGACTCCACATTAATCGCGTAGATCCCATGGCGGAGCACATGATGAATCTCGTCCGCGCTTTTGCCAGGCCCGGTAAACACGATGCTGTACGGATTTACCCCGATAGAGCGGGCGATCTCATATTCCCCAACCGATGCGACTTCGATCGGAGAACCCCAGCCGTGTATGAGACGACATACCTCCGGATTGGGGTTGACTTTCATGGAATAATATAACGTTACGTCCCTTGGTAAGGAGTCTCGCAGTGAAAAATAATCGGAGGCCAGCTTCTTTTCGTCATACACATAAACAGGTGATCCAAACTGCTCGGTTGATTCCAGCCAAAAGGGCTGGCCCGCTTCCTGCCGATGAGACGGGCGTTGTGAAACCATAGTCATACGACAGCTCCTCTCCATTCCATGATCGCTTCCTCCAGTCCTCGACGGGCACGCTTCTCCGCTTCATCGTCCACGCCCCAGCTCAGAGTCGAGACCCTGCAAGATCGGGGGCGGTCCGCCGATTCCCCATCATGGTGGAAGCCATATAGGAATGCCCCGCCTTGTTCGGCAGAGATTCTGATCGATTTCACCTTTTCAGCAAATTCTGTGAATCTGGCTCCAGGTTGAAGCTTGAAATCATAGGATTGAGTCTCCAATCTAGCAAATCCGCGTTCGAGCAGGTGCTTACGAATCTTTAGCAAATATGTGACCATGGTTAGACGGGCGTTGATCTCGATAACCGGTATTAAGGTTCCGTCTTCATCCAGTATGGAGTCTACCCCGATGAACCCCCGGTAGCCTCGGGTATGCAAAGATTTACCCAACTGCTGCAACCGTTCGGAATAAGCCGCAATCAAGGGTTCGGGCAATTCCGGGTTCAGACGGCTCCCCCTGTATACTCCTGCATCCGTAATCCTCTGTTCGGTCATAGCCAGAATCTCGCAATTCGTTCCCCCCAGCCAAAGCTGCGCCGTCAGATGGCGCTCGACTTGATGCCAGCGTTCCACCGTTACGACCGGTTGCGAAGCTCCCCGAGAGATCTGCCTCTGGAAATATCCGAGCAGCATCTCCAAATCCGAGCCTCGATGGATATGGAACAGCGCTTTGCCGGAAGAACCGTAAGCCGTTTTAACAACCAGCCGTGCTCCGGGATGCCGTCCCTCTAGTTCTGCGCAGGCATGGCGGACCGCGTCAAGTCCCTCACAAATCGTACCGTCACTGACTGGAAGTCCGATTTCTTCACATAATTTACGCGTTGCGATCTTGCTGTTCAGCTCCACGGACAATCGAGCCGGCGGGCCGATCCACCTTCCTCCGTTTTCCTTGAGAAACTGCTCCTCCCCCTCGTCCATCAAATACGGAACTGCAATCCGGTTGCGAAACTCCTCCGTATATTCAGACGGTGCGCCGATAGCGACCCTGGGTATGGTTATCTTCTCTTCTTCCAAATAAGATAGGAATTCAGGATCCGGAGCCTCTTTCAGTAGAACCAGATCATTCCGGTCAGCCAAATAAATTTGATATAAATCCATTTGCGAAACGAGCCGGTCTCGGGACGCATTGCTAATTTGGGGTAAGCGAATATCTTGAGCGGCTTTACCTTGCTCCCAATTAATATTGGAGTACCAGAGCTTCGGTGCACTCATACCTGTCAGATGCTCCATATAAGGTGCGCTATTCATTAGCCCGTCGCCTCCGCTTTCTCCAGCTTGAGCTCGGCCTCCAGCCCTTTAAGCCAGCCAAGCTCCGACTTTAAGATTTCAAATGGCATGGCCCCGAACCATTCCAGAGACGCCGAGGCTTCGAGATGGTCCAAGATAAGGCGTTTCATAATGGCTTGGCAGTCCATTTCTCCATCGGCCAAGCGTACGATCCCTCTGCGGCTGCCGCTCGGAGAATAAATATTGTCAGGTGAGAATACTTCGCGCCATTGCAAGGATTCCACATTCTTCAGATGGAAATTTACGATCCATGGCTTCAAGCGTTCGTAGGCAACAAGGGGATCAGCACCCGATTCCCAAATGTGAAGAAAGTCCAAATTCAGCTTCAAAGCAGGATGGTCGGTTTGTCTCAACAGCCGAAGGGTGGAATCTAAGCCGTCGGCAGCGGTTCCCGGATGAGTCTCAACCACCGTATAGACCTCTTCCCTCTCTGCTAAGGCGCATAGGGTGTTCAGACGTCCGGTATAACGACTCCATTCCTCCTCATCAAGACATTCACTGCTCAGGTTTCCGGCGAAAATCCTCAGCTTATTCGTATGAAACGCTTTGGCAGCCTGAACGGTTTCCTGCCATTCCTTAAGCAGAACCTCCATGGGGAGATCCCCCATGAGAGGGATGTAATCGCTCAGCATGTTGATTTCGAGCCCGCAGCTAGACATTTCGTCCAACATGCCTCCCAATTCCTTTCCTCGTTGACGAAGCAAACCCTTGGCATGCACGCCCCACAGTTCTACACCGTTGAAGCCCGTATCAAGTGCAAAATGGAGCAGTTCCTGAAACGATACCAACTCGTGCCTGAATGAGATCGTGCATAGATTATACCTCAATCAGATCACCGCCAATTCCATTCATCCAGACCAGAAATTGAAGCTCCGCATCCTGAACTTCCCGCAGCCTGGCAAGAGCCGAGCTTAGCAGCGATTCGGTTCCAATGTTCTTGCGGTACTTCACGAGCAAGAAATTCAGTGTCGTCCATTGCTTCAAGATCCCGCTGATTCGGTTCGTCCCTTCCAGCACCTGCCCCTTGTCCATCACGCCCAGCTGGACGAAGCTATTCCATATGGAAGATCGAAGCTTGGTTATGGAAGCAATAGCGATCGAGTTCTGACTCAACCAGTTCGAGGTCTGTTCCGGGCTTAATGCAAGAGATCCCTGCAAATCATGGGCAAAGCTGTCTAGTGCGGCGGTACCCGAACTGTATTGAGAACGGACATACATCTCATAGTTTCGCTTGGATGCATATGCGAAAATATCACGCTTGTCGGGAGACTCGAACAGCTTCTGGTCTTGATCCGGCTGAAGCTCGTAGTACAAGATTTCCTCCTCTTCGGGTTCCGCCGATGCCCGTAAAAGCTCTTCTTCGGTTATGAATCCGTCGAAATCGACAATCGGATCGAAAACTCTGAAAGCGTTACGCGCTTCATCGAAGCTATCTGCGAGAATATAGTGATCGAATCCGCTCTCCGCCATGCTCAGCATATTGGGAGGGAAAAAATCCAGGTCAGCCGGGCGGCATTTCACAACCGCACGATTCCCTGACTGAACAGAATGCTTTAGCAGATCAGGTCCAGTACCCTTGTAAACCAAATGAATGCCGTACAAGAAGGGAAGGCTCTTGTTCAACCGTACATGCTGGCTCGCCGTAATAATACGCGAAACATAATTGACATTCCAATAATCCAGCAGGAACAGACCAGGATCGGCCCCTGACCGGTATAAGTGGGTCATGATGCAGGAAGCTGCACATTCCATCGCTGCCAGCTTCATCATTTCCGGCTTGGCATTCGGTATGCCCGTTTGAGTCATGCTCATTCTCCTTCTTCATTTGGGGAAATACGGCAAACAAAGGACGGTATTTTGCCGCTGACGGGATCGGCTTCGATTCGGGCTACGGTTTCTATTGACAATTCCACCGGCTTGCCTGCCGCTTGGTGAAGAAACGCGGACAGCTTGGACCGCACGTCCTCGAACTCGTTCGGTGAGGCTTCAGTCGCCAGCCGGGCGGAAAAGGATGTGTAAGTATTCTGCACGATCTGAAATTGGCGAACTCCCTTGGCTTCAGCAAGCTCCCAAAAAAACTTATCCAAATACCGGAAGACGGCGGAATGTACCTGCGCTTCAGGCAACCGGATCTGGGAAGTTCGAACGGGAAGCAGATGAAGAAGGAGACGGCCGGATTCGTGATCCCTGCGAATACTTCCGATATCCCCGGTACGGTAACGGACATAAGGCAGACTCTTTATGATCAGCGAGGTGACCAGCACTTCACCGAACTCCCCCTCCCCTGCATGGAGCCCGGAGGCCGAATCGATGATCTCCACATATACAGCGGACTCATCGATTTCCAGCTGGCCGCTGCTGTTGGCGAACGCGATACACCAGAGCTCTTCCAAACCGTAATAGTCTACGCACGGTACGCGGAACACGTCCTCGATCCGTTCTTTCTGGGGGCCGTGCAGCGTCTCGCCCCAGTTCTGGGTAAACAGGAGGGAAGAGGGTAGCGAACATCCTTCGTCACGCATATATTCGGCTAAAGCGTAGAGAGCGGAAGCCCTCCCTTGGATAAAATGAGGATTCTCCCTGATCATCAGTTCCGCATAATGCCTAAGGGACTTTGGATCCGCCAGCAAACGGTTGCTCAACAGCAGCATCCGATGCTTGGACGGCAGCCCCCACTTTTTTCTATGCTTATAAAGGGTCAGCGAGAGTTTCCATTTCTCCTCCGGGGTTTTGACGCAGCGGAATGGCACCCCGGTGCTTCCCGATGTGAACGATTCGAGCACCCGTCCCGCGCCGGGATGCTCGAAGAGAGCGCGGTTGGCTGTGATCAAGTGTTTGTCTGTAATCGGAAGTTGATGGAAATCAAAGTCCTTATAAGGGTTATAAAATGGGTACGTGCGGCACAATTCGTCGGCCAGCTCTTGTAAATGGCCCGAGGCGACTCTCATGAAGCCGCCTTGTGTTCGACAAAGTTCAATACGGCCTGAACGCTTCGGAACGATTCCGGCAGGATGTCGTCCACATCCAGCTCAAAACCGAATGCATCCTCCAGGTCAGACAGCAGCTCCAGCATTTGAATGGAATCGATTCCCAGATCATCTACCAGAGCACTGTACAGCTCGACCTCGCTTACTGGCCTCTTGGCCACAGCAGCTATCGTTTCTCTCACCTTTAAGAACATCTCTTCACGCTCGATGGACATGATCTTCCTCCTTCACCATGGATTTCAAGGCTTTGCGATCCAGCTTTCCGCTAGCTGTTCGGGGCAAAGCCGTAACGAATCGGAATTCTCTGGGACGCAAGGCCGAGGATAGCCGTTTCACGCACCAAGCATGCAGTTCTGAGTCGCTGACAGGCTCTGTGGAAGTTTCGGATACCACCACGGCAATCAGACGATGTCCCCATTGAAGGTCTTCTACGGCTGATACAGCAACATCCACCACCCCAGGCAAGCTTAATATGACGCTTTCGACCGCTTCCGGATGTACCGTGTGCCCTCCGACAAGGAGAGCATTATCGGTTCGCCCGGTCAAGTGCAAATATCCGTCCTCGTCCAGGTACCCGGTATCCCGGGTATGTAGGCCGAGAGGCCCTAGTACCTCGCTTGTGCGATCCGGATCGTCATAATAGCCGATCATCACATTGGGTCCCCGAACGACCACCTCTCCACTCTCCCCGGTTGCAACCTCCCTTCCGTCCTGGACGATGGCCAGTTCGACGCCGTTTAGGGGTATCCCGGCGGATTGCGGTTTCGTCCTCAACTGAGCGTAAGGCAAATACGAGACACGCGGGGATGCCTCGGTCAATCCATAGGAGGGCATCAGCCGCACGTGAGGCAGACGGTCAGCCAGACGAAGCAGCATGCCGGCAGGCATCGGGCCGCCGACAATGAGCAAGTGCCGGAGCGGCAACAGATCCTCCGCCACCCATTTGGCAGAATGGATTAAAGGCAGGATCGCAGACGGTACGGTGCATAAGAAGGTTACCTTGTTCGAACGGACACACCGGATCATCTCGAAGGGATGCACGAAGCCGCCGCTCAGAATAAGATTGGCTCCGCAAGCCATGGCTGCAAACCATTCCCCTACAATGGTCGAGCAATATCCCAGTGACTTCGAGAGCAGAACAGTGTCCTCGTCGCACAGAGACGTGTAGTGCAAGATCCCGTTCACATTGGACAGCATGTTGCGGTCGCTCAGCATGATGCCCTTCGGCTCTCCCGTCGAACCCGAGGAGAGGAATATCATGCGAGTGGCCTCTGGCGGTGTATACCGACGTACCGGTCGTGGAGCGGTTCCGATTCCTCTAATCGGTCCGCTTGCCATACCCGCATATAAGTAAAATGGCAGCTCTTCCCCCTGCATGTTCCATTCCTCGAGGGTTGGAAGCTTGTCCTCCGATACGAACACCGCTTCGGGTTCAAATTTACGGATGAGTCGAAGCACGTCTGGGCCTGGCATGTAGCTGTGGATGGGGAGCGGTATGCCTCCCGCCAATAGGACGGCTCCGATGACAGCCAGACATTCCGGTGTCGGGGCCATCCAGACGGCCCCAATGAATTTCGGACGCAGCCGCTCCTGCTTGAGCCGTTCAGCGAGAAGGTCCATGCGGGTGCCCCATTCCGCATAGCTTATCCAATCGGATTCACCGTTTCGCGCGGCGTAAGTAATTCCACGGTCGTGCCTCCGTGCACGATGGAACAATTCCCGGAGGGTGCTAATGTCATTCATGCTGAAACCACCTCGATCTTTACATAGGGAGTATGACATCGGAACCGTTTAAACGTGTGCACGATTATTCCTCCCAGCAAAATGATGAATAAGCGGCTTCACCCTGCGCATCCATTCCTCCATGCAAGCGGGCGCCTGCCAATCTAGGACCGACAGAGGCGATTCATTCAAACAACCTGTCGCTTCCAATAAGCTGCAATGATAAATTTCGTTCAGAGTTCTCATAGGAGATTCCAGCAAGGAGGTCTCCTCCGCCTTACCCCCTATCTGTCCGAGGGGAGCATTCAGGAGCATCCTGATCTGCGGCATGATGGTTCGATAGTCGTAATTGATAGCGTTGCGCCGTGCCCCTTGCGAGAGATTGCCGTGAAGCTTCTCATCAAGCAAAATCTCGGTGCAGCTGTGAACCAGCCCGTCCAGATCAATCTTCGGATGTTCATTGAACCAATCCACTTGGACGAAGGAACCATCCTCACCGTCGACAAGCAGCTCTCGAAAGCCGTCCCAATTGGTGCAGACCACAGGAAGACCGTACGCTTTCGCTTCCAAGAGGTTGAAGCCGAACGTCTCTCCCGGATCCGTGGAGAGGTTGACCAGAAGCTTGGATTCCCGAAACAGGCGGTCTTTCTCGCTCCCATGGACGGGACCCGTAAACTCAACGGCTTGCTCCAGTCTATATTCTGCCACGATGGCTTCAAGCCGTTCTTTATATCGCTCCGCTTCCAGCAGAGTCCCCGTATATTCTCCAGCAATAGTCAATACAGCGTCCGGAACACGCTGCTTTAAGACCGCCATAGCCTCTATGAGCACATGAATGTTCTTTACCTCTTCCAGTCGCCCGATGGATAGCAGACGGTTACCGGCAAGCGGTCGAACCGGTTCCGCAGCCTGCATGGTGTCGATGCAAAGCGGGATCTTATGGGCATAAGCATACCGGGGTGAGACATTAACCAGTGCCTGTCTGCATGACTCTGTACTGACAAGCAGCACATCCTGTTCTGTGATCCAAGGTGCACAGGACAGCCAAGTTGTTAGCCAACGGGCGGAAGCGACGGAATGGGCAATAACCATGAACCGAAGCGGGAGCTTGGCGTAGCTTCGAACCAGCATCAAGTAAGGCATGAAATATGGAGCGTTCACATAAAGCGTATCGATTCCGTATTCCTCACATAATCGGGCCAGCCGCTCCGATGCTTGCGGAAGCGAAGACATCGGCTGCTTGGAGAACTGGCGAAGCGAACCTCCGAAGATCTTGGCCAAGCGTACCGGCGGAATGCGGACCAGCTCCGTATATTCGGCCAGATACCCCGTCCATTGATCATCAATCACCCGTTCGTTCAACCGAGGGGAATGGCCATTGAAGCAGCCCACCCTAGGTTTACGCTCCGTTGGCAAATCGGGGTTTCCATCGACGATAGACATCGATCAGTTCCTCCTTCAGCTGCTGCTCCGTCCTGTGCAGCTGCTCCACCTTATCCACTAGCAGTCCGATTTCCCCGTTACGACCCGGCATGGACGTACGGATCGCCAGGAACGCGAGTGCACCCCACATTCTGATGAATCCTTCCAACCGCTCCAGGTACAGCTCGGCACTTTGAGTAAGCGCTTCCGAGAAATATTGATAAAGCAGCCCGTAACTGTATTTGCGTTTGGATAGAATGCCCAATTGGGCAAATGCATCCTTCAAGGACCCGGGCGGATAAATATCGGGCGACTCCACCGTCTGCATAACCCTCCGCCTCACCATTCCGGTTAGCGATCGTTCACCCGGATCGGTCTCTATCGTTTCCTCGAAGATTTTCGCTACCTCACTACTATCCGGCGCATGGAGCCACTCGGGATGAAGCAGCAAGCCCCCGCCCAACTCATTGCTAAGAAAGGCATCTTGCACCTGGCTCATGGCCACTAACCCTTCCCATCCGAAATAGCGATCATATACCACGAATTGATCGCCCCGGATTCCGTGTACGATGACAAAATGGGGCTGATGCATGGTTTGAAATGTTCTTTTTTGATAAGGCATATGAAACAGGTCGAGCTGTACCAGAACAGGTAGATCCTGATTACGCCGCAGGACCTCCAGAAACATCTTCAAATTGTCGAGCTTCCCGTTCCTGTAGTCATACCACTCCACGGCCCCTTCCCCGTACAGGCGGGTGAACAGCCTCAAATATTCGGACGGCATGATGTCTGCTGAGTAATAGGACAGCTTGCCTTCCTCCGTTACGCTGAATGGCGCGTCCCAAGCACCGATATAGAGCGGACGTTCATCCCATCCGGCTTGCTCCAGGCCATAACCGAGTCCGTTAAGAAAGCAATGGGCTTGTTTCACGTTAAACCTCGGTTATAGCGGCCCTTTTGGCCAAAATGCGTTGTGAAATCACGCGCGCGGTGGCGAAGTTTTCCTGCAGAAGCTCGTCGTCCTCGAAGAAAATGTCGTATTGCTGTTCAATTTGTATCATCAGGTTGACCAGCAGTACCGAATCCACGCCTGCGTCCTCCAGCGAAGAGTCCCCATTCAATTCCTCCGCCAGCTCCGGTCTAGAGGTCAAATCAGCCACCCGCTCAATCACGAATTGTACGATATCCAGTTCATTCACGTTAACCACCATATCCTTTCTACGATCTCATGATTTGTCTTGCTTAGACGATGTGCTCCCCCTGCAGGGCGTGGATGAAATCGACTATAGAACCGACCGTTAGGAAGACGGCAGGATCCATCTCCTCTTCGGGCACGGTTACGTTGAACACCTCTTCGATGTATACCACCAATTGGAGGACCATGATCGAATCAACGTTTAAGTCTTCGTACAGCCGATCTTCCACTTTAATGATGTCCGGGAGAGAAAGCTCCAATTGTTCACTCATGATCTGCCTCAGTTGAGATACCGTTTGTTCCTTATTCATCAGTTACCATACTCCTCTTCTACCAATTGTTTTCGCATAACCTTCCCTGTACTCGTCTTCGGAATGTCCTCCGTAAAAGCAATAAAGCCCGGAACTTTATATGCAGGCAGAAACCGCGTGCACCACCTCTTCACCTCCTCCTGAGACAAGTTATCGCCCTTCCGAACGATTCGGGCTTTGACCGCTTCCCCCCAGACGGGATGCGGAGCCTTGTGCACGACAGCTTCCTGAACGCCATCCAACCGCCGGATGACATCCTCCACCTCGGAGGGAGCAACCTTCAGTCCTGATACATTAATGAGATCGTCCATCCTGCACTGAACATGAAGCCTGCCGTCGGACCAATATCCCATATCCCCGGTATGAATCCGGGCTCCGCCTGTGGCGATGATGATTTCATCCGGCTGATCCCGAGTACCGGCTCGTTCAATTGCCATATGCTCCAGAAGCAACCCGGTATCCGTAGGACCGGAGGGACGGTCGCCAATCGAGATGCAGCCCGCTTCAGAGCACCCGTATTGCTGGATCACCTCCACCCCTGAATCGACGAGCCTGTCCAGCAGTCCTGAAGACATTGGGGAACCGGAAGTGACCATCTTTCTAAGAAGCACTTTCTCTCTCATCAAGCTGAGCAGAATTTGATAGAGGAAGGGCACCGCATACACCACATGGCGATCATGATGCTGCATAAGATGAAGAACGAACTTCGGGTTCTTGTCCGTCACGATAACCGGCTCTACCCCGCGCTGTAGAGCGGAAAGCGTGCCTGCGATTAATCCGAAGGAATGGGATACGGGCACCAGAATGATCGGTCTGTCCTCCCCGCTGCAGGGCAGCATCTTGTTGTAGGCTTCGATTTCCATTTGAACATGAGACCAAGACCGTTCAACTAGCTTAGGTGCGCCGGTCGTGCCGGAGCTGAATTGAAGCAGGGACGGCTCCCCGTTTATTCGGTCCGGGCTTGAGTGTAGAGGGTGAAAGACGGCGCCGCCTCCTGCGTCGGTCAGCATCCCCATGCAGCCTGCGTCTTCGGCCTGACGAATCGCCGTTTCAATCGGAGTATCGCCGTTAATTAGAAGCACCGAACCATCATTCCTAATAATCAGCTCCGTGGCGGCCAGAATATTCAACGGTTCCTTCATGCATACAGCAATCCGCCGTTCCTTCCAGACGGAGGAACCCCTTAATGCGTATATCGCGTTTATTCGGCGTTCCAGCTCCTGCCGGTCATAATGTTCTTTATTAACAATGAACATGGGGTCTCCTTTCCTGTAGTGTTTTTAGTGTTCCGATGACCGTTATTCAAAGGCTTACCGATTCCGAAAAAACATCTTACTTTCTCATAAAAAACGGCCCTCTGGATTTCAAGACACGAATTACATCGTTGTCATTTGCTTTTTTTTCGCTATATAACGATCATTTTCCTTCTGTGTCAGTAAATATAAACTCGCTAATTCACTAATCGGAAATGTAAGATATATTCTTCATTGGGCTCTCTTGCAACGGAAAATACCATCTTATCTGCCGATTTGATACGCGATCTGCACAAAAATAGCCCACTGGGGTTTCCCAGCAGGCTGAACGGAATATAACAATAAATTTTGAACTTTTGTAGCGAATATTTCTCCTCCGTTTCCCAGCGGGGCCAAGTCCTCTCCATTAACCGTATCCGCTGTCAGGTTACATTCCGGATAATGTCCTTTAGTTCAATCAGAGTCTTGATTCGATATCTTGCCTGTGAGAAGTCATGTGTTTTTGTGAAATCGTTATGGACAATAGCACAATCGATACCTGCTGCCACGGCTGAGTTCAACCCTCTGTTTGAATCCTCTACAACCAGCGTCTCTTCTTTGGCAGCTCCAAAGCGATTTAGGCCATTCAAGTATGGTTCCGGGTGCGGCTTGGAGTGCTCGTAGTCTTCCCGGACAAGAACAAAGTCCATGAATTGTATAATATTACGATTTTCATGGATGATTTCAAAATCCGCACGTTTTGCAGTCGTCACGATGGCCATGCGGGCATACTTTGACAGTTCGGCTAGGGTTTCGACTACGCCTTCAATCTCTATAGCTTCTGTTCTTAGATATTCCTGATAATAGACGTTGCGAACTTCTCGCTGCTTGCTGAGGGTCAGTTCATCTATACCTGCCGCCCTTGCTTGGGACCAGGTGCCCATTGACCGGGTCATGTCGCGGAGGTACTGATCTTTATCCAAAGTAAATCCAATGTCAGCCAGAGCGCGTTCTCCCGCTTTGTAATACCAGAATTCAGTATCAACCAGAACACCATCATGATCGAAGAGTATGTACTTTTTCATTGTTTCGTTCTCCTTTGCATCGCCCATGATAATCAGTCCTCTTGGCTAGTTGCCATATCAAATATCGAAATACCTATTCACCTAATTATATCACTAGACTTCATATCAATTTCCACTTTTTCACAAAAACAGCCCGCCGGGGATTCCCAGCAGGCTGAACGTAATAATACATTAAATTTTGAACATGCCCATTAATGGCATAATCGACTTCACCATATTAAGTCCGAATTGAAAAGTCGGTAACATCTGTTTAAAAGATCCGAAAGGACCGCTCTGCTGACCTCCGCCTGCAGGACCTGAAGGACCTTCCGAATCTCCTTGTTGTTGAACTCCCGCTCCAGTAAAACCTGACGGCCCGGATAACATCGGCTTAAATAAACCTGCTGCCATGGGACCAAAAGAATTGAGCGCACCGATTCCCCCGATCAAGGAACTCAGCAGTCCCGATACTTGGACTTCCGGTGTCTTCGAACGATTAGTAAGGTTTACTCTCCCACAACTTCTGGTTTCGGAAAGGATGAGCTGATGGTTATGAATGGCTTGAACCGTTCCAACATAACAGTTACCGTCATTTAACAGCACGCATACGGGCTGCCCGATGCAACGGTAAGCTTTTTTGACCGCAACCATTCTACCCTCAGGTTTTCTTTTGTTAGGAGCTTTCCTGGATGCCATCGTGTTACCTCTCTTCTCAATTAGAAGTCGTGTCAATCACAATTAAATACAGAAGAAAGGCAAAATGAATAGCGAAGCAAGAATGGCAAATGGAAAAAAGAAGCCACAGCCTCCACCCCAACCGCCATAACCGCCACCGTAACCGTCATAATAACTGGACAGTCTAGCTTGATGCATAGAGCGTATTTGTTTTTTAGAATCTTTGCCGTTCTGAGCAGAAGATATAGTGATAGGCATGCTGTCAAAAGTACAATCCTCCAGCATTAACCTGCCATCTCCTACACCCTTTATCGTTCCGATAAAATGCCTTCCGTCATACGTAACCCCGCTCACCCTCCGTCCGATGTACGGATAGACCGTATGATGGGAAATTGGAAACACTTCCTGCATAACTTCATTCCTCCCAACCTGCAGCTTGGATATTCTAGATTATGAGAAAATCTGCTATAAGGACTGTACGATTGTCTTCTATATAGAAAAAATCGAGAGCGATGAAAGGTGTAGTCATGGCTGAAGTTATGCATAAGATATCGGAAGAGGAAGAGGTGCAATGGCGATGGATTATCATACATTATTGGCCCGGCTCGGCGAAGGAAGCGCGCATCCAGGCGGTTTCCAAGCGACTAAGGATTTAATTGGACAAATCGGCTTTCCGCGCGGTTCAGAAGTACTGGAGGTTGGATGCGGAACAGGCCGGACTGCGTGTTATTTAGCCAGTTTAGGCTGTAACGTGACAGCAATAGAACGGAACAAGGATATGATTCAAAAAGCGACTCACCGTGCGAAGACAAGCGGACTTCCCGTCCGCATCGTCCAGGCGGATGCCGCCTCCATGCCCTTTGCGGATGAGACGTTTGATGCCGTGTTTACGGAGTCGGTTACGGCATTTACCCAAGGAAGCACCGCGATACGCGAATACTGGCGAGTGCTGAAACCAAAAGGCGTCCTCTACGATCGCGAACTGGCCTTTGCTATTAAATTATCCCCGGTGCAAAAGAAAAAGCTCCAGTCGTTTTACGGACTGCAGCATATGCTAACCGCTTCAGAGTGGCTGAAGCTGATAAGCAAATCAAAGTTTCATCATTACTCGGCCTCACCTTTTACGCTAATAAAACAACCGGCCAACGATAATGACCCTCTTCGGGTAATCGATCACGAGCTATTCACGAAACCAGATGCCGTTGGCATGATGATGAAAAATGAACGCCTGATGAGCAGCTTCTCAAAAGTGATGGGCAGTATTGTTATTACGGCGTGGAAAGAGTGAATGAAGATGCTGTGTATCTACTCTTCTCTTTTTGCTTATTGATCCGTATGAACTTCAGTCATTTCAAAAGCACGATTCGTTTTTCTTGATTCATCCGCTGCATTAAGCAGGATGTCTGCTACTGCGACAGCATTTCGAATATTACGGAGCACGAACACTGGCAAATCGGCATCAGTAGAAATGACCGTAATATCGCCAATGCCCCAAATACGCTCCCACAAATTTCGTTTAGTAGAACCATCACGAATTCTGTACAATCTAATTTCCTTTCTCTTGCGGGTCAAAACCCCAGACTCCATAATAATTCTAGTGTTAGAAACGGTGTACTTAGTAAATGACGGGAGGCCGTAATTGAATGGCTTGCCTGACCATAAAATTCTCTCTTCCATATGATCACCTTACCTCCATGGTCTCTTCTCTCCTTACTGTTAATCAAACTGTATGTCTGGTTTCAGCAGTTAATACTCGATTAATCCAAGGTAACATACGTCGTTGATAAGAAGTAAATAACGAAATGGCTCCATCATAAAAAACAAATAAGCCGCATTAAATGCGGCTTCTTAATGATACGATATTCTTGTTACCCGACATTAAACTCGCTGTTTATAACTACAGCTGTTATTTTTTGCTGCCAGATAGCAATAAACATTATCCTAATTATCGGTATTTTGTAAAACTATAGTCAACATTCCCGTCCAATAACGTAGGTCCAGTTACTCTCATCGTTAAATCCTTATCTTCAATAAATCTCACTTCAATGGGCAACGATTGAACGTGAAACAAGTTGTATGATATTGGATTTAGTTTTGATCTTGTCCATACTTGAGGCAGCCCATCAATAATTAAATATTCGGATTCAATTTGTATGGAGCAGTCTGAGAGCCCCTCTTGATGTGCAATGTATGTTCCGACTAGATGTTTATAGTTTTGTTCACCTTTCTTCCCATCATGTTCTTGCTGTATATCCAGGAAGTCCAGCACCTTTTCTCCATACAATGACCAATTTCCTTCAGAATTTTCGATGGAGATTCTAGAACAATGGAGGTTACGGAATATCTCATCGGTAATTCTGCGATATTCTTCCCAATACGAAACCATGCCTTCAAATCCATTTAACCCAAGTCTTTGACCATAAATAGATTGAGTGGACGCACGAATAAAATTCTCCTCAGTATTACCACCTCTTCGTACGCATATCTTCTTAAGTGCAGCGCCAACGTCTTCCTGATAAAAATATATGAGTTGTGGATTTAATGGCGTGATAATTTGTTCAACATCCATTACATACCTAAGAATGTCTTGTTCCGGTACATCAAAGGGGAATAAACTCCAAGTCAAGTAACCAAGTAAACAACTGTCAACAATAATGATTTCAGAAGAGGATTGAATTGAACTCACAAATTCTTTCCACTTTATTAATGCCTTTTTCATGATATCGCGATAGTTACCACTCGTTAATTCATCAACCACTTGTTGCATTGAGTTATAATCATCGTAAATGTAAACGGGATGTCCTTTCTCTTCCTCATACCACCATTTATGGTGATACCCTCTTGAGTTCAAAACTTGAGAAATGAACTGTGCAGTCGTTGACTTTCCTGAACCAGGAATACCCTCTACCATTATTAATTTGGTGTTTACCATCGGCGACCTTCTCTCGACATCTCATTAGCACTCTGCATCTAAGAGTGCTAAGATTCCTTTTCTTAAGGATAACACGGTCAGCTTATTGGTCAAGAAAATAATGGATCTCTATTAAGTGAAACTGCCTGCCGTTGTAAATTCTTGTGCAGGTCCTTTATTATCTTACCTTCTTATTTCAGTGGGATTATCATTTAAGTATTCTTTGATGGTTTTTCTCCAAAAAATCTGGGCCGGAATATTCCAATCAAACTGACTTACTCTCCATTTACCTGTAAACAAATTAAATGCTTTTTTTGCCGCTTCTCTACCAATATTCTGTCTTCTATACTTCCTAAGTATAAAAAAATGATTCAAGAATATAACGTTTTCTTCAATCAACTTTCTGATTACAACGAAGCCCACTAGTATTCCTTTAAATCTAATAAAATAAAGGTGGAAGTTAGCATCTTCGAACCAATTTCTAGAATCAAAATTAACAACATACAAACCGTTCTCATTAATATCGCTTCCACTCAATTCAGACAAATCATACGCAGCCAATTCAACAAGATTATTTAATATACTTAATTCATTTTCATCTATACTTTCTAATGTTACTGCCACGTAATCACTTCCTAAAATGAATTTTGACGTTACTTGTCCGTTACTTCAACGAACAACGGCACCCGATCGTACTGCCGGGTGCCGTCATGTCACATTGAGCTATAGTCACCCGTTAGTGTAATCGGCTGTTGTCGGATGTAGTCAGCGTCTCGTGGCTCTTTCTCATCAGAATACCCGCCAAAAGATAACAAAATGAAGTAACTAAAAATAACTTAAAAATACTAGGCGTCATAGCTAGGTAGAGGCTTAAAGGTAATGACCAAAAAAATGCGATGAGCAGGATGAAACGTTTCTTAACAAACGTGCCTATTACTGCAACAAATGCTGGAGTTAAAAGAAATGCTCCCGTTCTTATCAGAACATCATTACTTGGTGAAGCAGAATTATAGGGGTTATTGAAGTTTAGAATAAGCCATAGCACTATCGTTCCTAGAGATGAAAGGACGCTAAAATATCCCCAATATTTCACCTTATTCCTCCTAAGGAACAGTATTTTTATATATCATAATATACCACATATTGGAAGTGTCATTAATCCATTGATTTCACCAGATCTACCATCATTTCCCTAACTCAGGTTACTTGAAGACTTGCATGGTGTATAGGTTATTTCAGGGCTTAATAATTGCTTCCAGAGCTTCTGAGGCTATAGTCTTGGCTGTCTCCTTACCATGTTCAGTACTTTCCACAATGGTCTGCAGCGCTTTCTTCGCGATCTCTAGCCGTTCGGCTAAACGGTCAGCAATTTGTGCGATTTCGATGGTAAAATCGTCTGTTAACTCGCCATTATTTATTATAACAACCGCAGTAAATTCGAATCTATTCTTAATCTCATTCATCTCCTTTAGGTTGGTGAATAAATGTATCCTTAAGTTCCACCGCGATATCTAAGCGATCGATTGGACGATTTAAGAATGATTCAAGCCGATTCTTAACATCAAACCAATCCTCATCAATGACACTATACATCACATAGTCTAATCCATAATATTTTTTTCTTAGTACTCCTTCCTTCTTCGCTCCTAATCGTTCAATAGCTTTTTGCGAACGGCTATGAGTTGTTGTCGTAATGATTTCAACACGTACCGCTTTCCATTCTTCAAATGCATATTTTAGTAACAAATACTTACACTCGGTGTTTACGGCTGTTCTCCACACTTCAGGAGAATACCATGTCCATCCGATGTTCAAGTTCTTGTGCGCAGACGAAATCCTTAAATATCGGGTCATGCCAACCGTTCTATTAAGTGTTTTATCATAAACAACAAAAGGGAATTCTTCTCCGTTTTCCCTTCCTAAAATTGCGGTGCGTATGAAGTTCTGCATTTCATTTAAACTTTGGATTTTGCACGGGAGATTTTCCCATATTTGAGGAGATTGTGAACAATGAAATAAGGAATCTGCGTGTCCCAACTCAAGTGGGATTAATGATATTCTTTCACCTTCTAATTGAACGAAACTCATTACCTACGCTCCTTCCGAATAATGGTAGTTAACTATTCATTTCTTTGTATGTCCCCAATACCTGCATTGCCGCCACCGCACTATACTGCCCGTTAGTTGAGCGAAGGCAGCCGATCGGCCGGTTGACTTCTTTTGTGGTGGAGCTAATGTTCTCCGTTAGGAGCATATAGAACTATCCATAATAACTACAAAGCTCTTTGAAAATTAAGCTTGCATTCTTGCGTTGTCGTAGTAACGTAATCCATATAATTGACAGAACCGTTGAAGTTCAAATAAGCTTCATAACGCAAACGAATTGCAGGTAAAGTAATGAAATCTAGAACATTTTCCTTTGGCACCCATTTACAATCGCTCGTTTCATCAGAAGTAGTTAGTTCTCCGCCAACAACTCTGCACACGAAATCAAACATGACCTTCGTAGGAACATCCGTCACACCGTCATACCACTTATGGACCGCTGTATTGGATATTACATTAACTAAATGACTAACGGTCGCGTCGATTCCACTTTCTTCTTTAATTTCACGAAGCACGCCATCAATTAGAGATGGAAAGATACCTCAACCGCTGTATGACGATCCCAATGAGCAAGTAAAGCCGGGCCATCTTCATATTCAAAATCATAAAGTGTCTTTTTCCAGAAGTCTCTCCCTTTCTCAGGCACAACCTTCAACCATTGGCCCTCTTGCCGGACAGATAGCGGGGGATTAAGCCATACTCCCTCTTCCCATTTCATTCGATTTCTTTTTTGCTCTGTCATACACATAGCCTCCGTATATATGGTGATTCGATTCTAGGAAACACCAACGCTTCTTTTATCTAACTTCCTAAAAGCAGAGTATTCCCGATTGGATCTAATAAAATCTAGTATCCTGTTGGCGCATTCGTGTGGTCGCATGGTTTCAGTATTGACTTCGATGTCATACTCCTTAAGGGAATAAACCTTATCATACTGTGAGACGGCTAATCCGCTCTCTCTGTCTCCCCTTAGTTGCTCTCTTCGAATAAGTTCCTCTTTCGAGCAAGTTACTCCTACCAAGAGTACAGGATGGCCGTTTAATAAATCCAGAAACGCATTAAACCTCTCGTCAGTATCATTGACTGTATCTACAACTAGATTCATCCCCATTGCAGACATATATTTAATAGTGGAATAAAATATAGTAACCAATGGATCGATAATGATATCGTTCGAAACTTGGATATCTTCTCCATCGACACTTGCACATTTGGTGTTCAAAATAATAATCATCGAGTATCGTTCAGATAACGTTAGCGAGCATAGTAATATTCTGCCATATCTATCGTATTCGTGTCATGATTAAGCAATCCTGCTCGTTCATAAAAGGTGTTACTGGATTATATATTGTTACATGGATATGTTCTTGTCCTTCTACAATAAATGAAAAAGCCCGCGTTTTCCGCGGACTTCATCTTCATTCAGCAGTTGTTCTTGTCACTCGATAGTTGTTATTCGTTTCTTCGTCACTGGACTCGTTTATTAAATGCAGCAGCTTCCGTCTTCCAGCTGGCACGCTTGTTGCTTCTCTTGTTCTCCGTCGCCGGCCGCTGCCGCAGCAATTTCGGTAAGGGCAGAGCCGCCCGCATCTTGAGATACAGGAAGCGCGTCTTCACTGTGCTGCTGAAGCTTCAAGTCGATGTGAGGACCAACCGTATTCAGCAGTTTACAATGCTCCCTGGTTTCTTGAAGCAGCTTCACGCGCGTCTCGCAGTCCACTTCGGCGGAGAAGGTTAATGTAAATACAACGCTAACGACTTTCCCTTTGCTATTAACAGTGTCTTCAGCGATAACTTGAGTCACCGCTTGAGGATAACCATATCCGCGCGCCCGGTGGTTAAGCGAACCGCCGACGCACCCGGACAGTGCGATGAGCCACAACTCCCCTGCCCTGAACCCGGCATCTTCCCCGCCTTGTTCAACTCCGCGATCCAGTACTACACTGTGCGTTCTTGCGACAGCCAATTGCTTGGAATCCGATAAAACCGTAAGTTTGCTCTTCACTTTGTTGCCCTCCTCAAGGTTTTGGTAAATGCAATGCCGATACGTCCCTCCTGCTGTAATCAACCCTTATAGCTGTCCCGCCAACGCAGAAGCTTTTTCTCCAAAAATTTCACTAATGAATCGGTAGCCGTTCCGACTGCGGCGAAGATGATAATACCGACAAAGACGACGGAAGTCTGATTGAATTGCCGTGCATCCATAATCAGATAGCCGACCCCTTCGCTCGAACCCATCAGTTCAGCGACAACGAGGCCCAGCCAAGCAACACCCAGCGACAAGCGCAAGCCGAGCAGGACGTTCGGCAGCGCCGATGGAATGACCAGACGGGTGATTTGCTTCCATCTGCTGAACTCCAGGACCCGTGCGACGTCGAACAGCTTCGCGTCCGAGTTCCGGATACCGAGAAACGTATTGACGTACAGCGGGAAAAAGGCGCCTTTTGCGATAAGAAGTATTTTCGAGAGCTCGCCAAAACCGAACCAGAGAATGAACAACGGCGTGATGGCGAGATGCGGGATCATGCGCAGCATCTGGATCGATGGATCGACCGTTTGCTCGAC
Source organism: Paenibacillus kobensis NBRC 15729 (assembly GCF_004000825.1). Classification (GTDB taxonomy): domain Bacteria; phylum Bacillota; class Bacilli; order Paenibacillales; family Paenibacillaceae; genus Paenibacillus_T; species Paenibacillus_T kobensis. The sequence continues at coordinate 65,757 of NZ_BILZ01000001.1, read as the reverse complement.
GCGGCGAAGAAGACCGGATGCCATCCCGAACAGTAAGCCAAGCCCTCCTCCGAGCAGGAAACCGATGGCAGCCCGCTGTACGCTGATTTTTAAATGCTTGAACAAATCCCCGGACTTCGCCAAATCGACGAACGACGATCCGATGGCATACGGTGTCGGCAACAGGTTCTTCGAGATCAGATCCATATTCCCGGCGACTTGCCAACCGATCAGTACGACGACAGGCAGAATGAGTCCGATGAGCCAGTTGCTCCACTTGCTTTGTGTTTTTTTGCGAGGCTTGTATGCCGGTTGTCGCGCTGCCGGTATAGCCGCTTGTGCTTCTTCCTGTGCCGCAATCGGCCGGGCAATGGTTTTGGTTGTGTTCATTTGATGCCCCTCCTTCAAGTTAAATGCCTTGATTCTCTCTTCAATAGATCTCTCTTCAATAGAAAAGAGACTTCCCCCCGCCAATTCGTACTTCGTACTGTCGGCTTAAAGAAGTCTCTGGTGATCCAGTAGACGATGTTTTTTAGTTGTCGCTGGCAATCGCCGCCGATATCTTCTGCGAGCACCTTAGCGGTAAGCTTACGATCGGTCCGACGGATCAGTTTAACCTGTTTTTTACTCTTATTTGCATCCTATCATTCCCTTTTCCGTCATGTCAAGAAGTATTCCTACTTGATTTATCGGATTTAAAATGGTACAGTAATTTCCAATCAAGCAAGCCGATTGGACCACCAAAGGCCCCTTGATCTCGGAGTTAGTCCGAAGATCATGGGATCTTTCTGTATCCGACTCCGCTTTCGATTCATCCACAATATGATTAGGGGGAACCAATGCATGAGTAAAGAGACGAATCAAATGCATCTCGGCGCTTTCCTGTTCAACGTCGGTCACCATGTCGCGGCATGGCGGCTGCCGGAAACAGAACCGGAACGCATCATGGATGCGGAGCTGTACCTACAATGCGCGCAGATCGCGGAGCGAGGCAAATTCGATATGCTGTTTCTCGCCGATACGTTGGCCGTCTTCGACCGAAATGGCACACAGCTCAAACATAACGTAGCCATACGGCCGGAGCCGATCACGCTCCTCTCCTACTTATCCGGCGTTACAAGCCATATCGGCCTGACGGCAACGGTCTCGACGACTTACCATGATCCATACAACCTCGCGAGAGAATTTGCCACGCTTGATCATTTGAGCGGCGGCCGCGCCGCCTGGAATGTTGTCACGTCCAGCCGCAACGAGGAAGCCGCCAATTTCAGCAAAGACGATCACCCGGAACATAACAACCGGTACGAGCGTGCACGTGAATTCGTCGAAGCCGCCTCCAAGCTGTGGGACAGCTGGGAAGATGACGCGATTATAGGTGACCGCGAAGCCGGTTTATTCGCAGACTCCGACAAAGTGCATGAAATTCATCACAAAGGTGAGTTTTTCGCTGTGAAGGGCCCGCTTAATTTGCCGCGTTCTCCGCAAGGCCGTCCAGTCATCATCCAAGCCGGCTCCTCGGAAACCGGCAAGCGGCTTGCCGCGGAAACGGCCGAAGTTATTTTTACCGCATGGCAGACGCTTGAAGAAGCGCAGCAATTTTATCGCAGCGTAAAATCGCAGCTGGCCGACTTCGGCAGATCCGAAGACTCGCTCAAGATTATGCCTGGCATTCTGCCGATCATCGGCTCTACGGAAGAAGAAGCGAAGCGCAAGGAAGCCGAAATTCAAGAGCTCGTCCTTCCGGAAATCGGCTTAGCGATGCTGGCAGGGTCGCTGAACGTCGACTTGTCAGGCTATCCGCTCGATGGACCGCTGCCAGAGCTTCCCGAATTAACACAGATCAATGGGAACAAAAGCAGATTCCAGCTTGTAGCCGATATGGCTCGTCGCGAAGGGCTTACGATCCGCCAATTAATGTATCGAGTGACGGGAGCTCGCGGACACCGTACCTATGCCGGAACGCCAGAGCAGATAGCGGATCAGCTCGAAGAATGGTTCACGAATGGCGCGGCAGACGGCTTCAACATTATGGCGCCTTTCTTGCCGGGAGGTCTCGAATTATTCGTCGAACACGTCGTGCCTATTCTGCAGCGGCGCGGATTGTACCGAACGGAATATACGGGCAGCACGCTTCGCGATCATCTCGGCCTCGCCCGGCCAATCAGCAGATACAGCGTATCTGCGTCCATTTAATTAGAAGGAGTGGTATACATGTCAGCATCTCAACGACAGATTCGGCTCGGCGCGTTCGTCTTCGGCGTCGGTCATCATATTGCGGCGTGGCGGCATCCGAATACGAATACCGGCGGCTTGCTTACGTTCGACTTTTATAAACATTTCGCACGGACTGCCGAACGGGGCAAGTTCGATATGGTGTTCATCGAAGATATCCCTTCGCTGAATGAGCCGCATGACACGGCCGTGCGGCATACGGTTCCTGTGCGTGCAGAGCCTCTTACCCTATTGTCGGCGATTGCTTCCGTAACTGAACGGATCGGACTTGTCGGTACCGCCTCGACCACCTACAATGAGCCCTTCCATGTTGCTCGCAAGTTCGCGTCTCTCGATCACCTGAGCAAGGGCCGCGCCGCTTGGAACGTCGTCACGACAGGTATGGAGGCAGCAAGCCTCAACTTCGGCAAAGACCATCACCTCGCACATAAGCTGCGTTATGAACGGGCGGATGAATTTGTCAGTGTCGTTACGTCGCTGTGGGATAGCTGGGAGCCGGATGCGCTAATCATCGACAAAAGCTCGGGCATCTTCGCGGATTCAAGCAAGGTACATCCGATCCGCCATCAAGGCGAGCACTTCTCGGTGCGGGGACCGCTCAGCGTCCCTCATACGCCGCAAGGCAGACCGGTCATCGTACAGGCAGGCTCATCGGATACCGGACAAGAGTTCGCCGCCCGCACAGCCGAGGTCGTGTTCACCGCTTGGCAGACGCTGGAGGAAGCGCAGCAGTTCTACCGCAGCTTGAAGGGACGCATGCCGAAATATGGACGCTCCCCCCACTCGCTGCTCGTTATGCCAGGCATCCTGCCCATTATCGGTTCAACCGAGCAGGAAGCGCGGGAAGCCGAGCAATATTTGCAGGATTTGGTACTTCCAGAGGTTGGGCTGAGCATGGTTTCGAGAACGCTCCGCGTCGATTTGAGCCAATATTCCTTAGACGAACTCGTACCTGATCTTCCGGATGCGGTCGATATCAACGGCGGCAAAAGCCGCTATCAGCTTCTTGTCGACATGGCAAGACGGGAGAAACTGACGATTCGTCAGCTCATCGCAAGAGTTACAGGCGCTCGCGGTCATCACACATTTGCCGGAACGCCTGAGCAAATCGCGGATCATCTAGAAGAATGGTTCCTGAATTACGGCTGCGACGGCTTCAATATTATGCCGCCGATCCTGCCGAGCGGTCTCGAGCAATTTGTCGAGCACGTCATTCCGATCCTTCAGCGGCGCGGCTTGTTCCGCACCGAATACGAGGGGCATACGCTGCGCGATAATCTCGGTCTCGAAGTGCCGATCCATCCTCGCTCCGCTTCTCGCGCAGCAGCCGAAGAGCAAGTTACATCCAGCTAAACACTGTCATTCTTATTAATAAACATTGGGGGATTAACTATGAAAACCAAATTGTATCGTAATCGAATTGTTGCGCTTCTTCTTATATCCGTATTGACGTTCGTTATTGCCGCATGCGGCAAATCCGAGGACAAAGGAACGTCCGAAAGTACGAAGCCGGCTTCCTCGTCGTCGTCTGCTACAGAAGAATCGTCGAAGCCGAAAGAAGAAGTCACCATCAACATCGGCGTCCAAGGAAAAACCGGCATTTTACCATACGCTCGTTCGAAAGGGCTGTTCGAGAAGGCGCTCGCGAAAGACAATATTAAAGTGACGTGGAACGAATTCGCAAGCGGACCGCCTCATTTCGAAGCGATCGCGGCTGGCCGCATCGACTTTGGTTCTGTAGGCGGCACCCCGGTTATTTCCGGTCAAGTCGGCGACGTCGGGTTCAAGGCCGTTGCGGTAACTAGCGATGGCCGTAAAGGAAATATGATCATCGTACCGAAGGATTCGCCGATCAAGGAGCTCAAGGATCTGAAAGGCAAGAAAGTCGGTGTTGCCAAAGGAAGCAGCGCCTACAACTTCCTCTATATGGCGATCGATAAAGCGGGACTAACAGGCGACGATGTGAAAGTTATTCAACTCCAGCCCGACGAAGCGAGACCGGCTCTCGATTCGGGTGCGATCGACGCATGGTCGATCTGGGAGCCATATGCGACGGTTGCCGAACATCAAACCGGAGCTACAGTTCTCGTATCCGGTGAAGATCTGAACATCAATGCTCCCGGCTTCCTGATCGCCCGTACAAAGTTCCTTGATCAGCATCCGGATGCTGCCGTTGCGTTCTTGAAAGCCTATGAGGAAGTACGGCTTTATTACAGTACCCATATCGATGAAGTAGCTGGTGATCTGGCAGATGCGGCTAAGCTGGAGAAAGAAGTACTGGCTGAAGTCATGCATCGCACCGAACCGCTATTGTCCCCGATTACGCCAGAATTTGCGAAGGCGCATCAGGAGCAAGCCGACTTCCTCTTTAAAGTAGGCGCGATCAACAAACAGCTCGATACGTCGAAGGTGCTCGACAGCAAGTACGTAGAGCAGGCGCTTGCGGAATTGAAGGAAGGCAAGTAGCAGCACCTAATCATGAAGAAAAACAAAAGACAACGGACAATGCGCCGTTGTCTTTGTTTTTCTTCACTCTCCGTTAACAAGTAACAATAATGATAGAAAGCCGTTCCTTATTATGCCTATGGCCGGGTTACTTCACCTTTATAATAGCAGTAGAGGTAGTAAGTGGAGCCCCCAGTTGCATATGTATAATAATTAAGAGTTCCGGTATATCCATCGGCGTCCGAATACGCATAGGTACTCGGACAATAAACATTCATCCGTCCTCCGACCACTCGCATCACATCAACATACTTTGAATCAGCAGCGAATGCCGTAACGGAGGAGCTCAGTGCCATGGTTAGCACAGCAAGAATAAATAATCCCCGTTTCATTGCTTTCATAATAATCCCTCCAAATATTACTATTATATGAATTAATTGCAAAAGGAGTATATCACACATATTGGAGGTCACTCAATAGAACGTTAGGCCTACTGGTTAACGATTCCTGATAAGATCCCCGTCGATATGGCCCCGAACAATAAAAGTCTGACGGACTTCCAACGAATAACGATAAAATAGCCCGCGATATCCGCGAGCTGATTCGAACTATGCACTTGTCATATGAAATGGGTGAACCGCTCTCTCAATATCATGCGCAGCTCATCGGGAATCCGGTCATACACGACCCCTTTCCCCAGAAACAGAAGCCAATCCGCATAATAAGCCAGTTCCTCAGCATCGGTCACGTCCAGCTGAACATTAAAAATCCCGCTTGACTGAAACATCCCAGTAAAAGACAAACTAATCCCCGGCGGGTGCATGCGCTTAAAGCGCTGAATCCCTGTCGCATCAAGCTTCACAACAAGATTGGATTCACGTGCACGAAGACGTTTTTTGTTTAAAATCTCTTGCTCCGTCAGCTTCATCGCCTGCTCGGAAATGGCCGAATCCCTTAGCATCACAACAGGCAAATAACGAAACTCATCCGCATCGAAATCATAGACCTCTACGAGCCATTGAGCGTTTGAGTTAAAAATATGCAGCAGATAAACGTCCATCAACTGCGGCCACCCAATGCTATGCTCATAAGTCACTCGCAAATGCTTATCACGCACTGCAAGCGATATCAATTGATTCAGCTCTGGAGGCGCCGAGTCATCTAGCTCTAACAGATTCGGATTGGCAGGATTCGTATTTTCGAAAAGTAAAATATGATTCAGCTCGATCAGCTCGTCCTGCTGTGTTTGCGACGCGATGCCGATGAGCTTCTCCGTGATGGATCGGCGATTGTGCAGATAAGGCAGCTGCGAATTTTTCGAGGCGATAAAGCTGATAAAAATAGCCTTCAGCTCATCTGGCGTGAATCGGGCTGCGGGGAGATAATGATTCTGCAAGACATGATAGCCCCCACCCCGCCCAAGCTCGGTCGTCAGCGGAAAACCCATGGCCTGAATCTCGTTAATGTCGCGGATCGCCGTCGCGCGGGATATTTTGAACTCCCTCTGGATCTCAGCAATCGTAAAATGCGCACGGTTATTAATGTAACGCATGATTAGGTTCACTCGTTCTGTTTTCTTCATGGTTTATATTGTAGCAAAAGTGAAGCAAGAACAAAATGTCGGGATTGGCGGCTTATCCTTTTTACCTGATTGATCTTCGATAAAGGTATCAAATTTTGATACATTCGGCCAATAGAATCAATCTTGTAAAAACTAAATCGCCAAGGGAGAGAACAATATGTCTAACTACTCCATCCAAACCATCTCGAAAAGCTACAAAATGACTGCTTTCGGTGTTACTTTTGAGGACTTCAACGACTGGGCAGGTAATGCAGCAAAAACTGCGGCAAAAAAAGCCGAAATCAGCGAAAACGGCAAGCTTGCTGAACTTCTCGCACTGGCTGACGGGCAAGAGTATCAAATCAACTACATCATCGACGGGAAGCCTTGGCGCGGTTTCGGCGTAATGGGTGAGTTCGGCGTGGATACCGCTGTCGTCATCGAGTTCCTTGCTGGGGACTACCTTGTCGTGCCTGGCACAGGCGCTGACAAGGACCGCCTTGCAGATGAAATCACAGGCAAAGTTTTCGGCGGCATGCTGCAAGAAATTACAGACTACAAGTACGTTGGACCCGGCAACGCAACATTCGTCAAATCTACTGAAAACGGTGAATTCTACGGCGAAATGTGGCTTCGGGTGAAAAAAGTCGAAGGTTAACCGCTTCTGTATTTTACAGAGCTTGATGAAAGGAGCACTTACATGGCAGCTTACACGCTTGAATACAAAAAATCATTCACATTGACCGCTTATGGTTTTTCAATCCAATCGAATTTTCAAGATATGCCGGCTCTGCAAAAGGAGAAATCCGAGTTTTGGGGCAAACTCAAGGCTGACGGACGTTTCTCCAAGCTTAAAGACGCCGCGAAAGACGAACGTGAATGGTCCGTTAACGAGGTATATCAAGGCAAACCGTGGAATTATTTCGCAGTAGAAGCTGGCAAAACTGTAGCGGACGCAACGCGCATGATCGAGTTTCCGGAGAGCGAATATATTGTGGTCGCAGGAAACGGCGATAAGGAAACATTGTTCGATCAACTGACGTACCTTGCTTTTGGTGAAGTCTTGTCTCAAATTACCGAGTATGCGTACATCGGCGGTCCAAACGCGACTTATCGCAAAGATAATGGCGATGGCACTTTCTACGGCGAATTTTGGGTGCCTGTTGTTAAAAAATGACGCAACAAGAGCCGCATGACATGCGGCTCTTCATGTTATGTTCTGTCGCCCGGCAAGAAATCAGTATCATTTCACGCTTCTCATTTCTTCCCATTTTCCACAAGATGATCTACCGCTGCCTGCTCAATTGCCAGTCCTTCCGTGTAACGCTCCATAAACAAGGAAAAGCCATCCACATCTGCGCTGTCCGGATAAACCGCTTGTCCTTCTGCATCTTTGAACACTTTAGCGGTAAGGTAATCTGCCAAGCAATCGTCCTGCTCCTTATTCATCATATAGGATGCCAGAACGGCCATTCCCCATGCACCGCCCTCACCAGCCGTAGACATGACCGATACGGGAATATTCAGTGCTGCGGCACACATTTTCTGACCGACTAGCGGTGTTTTGAACAATCCGCCATGCGCCATAATATGGTCAATCGTCACCTGCTCCTTCAGTGTCAAAATATCCATCCCTAGTCTTAATGCAGCAAACGCGCTAAACAGATGCACTCTCATAAAGTTAGCCAGATTGAAGCGGCTTTCTGGAGAACGAACGAACAGCGGACGACCTTGTGCTAACCCGGTAATGTTCTCGCCTGAATAGTAGCCGTAGCTCAGCAAGCCGCCGCCATCAGCGTCTGCTTCCAGCGCTTTGTTGAACAGGACGCTGAATAACTGGTTCATATCGGGTTTCTGCCCCATTGATTCATAGAACTCACGGAACAAGCCGAGCCATGCATTAATATCGCTGGAGCAGTTGTTAGCTAGAACCATGCCGACAGGGCTGCCATCAGGTGTAGTCACGATATCAATCTCAGGGTACACCGTCGACAAATCTTTCTCTAGTACAAACATGGCAAAAATCGATGTACCTACGGAAATGTTGCCAGTACGCTTCTTGACACTATTGGTAGCGACCATGCCAGTTCCCGCATCGCCTTCTGGAGGACATAACGGAATACCTGCTTGCAGGCTGCCTGATGGATCTAATAACCGTGCCCCAGCTTCACTGAGATATCCAGCATGTTCACCGGCAGAATAAACGTTGGGCAAAATATCCGTAATACTCCACGGGTAGTTTTTATCGGCAATTAACTCGGCAAACTGCTTCATCATAATTTCATTAAATTGCTGTGCAGATTCATCGATTGGGAACATGCCAGAGGCATCCCCCACCCCAAGAGCCTTGCTCCCAGTCAACAGCCAATGAATGTAACCCGACAACGTCGTCATATAATTTATGTTCCGGACATGCTCTTCTTCGTTCAAAATCGCTTGATACAAATGTGCGATACTCCAACGTTGAGGAATTTTAAATTGGAATTTCTCGGTTAGTTCAGATGCAGCTGCACCTGTAGTGGCATTGCGCCATGTACGGAACGGGACCAGCAGCTCCCCTGCTTGATCTAGTGCAATATATCCCTGCATCATAGCCGAACATCCAATTGAACCGATCTTTTGCAGGGTTACTCCATATTTATTCTCAACCTTTTGCTTTAATTGGCGATAGGTTTCTTGCAGTCCGTTAATCATTTCATGGAGAGAATAAGTCCAATAACCGTCAATCAATTGATTTTCCCACTCATAACTGCTGGAACCGATCGTTTCATAATTGGAATCAATCAGTACGGCCTTGATTCGTGTGGATCCCAGTTCGATGCCAAGCGTGGTTTCTCCCCGGAGTATCGCATGTTTAATATTTTGATCCATGATGGCGGAGCTCCTCTCTGAAATGGAAGACTGAACCGAATAGATCTTAAGTACTCTCATGTTGTGGTAATGATCACGATTACCATAAGAATAGCACTCGCAAACTTAGTTTGTCTATTAAACAAACTAAGTTTTTTTCTGTACACAGTAGGCTGATTGAGCATTTCTTCTTGTTAGTTGTAACTGCTGTTGTCATTACAAGGAATACCTTATGTCCCTCGATGCAATCATAAAAAAAATCCGCTAAATCGCGGATTCGAATGATATATGTTTTTTTTGCTTTTACTACTATCCAATATATATAATGACTCCTTCATCTTTAAATGCCACATTCATCTCTTCTACAAGTCTATCGACTCTACCAATTAGATGGCTGCAATCATTTTCAGTTAGCATTATCTTTGCCCATTCCTTTAATAAAGATAATTCATTAATTAGTTTTGGGAAATGTTTCTTATTCAAATCAATACCTGGAGAATAAAAATAGGATGTTAGCTCTAATTTCAACTCTTTAACTCCAGGTAACCAACATCGTTCAAAAAATACTTCTGTTGAAACAGGTACATAAAATCGTGAATCTTTCGGTTCTATTATTATTGCTGCAATTGACAATATAATCACACCTTGTGATATCGGTCCTTAATACCCGGCATCAAATTCTTTTAATATTCCCCATTGTATTCTACATAGCTCGCTTTCTTGAAGAGAACCACGTGATAAGGCATATATGTATTCTTTGCTTGTGGTATTAAATCTTCAATGTGATTAATGGCTGCGTCGACCATTTCCTTAGATGTAAAAATACCTTCATCTAAAAATCCGCTCAATAACGCTCCTTCTCCCTTCAGTTTTAAACAAAGATATCCATAACCAGGATCGACCATTACAAGATTTATAATGTCGTCTTCATTTTGTTCCTTCGTTCTATCATAAAATCTAATAACAATATCTTCTTTAACTTTATTAAATATCTCAACATCACAAGAGAAATGATTAAATATGAACTTCATTGGCTAGCTCCCTTACCCATTGAAATTTCACACAATCTCTGCCATAAACTTATTTAAGTTTACGGCAAATCCCGCGACAAAAACAACCGCGGGCTTTGCAAATATTATGCAGAACAAACCTTATTAGCACTACCATATCTTTTGAGGTCGCCTTGATAGACTCGATTAGCGGGCAGTTTCAGCAGCATCTGTGGTCGTATCAGATTTAAAGGCCGGTCGAACTTAACAATGCCTGCCTCCTGTAAAATATATGCTACAAATTCAGAGCAAATAAAACCACGGCTGTCCTTAATCTCTACATCGATAATATTACTCAGTAATTTCGTGATGCTGTAATAATACTGGTCGCTGTTCATTATAAAATCGTTAAGGATTTGACTGACGAGAGCATATTGATTGGACGTGATATTCAATTGCAGTACAACACCTGGTAATGTTTTAAAATGTCCGTAATAGCCTTCCGAATAGGATTCTCTGCGGAAACACCCTTTGAATGGATACCAGTTCCATTTACGGCCGAAACCATACAGCTCGTCGAGATTCTCATCCAAGGCGATTGAGGCGTGGGTGACCTCATCTTTCTTCAGATAACTAACAAATTTGCCGATCATCGAATCTGTTTTAATAAGGGAAATATAGATATACGGCATAACCTTTCCTCCAACTTTATAAGGATGGCTTTTTTTCACAATTAGGTTTATATGTATATAGCCTACACTGTGAAGCGGGCAGACCGCGCCATGCCTTAGAGGGAGATTGGGACTCGACCAAAGTTGAGTGTGATCCTCGACTCAAGCAAGAAGCCGATATACCGACCACTATGTGATGCACACAAAGTGATTCTCCTCCGCCAACAATAAGCAAAGCCCGCGGTTATCAACCGCGGGCTTTGCTTGCAATCCTTGTATTCGAATATTATTTACCGCTCGTAAGCTGCTGCGCCGCTAATGCGATAAACATGAAATGCGTGGAGCCGCCTCCCATTACATACTCCACTTGCTGCCATAAATAAGGGAATACGAGCAATTCAGGGAAGTCGGGACGGATCAGCGCAGTACCCGAAATGACGCCGCCGGGAATGTACGACCAGTCGGCGCGATTGAGTCCATACCCTACCGTTGCCGATTTGGCGCCGACTCCCGATGCGAACGACATCGTATTCGAGCCCGGATGACAGCCCAGAACAAAATTCAGCGCATTGAAAATCATCTCGGAGTCGAACAGACCGGGATAAGCCTTATGCAGGAAATAGTACTCGTATCCCAGTCTCTGTATCCCCCATCCCGCTCCCCAGATATGCGGGCGATACGGAATTCCGTACGGTGTCTCTGCACTCTGCTCCGCAAACTGTTCTTTCAAAGCCGGCAAAGCATCGCGGAACTTCTTAGTAAATACGGCGTCATTCATCGCGCACTCGGCTCGAGCGATAAACCAGCCTACCTTGTCGATTGACTCGACGATGTAATCCGCTTCCGACAACAAGAAGTCTTTATATTCTTGTTCGCCGGTGGTTAGGAATAATTCTGCGGCGGCATGAATTTTGGCTCTTCTAGCAGGGCCTGTCCCGTCCGTAACCTTATAAATCTCACTGGCTGCCTGTAAGGCTTGGTTACTTAATGTTGGGTTGAAATCCTTCAACGTACGGGAAGCAGCTGCCAGATGGGCGGCGGTGGTCAATTCGCGCGGCGGATTATCTTCGGTAAACACCCAGCGATCGTCTTCATTTCCTTGAATGCCGTCTGACATGCTCGCGCTGTCGCCAAGATGTACGTATTGCCGCAGGTCGTTCTCGATGATCCCCCGATAAAGCCGCCCTAATGCGCGATAGCCGCCAACGACGGACAAGACGCCGTGCTCGATCTGCTGCAGGATGTCGTTTTTGCCGTCGGGCTGGTGGATTTCGACAATCCGTTTATCTTGATCAATGGTCGTCGCATCGTAATAGACATGAAAGGCTTCGTACGCCAGTGCCAAGGTGTAGAATTCACCAGACTGTGACTCCACACGAAGGTCGAAATCGCCGGCATCGTGCCAACCGCCAACATTCAGCCCTGGAACAACGTCACCCGGTTCGTAATGGGTCAGTGTGGAAGGTCCTTGTACATATCCGTCAAAGTGATTGAGATTGACCGGAGCCATCCGAGCGTCGTCATGATGACAATGGCCGTGCCATACCCGGTATTTCTCGCTTACCCGCATATGACACATCTGTACGGGAAGGAAATACTCCAGAACCGGCTGCCAGATCCCTCGATCGTAAACATCGTTGGCAATGCGGAAAATGGAAGACTCCGAAGAACCGTAACGAACTTTATATAAACCCTCTTCCCTAACGTCCGTAAAATCAAATTTCAAATAGTTATGGCGGAGGAATTGTCCCCATTCCTGTCCTTCCGCCGAGAGAACTTGTTTTTCACCTGTCTCCGTTATTTTGAACAGAACCGGTTGTTCGCGCTTGCTCTCACGATGATCAAGTTCAATGATTGCTGTTTTGGATTGGCTGGGATGGTATCCGACCTGCGATGTCTGAACGACGGACGGATGAAGCCAGTCTTCTACGACATGAGGTGTAATAACCCATTGAATCGCCTGATTGGTGGTTCCGGCAGGTACTTCGCTGCTGACCACAAACCAGCCATTGTTGTGATTCATTCGACCGTCGTACAACTTAAGCTCCGTCCCCTTGCTCTCAATAGTAAAGCGGTTGTAAGGGTCTTCGGGCCGCACTGTAAAACGTCTGCCTACCGCATACGGCTGGGCAATGATGTCATCGGCAATCATCGGATTGTATCCCTTGTTGTCGCCGGTCAGCAGTTTAAGATCTGCGGTTGCATCGGGTTGACTAAAATTCCCGGGATGCGAATAATTGGACGGAAGCGACAATACGGGGCCGTTAGGCTGTTCAGGGAATATCCCTTGCTTGTTGTCCATTATCCAAGGCTTCCCGAACAGAGCGCCGGGAAACAGCTCCAGGTTGAAGCATATTTTGCCGACATACTTGTCCGGTATCGGCCGATCCAAATCCACGGTAACGTTGACTGACGTGCCGTCGCCTTTGACGACAACCTTGTAATTGAACTCGAAATCCGGATAGATCATCGGATTAAAGCCTTTTAGATGCCGTGACGAATCCGGGAAACTCAGCGACGTGGTGATGGTATTCGCCGCTTCATCCAGTTCGCGCTTACCCTGCTGCGGCACTGGCTGCCATTGTCCCGGCGTCTGTTCAAAACGAATATCGCCGTTGGTAGCAACTCGATTGCCGTGCATGATGATACTTACACCGGATTGATGCCCTTCCGGATAGATATCGTCGAAGGCCATGACATCGACACCTAGGCTTTGAAAATAGCCGGATGCGTGGTTTAACTTGAATCCTTGTTCCTCAGAGGATTTGAAAGCGGTTTCCTTTTCCAAAATGCAGCCTCCTTGTGTGAATTACTTATATGGTTGATCATAATATAGCCGAGTCCTAATGCATAGGTAATTACCGGGAAAAACGAGTGAATGGCCTTAATAAATACGCTCCTTAAATACCGTGTGATATAAAAACGATATGGGAGTGCGTTCGTAGCTACGAGAAATCAAAAAAGACCGACAGGGATAATCCTGTCGATCAAATCAATAAAGATTTCAGTATCTCATTTTTATCATGAACAAAAAATAATATAAAACTGGCAATCCTACGATAGCAGATAATACTGTGATTGCAGTTTGCGCTTTCTTCTCACCGCGTAATATAAACTGAAAACCCTTATACGCTAAAATACCAATCCATCCGCCTAATCCATTTAGAATGATATCGTCAATATCTGCTGCTCCAATGCCTAATAGCCCTTGTAAGACTTCAACAAAGAAACTAACAACAAAAATAAACAACAGATTGCTTATTGCTCTTTTGTTGTTCTTAAATATTGACAGATATACACCAAGAGGGATAAAAATAAATATATTGCCAACCACATTACCAAAAGCAAATCTTCTTAAATTAGCTGTGCTGCCGGATATGTATTCACTTATGCTATGAAAAGGAATGAGATTGATTGACCTAACGAAAGTTCTGTGGCTATTGAATAGGTCCACAATCGGAACTCTCGATAAGAACAATATTTTCATTAACAAATAGAGGTAACAGATGAAAACACCATATAAAAAGGCTCTTTCTATTCGTTCTCGTATACTCATGAATTCTACTTTTTTCCGCCCTTCGATTACATATTGGTCAGCTGCAGGCTCACTCTACACTATAACCATTCGCTGACTGTTTGCCTCTGACAAGCTCAACCCTATTATACTTAGGTTATTCCGTTGGTTCAATTAGAAAGCCGCCTATTTTGGCGGCTTATGGGACAAGCGCTGATTCCAATGGAGACAGCGCCTTGGTCTCATCAAGGAAAATAAAGGCATCGTAACGTTTGGAGACGGCTGTCGGCACGTAATTGCCCCGCTCGCGCTCTGGATGGTACACGACTCCTATCGCTCTGTTTCCTAGAATGGCATCGTCAAGCACCGGTTGTCCATCTTCGAATAGGAGCAATTTGTTTTCCGCCCCGCTGCGGTGGAGCAGTTCTTCCCAACTGCCCTCGATCGCCTTCGGAACCTTCATCTCTTGAGAAGGCGCCCCCCAGGATCGTCCGGCGATAACGGTTCCTTGGTATGTGCCGTAGCCGATGGCATATACATCTTTGCCGTATTTTTCACGCAATAACTGTCCCACGTTGATCATGCCGTCCGCCGCCATATCCGTATAACGTGCATCTCCGATATGGGTGTTGTGTTCCCAGATGATCGCACGCGCTTGCGGTCCATGGAAATCGGCCAATTTCTCAATCGCTTGGACCATGTGACGGTCCCGAACGTTCCAAGATTCGGCGTCATGACGAATCATGGTGCGGTAATAAGCTTCCCCGCCTTGGACCGCCATGGCGTTCATCTCTGCGCTTAACGTATTCTCTCGATCGTCCGGTTGCGCTTCTTTCCACTTGTCCTGCAGCTTTCGCAGCAGGGTTACGACTTCTTCCTCGCAGCTGTCTTCCCCATATAGTGCTGCCGATACCCCGTAGCGTTGCTCGTCTCCGCCATACGGTTGGAAACACTCGAAAGCCCGTTTTGCCGCCTCTATATCCGCGCCTTCTTTGGTCCCTAGGTATTTCAGAATTTCGTCCATCGACTCCCATAAGCTGTAAATATCAATCCCATAGAAGCCTACCTTCTCCGCATCCGGTTTATCGGCATTATATCGGCGAAGCCATTCTGCCAGCTCTACGATTTCTCGATTCAACCACATCCAAGAAGGCCATCGGGCAAAATCCATTAGTGCCTCTCGTGCGTCCTTTGCTGCGGCCGAGCAACCTTTTACATATCGATTGAGGGTGTAGCAAGACGGCCAATCGCCCTCTACGGCAATAAATCGATATCCATATTCAGTTATAAGCCGTTTGGACAGAGCCGCTCGGTCGGTATAAAACTCTGAAGTCCCGTGAGACGCTTCTCCAAGAAGCACGAATTTGGCACTGCTGGCTCGATCGATTAACTCGTTTGCGTCTTCTGCTCCTGTATACTTGCGGGCCAGCTTACGTATGGATTGCAGGATAAGTTCCTCGTTCATCAGAATGTACACCTCACTGAGTTAGCGTTCCATACTAGTTTGTTCCAACTGTCTTTCGTATATGAGGTCAAACAAAAAATACTGATCTGATGCCTAAACAGGATCAATCTCTAGGGGCTGGCCAGTCCAAAGATAGGAATATTTAGGAGGATTGCTATAAATGGTTATTAAAAGCTTAGTGAAGAAAAGTTCTATCGCATTATTAAGTGCCTCTCTTATTTTGGGTTCACTGTTGGTTTCTTCAAATGCAAATGCATCAGCATCCGTGAGCAATGTATCAGCTCTCGCTTCATCCTATACTTCGATTGATTCCGGCTATGGCGCTTACCGTACATTGGGTCCGTATGCAACAGAATCATTCAAAATTTATAATGGCACTCCGTACGCTAGGGCATATCAAGTAACGGTTTCTAGCTCGGCTTCAGCCAACGTATATCCATCCAGCATAAACTTTACTGGCCAGGGAAGAATATACTATTTGTCACAGCAACCCGGGCTCTATGTCTACGACATAATCGTGCAGCCGTATGCAACTGCTAACATCGATGTAACCAATTCAATATCTACTACCAATGGCTATGTAATTAATGTTTATTAAAATAAGCTGATCGTAGATCTACGCGTTTAATCCATAATGAATTGGCGATTATTTCTTGGTTTATAATCAAGGAGTGATCGCCATATTCTCTTGAAACCGCAGGATAATGACAGGAATGTCATACCTTGCGGTTTCTTTTATGAGATTCGCTTCTGATGCCAGAAGTAGAGTATAGTAGGAGTAGTTGAAAATATATTCCAGGAGGCTATAGCCATGTCACAGGAGATTTGGATTAACCTGCCGGTCAAGGATGTTGAGCGGTCCACTGCATTTTTTAATGCCATTGGATTCGAAGCGGCGAGCGTTGGCAGCGAGAGAGCTAAGCTTGTCATAGGCCAAACCACGATTTTACTGTTCCCGGATGCGACGTTCGAGAAATTTACAGGTTCAAGAATCGCAGATACTTCCCATAGCGCAGAAGTTATATTTTCCATCGGTGCTAAAAGCAGAGATGAAGTCGATACCTATATTCAGAAGGCAGAGTTTGCCGGCGGAAGCATCTTTGGCAAGCCGAGTGAAATTGACGGCTGGATGTACGGCGCAGCTTTTGCCGACCTGGATGGTCACCGGTGGAACCTTCTATACATGGACGAGAGCAAAATGCCGAAAAGCTAATGTAAAAACGCCGGTCACCTTCTTAAGGTTACCGGCGTTTTTAACTCGATATTATCTCGATCTGTCCTATATCGTTTAACTAATAAAGAATGTTAAATCCGTTTCTCCCTCATTTTTATGTGCAATAACGGGGAAGTTTGTTTTCACTACTCCAATACGTTCAATGATAATGTTATAAGGCTTTAGTTTTTGATGCCAGTCACTTTCCTTAATCGTCGAGACGGAATCAGACAGGTAACCTTCGATAATTTGCTCTAGGCGCAAATTGGTCATAGTTGAGTCGTAACCTACTCCAATTTTAAACACATTCTCTTTTGGGTCAGCGGCAAAACCTACTAGTGTCACGCCATCCTCATCATCCAATTGATTCATATGCTGGGCGAGATGTTTGCTAATTTCCGTAAAATCACCATTAGGATTAGAACTCTTACATCCAATTAATGAGAAAACAATAACAATGACTAGCACGAATACAGCCGGCTTTTTGAAATCCATTTGATCTAAGATCCCCCACGCTTTCACTAGGACATATAATTTGCAACATCGTTTCATGATCTGTTCCATATTGATCTATTCAAAATGGACTAGATACCCAAACAATAATACCATAAAAAAACATTTCTAGTCCTAGATATAAATGCCCCTTTCGAATCGACCTATTCATTAATCATAGCTAATTCAACCAACTGGCGTAGGCATGAGTACAGTCAAGCCGTTAGGCGCTTGCATAGTCTACAATACACTTGCTTGTTAATTCATGAATATCTTCCGCGAGGAGTGACTTAAATGGTCAATAAAGGATCAATGAGACAGGCGCCGCAGTCTCCTCCTCCCGCATTCATCCCGCCGAAACCCGCCGTTTCTTATATCATCGACTGCATGTACCAGTACACCTATGTATGGCTTAGAACAGGCGAAAGCTTCTGGTTTTTTCCGACGCATGTCGATATGGACGGTGTTGCAGGCTTTAGATGGAGCGGCTCATACTGGTACTTCTACGGTATCGATCCGAGGTTCATCGATGCCTCATCGTGTCCGCCGATTCCGACTCTTTTCTGATCCATTCCATGCTGCTCAGTGCATCCATCTTGTATTCGTAAATTAAAAAAGCCGCGAAATACGCGGCTTTAATATCATATATTTTTGTTAACCGAACGTATTATATACACTTTCACACTCTTCCGCAGTTGGTTCATAAAAACAATGTTTCTTCCATCGGCCGACCAACGGCTGATTATACCAAGTTGGCGGACATGGTCCAGGATTATCGAATGATCCCGGACGGAAATACCATAGGGAAAATTTGGCTGGCCAATTCCGCTCCCCGTTCACAACCCGTTGCGCCAGACGGCGTTCCCTGTCCCTTGCGCTTTGATAGTACATCCCGTGTTGCAACGCTTCGAACGCATGCGGCTGGTTGATCATCTCGGGTATTGTCCGGAGATTTTTAAAGTCGGAGCAGTTCGCTCTTATTCGGTTGATGCCGACATTCCCAACAAGGAGCATGCCCATTTCGCCTTCGGTCTCCGCTTCGGCTCGAAGCAACCTTGCCAGCATATCAATATCTTGTTGTCTGGCTTTTACGACTGCCATTGGCTCACCTCTTTAGCTTTCTAGACTCATCATATTGTAGGCGTAGCGGATGTGTGACTCTGGCACAAGCGTTTATGGTTGCTCCACTAGTCGATATTCGCGACTTTCCATTCACCGCTTTTGTTTTTTCTGACCGTGAATGCATAGGTGGAATTAAATAAGAAGCCCTCTTCGCTTAGCGCCTTATAGGCCACGTTGACGTTATATCTTTTCTCATCCAATGACGTGATGGATTCCAGTTGTTCGAACCGGTACTGCCTTCCATCATCGATCAAAAAGCTGAGCGCATCCGCTAGAGCTTGTGATTCCAGCGATTTTGCGAATTTCTGGGCGTCTTTGGAAATGATAGCGTCCATGCTCGCCAACGCGCTTTGCAGCACCGCTTTATGGGTCTCATCCAGCGTCGATTCGTTGTAGGTTAAGAAAACGCCTGCTTTGTAGTCCTCGCTCGCATGAGTCTCCCTAATCGAGGCTATCATGGCTAGAAACAACTTCCGCGCCTTCACCTTCTCCTCGTTTGTATATGCAAAGCGGATGATCAACTCATTCGATTCGACATGGAACGAGAAGTAGTCGTATTCCATGGTCGAGTCGCTCCGATCCGTGCCCAAGTATTCTTTATACTCTGCCAAATCGGGATCGGTCATCTGAAAGTTCGGCTGGATCAAGCTTCCATCCATAATGGCGAATGAGTTTCTCGGCTCTCCGTAGCCCCACTCGACCCCTTCGGCAAATTCTCGTTGAACCATGAATTCCGGAACGTAAGCCCCGTACGGCAGCGAAGTGTGTTTGCGGAAAACGGCGTTCTCCATCTTGTCATTGAACGTATAGGCTTGAATGATAGATCCGCCCGACTGCACTTCGACCATCAAAGACATTTGCGGGCTTCGCGTGGCTTCGGGGCTCCGTATGTCGGAATTTATCTTATTCTCGGCCGTCTCGGCCATATCGTCTTGACTTATTGAGGGCGACGAAATGTCATTCGACTTGGAAGATAAACATGCCGACAACACTAGCGCAGCAATTATGATGACGGAGATTCGAATCCATTTCATTGCACCTTACATCTCCTTCCATCATACTTGTAATAACAGCAGCATTTAGACGTCAACGATATGGAAAAAGTTTCTACTAACAGATCACATTCCTTCCCGCACGCAGTGTCGGTTGCCGAAAGTTTCTGCTTGTTAATCTTTCAGATTTAGAAGAAAATCCAGTGTGCCCTGATAAGCATCTTTCCACCCCATCTTCGCATAAAATCGGAGCCCATCGAGTCCCTTGCAGTAATAGGCGCCCATTAACCGCTCTTTAAAATTAGGAGTCGCGATTCCAGCTTTCTCTTGCATGTTCTGATAGGCGTTAATGACACCAAGCTCGGGCAAATGCCGGTCGAGAACGACAAGGTCTACTAGTGAATCGCCGTACATGCTATTTCCATCAATGATACCGGTAATCCGTGTTCCGTCGGACATCATATTCCACTGGTGAAAATCTCCGTGTATAAAGCTTCTATCCGATTCATTATAGTGGACGTAGGCCATCAGACGATTATAGATTTCTTCGTAGACGTCTTTCTCCAAGCAAGACGTGCGGAAAAGATCGTGCCAGTTCTCCCAGAACGTCCCCGTCTGATCTTCCGCATTAGAGGCAACGATGAAGTCCCTCCATGTTGCATGGGATCCATTGCCATCGGATCCGATCCACCCGTATCCGTTCGTTGCCCTAACATCCGCATTGGCTAGTTTTGATAGGATGCCCATAATCTCAGGTAACTGTTGAGCTTGTTCCACTGCTGTAAATTCGGACAAGGTGCGCCCTTCCATCCGTTCCATAAGCAAATAGGTCAACCCCTGGCTAGTTTTCCCCAACGCCAAATTTTGGGGGTATGGGATGCCCTGAACCGACAGCAAATTGGATATATAATGTTCCGTCTCATACGCATGTGGCAGATCGCTAAATTTCACAATGTAACCTTTCTCTTCGAAGCTGCAAGAAAACACGTTGCTCATATTCCCACCCGACAGCGGCGTGATTTCAGCAACATCCGACCCTAGATGATTCTGCAATATGTGTTCAATTTCACTCATAGCCACATTCGGTTTCTCATAAGCCATTATCGTTCAACTCCCATTTCATCATAAACTAAATAGTGATTGCGAAATAAAAAAAACCGCAGATGAACAATCGTTCACCAACGGCTTCTTCGTCGTCATGCCTTAACAAGGTAATCCCTTATCCCTTATAACAAGCATTCCAAACAGAAGCAGTGATGAAGGTTTCGGTTCATGACGGAGTACATAAGCTACGACAATGCCAAACAATCCCTACTTCATTAAGCAGAGTGCGTCCGTCACGCTCATGTACGATTAGGTTAATTTAACCTTGGATTTCCGTCAGGAATACCGCCATCATCATCACTGTATATATCCCACCAATCAACTATTTGTTACAGTATAAACCAAGCAATCGATTAGTCAATATTGATTTCGATAATTAAAGCAATTCATTCATTTCTCGCCAATTATAAATCTTCACTTTCTCTGATTGTTTTTTTGCTGAATGGATCATCGCCTAAGTAATGTTCTCCCCTTCAATTCCTTTGTAACTAGTACAGCAGCCATACGGTTAGGCAATGTTCTCGATAAGCATCCATACGCCTATAAGTCCAAGCACGATACCCGCTGCTTTTTCTGCCCATTCTCCTAGGAATGGCTTCAACTTGGCACCAAAAATGACGCCGATCATGGAGAAGGCAAAAGATTGGACAGCGATCAGTAAGATCGTGAGCACGATCGGCGCTTGCATCAATCCGGCGGTAAAACCTACTGCGAGCTCGTCCAGGCTGATGCCGACCGCCACCGCTAGCAGCGGCCACCCGGCGAGCGGATGCTGTAGTGCCGCATTTTCATCCTCATCCTGGTCGAAGAAAAGAAAATAAATCGCCACTCCGATCAATAACAGAGCGCCGATCACAGAAATCGCACCTTTGAAATAATGACCAAGTGCTCCCCCGATGATCATGCCGGCAATCGGCATCAGGGATTCGGCCGAAGCGAACACAAGTGCGATGGTTATTTTGTGATTCGGCTCTTTTCTTAGTCCCAACGAAGCGGAGACAATTAATGCATCGAAACCAAGCGACAAGGTTAAGAACCAGGCGAACAACGCATCCATGGCTATACTCCTTCCTACCGTCCATAATTCCAATATATACGGCAGGAACTAACCATAGTACGAGCTTGGTATAGGATTGCCGCAATCGTGAAACCCTAACCGAGGATATAAAACATCCTCCAAAGGCAGGTAGGTTCTTCATGAGAAGCAAAATTTTGCTTGGATTATGGGTCGCAGCAGTTTCTCTCCTGTTTTCGGTTCCGGCTTATGCCTATACAGGAACGACAAACGGAGGCAACGGCGGGCTCGGCAACGGAATGGGGACAAGTTCGCACGGCATTCACGACGGGATCTCTGCAAATCAAGTCGGTACGAAAACGTACATCCACTCGACCAACGGATCAGCAGCAAGCACAACAGGAACGTCCAATCACGAAGTCAGCGTATACGGAACAGGAACGGGCAGTCAGTTCCTTAACGTGAACCCGAACGCGAATCTGAACGCAAACCTAAACGCAAACACACCTATTACGACGGATCACAATTCAGGGTATCGTACGCAATCGTACGCGAATGACGGATATCGCGCACTGGATACGACTTCCTCCAGAAACAAAGGTTGGGGCTGGCTTGGATTGCTCGGATTGCTCGGGCTCTTCGGGATGCGCAGCCGGAATCCGCAACACGATCGCTAAATAAGAAGATCTCAGGAATAACGATGCAGGTCACTATCCGTAGAACGGATGGGACTTTGCATCGTTTTTTTTGCTTCTTGGACATTCTTATGCCGACATACAATGAAGCAAGTTACACATCGCGATTCTAGGAGGTGTGGTCATGTGGGTTAAGCCTGCTTTCAAGATCGTCGAGGTCTGCGCAGAAGTGACAGCCTATGCATATCGCAAGTGACCGCGCATGTCCGAGATACGGAATCTCTTCGATAAAGGAGAGCAACGATGATTATTAAGCTCCTAGGATCCGCCGCAGGAGGAGGATTTCCGCAATGGAATTGCGCTTGTCCCAATTGCAGACGCGCGCGATCCGGCGACCCGTTGGCGCGCGCCCGAAGGAATGATTCGCTTGCCGTAAGCCCGGACGGCCTGCGGTGGATTCTGCTTAATGCAAGCCCGGATGTTTCTCTTCAGACCGAAGAGAACGCTTGTCTTCATCCGGGCCCTTCCTTTCGTGCCTCCCCCATTCAAGCCGTCCTTCTTACCGACGCGGAATTGGATCACACGATCGGACTTCTTGGACTCCGGCAAGGCTCGACCATCGACGTCTACGCGACGAACTCTGTTCTCGGCGCTCTTGCGGACAGCTTTCCAGTTAGACGGATCGTTGAGCCGTTCGCAAGTTTTCGGTGGCATGAGACAAGGTTGGAGCATTCTTTCCCACTATTTGGGGGACAATTGTTGGTATGTCCGTTTCATTTGGGAGATAAGCCCCCACGGTACGTCAGCGCTAAGCCGCTTCAAGAAGCGGCTGGGCAGCAGGAACCTTGGAGTATCGGCTATCGCATAACGGACTTGAGGACAGGCGGAGTCGCTGTCTATGCACCAGGGATCGAGGCTTGGTCGCAGACGCTAGAGCATCATCTGGATAGCGCGAACTGCATTTTCCTGGACGGAACATTCTGGATGGGCAGCGAGCTGCGTGACCTTGGCATATCGGAGCTGCACGCTGCTGATATGGGCCACCTTCCAGTTGCCGGCCCCGGCGGAAGTGCCGAGCGGTTCGCCCTTTTGCCTGCTCGCCGCAAAGTATACGTTCACATCAATAACACGAATCCGATGCTGATTGAAGATTCCCCGGAAAGGCGAATATTGACCGACCTGGGGATTGAAATCGGTTTCGACGGGATGGAGATGGAGATTTAGATGTTGGAATCGTATTTGCTCTCGGACGAACAATTCACTTTCCGCTTGCGCCAGGTGGGAGAGGAACGTTATCACGACAAGCACCCCTATCATATTGCTATGCACGAAGGCAAGCTTTCCCCCGTTCAACTGCGGGCTTGGATCGCTAACCGGTTCTATTATCAGAAGAATATCCCGGTCAAAGACGCTCTAATCTTGTCCAAGCTGCCGTCGCGCGAAGATCGCCGAGAATGGATTCAGCGGATCATTGACCATGACGGCCGGGATGGCAACGACGGCGGCATCGAAGCGTGGATTCGGCTGGGCGAAGCGGCGGGCATACCGAGAGACGAAATGCTCGATGAACGCCATGTGCTTCCGGCCGTCCGGTTCGCCGTCGACGCCTATGTGAACTTTTGCCGGCTGGAGCCCTGGCCCATCGCGGTCGCCTCCTCCCTAACCGAACTGTTCGCGCCTACGCTGGTCTCCAAGCGGATCGGTGTGTTTGAACAGTTGTATCCATGGATTCGCCCGGAAGGACTCGCCTACTTTCAAGCCCGGCTGACCCAGGCACCGCGCGATGCGGATCACGGACTGAGTCTCGTCATGCGTGAATGCAGGGACCGCCGAGAGCAGGAACAGGCAATCGCCGCTTTACAGTTCAAGTGTAACGTCCTCTGGGCACTGCTGGACGCGTTAAGCTTGGCATTCCCTAGCGGAGACAACGGCCGATGAGCATCTTGGAGATGTCGGATCGGCCGAAGCTGCGCAGTCCGGGTCGGATGAAGTACGACAAAGCCCGGCAGTTGGAGTTATTGCTGCTGCCGGAGCGGGTCGTCGAGTTAAACGAGGCGGCAGGAGTCATCCTGCGGCTGTGCGACGGTCAGCGAACGATCGCGCAAATGATCGCGGAACTCGAGGCGAAATACGTTCAGACCGGCCTTGGGGACGATATCGTCGAATTCATCGCTTCGGCGGCGGAGAGGGGTTGGCTGGAGCTATGCAGCTAGTTTTGCCGTATGCCTTAACTGCGGAAGTTACGCATCGTTGTCCGCTTCACTGCCCCTACTGTTCGAATCCGCTCGAACTTCACCGCAGAGAGAATGAGTTGTCGACGAATGAATGGCTGCGCGTGCTGGAACAAGCTGCCGATCTCGGGGTCGCACAGGTTCATTTCACGGGCGGAGAACCGTTGCTGCGCCTGGATCTGGAACTGCTCGTCCGCCGCGCCAGGGAAGCGGAACTCTACGTGAATCTCATCACTAGCGGCGTAGGCTTGACGGAAGAACGCATCCAGAAGCTCGCGGATGCCGGTCTCGACAGCATTCAGTTGAGCCTACAAGCCGCGTCCGAGAAGCTTGCCGATTCGATCGCTGGTTTCCAAGCGCATGAACTGAAACGTCAAGCGGCACAGCGTATCCGCTCGAGTGGACTCCCCTTACATATGAACGTCGTACTCCACCGGGCCAATCTTCATCAGATCGAAGAAATGATCGAGCTCTGTTCGGAATGGGGAGCCCAGCGGCTGGAGTTGGCCAATGCTCAATATTACGGCTGGGCATTGCGCAATGTTCAGCAATTGCTTCCGCGAAGAGAGCAGCTTCAAGAAGCCGAAGCCGCCTATTCTCGGGCGCAAGAGCGTTTCGGAGATCAAATCGAACTTATATGGATCCTACCAGATTATTATGAAGAGTTTCCTAAGCCCTGTATGGGCGGCTGGGGTAGGCTATCGCTTACGGTAGCGCCTGACGGTCGAGTATTGCCCTGCACGTCTGCATCCGAGATTCGAAGCTTGTCATTCGAGAATGTGAAAGAACGCGATTTGTCCTGGATATGGCATTATTCCCCCTCTTTTAACGCGTTTCGAGGCTACGATTGGATGCCGGAGCCCTGCCAAAGCTGTGATCGCCGCGAGTTGGATTATGGCGGATGCCGTTGTCAGGCATATCTGTTGACCGGTGACGCGCGATCGGCAGATCCTGTATGTAAGTGGTCTCCCCATCGAATCGCCATCACGGATCGGATCGGTTCCAACGAAAATAATGATCATCAAGCGCTGATCTATTCCTACCGTGGTAGGTGATCAGCGCTTCTTCGTCTCAGCGAACTGCAGCGGGAAGTGTCGGATCCTGATTTCCTGGTTGCACGAAGCCGTCAGGCAGTTCGTCCCCGGCCTTCAGTATCTTGTCTTGTGCGACGAATTTCGTTGACATTGTTTCGAAAAAAAGCGGACGTTTCTCCCAGACGTCCTTGGGCACCGTCAGAACGAAGCGGCCTTGACGGTCGGGAATCGTCACGGTGTATGGTGTTCCGGGCGGGACATCGAGTCCGGCCAGCAGGCCGCTATATTTCGCTCCTGGCGCGGTCGTGCAGACTAAATTCGAAGGCTCGTCATCGATCACGAAGCCTTCTCTTGGCAGGCGGATCTGAATGTCTACGCTCGTATCTCGGGGAAAATGAAACACTTTGCCGCCTGGCAGCGTGTATCGGTGCTTTCCGACGATCACCGTAAGGTTCGTCTCGTCTTCCTCCGGCCAGTAATACATCTCGTATCTCCCGTTCCGATCCGCCTTAGTTGACTTGGCGAAGCCCTCCCCGCTATCCCGGTCAATCCATACGATAGCGTCCTTCACCGGTCTGCCATCGGCATCCTCCACTGTTCCAGAGATCCGATACTTATATACTTGGAAGAAAGATATCTTGTCGTCCTTCCCGATTATGAATCGAGCGTGTACCTTGACTCGGCTCGCGTCCGTTTCGGAAGCGGCTACCTTGGTCACCTCGATCGGATGGTAGACGGTGATCTTGGCGGAAGCCGCAAGGATGGAATCGGCCGCCTTGTTCTCTATCGGCTTGCCGGCGATCTTGGCGTTCTGGACCGACACTACGAGAACGGGCTTGTAAGCAATTAAACTTCGGTCGACGAGCAACTCGAATGAGCCATCCTCCTGCGTCACGATGTTTCTTCCTTGCGGTTTAACTTGCAAAAGCGCATTCGCGACCGGCTGATCGCCGAAAGTCAGTTTACCCTTAATAGCCGTAATGTGAGTACCGTCACTCCGCCACGCTGTGGCTGCAAATGATGTTTGATCAAGTTCTATACTGCCTTGCGGGTCTTCCGCCTGTGCGTTCGATTTCGTATGAGGAGCTATCCATAATACCATTGCAGCGGCAAAGAATACGAATAGTCTCGCTTTGGTTGTCCTTATCAAGTAGTCGGTCTCCTTTAAATAAGACAACCAAGACATGACGAAATGCGTCCTGTCTTGGCTGTCGGGGTCAAATCACAGTTATTTCGCGGAATGTCCTCCGCCTGTCTCGGCAGCGCCTGCCGGACCTTGCGTCTTGTCGCCTCCGAGGCCGAACACATGCACTTTGGGCTTCGATCCGCCCGTTGTAAATACGATGTACTCCTTGTCGTCGACCGTAAAGATCGATGGAGCAGCCTGCACGTTATCCCCTGATGTCTGGAAAGTCCAGATCACCTTGCCTGCCTTAATATCAAGCGCATTAATCTTGCCGTCCAATTCTCCGAAGAACGCAAGGCCTGAATCGGTGCTCGTCAAGCCGCCGCGCTGCGCATCCGTCGTCTTGATCTGATAAGCTTGCTTGCCGGTGTCTACGTTAATCGCGGTGACCGTACCGAAAGCTTTGACATTAGGCACCTCTTCCATCCCCGTGCCGAAAGCTGCCGCTCCGGGAAAATCCGGAGTAGCCGCTTCCGCCTCGGTTTTCGCCGATTTGTAAAGGGTAGGTGACTCGATGCCCGGAATCAAGACGTAATTCGTTGCCGGATCATAGGATTCCGGCGCGTAGTTTTCCCCGCCTAGCACGCCCGGATAGCTGACCGTGCCTTCTGGCGTAGGATCCTTTTTATCGATCTTAGCGAAAGGAATACCATCCCAGACGACATCCCCGGAAGCGGCATCCCAAGCAAACCACAGACCGGACTTGCCGCCTTGGACGACAAGCTTTTTCTTCTGTCCTTTGACAGAGGCGTTTATAATCATCGGTGAGGCTGCCGCGTCATAGTCCCACAAGTCGTGGCTGACTTCCTGCTTCGCCCATACCAACTTGCCTGTCATCGCGTTAACGGCTACGACCGAGTCGGTGTTCGGGTTCGCTCCGGGGCGATTGGCACCGTAGAAATCAGGAGCCGGATTGCCCGTCGCAAAGTACATGAGGTCGGTCTGCTCGTCGATCGCAACGGGATTCCACACCGTTCCTCCTCCTTGGAACTTACTGTTCGCCAGCCAATCCTGGCCTTTAGGCGGCACGGTCCAGAACGGTGCATCCCAGGCCGGCGTCAAATCGCTCGCCTTATACGCTGCTACGAAGCCTCGGACGCCGTTATCGCTGCCGCTGCTTCCGATATAGACGTTGCCTTTGTAGTATTGTGGAGCGGTCGTCTCATAATAGCCATTCTCGAGTGTAACACCGTCTATGGAGTCGCCAAGCTTGACCATTTTCACCAGCGCACCGGTCTTCTGATCCAAGGAAATCAACGAGTTATCGACTGCCAGCATAAACACTTTGCCCTCGCCTACCGCTACGCCTCGGTTCGCGATAATGCCCGCTTTCGAGAAACTGGCAGCTTGCTCGGCCTCCGGTTTCCAATGCCAAATTGTCTTCCCCGTCACGGCATCTAACGCGAACACTTGGTTACCCGATGTCGTTAAGTAGATGACCCCATCGATCACGACGGGATAGGACTGATTTCCGTTTTTGACATCAGCGTCAAGCTTCTTCAGCTCCGCGGACCAGATGACGCCAAGATCTTTGACATTATCAGCGGAAATCTCCGTGAAAGGGACATGGCGGTTATTGTCCAGCGTATAGCCATAGGAGCCCCAATTCTTAAAGGATGTGCCAGTTACGCCGGTTTCGGACGGCGTTTTGGTGGTCTCTTCTGGCGTTGGCGAAGGTGTTCCATTGTTTTCGTTCTTGTTTCCGGCACAAGCACTAAGCAGCAATAATACAGCAAGCGCCGCTCCTAATCTCGAATGCATTTTAGTCAAGGTCTATAACCTCCAGATGGATATGTGTGCGGCTTCGTGATTCATTAGAAAACCTGCTTCACGAAATCTTCGTTAATTAAGGTATTTCCTAATTAGCTTTAATTATGTAAAGGAAGCCGATTCACCCTCCATCCTTTCGTCAACGTCAAAAAGAGCCCTCCCGACTTCCTATTAGGAAGAGAAGGGCTCTCGAACATGTATTCTGTTGCGCAATATTAAGATCGAATATCGGAATGCGTTGCGTTCTTGGTATCGAAGGAATCGACCGGTTCCTTGTCATTCTGTATTTCGAAGAGTTTCCCGAGTTTCCAGCCGATTCCGATATTCACCACCGCCATCGCCCCGAATAGGACAAAGTCTCCCCAAGGCTCTGGAAGCAGCAGATCGGCCAGGAGCCAACCGCCGGTCGCCGAGACGCCCATCAACACACCTTTCGCAGGCGAAGTCAACGTTACTTTAGCCATTCGCACACCTCCGTTTGCAAGCTTCGCACAGACTAGATCGTTCTTACTTCCCTACACCGATTGTATGTTGGGGACAAGAGCGATTATGCTCGGAAAAAGAATGCTTCCTCTAGGATTAGTTCAGCAAGCAACGGGTATAATAGCAACGATTAACTCTAGGAGGAATCTACGCGACATGAGACTAAATTACAGCAAGTTATGTATGATTCTCGCGCTACTCGCCCTCTTCGCACTAAGCGCATGCGGCAAATCGAACGACAACAACTCGAACACGCCTTCGACACCGTCTCAGAGCGAGGGCGGCGGAGCTACACAAGAAATTACAGAAAATGCCGTCAACTGGTCGTTCAGCCAGCCCGAGATCAAAGCCAAGGTTGGCGACACCATTAAGCTCACCTTGAATAACGAAAAGGGCGTTCACGGATTGCAGATTGAGGATCTGGGCGTGAATCTTAAGAACGGCGAAACCGCAACGATCAAATTGGACAAAGCCGGAACATATGAGTTTCATTGCAGCATTCAATGCGGACAAGGCCATGACAATATGGTGGGACAGATTATAGTCGAATAATAGGAAAGAGAAATATCTCAAAATACAACAAAAAGAAGTGAAGCCGTCATCGGTTTCACTTCTTTTTACATCATTCAAATCAGATCGTTGAAATCGTCTATTTTTCTTGTATCGGGTTATTAGCTTATACCGATTAGACCAACATACATACGATGTTCCCAAGTACATTAAAGGGGAAGATGATATGAGGCTGCACCTGAAACAGCCAAATGCATTCTTGTCTTCCGCGAGACCGAACAGTGTCAGCGAGGAACCGCCTCGCACTGCCCTCGCTCTATTGCTGCGGCAACTTGACCAGTACCTCATATTCGGAGCCTGACTGCAAACGTTCAAGAACGCCTGATTCAACTAACTCGCCGTTCAAGTACACTTCCGTCATCTGCACGCCTGCATACCGCTTCATCTCGATATTTAACCGCGCCCCTCTAAACTCGCGCTTCACGGAAGCTTCTTGCCATTCCGTTGGCAGCTGAGGCTTGATTTGCAATCCGGACGGGCTTCCCTGCAATCCGAACAGACCGTCGATCAAGCAGCGGTATACCCAAGCCGTCGTCCCTGTATTGAACAAATGACTGGAACGCCCCGCGGTGCGTGGAAATTGCCGATAAGCTCCACGATAATAATTGGGGATAAATACAGGAAGTTGGCCCCGCCGAACGATATCTTCGTGATTCGGGCCAGGTAACATTTTGCGAAGCAGCCGATAAGCATTATCTTGTTGTTCCCCCGCCGCATAAAGACCGAAGATATAAAACGCGGCTGCATGATTATAGACCGCTCCGTTCTCAGCTGTCCCCGGATGCTTCTGCGTCACCCGTCCAACATCCTCCCGCATGGCCGTGTAGGAAGGAGCTAGCTTCTCCACACCGTATGGGGTTTCCAATTGCTCCTCTACGGACCGAATGAGCTTCTCTTTCCTCTCGTCATCCGCAGCTCCGCTTAACAGCGCCCAACCTTGCGGGTTAATAAAGATGCGGCCTTCCTTGTCTTCCTTAACCCCGAAAGCTACGTTGTCGTCCGTAATGCCTCGCACATACCACTCGCCATCCCACAGATAGCGGTTAACAACAGCATTCGTCTCCTCTGCAGCCAATCGGAACGTTTGTCCAGCCTCCATCCGGCCGCCTGCCTCGCAAATATCCGCCCAAATATTAAACGCATATGCAGTCGCAATCGTCAGCCAACCGGATACGCCTTTGCCTCGGACGCCGACCATATTCATAGGATCGCACCAGTCGCCTTGATGAATATAGTTAAGCCCGCGCTCATCACGGTCTCTCATCAGATAATGCATAGCCCGGTCGATATGCTCTGCGACGGTCGCCAATTCCTCGCTGTCCGCATACGGAACCTTCTCGTCCAACAACGAATAGTCGTTCGTCTCATCCAAATATGCGCTTATGCAAATGGGCAGCCAGACGTTATGATCCGAATGCGGCACTTGGTTGATATACTTTAATTCGGCTTCCTCGTGCAACAGAATGCCGTCCGGCATGCCTCCGTCCGCGTTTTGCTGGCTTAATGCCGTCAGGAAAGACTCTCTTGCGATTCGAGAATTGATATAGCTCATGCCCATATGATCTTGCAGATAGTTCCGCGTCTGAGGGTCCGTCGTGAGCCGGTTCGTTTTGCCGTGATAATACATTTGGCGCGGCAGCCAGTGATTGATGAAGTTATCGAAGTCTGCGTCTGGCGTGCGGATCTCGAGGCATCCTTGGCCTTCGCTCACATATTCGGCGTATTCCCACTCTGCTTTCTCGAAACCGTTTTCGACGTCGACAGCATTAGATTCCATGAAATATTTCCGGCGGATCTGTGCAATCTCATCTTCGTCCTTAGCCGGACCAAATAGAAAACGATATTCGCTCTCCTCGCCCGGCTCCAATTCCATACGGTATTGCAGTACCGCAGCCGGCATTTCATACCGGGCGTCTCCGTTGCCCAGCGTCTCGCTCTCTATGGAGCTCGGACGTACAAGCCCGCCTTCTCCTTCGAACGCTTCCTGGCTCGCTTCCCAAGCATAGGGCTTCCGATCGGCAAGGAGATAGGTTTTGTCCTTCAGCAGTTTGATCTTGTCGTACTCTTTATACTTCTGATATGGCGTAATCGAAGAGCATACGATCGCCTGCAAGGCCTCGTTGTACTCGCCGGATTGATTCATCCACGACATGTAGCCGACGGTAAAATACGGGTAGATGCTGATGTTCCGCTTGCTCATCGAAACGTTCTTGACCTTGATCCGCCACAGCTCAATCGCATCCTCTTTGGGCAGGCTCAAGCTCATTTCGACAGCTACTCCGTCCTGTTCGATGTTCCAGACGATCCGATGTTTGCCTACCTCAAACGTATAACGATCGTAAAGCGAACGCACTGGCTCGTAAGGCGCAGAGAAAAGCCGGCCGTTTGTTTCGTCTTTGACATAAACGAACCGGCCCGGATGATGAGCGTAGTATGGTTGTTCCGGCTGCATGAACGATTTCGCTTCCAAATTCGGCGCATGGGAATATTTCGCCGGTTCCGGTTGCATGAATTGCGACGTCGCGTAGCCGCGGCAATTCAACTGAATCATCATTTTCTCGTTCCACAGAAATCCCGAAGCTTTGGGCAGAACCGTAGGACTTGTAAGGATGTAATATTCGTTGTCTTCAGATGCTCCAATCATTGGCGAGCCTCCACTCTTCTAATCTATACGATCATCTTATTATGCCTAGTTCTTTCTTCCAATGCAATGACAGACTAGTCCATTGACTGTCAAGTGGATTTTCTTTGGATCAGTTTCAGATTCAGCTGATTTGTACTCGAAACTTGCTGATCGTGCAGCTGAAGAAACAGTAATTCTGCCGCCATTATCCCTAGTTCTACGATCGGCTGATCAATCGTCGACAGCTCTACAACTTCGGAGATAGGCTGATTATCGAACCCAATGACGGCAAAGCCGTCTGGCACTGGTATCCCTTGTATGCGGGCCTCATATAGAATCCCCGCTGCCACATAATCGCTTCCGACTACAATGGCGGTTGGCCGATGGGACTGACGGAACAATTGCCTTGCTACCTGGATACCGTCTTCGATCGTATAATTTCCATCAAAGTACCAACTCGCATTCCAACCTAACTGATAGTTCTGTTGATATTGAAAGAAGGCTTGGGCTCTCTTGATCCCAACGCCACTCTTCGCATTTCCTATGCATAGGCCGATATTCTGATGTCCCTGTTCCCTCAGATGATCCAGAGCCAATTGGATGCCAGCTTCGTGGTTAACCGATACGCTTGCCATTTTGTCGCACCCGGAAGCTTCACAACAGACAATCTTGCCGTAATTCGACAGTTCATCAAGTACATGCGGCGGGCTTATGGCAGAACCTAATAGGAGTCCGTCGACGAGTTTATATTTAAGCTGGTTAAAAAAATGGAGTTCTTGATTGAGGTCATTATTAGACTGATGCAGCAGCAGGCTGTATCGATAACGGTTGCATACTTCGCCTATGCCGGCAATCAACTGACTGAAGAACGGATGATCGATCTTAGGAACTATGACGCCTAATACGTTTGTTCTTCCCTTGGAAAGATGGACAGCATTAAAGTTGGGCACATACTGCAGCTCTTGGATCGCTTGCAGTACAGCATCTCGTTTATCTGCTTTGACATACGGGTGATGATTGAGAACTCTAGATACGGTTGTTCGAGAAACCTTCGCTTTCTGAGCGATTTCGGATATCGTCGTCATCATCATTTCTCCTCATTAACCGCTGTCTGGGCTACTGGACTTGAGAAACCAATCTTGTGAAGAAGTTTATCGAAGACATGAATTAACACGCCTATACCTAACATGACGATGATCGTTCCAACGCCAACCGGTCCTTTAAGGATAATTGCTAAGATAAGAGCGGCGGCTTCGCCGATTGTTTTGGTCATGTAGATTTGCCAACCCGTACGCTCTGTAACCGCAAGCATTAGTTCGTCATTCGGAACGGAAGGCAATTGGGCTCGCAAATAGAACGAGATGCCCGCCGCCAATATACTTAAGCCTGCCAGAAACAAAATCCATTGATGCAGTGCTCCGTTCACCTTCAGAAAGGTGAGCACTTTCAAATTTAAGAGATCAACGAAGAAGCCAATAATCACAATAGGTATGGCACCCGTTACATTCGGCAGCCTCATTCTTATGATACCATTAATGAGAATGATGACTCCTCCAACAATAAAAACCCATGATCCTACGGTAAGGCCTACTTTATCGGTCAACGCCACATTCAGTGCATCCCATGGAGCAACCCCTATATTGGCTTTAATCATACATACAACACCGAACGATAGGATAAACAACCCTACGATATAGATCAGACTACGCTTCATCATAATTCCATTCCCTCATTTCCCGCTATATCGAACTCATGAGGATTGTAGGGTATGAAACGCGTTTCAGAGCAAGCTATTTTTGTGCTGGACAGTCACCGGTCTATGCGTTAGCGTACCCATGCATTTTCATCTTGTTTCCATCCGGATCGTAGAAGTGAAATTCCCAATAAGGTCCCCCTGGGTTGGTTAATGGATCTACTTTAACGGATTTACTCTGTAAGTGTTGATAGAGCTTCTGTATATCATCGGTCTGAAAGTCTATGACGGCGTAAGGCGGAAGGGATTTCTCATTCGATTGGATCAAGGCAAGCTCCGTTTCATCCCCGTTGATAGATAAAAATATCATACCGTCAATCTGATCCAAACGTGTTATGCCTAAATTTTCCTCGTACCATACTGCAGCTTTATTTACATCCGTAACATGCTGCCACAATATTGTCTTGCCATTAAGGTATTGATTCACAACCTTCTCGTCTGTACCCGAGCCTGCAGCGGTTGTGCAAGCCGTTATGGTCATGATGAGAACAACAAGTATGATGAGTGCGATCTTCCTCATAAACTTCTCCTGTCTATTGGTAGTTTGCAAATCCATGCATTTATATAGGTCAAATATAATCGATTCCAGTTGCATTGCGTTAACTATTCTTGCTATTAATTGAATTAAACTTGCTAGTTATCAACTCTATTCTGTCGATGTCATCCACAACAAAAAGGACCCTCGCAACGGCGAGGGTCCTTCGATTCATTGCTTCAGTTGGATGACACTGACGTTCGTGCTGACGGTTTCGATTGGGCGAGTTCCAACAGCCTGTTCTCCAGAAGCCATTGATTCTCGAGAATGTCCGTCAGCATCTCGTAGAGCACGTCATTCGTCACGGTGTCAGGTTTGCCTGATTGGCGCAGCTGATGAAGGCGTTCCGCCAGCTTCTGCGATTGCAGGCGCATTGGATTAGCAGGAATGTGAATATGATTGCGATGCAGGTTTCCTCTGCCTGGTTTGCCGATCCCCGGCGTCTCGCCGTCTCCCGTCGGGAGCGAATCGTCCTTCTTTTTAGCGGTCATCCGTAACCACCACCTTCAGCGTTTCTTCGCTTTCCAGATTGACCGTACGAACGAAGTATTCGCCCGGCTCCTCGCTCGTCAGCGTCAGTACGGCGATACCGTCCGTTCCTTTAACCACTTGCCGCAAGCCGTTTACTTCCACGATCACATCCTCGTCTCCGTCCGCGAAGCGAGGGAACTCCTCCGCGTCGGACAGATCCAACTTGATCGTGACGGTATCTTGGCCGTCCGCAGCGATGACAGTCTTGTCAGCGCTCATGATCGACATCGGGGGAATGAAGTTGCCGTTCACGTATCGATATGAGAACAAACTGTCATTCGCATACTGCGCCTCCGTAATGGGGACCATCGAGCCATTGCTTACGGGTCCTGACAGCTGGCTCAAGCCGATCACCTTGTTAGAACCGTTCATGCTGATTTGCGCGTAGTAATTAGGCATATTCGACTACCTCCCAGGAAACCCAAAAATATTGTGAGTCATACGCGGCCCTCATTTGAAGCTCCGTAGAGGAGTTCAAATGTGCGTCGATGCTGGCCGAATCGTATATATTTCCGATGCTTGTTGACCCGGTGTGACGGACATTAACGAACGATTTGCTCAGATTGACCGGAGAGATCGGTACAGTCATGATTTGCCACGTCTCGGTAGTCCAAAAAACCTTCCCCCGCTGCACGCTTTTGATTCCCACGCCGTTCCACCCCGTTCCGCTGTTGTATTCCAGATATCCGTTCGACGTCCGAAAGTCGATGCCGTCCACCTTGTCGGCGTTCGGCGCCTTGCCGGCGATTCGGGCCTGCAGGGCTGCGTTCATATAGATCGGCCCCGTCGAACAGCGCTGCGCTAGAATGAGCCGGTTCTTGGCATCGTAGTTCCGGCTGCCATCCGTCCAGACGGCTACCGAAGGATTAAGGAGAACCCCGTGGGCATGTGGGAAGTCCACATACAGATAGCCCCATTCCGGTAAGGCATAAATGCCTTTATTTACACGGAAATACGTGCCTGAAGCCGGGTTCATGACGGTGAGCGGCTCCGTCAGCGTCAGCTGTCCACTGCCGTTGTCAGAGATATCTGCTTCGGGAACAATCATGAGTCCTTGCAATCTGGCGTTCAGCCCCCAAGGACGAACGTCCTCCAGCGCATCCAGATCCACATTGCCGTGGAATCGGCTATAGACCGCCAGACAGGAGACGACCGCATCTCTGCCTTCGCTCCGCTCCATCACCGTGAAACGGATAAATTTGCAAGAAGCCGGTACCGGGTTGAATGGCAGAAACTGAAAAGGTTCGTAGATTTGTCCCGCATGCGTGTATACGCGCGTCCAAACCGTATTGTCCGGGCTGGCTTCAATGTAAAATTGGGTCGGGACCGTGCTCTGGTCCGAACCAACCCACGAACCGAAGGAGAGTCCCTCGAGCCGCATATACTCCTGGCCTAGATGAATCGTTAGCGATTGGGGCAGCGCCGTGGATACTGGTAGTGTCCACAGATGGCTGTCTCCCGCGAAGCCAGTCTGGAACGTGAAAGGCGTCGTCGGATTGCCGGTGACGTTTCCGCCGGTCACCGTCACTTTCTTGTATTTGGCGATGTTCGAGCTAAGGCCCGCAGACCGCAGGTGAACGCGTTCCACGCTGCCTTTAGCAAGTTTGTCACCTGTCACGGCTCCGGTTCCAAGCTTGTCGGATGTCACGGCACTGGATGCGAGCTTGTCGCTCGTTACAGCGCCGGAGGCGAGCTTGTCGGATGTCACGGCTCCGGATGCGAGACCTGACGCTCCGATTTGAGGCGCATCGCCGGGCTTCCCTGTATGGCGATGCCCTTCGTTATCGTGAAACAGCCGGTCTGTCGCTTCGATGTTCTCGTTCTGCGCGAGACGGCGCACCGTCTCGCTCGCTTCGAACGTTCTCAGGCCGCTAGGTAAATTAGGCATTGTTGTCGTACTCCTTTCTAAGGCTTCCATACTTCCAGATCGTCCCATGTCATGTTCATGGCATCGAGACGATCCCACGTCAGCGCCGCTGCATCCAGCTCTTCCCAGCGCAAGTAGGTATATTCGAACCGTACGTTCAGGTGAGCAGGCAGAATCTCTCGGACGGCGTCCTTCACGTCGTCCACGTTAGGCGGCCTGCCCCGCTTGCCGATGAACGTAACGACGACTTCGTAATTCTCGAAGTCTTCGCGGACGCTCACTTCGCCGTTCTCGAACGCGTCGACGACCTCGTGAATGACGGGAACCGTCACCGTTCCCGCGCCGCGCATCTTGGATAGGATGACCGAGCGCCGTTGATCATCCGGCTTGCCCTCCTGGATGGGCAGGCCGCAGATCTCCTCCCAGATGTCCAAGCCCCAGGTGGCCGACAGGACGAAGAACTGGTCCAGCACGTCGCGAAGCCGCTCCTGATAGTCGAACAGCTCCGCCGCTTCGCGGCTGGTAAGATTGGCGACGATATGCGAATCCGCGTAATACTTTGGCAGAGCATCCAGCATACCGAGAGCAATAGCTTGAGATTTAGGCGACTCAGGTGACTCAGATAACACTAAAGTTCACCGTCCCGACGACCGCCACATGATCTTCAAGGATGGTCAAGTTCTCCTCGCCGCCGTTCAGCGTCATATCCTTGAAGTCGACGACCGATTCGATGCCAAGCAGCAAGCCTAGTACGCGAATATATCGAACAACTGGATCCCGGAACGCTAGATCCGCCAAGTGCGCCTCAAGGTTAGCGGCGAACTGGGCCTTCACTTCTTCGAGATCTGCGCCCGGTTCCAGCTTAAGCTTCGCGGATACGGCGACCGCGTCCTCCTTGGCCGGAACGACTGTGACGCAGGCGCCTACCGGCCGCCGTTCCTCGACCGCCTTCCGCACATTGTTAACAGTCTCGTCGGAAGGCTCGCGCTTGTCGCTCGAGAGGAGCGCCAGCTTCACGGTACCATTGCCGTCCCAGACGGGGAATACCTTCACGTCACCGACCCCCTTCACCTCCATCGCCCATTGGCGGTAATGCCAGGCGTTGCCGCTCGTCGCCGGCCGCCGGACCCGGTCGTAGTAGCGCTGGAGGAGCGCTTCGTCCGATTCAGCGTCGGACCCGTTCTTGAACGCATTCTCGTTCCCGACCGACACGATGCCAGTCAGATCGCCCTGGATCAGCCGGATTCGGCCGACAGCCACGTTGCCGGCTGCCCCTCCTTCCCGCGCCTCTGCGTCGACCGTGGCCGTACCGTTCTCTAGGAAAGCCTGCTCAGTCGTGACGTAGAAGATTGGGGCCATGTCATCGGTCGAGACGACGGTGCCCGCAGGCACGATCGTGCCTTTCGGCGCGGTGAACGTCACACGCCCTACCGCTTTAACGCTGGCAAGACGCGAGAGTCCCATTTCTGCAACGCGCAGATCCAGGTAGCGCGAGGGCTGCTCGGGGGAGGCAAATCCGGATCGCAGCACGTTATCCAGCTCGATGTAGGCCTGAGCCAGCTCGATTGCTGCCGGCGAGAGCAGATCGAACGTTACGGAGCCTGGGCGCTGGTCGATATCGGGAGGCGAAGCGTCCAGCATGCGCTGCAGGATCGCCTTCTTCGTTTGTTGCTCATACATTACCGATCGCTACCTCCTCTTTCAATGTGAGATGACCGCTCTTCACGGTGAAGGCAATGAACAACATGTCGCCTTCCCGGCGAATGTCGAATCCGCCGACATCTTGGATGCGTTCATCCGCGAGCAGCGCTTCCCGGACGGCGCGCTTGATTTCGAGATTCAGAAGCTCGGGTGACAACACTTCGCCGAGCAGTCGCTCGAGCTCGCATCCGTACTGGCCGTCATAGATCAAGTATCGGTAGCGTGCGGTTGCGATCGTCTTGCGGATCGCTTGGCGCAGCGCCTCATCGCCGTCGATCATGACGGGACGCAGCAGCTCGTCGCCGTCAAAGTCAA
Source organism: Paenibacillus kobensis NBRC 15729 (assembly GCF_004000825.1). GTDB lineage: Bacteria > Bacillota > Bacilli > Paenibacillales > Paenibacillaceae > Paenibacillus_T > Paenibacillus_T kobensis. Next base: position 26,879 of record NZ_BILZ01000001.1, on the reverse strand, counting down.
GGGCGTACGTCCGGGATGGCGAAGGTGGCGCAGCGATCTGGACGACGCGCTCCTCCCTTGGTTGCAGCGGCGAGAGCGCCATCAGTACGTCACCACCCGTTCTAGTACGACGTACGTTTGGTCCTGCTTGATCCCCATGACGAGGACACGATCGCCTTTCTTCAGTTCGTCCAGGAATTCCAGTTCCGCTTTTTCGGCAGTAAAGTCCGCGTTGGAGAGGCTGATGGCACTAAAAACAAGGGCAGCATTGCCTGTATAATTCACTGCAACATTTAATCCGGACGGCGGCGTATCGGACGGCAATTTTAAATTGGATGCCGAGATCTTCGCCTTCCCCTCGCTCTTCAGGTTCACCTGCCGCTTGTGCCGCGTGAGCGACTGCGCTACGATCAGGTCGTCCTTCTCGAGATCCACGCTCATGTGGTCGATCCGGATCTTCAGATCGGGCGGAGCAGACGTGACGGTGGCGAGCTCAACGTTCACGTCCGAATTGTGGCCGAGCGTGCGGATTAAGCTGACGAGCTGGCTCGCGCCCGAGCCTTCGATTCTCATGATGGTTTTGCCCCCTTCTTGTCTTCGTATTCCATCTTCGGCAGATCGTCCGTCGCGGACAGCGTGAGCGACATCCGGTGGGACCCGCCCTCGAATGCATGCTCATCTGCCGAGACGTAATACCCGCCGCGGATCCCGGTCATCGATTCGCTGACGTAGATTGCTGAACCGGACGTCACGTCAGCGATCCCGAGGCACTCAAGCCTCGCTTCGTCGCCGATTGTCGCGAGATCCTTCAGCCGCTGCTTCGCGAGCTGCTCCATTCGGGAAGGCGTCATATCCTGCTCCGGTTTCTCCAGATGCTGCATGGTACCGTACAGCCGGGTCAGCTCGGGATCTTTGGCACTCGCGGACACTGCCTTCTTCTCCGGGTCGCCTCCTATCACCTTGACCTGCGTACGCATATCCTCGATCGATTGCGAATAGCTTGCGCTGAGGATGTTGGATCCGTTCTCGAGCACCCAGCGGACCTCTTGGTCCTTACGGGCCAAGAGATGGAGCTTACCCTCGCGGGAGACGATATAGAACCGCTTGCCGTTCTGCTTCTCGGAGACGGTGAGCGAGGTGATCATCATCTCGTACAGCGTCTTGTCGCGATAGATCAGCTTCGGAATGATGAAGCCCGTATCGTCGATCTGCCCCATCGGTATCGCATATTGGTTGCACAGACGTTTGACGATGGATGAGGCCGATTGATTGCGGAAAATTTGCGTATCTTTATTTTTGGTTAAGTAAATGTTCTCGTCGTAAGCCGTCAAGGACATCTGGCCGCCGGCATCGATCTCATCCGCGAAGATGATCCCGCGGAATAGCTCCTTGCCGTCTGATAAGAGGCTCAGCTCGGCACCTTTGTCGAACTGAAGGAAACGTTCTTTGCCATTGCGTGTATTGGCGAGTTCAACGACCAGCTTACGCGCCGCCTGTTGGATATCCCCTGACCACTTTACCGTCTTCACGACGGGATTCAGCTCATAGGGCCCCCGATCCTTGTCGCCATAGATTACCGTCCAAGTCATCGCGGCACCGCCAGCACTTGGCCGGGGTAAATCCGGTTCGGATCTTTACCGATCTGCGTCCGGTTCGCCTCGTAGATTTCCCGCCACCGGTCGCCATCGCCAAGCGTCCGCTGCGCGATCTTCCAGAGCGTGTCGCGCGGGACGACGACATAGCTGAGCGGCGGTTGCCTGTTGTCGGCGCGTCCAGATCCGTCCAGGACGGTTCGTTTGCCTTTCGCAGAATCGACCTGACGGAATGAGACATAGACGTATTGTTTCAGTTCGAGCTCGAAATAAATATCGCCCGGGCTGCCCGCACGTTCTCGATAGCTGAAGGATCGAATCGTGACGGGGGTCTCGACCTCCGTTCCGGTCACGGCGAATTGCACCGGCCGGCCCCCGCGCATCCAGCGTTCGATCATTAAGGCGGATTGCCAAGGATCGGGGAGATCGGAATATTCGCAGTATCCGGGGTGATAATCACGAGGAAAAAAAGAAGAGATCGCGTATTCGCTCAAGACCGGATCGCCGAAAATCGTATACTCGCCGAGCTGCGACACTTTCACGTCGTCGTAGCCGTACGCTGTCTTGATCGTCAGTTGGTCGGGATTGACGGGGAATCGGAATCGTTCTTCGTCGGCCGTCAGCCAGAATTGCATCGTCGCCATTATGCCATCAGCCCTCCCGCGATCCTGATCTCTCGCGCCAGCGCTCTCGCGATGGCATCGATATCGGAGGGCTGGTTGACGTTGAACGTATTGCCGGTGATCGTGATACTTGCCGAGCCGCTTCCCTCGGACGGTATCTTGTTCTCACCCGTTGGCATCACGTTCTCCCCTTTGCGCGTCCGGACGGCCATGCCGTCGAACGGCATGTAATCGAGGCCTTTATAAAGTTCTGTCGAAGTCTTCGGAGCGGCTGTTAATGCCTTCGGTGAAGCTGTTATTGCCTTCGGAGCAGCTGTTAATGCCTCCGGAGCGGCTGCGACCTTCTTCGGATCGAATTCAAAGTTCTTCGGATCGACTGCGACAGTCTTCGAAGCGACTGTGACCGTCTTCAGCTCGTCTGAACCGCCGAACAATGCCTTGATTTTTTTCGGAATCGCTTGGATGAACTCCCAGAATTCCATAAAACTTTCCTTCAAGTAGCTGACTATATCGTCCCAGTGCGAGCTCAGATAGCCGAAGGCAGCACCAATCAAGCCTACGACCGCGATGATCGCGAGCAGCGGCCACATGGCAGCAATCGTTGCCGCCGCGGTTGCGAGCAGACTCGGGACGAACAGCAAGAGCAGCACGCCGGCGATGGCTTTGATTGCCGGACCGAACACGTTCGCGTTGTCCATCATGTAGGACAGCCCGTTGCTGAACATCTGCGCAACCGGGAATATCGCTTCGCCAAGCTTCAGCAGCACCTCGCCGACTGGTGCCAGCGCCAGCGTAATCCGATTCTTCATCTCACCCCAACGCTCGCCGAAGCCCATTGCGGCTTGGGATTGCTTATCCAGAATCCCGCTAGAGCCTTGAAGTGCAGCCATTGCACCCTTAAACTCGACTTGACCGCCTTGAAGCGCAACGGCAAGGTCACGACCGACGGATGCGCCGAACCGGTCGGAAGCCATCCGCGTGGCGTCGAATAGATAGCTCGCGTTTTTCAGCTGCTCCCCGAAGCCCTCCACGCCGTTGCCATCGAGGAACGCTTTCTTCAGCCCGTCGCCAAGTCCTTGGAGATCAGCGTCTTGCCACTTCGCGAGAAGCGCGATAGACTGATCCAACCCAAGACCCATTTGCTTCAGCGGCCCGCCGGACTCCTGGAACCGCTTCATGAGGACGTCCATCCCGACGCCAGAAGCCTTGCTCGCGGCATAGAAGCGATCCAACAGCAGCGCACCGTCTTCTGCACTTAAGCCCCACGCTTTCATCGCCCCGGCTGCCGCGGACGCGATGTCCGCACTTTTGCCGCCCGTCAACTGAGCCGCGTTCAAGGTCGCCTTGGTGAGATTCTCAAGCGTTCCGTAGGTCGCGCCTGTGCTCTTGTGCAAGTCCGACAGCGACTCCGCGATCTCCTCCATGCTTTGCGGTGCGGTCGCGGCGACACGCTTGAACGAGCCCATCAGTTCGTTAAGCTGATCTCCGGTTGCCCCAGTCTTCTGGCTGATCGTGCTGAACGCGCCGCCCACCTCACTGGCTGCATCCATTCCGGCCCCGCTGAGCTGGCCTAAGATGCCGACGACGCCCAGTCCAACTTCCTCCATCTGCGCCATGGCGCCGCTCATTTTTTCGGCCGCAGGACCTGCCTTGAAGAACGGAGAAGCCTTTTGTATAAAGTTTCCCGCATGCTTCAGGACGAATGCTCCTTTACCCGAGGGTGCTTGATTCGGACTGCTCTGTGAAGCCGCTTGATTCGGAGTGGCCTGCGAAACCGGGCTGAAGAACGCTTTCAAGCCTTCGCTTGCCTTGGGGTATTTTTGCTCGAATTTGGCTTTCATTTTCGTCCACACCGACGTCTTGACCGGAGCAAGTGTATTCGAGGGCGACGCGGCGAGCACTTGGTTCGTCTGCGTACCCGCTGTTTGGATCAGCTGCATCGCTTGCGTCGTTTTCTGGATTACTTTCTCCAGAGCCTCGAATTGACTCGTCATGTTGCTCAGTTGCTTGGCCAGCTTGTCGACTTCGTTGCTTGCCTTGGCCATATGCCTCTTCCCTCCCCTCCTTGGCACGGTCCGTTAACCGCGCTTCGATTTACGGGCGGCTTGTTCCTGCACCTTGCGGGCACGCTCCTCTTCCTCTAGCTGCAGCATCATCGAAGCATACATGAATCGCTTCGTCCCGTCGTCCTTGTTGAACACTTCGTCCGGAGGGAGATGGTGCCTCTGGAAGATCAGATGCAGCAGGAACGCTTCGCCGCCCGCTTTGATCAGTTTTTTACGTCTTCCTCGTCGTCGCCGAAGCCGCTGATCTCAAGGATCTCAGACGAGAGCTTTGCGATCTCGCCCGCCAGCAGCAGCTCCAGGATTGCTTCCGTCGCCGTGCCGTATTTGTCGATGAGCTCCTTGGCGGTCCAATCGGGCACGAGGCAGGCGCGCTGAATGACGAGGGCTCCGAATTGCTCTTCGTCAAGCACCTTCTCGCGCTTGCCGCCTTTGCCCGTATAATGCGTGCACTGCTCCTGTATACGGTGGATCGTCTTGCCGTCCAGCGCCTGGATGCGGAAGTCGACGCCGAGACGCCGGATTGGGATATCCCGCTGCGGCTTGCTGTCGACGCTGAGGAGCGCTTGAAGAACGCTTGATTGCCGACTGTCTGTCATATTGCATTTCTCCTTTTTTTATCTAATCGTAAGACTGCCTTGCCTATCTGTTCATTCCGGTTGAAGCCGGTCCATCAGGTCGTACCCGGTGAACGTGAACGGAAGTTCTTCCTCAACGATCGACCCCACTTCGAAGTTCATTAGTGGAATCTTGTCAAATGTCACGCCCTTGAGCCGGATTCGATAAGCGCCGAAGGACTCCGGGTCCTCCAGCTTGAGGATGAGCTCGGTCGTGAAGGTTCCGGCGTCATCCTTGGCGATCTGTCCGATCCGCTCAACGAATTCCGACGTCACCTTGTAGCCGGTGATCGTACCCGAACCGCTGAGTCCCGTCACCTTGTGCGCGGTCCAGCGGGAGCCCGCCCGTTTGATCTCTTCCTTGGCGATCTCGACCGTCGCCTCCGCCGACTTGATATTCGTCAGCCACTTGCTGTCGTGATAGACATAACCATAAGTCCCGTTAATGACGCGTGTTGCGTCCAGCATCGCTATTCCCTCCCGGAATGTTCGAATTAAATTTTGATCGTCAGGAAAATACGTTCCATGCTGTCAATCTCCGTATACGAGATGAGCAGGAACACGCTGTCGCCGACCGAAGGACGGTCAGGGTCCAGCACGACCGTGATACCGGTCAGCACGTTGTTCAGCTCCAGGCGTTCCAAGTACGCTTTCACCGCCGAGATCAGCGCCGCCTGGCCGTCGGCGTTGTTATCGAGCCGCCCGATATAGCTGTCCGCAGCCGTCTTCGCGATATCGGTCGAGATTGCTTGCCGTGCGCGGATGGCGCGGATTTTCTCCTTGCCCGTCACAAGTCCTTGTTCGACCTTGACCTTCTCGCCGTCGTGAACCAAGACGAGAGAACCCGCTTCGAGCGCCTTCTGAATCTCGCTTTTGCGAAGCCGCTTCGTCACATCGGTCGCCCGTACTGGCGTGTACGTGATCGATCGGTTGATAGCCGTACCCGCGATCAAGCCGGCGACGTACGTCGCGTACTGCGAGGAGGTAAACGTCGTGCCGTTGATTTCCACGCCATTGATCAGATTGACCGCATATAGATCGGTGAGCCGCGTCGTCCGCTCATTGCCTTTGTCCACGTCCTGATCCTCAATGGACGTGCCGCCGAACACGACGAGAAAATGCTTGCCTTCCTCGCGATTGCTCAGGCACCACGAGAGCGTCGCGTTCTGTTCGGTCGCCGACACTTCACCTGGATAGACGAACACATTAAAGTTCCGGGCTTCGAAGGCCTCCCGCATCGCTGTATACGCAGCCTGTTCTGCCCCCTCCTCCTTACTGACAATTACCGGCATCGTATAGACGAGCGCTTCCTTTGCACCGCCATCCAGAATAAAGCGGATCGGCTGCACGTTGTCTGCTCCGAACAGCGTAATAGCTTCGGACTCCTTCTCGATCGTGTAGAATTTGCCTTCCTCCGCGGAGCCATAAACGAACAGCGGCACAGCTACCGTCCCCCGGGCGCCTCCTTTGATTTGGGCAGCCGCAGCCTCCACAAAATTCAAGTACAGTCCCGGCCGCACCGGCAGCGAGATCGTATCCCATTTGCCTCCCATTACATATCCCTTCCCTTCAAATAATCTTGCATTCCTTGCGTACGGATGTTCACCTTGCCGATCTTTTCAACGACAGGCTCGATCCGCGGTTCTCTCGACAACGTTTGAATGAAGCCGCTGCACACGTCCGTTCCGTTCTCCGCCTTGACAGGCGATGCATAAGAGAACGATTCGATCCGCATGACACGCGCGGAATCTCCGATCGGGATCGCGAGCCGTTCGTTGAGGAGATGACGGCTGAGTGCTTCCATGTCCAAAAGCGTCTGGCGCGCATTCGCCCCATATCGAATGACCGCGTACTTCCGTTCGACTAGCGTATGGTCCCTTGCTTCGCTCATTCGCCTTTCCTCCATCAATCCGATCACGAACGCGCCGGGTGCAGGTCCTTCGGGCTCTTCCAGCCGATAGACGTTCGCCTCCGGATACAACGTTTCGATCTCCCGGGCGATACTGTCGACCTCCATCATTAACGACATGGTGCTGATGACCCCCTCCATTCCCTGACCTGAACATCTGCCAAGCGTCGATTCTCGCCGTACGTGTCGAATAACCGCGTCGTTTGGCGTCTGTGAATTTCACTCAACCAGCATAACTGGGGTGGATCGGAGTACGAAATAACACCAAAGTATACAAAATGGTATACGGTATACATTAAAGCCCGAAATGTATCCCCCTTTTACGCATAGCTATTTGCATCCGACATTACTCCTCTCCGACTTCGCTTCGAACTTGCTTCGATGTTCGAAAACCAATCCATATTACCTTGCTTTCGATGAAATTTAGTTTTCTTGTGCTCATCATAGCAAGCGGGATTCAATGCTCATATCGGTGAAAATACGTATTTTCCAGCCTCATTCAGAATCTTCCGTGAGTAGTCCTGGCATAAAAAAATGCACCTCAAAGAATTCCATCGGATAACCCGGAGGTTCATCCAACGTCAATTCTAAGGGTGCATCTCACTTCAACCTGGACTTTCTGCGTCACGAGGAGGATTAGCTCATTAGCTTTTTAACCAGCTCCGTCTTCCCCTTCACTTCCAGCTTCTCGTAAATTCGGCTCAAATTTTTCTTCACCGTAATCTCCGACAAATAAAGCTTCTGGGCAATTTCCTCATTCGAAGAGCAGGTTATTGCCAGAAGAGCAATTTCTCGTTCTCGCGGCGTCAGGCCCGATAGAACGGCATCAAGAGCCTCGTCCTTGCTGTCGATCTTCGTTGACCGGTATAGATTATCGACAAATTTCTTCATGTCTTTATCTTCCCTGAAATCAAGCGCCATTACCGGAGCAGGAAAATCAGGACCAAACGCTTTATGCGTGGCTCTTGGTATCTCTAGATAGCCGATCCCTTTGACCGCTTCCTGCAAATATTTCATTGGCGTCGTGTATATCATCACACCGCCTTTCAAGTAATAGGAGAGATAAGATTGGAAGAACATGAATCGGGCGGCTGCGCTGCCGTCCTTGGAAAAATCGATTTTATATTGAAACCATCCTGCAGGCGATTCGGGAGATACATTCAGTTTATCCCGCTCTTGTCTGGATAAGGCTCGGAAGTAGGATTGCGTAATCGGGTTCTGTTCCAATAACGGCAGGGATTGACGATGAACCGGAATATAGATAAACATGCCCACCGCTTCGTTTTTCTCGTTCTTAAGCAGCCTTACAGCATCTTTGCCTAATGAAATAACTTCGGAAAGCTGAATGGAAGTAAACCATTTCTCGTTAACGGACTTGGGTATCTTATAAGTGTACTTCTCGTTCGTCACGGGATCGAACATCTCTTGTACGAAATCTTTCAGGTTGACAAGGACATCTTGAACATATTGCTCCGCTTCATGCAAGTTGTCTTCGTGTATGGATTCGAAATAGTAGGATTGATCAATCGCATCATCGTAGAACATAGCCCGAAAACCGGGGTCCCCCACAACATAGATGTAATCGAGCAGAAGAAGATTTCGCTCCTCCGTTGCAACATGGCCTGATGTAAGAAGGCCGTAGTGGTATTTGACGCTCCGCTGCCACAGACGGTGGTAGATTTGAGGCTTTCTTAATCTAAAATCCTGGTATAGCGCTTTGCGAAGAACCTGGTGCAAATACCAGCCCCGCTCTGTTTTGCGAACGAAGGAAAGATGAATCAGCTTGTCAAACTCTTCGTTGCTGATTTCCCGCTCAAGCATCGTTTCAACTATTTCGTGATTGAATACTCGCATCATCGTTACGGCTTCCAGCAGCTCGCACAAAGCCGGATCCGGAAGCTCGCGCAGCCACCGGCCTGCAATTTCTTTGAAGGTTTCCTGCCACTGAAGCGTTTCGGGCTCCTGCTCCCGGTTATGTACGCCTATATACAGAGATAGCGCTAAGGGATGTCCCTTGGTAATAAGATAGGATTGCCGCACGAAGCTCTCATCGCACTCTCCATGAATGGAGCTATACGCTTTACAGGTTTCGAGGTCAAAAGGAGACAGCGGCATAAACTTCACTAATCTTCTCCATGCCGGTGATGAGACCCAGCCTCCTTTTAATGGAAACCGGCCCGCTAATAAGATAATGATACGGCTCGATAATCGAACTAAGAAGGTATTCCGGAGCCAATCATCAAGCTCGTCCATTTCTTCGTACGTGTCGATTGCTAAGACTAGGCGCCCCTTGTCAGCCAGATGATTCAGCTGTTGCTCGGCTTGCTGCAATAGCTCGTCTTCGCGTCCCTCATTAACGGCTTCTACCTTGAGGATAGCGAGTAACCGCGAAGTAAACCCAGTCGTTGTCTTTGTGAAGTCCACGCAGTCCAACTGGATGAACGGAACCCCTTCACGGGCACATATTCGTTGGAATTGGTCCAACAATGAGCTTTTGCCAATTCCCCCTGTACCGCTAATATTAAGGATAGTTGACGTACTATCCGAGTTGACGACGATATTTCGAAAAGCCTCCAGCTCCATGCTGCGGCCTACAAAATAACTCTCTTCTAATTGCCGAATCTCATCACCAAAGCTGCTCATGGAATCCTCCAACGACGCAATTTCCTTATATGTATACTTAAATGTATACTCAAGGGTCTATTCATATTAATATACGACCCTTGTAGTATTCGATACAATATAGAATGATCCTGCTCGTTGCAGGCTGAGCTTACAGGTTCCCATTATCAACAACAATCCGCGGTAGCCGCGAATTGTTGAGTGATATTCGTTAAAGCAAGCTCTATTCCAAACCTACTGGGATGAATAGCGAAGTCCTGTCAATTGTTCAGGAATTTCTCATAACCGCTCTGTGACTGCTGATTCGTAGAAAGCAAACGAATGTATCTAATTGACAACCTTGGCCTATTAGTAAGAGCCGCAGCACCGCTGCGGCTCTTACATTTGTTATGCGTATTAAGGTACGTTCTTGTCACAGACAATAACTCAATGACTTTTTCATTCCCACAACTTGAATCAGAAATGAAACTCTATAGCATTCACCAAATCGCCAGCAATTTGCAAGGACTCTTCAAGCTCGATATCTCCTATGATGCCATTCGGATTGCTGGCTATAGCCTCCACAATCTTGACATAGTCAGACACCAAGGTTTGTGCCGCCTCATGACCGAATATCGCTGTAGCATATTCCAGCCGGATCTTCAGCCGGTCTGCCTCCATGGAAGTGAACAAGGTCAAGTCCATCTTGGCTGTGCGCTGTTCGAATGGATATGGAGTGACGTTCAGCGAAGACAAGAGCTCAGGTTCCTGCATGCCGTAATGGTCAAATAGGAACATCGTATCGAAGAGCGGGTTTCGGTTCGCCTCTACTTTCACACCAAGCTGCTCGACGATTTCTTCCAGCGGATATTCCTGGTTCTCAAAGGCCGCTAGCGTACGCTCCTTTACTTCGGACAAGTAAGTAAGAAAATCAGTGCGCTTCGAAGGGAAATACCGCATTGGAAGCGTACCGACAAACATGCCGATCAGTCCTTCCACATCTTCGGACAACCTTCCCGATACCGGCGTTCCCACAATAAGATCTTCCCTGCCGCTGTGCTTCGACAAGAGAATCGTATACGCAGCCATCAGAATCATAAAGAGAGTCGCACCGCTTCGCACGGCAAGCTCCTTCACTTGCAAGCTGACAGCAGGCTCAATGACGCACTCTATGATGGCCCCATCGAAGCTGCGATGCATCGGCCTTGGCAAAGCGACAGACAGATCCAGCGGCATAAGCTCTCCGGAGAGTGCCTCCAGCCAGAACCGTTCTTGCTTCAGATACGATTCACTTAGGCGGCGCTGCTGCTGCCACACCGCATAATCTTTGTACTGGATTTTGAGCGGAGGAAGAGCTCTGCCCTCATACAGTTGAACAAATTCTTGCGCCAGAATCGTCATGGATCGTCCATCAGTCACGATATGATGCATATCGAACATCAGCAAATGCCGGTCGTGCCCGATAGAGGCAAGCGCCACCCGGAATAACGGCGGATGCCCTAGATCGAACGGACGTACGAAGGCTTGCACATACTGCTCGACTGCTTGCTCCGTCAGGTCTGCGAACTCCAGGTCGACAATTGGGCTTTCTTCAATGATCTGTACAACCTCACCATCTTCAACCTTGAAGCCGGTACGCAGCGATTCATGGCGGAGTGAAAGCTGATGAAGCGCATGCTGCACCCTTTCCAGCTGCAGATTTCCCTCCAACAAATGAACAACAGGGGTATTGTAGCTAAGCCCCGCAGCATTGCGGAAGCTGATGGTATACATTCGCTTCTGTGCTGAAGTGACCGGGTATACCTCCATCTCCGGTGCACGTACAATTTCAAGATATGCGCTGCCTCCCGCTGTAACGGGCTCTAGTTCGAGGTCACTTTGCTTCGATTGGATCAGATCCGCTAGCCCTCGGATGGTTGGATTGCGGAACACTTCCTGCAAGGTGACTTCTATATGCAGGCTTTTGCGAATCCGGTTTACAAGCAGCGTCACGTTGAGGGAGTCTCCGCCCCATTCAAAAAAGGTATCGTGAACGCTCATCGTTCCCGTTCCGAGGATATCTTGCCAAAGCTGATACAGCCGTTCCTCCCATTCATTCGACGGTGCCCCCTGTCCGCCATGTACGGCAAGCGCCCCCTCCGCGTCTGCCGGTGCAGGCAACTGCCCGCGGTCCACCTTGCCGTTCGCGTTAAGCGGCAGCCGGTCCATCCAGATGTAAGATGCAGGTACCATGTAGGAAGGCAGATCGGATGCAAGATACTCGCGGATTGCAGCTTGCGTGAGCGTATCGTCCGAAGGAACGATATAGGCACACAAGTACCGGTGCTCCTGACCGTCCTGCCGGTCGATCGTCACCGCCTCGCGGATACCAGGGTGCCTGAACAACCGGCCGTCGATCTCACCTAACTCCACCCGGTAACCGCGGATCTTCACCTGATGGTCCTTGCGTCCAAGAAACTCCATGTTCCCGTCCGGCATCAGACGGCCTAGGTCGCCTGTCTTGTACATCATGCTTCCAGCTAAGAACGGGTCCGGCACGAAGGCCGCGGCCGTCTTCGATTCGTCTTTCCGATAACCGCGGGCTACACCAACGCCGCCAATGTACAGCTCCCCGGCCACGCCCCAAGGCACCGGCTCCTTGTCTTCGTCCAGAATGTAGAACGCGTTGCCGCCAATCGGAACGCCGTATGGGATGCTGCTCTTGAGAGGAGATACATTACCGATCGGGTAATAGTTGGACCATACGGTCCCTTCCGTCGCGCCTCCCAGCGAGATCACTTCCGCACGCGGGAAAGAGCGCCGTATGCGGTCCGGCAGCGTGACGGGAATCCAGTCACCGCTCATGAAGACGAGCCGCAGTCCAAATGGTACTTCCATATCTGGCTTCTCGGCCAGCATTTCCTCCAGATGGTGCATGAAGTGATTCATCGTCGTCGGCACGGAATCCCAGAACGTGACGCCCTCATCCTCCATCAGCTTCAGCAGGGACGACGGCTCCAGCACATCCTCCCGCTCGGCTACGACGACCGTTCCTCCGGCCGCTAGCATACCGAAGATATCGTACACCGACAGGTCGAAGCACATGGAGGTGAGGAAGAGCAGACGGTCATGCGTTCCGACCTCGAACCTGGTGTTGACCCAGCTAACCAGGTTGACCGCACTGCGATGCTCGATCATGACGCCCTTCGGCGTGCCGGTGGATCCCGACGTATAGATGATATAAGCGAGGTCTCTGCTGTCCTTATCCAGCTTTAGCGGCTGCGTGCTTACCTCTGCGAGTTCCGGATCACTCATGAGAATGAGGCGCTCATGCCCAAAGTCCTCGAGGTCCGGGTAAGCTTGGTCGGCCAACACTGCAGTTGCTTCCGCATTTTGCAAAATAGAAGTCTTACGCCCTGCCGGGTAGTCGGGATCAATCGGCACATAGGCTGCTCCCGCTTTAAGGATCGCTAGCATGCCTGTGATCATGGCGCTGCCGCGCCCGGTGATAAGGGCGACATGGTCGCCGCTTCGCACGCCGCGTGCGGCAAGATGCCGGGCGAGCCGGTTGGCTTCCGACTCCAGCTGAACATAGGTCAGCGTGCGTCCCCGGTGACGAACCGCCGGCGCATCCGGTGTGCGGGCGGCCTGCTCCTCGAACAGAGCGTGCAAAGTGAGCCCTTCCGTATAGGCTTCTGGCAGCTCATGTACCGGAGCGTTCCATTCATGAAGCTGCTTCGCCTTCTCCTCTTCAAGCATAAGCTCAGCGCTGTCGAGAAAGCCGAACTCCGATTCGCTTAGTTTCTCGAGAATCCGCACATAGAACGTGAATACCGTATCCATATCCCGTTGATAGAAGTATTGGGGTGAATATTTGATCTGTACATTCATTCGTCCACCGCTCCGGTGCACTTCCACATCAAGCAGCGTGTTGGTCATCTCCGAGCTTCGGAGCTCCAAGCCGTCATTCTCCTCCACTTGGATGTTCTTCTGAACCTCTGTGAAGTCCAAGACATGGAATTCCGTATAGTTGAACAAAGTGTCGAAGATCGGATTAAGAGCCGGATCGGTCCTCTCCCCTATCATCCGTGCGATGTCGCTCAGAAACGCCTCATGGGCATTCATTCGGTATACCGTCTCCGCTACCTTGCGGACAAGCTCCTGTTTCTCCTCCCGTTTATCTAGTTGCATCCGTATGGGAAGCGAATTCAAGAAACAGCCCAGAATGCGGTCGCCATCCTCCACTGCAAGGCGGTCATGTGAGACAAGGCCAGTGATGATATCGGCTTCGCCGGTAATGACACGCAGCAGATACAGATGGGCAGCGAGACACAGGTCACGTACCGTGCAGCCGTACTTGCCGGATTGCTGCTCCAGCCTTCCGCTCAGTTCTGGAGCCAATGTTCTTCTAATTATGGTGCTGGAACCATCCTTGTCCAGCGGCTTGCGGGCTAAATTAAACGGCAGCTTGCCGCGTGTATATCCGCTCAGGAACGTTGTCCAGAATTGTTCCGTTCTAGCATCCGCCTGTTTATAAGCGTTCAGTGCCACATAATCCTTATACGAGAAGCGCAATGGAGCGGGCTCTAGCCCATCCGGTGCATTTTCCAGTCCGCCAGCGGCTATATGGTTGTACAGTTCTATGAACTCCTGCTGGAATACGGCCACACTCCATCCGTCCAGCACGGCATGGTGGAAAGACAGGAATACGACTGCACTTTCTTCTCCAAGTCTGAATACACTTAGTCTCCACAGCAGCGCTCCGTCCACCAGGTATTTGACCTTAAGGTCGGCATTTTTTCGCAATTCGATATAATCCCGCTGTTCATCTGCAGCCATGTGCCGGAGATCTTCAACTGCAACATCCGGCTTGGCCTGAGTAAGCACGATCTGTACGGGTTCATCAAGGGAATCAATGTCGAAGACGGTCCTTAGAATAGCATGACGTTGTGCCAGATTTCGGGCGATCCGTTCGAAGAGACTGCTGTCCCAGGGGCGGAAGGCCACCGGGAAGAAGAACTGGTCATGGTAGATCGGCTGGTCCGGCTTCAGCATGGAATAGTAAACCATACTCTGCTGAATTTTGCTTAAGGGGAAGAAATCATCGATCTCATTGGAAGCATAGGAGCTGAAGAAACGGCCTGTTCTCGCACTCTCTTGGAATGCCTCAATAAGCTGCAATCCCTCCTTAATGGCTTGTGTCTGCCCTCTACCGCTGCTCTGGCTCAAGTAAGCAGCAAGCTCGGAAATCGTACGATGCGTATACAACTCCTTCAGTTCCGTTTCCATGCCTAATTGGTTATGAATACGGCTCGCCAGCCGGAGGAGCACAATGGAATCACCGCCTAAGTGGAAGAAATCATCGTGGATTCCGACCTGCTCTCTGCCAAGGACCTCCCCCCAGATGCCTGCGAGCGCCTGCTCCAATTCTGTCCCCGGCTCCGTATAGGATCGCTCGTCATCGAGACCGGCGCGCAAGACCGGTTCAGGGAGCGCCCCCCGGTTCAGCTTTCCATTCGGAGTAAGAGGCAAAGCATCCAATCTAACGAAATGGGACGGTACCATGTAACTAGGCAGGGTTACGTGAAGATGTTCTCTGCATTCGCCGTCTGTCACATCGCCAACTGCAACGAGATAAGCACATAAGTACTTGCTTCCGTCAGAGCCTGTCCGGTCGATCACTGCCGCATCCGATACGAACGGATGCTTCTTCATCGTTTCGGCGATTTCACCCAGCTCGATCCGATAACCCCGAATTTTCACTTGGTGGTCGATTCTGCCGAGATACTCCACATTGCCGTCTGGAAGCCAACGTGCGATATCCCCGGTGCGGTACATCCGTTCTCCCGGATTGAAGGGGTCAAGAACGAACTTCTCATCCGTTAGCTCAGGACGTCCCAGATAACCTCTGGCCAGTCCCGCGCCTGATATGCAGAGCTCTCCGGGAATCCCGATAGGTAGCGGACGCAGCTGACGGTCCATAACATGCATCCGGATATTGTCTATCGGCTTCCCGATCGGAATCCGTACAAGGCCTGGCTTGCATTCGAACGAGGTAACATCCACCGTCGCTTCTGTCGGCCCATATAAATTCACCAGCTTTACCCGGCCCTGTCCGAGTATGGCGAAAAATCGGTCTACCGTGTGCTTCGGCAGCGCTTCGCCGGAGGCAAAAACCTGTTTTACAGCATTCATCGCGTTCAACGATTCACATTGTTCTTCCAGATGATCCAGGAACGCATTCAGCATCGGAGGCACGAAATGCAGGGTCGTCACCCTATGTTCGGCGATCGTACGGGCAATACCCGCTGGATCTTTCTCTCCCCCGGGTTCCAGGAAGCATAGGCTGGCACCGTACCAGGACCACCAGAACAGCTCCCACACCGACACATCGAACGTATACGGCGTCTTCTGAAGGATGACATCTCGTTCGCTTAGCGGGTACTCCTTCTGCATCCAATGGAGCCGATTGATGACCGAATGATGCTCGATCATGACACCCTTTGGCTGTCCAGTTGAACCAGAGGTGTAGATCACGTAGGCTAGATTGGAAGAAGCAGCAGCCTGCGGCAGATTCGAGGAAAGGTGCGCCAACAAAGACGAGTCCTCTATATCTAACACTGTGCCCGAAAAACCTGCGCAGACCGAATGATCTTGATCCTGACATAGAAGAATCACAGCCCCGCTGTCCTTGAGCATATAGCGTATACGCTCGGCAGGTAGGTTCGGATCGATCGGCAGGTAGGCGCCGCCTGCCTTCAGGATTCCGAAAATGCCGGCGATCATTCCGAGCGAACGCTCCGTCATGATAGCGACAACTGTATCCGGCTGTACACCCAACCCGCACAGACGATGCGCTATTTGATTGGCCTTGGCATTCAGTTCGGCATAAGTGATACGGCTATCCCCGAACAAGACAGCCACACGTTCCGGCGAACGCGCAGCCTGTTCCTCGAATAAACCGTGAATCGTCTGGCTCCGGGGGTACTCGCTGTCCGTAGCATTGAACACCTCCTGAATCTGACGAGTCTCATCGGGCTGCAGCATATTCAGCTCGCCGAGCCGGCTGTCCGGCTCCCGTACGGCTTCCCCGAGCAACTGTACGAAGTGAGCTGCCATGCGTTCTGCCGTCTCTCGCTCGAACAGCGAGGCGGCATACTCGAGCACGCCGTTTAAGCCTTCCTCTTCTTCCCGCAGCGTCAGCGTCAGATCGAACTTCGACACTCGCCATGCCATCGGGTAAGTGCTGAAGACCAGCTCATTGGATACCAGATCAATGTTCTCCATATTCTGAAGAACTAGCATGACGTCGAACAGCGGATTGCGGCTGAGCTCCCGCTGCGCCTGAACCTGCTCCACCAACTGCTCGAACGGATACACGCTGTGATCAAACGCCTCGAGCGAGGATTGTATCACTTCACGAAGGAAGTCTCGGAATGTCAGCTCTTCCTTCGGGGTATTGCGGAGTGACAGCGTGTTGACGAACATCCCCATGACGGAGTCCACATCCGGATGGTCTCTGCCTGATACCGGAGTACCCACCACGATATCCTGTTGTCTCGAATATTTGGACAGCAGCACGTTAAAGACGGCGAGCAGTACCATAAACAGTGTGGCTCCGCTGTCTTGGGCTAAGGTCTGAAGCCCCTGAAGCAGAGAGGGATCGATCTTCACGGACACGGTATCCCCTTCGAAGCTCCTTACAGCTGACCGTGGATGGTCCGTCGGCAGCTCCAGCACGGGAATACCGTCCGAGAAGATGCCGGTCCAATACGCCAGGTGCCGCTCCATCTCGTCTCCCTTCGCTTGCTCGAGCTGCCATACCGCATAATCCTTGTACTGAACCAATAGAGGCTGCAGTTCCTCTCCTTGGTAGCACTGAATAAACTCGCGGGACAGCAAGCTCATCGATACTCCATCGGCAATAATATGGTGGGTATCGAACAGCAGCAAGTGGCGGTCGTCCCCCAGCTTCATCAGTCCGGCCCGCAGAAGCGGTGCGCGGGACAGATCAAAGGGCCGGACAAACTGGCGGATCATCGTCTCTGCCTCCTCCTCGTCCCCTGCATATTGCTCGAGGACGAACGGCACTCGTTCGTGAATCCGTTGAACGACTTCGCCTTCCTTCATCATGAAGCTTGTTCGAAGCGATTCATGGCGGAGGATGAGCCGGCGGAACGCTGCTTCCGCCTTATCCATGTCAAGCGGACCGCGGATCTCCAGCACGCCCGGCATATTGTAGCCCAGTTCCCCGCCGGTGAGATGTCGCAGAAGGTAGATCCGCTTCTGTGCGGAAGAAACGGGATAATACTCTTGCGCTTCCGCTATAGGGATCGGCACATAGTTCCGGCGTTTCGCCTCCCTAACTTTCGCAGCCATCAGTTCAATCGTGGGCGCTTGGAAAACATCCCGAATCGGCAACTCGACATTCATTTCCTTGTAGATGGCGCCCGTTAGTCTAGCTGCCCATAAGGAATGGCCGCCAAGCTCGAAGAAATTGTCTCTTACGCCGATCTCCCGCAGTCCGAGCACTTGTCTCCAAATTTCCGCGAGCTTCGCTTCCGTCTCGTCGCGGGGGGCAAGATAAGCCGCTCTGCCGGTACGCAGAGCGGTCTCCGGTTTCGGCAGCGCCCTGCGGTCCAATTTGCCGCTTAGGGTAAGCGGCAGCTTCTCAAGCACAGTCAAGCTGGCGGGGATCATATAAGCGGGTAGCTGTCGCGAGAGTTCCTCCTTCCAGCTGCCTGGATGGAACGATGCACCGGATACCGCATAGGCGAAGAGCTGCTTCTCGCCGGAGCCGTCTTCTTCGGCAATGACGGCAGCTTCCACAATGCCTTCGATTTCGAGCAGCCTCGCTTCGATTTCCCCCAGCTCAATCCGGTAACCCCGAATCTTCACCTGATGATCCATTCGGCCGAGATACTCCACATTGCCATCCGGCAGCCACCGTGCCAAATCTCCGGTGCGGTACATCCGTTCACCCGGGA
This sequence comes from Paenibacillus kobensis NBRC 15729, assembly GCF_004000825.1. GTDB lineage: Bacteria > Bacillota > Bacilli > Paenibacillales > Paenibacillaceae > Paenibacillus_T > Paenibacillus_T kobensis. The sequence goes on along the minus strand of NZ_BILZ01000001.1, from coordinate 8,529 downwards.
CGAAGGGATCCGCAATGAATTTTTCACAGGTCAATTCAGGTCGACCGAGATAGCCTCTGGCCAGTCCTACACCTGCGATACAGAGCTCTCCGGGAATGCCGACCGGAAGCAGACGCAGAGATCGGTCCACCACATACAGCCGGATATTGTCGATCGGCTTCCCGATCGGAATTCGCGCAAGGCCTGGCTTGCATTCGAACGACGAAACATCCACGGTCGCTTCCGTCGGTCCATATAAATTGACTAACTGCATCCGGTCCGGTCCGAGGATGGTGAAAAATCTGTCCACGGTGTGCTTGGGCAGTGCTTCGCCGGAGGCGAAAACTTGCTTTACGCTCTCGAGCGCCTTGGCCGATTCCGCATCCCCTTCCAGATAATTGAGGAATGCCGTAAGCATCGGCGGAACAAAATGCAGGGTCGTCACTTTCTGCTCGATGATCGTTCGTACAATCTGCGCCGGTTCCCGCTCTCCGCCTGGCTCCAGGAAGGTTAAGCTTGCGCCATACCAGGACCACCAGAACAGCTCCCACACCGATACGTCAAAAGCATACGGCGTTTTCTGGAGGATGACATCCCCCTCTCCAAGCGGATACGCTTTCTGCATCCACTGGATCCGATTGATCACCGAATGATGCTCGATCATGACACCCTTAGGCTGCCCGGTGGAGCCGGAGGTGTAGATCACGTAGGCCAAATTCGAAGGCGCGGCAGCCGATAGCGGATTTGAGGAGGGGTACGCCGACTCGGACGCGTCCGCTGGGTCCAGATCCAGCACCGTGACCGCTAAGTTAGCACAGACCGGATGGCCTTCATCCTGACAAAGGAGAACCGTTGCCCCGCTGTCCTGAAGCATGTAGCGGATCCGCTCTTCCGGCAGCTTCGGATCAATCGGCAGGTAAGCGCCGCCGGCCTTCAGAATCCCGTATATACCGGTGATCATGCCGAGAGAACGTTCCGTCATGATGGCGACAATCGTATCCGGCTCCACGCCATGACCGCGCAGACGGTGCGCCATCCGATTGGCCCGTGCATTCAGTTCGGCATAGGTGAGACGGCTGTCTCCGAACTGCACAGCCGTACGATCTGGCGTTCGCGCCGTCTGCTCCTCGAATAGAGCGTGAAGGGTCTTGTCATGCGAATAATCGTGCGCCGTCGATTGAAAAGCTGTCAGAAGCGATTCGTTTTCTTCCTCGGTAATTAAACTCATATCCTCTATAGCCAGATCCGGTGAACCAAGCAAGGAGGACATTAACTGCTGCAGATGACGATGAAGACGTTCCATCGCATCCAGGCTGTACCGACGCTTGTTGTAGCGAACATCCAGGGTAAGCTGGTTGGGCACTTCGAGATCAAACCACAAGACCAGATCCGAAGAGCACTCCTTCATGAATTCCTGTGTATGGACTGGTCCGTACCCGATTACGGTGTGAATATGGGGTTTCCCCCCCTCCGTGCCTACTGTGCCGGGGATTCGCTCCGCATAATTCCAGAACGGCAGCTCCTGATGCTCGGACGCTTCACTGACTGATGCTTTGATGGCGGCGAATAAGGATTTCAAACTACTTGTGCCGGTCACCTGGTTGGCGACGAACACCAGGCTGTTCAGCCCTCCATCCGCGCTCTTCGGCTCCCTGAGGACCGGTACGCCAAGCAGGATGTCGGTTTCACCCGTATAGCGATGCAGAAGGCCCTCGACGCCGGCCAGCAGAATCAAGAAAACGGCAAGCTGTGATCCGCCTGCAACTTGTTGAACTCGCTCCGAAATCGCCGTTTCCAGCGGTTTCCGGAACCTAGCATCAGAAGCTGCTCCTGATTCAGCGTTTATATTGTAAGGAAAGCATGCAACCGGAATCCCGGCGTCCAGCTTGTGCTGCCAGAATGCACGCTCGCGCTCATATCGTTTCATCATCATTTCTTCCTTCCATATCGGAAATGGGTCTACACGTCCACGGTGATCCAGCGTTCCACATATTGCGCCACATCGGAGATCGTCACAAAACGGTTAGCGGCCATGTCCTCAACTGGAAACTCGAAATCAAATTCCTCTTCGATTGCCAGAATGGCCCGCATTAAACTTAAGGAATTGACACCAAGCTCCGACAGGCGGTCTAACATGCCAACCTGCTCCATACCAAGTGATTTCGCCCAAATATCGGACACCTTCCGCTCCACCGGTGTTTGCGGTTCTTTGCACTTCTCGGAGTCGTTGGAAGGATTCGGTGTCGGCAACGCGTGTCTGTCCACCTTACCGTTGCTGTTCAGCGGCAGCTTCTCCATATGTACGAAGACAGAAGGCAGCATGTAGTCGGGCAGTGTGCGGGTAAGTTCCGTACGCAACTCTCCCTGCGAATACACGCGGTCTCCCGTATAGTACACACACAAGGCCTTCTGGCAGGTCGCGTCTTCCCAGGCTGCTGCTACCGCTTCATGAATGCCGTCCACTCGCAATAGCTGTGCCTCAATATCGCCGAGCTCGATCCGGTAGCCCCTGATCTTCACCTGATGATCGATTCTGCCCAGAAAATCAATCGTACCGTCGGGACGCCATTTCGCCAGATCACCTGTGCGGTACATCCTCTCACCCGGTGCGAACGGGTTGTCCACGAATTTCTCAGCTGTAAGCTCAGGCCGTCCCCAATACCCTCGCGCCAGACCGTCACCTGCGATGCACAGCTCGCCAGCCAGTCCGATCGGCTGCAGTTGACCGTTCTCCAGCCCGACAATATAGACCTGCGTGTTGGCGATCGGCCTTCCGATATGGATTTCTGCATGCTCCTCCGTCACATCCGCCATCGTGGACCAGACGGTCGTCTCTGTTGGACCGTACATGTTATAAAGTTTCGCATCCGTCACTTTCCTCAACCGGCTTACCAGTTGCTCGGGCAGCGCCTCTCCGCCGAGCAGCACCCATTTCACGCTGCTCCAAGCCTCAGGACGCGATGCCCCGAGGAGCAGACTCATCCGAGAAGGAGTCGTCTGAATAAGTTGAGCCCGTTCGCGTGACATAAGATCCAGCAGACGCTTAGGGTCGCTTAGCTCCTCATTGTCCGCAAGAATGATGCTCCCGCCGGCCGTGAGCGGCAGCAGGCTCTCCAGTACGAAAATGTCAAAGCTATAGGTGGTTACCGACAAAACCCGTTGCGCTTCGGGAAGCGGAATGTTCTTCCGCATGCCCTCCAGAAAATTATGAACGCTGCGGTGTTCGATCATGACCCCCTTCGGCCGGCCAGTCGAACCTGATGTATAGAGCACATAAGCCAGGCTGCCGCTGTCATGTGCAACAGCTGGGTTCGAGTCATCTTCCTGCAAGAGCATCTCGTCATCAACGTCGATTAGCTCAATCTCTGCGGGCAGGAGCGATGCCATTCGAGGATCGCCTACTACCCGTTTAATGCCGCTGTCCTCAAGAATCGCCAAGATGCGTTCTTCCGGGAATAACGGATCGATGGGACAGTAGGCTCCACCTGCTTTCAGCACAGCCAGCATCGCTGCCGGCATTGCGACCGAACGCTGGAGCAGGAGCCCTACGACCTGATCGGACATGACTTCCTTCTGACGCAGCTTACGTGCCAGGCGGTTCGCCCTTGCATTCAGTTCGTAATAGGTCAGCTGCTGATTCCCGCAGATGACCGCGATATTTTGCGGCGTCCGAGATACTTGTTCCTCAAACAACCCATGGATCGACTTCTCTCTGGGATAATCGGCAGCCGTTTGGTTAAAGGACTGCAGAATCATCAATTGCTCCCGGTCGGTGAGTAAACGAATGTCTCCCAGCGGAAGATCCGGGCACTCCAGCATGGCAGAAAGCACTTGTTCAAATTGTGCGGCAAGCCTCTGTATAGAATCAGACGTATATTTGCTGTCGTCATAGATGAATTCAAGCTCAAGGCTCTCCTGCCGCTGATGAAATAAAAAGCCCAGATCGTAGACCGAATCTGTTATCCACTCCTGGCGGTGCACCTGCTCAAAGCCCACTATGGCAGGGATGAGCGGCTTGCCTCCAGCCGCCGGTTCGGACTGAATCTGATTGACATAGCTCCAGTAAGGCGTGTGCTGATGCTCGATCACCTCACTCACCACCGCTTTGATGTCGGATAGCATCGTTTTCAGGGTACTGCGGGAAGAGATCCTCGTTTTGAGCGGCACTAGATGATTGAGAACGACGTCTTGATCACTCTCCCTTTCCTTGCGGAAGACCGGGACGCCCATCAGCATGCTGCTCTCACTCGTGTAATGATAGAAAAGTCCTTCCACCCCAGCTAGGAGGATCATGTAGACGGCCATCGGCGAACCGCCGGCAATGTGCAGGAGCCGCTTTGAGAGGCTTGGTACCAACACTGTGTGTGTAGTCAGAATCGTGCGGCTATGTTCTGCTTGCCTCTTGCTCTTGGTATACGGAAGACAGACGAACCGGTCCTCCTGGGCCAGCTTGCGCTGCCAGTATGCTCTTTCTTTGTCATAAATGCTTATGATGTTCCACTCCTTATTCCGCTTCTGCGGTTTTGTCTTATCTACATAAGCGCCCGTTAGGCTGTAAAATCAGGTGTGCCACTCAGACTCGCGATGGCGGTGGCACACCTCTTGGATTGGCTAGAACATTAATTCCAGGTTATCGAGCGAAGAAGCCGGTTTGTCGGAGCTGGCCGGCTGTAGCGATGCCAGCAGCCGCTCGGGATCTTCCGCAATACGGCGGACGAGCTCTGTAAAGTTTCCAGTCAGCCCCTCTATCGCTTTCGTGCTGAATAAGGCTGTACTATATTCGATCGCTCCTGTTAGCCGGCTCTGCTCAAGTTCCATGGTCAAGGTCATATCGAATTTGGCAACATGGTGATCCATAGGATAAGGGCGGACGGAAATTTCCCCGATGTCCGCATGGCCGTGTTCCGTCTCGGCGAAGGCGAATACGTAGTCAAAGACAGGGTTGCGGCCTGACTCATGCTTCATGCCAAGCTTCTCGACTATCGCCGCAAACGGATAATCTTGATTCTCTAATGCATGCAGTGTGTTCGTTCTAACTTCCGAGAGAAATGCTCGGAAGGTCAGCTCCTTACGGGGATAATTTCGCAAAGGAAGCGTGTTGACGAACATTCCGATCATAGGCGCGAGCTCCGGCGATGTTCGTCCGGCCACTTGCGTACCGAGCACGATATCTTCTTCGGAATCGCTGTATTGGGAGAGCAGGACCGAGTAGGCTGCCAAGAGCACCATATACATGGTGCTGCCGGTTGAAACAGCCAGTCTCCGCAGTTCTTCCACAACAGGGGCTTCGATCTCGAAGGCATGCAGCGCTCCTTCGAAGCTGCGTACCGCCGGCCTCGGATAAGCAATCGGCAGTTCGTTCCTCGGAAGCTCGCCGGATAATGCTTGGTTCCAGTAAGCCTCGCGCTCCTTATTCAACTCGCTTTCCATCCGCTTCCGCTGCCAAGCGGCATAATCTTTGTATTGAACAGCTAGTGGCGCAAGCTCCTCTCCCGCGTATAACCGCAGGAAATCGTTCATGATAATCTGAAGCGATACGCCGTCCGATATGATATGGTGCATATCCACGATCATAAGATGCTCCTCGCGCGACTTCGCCGCCAATCCTACACGAAGCAGCGGCGGCTTCGAGAGCCCGAACGGCCTAATGAAGTCGTGAAACGCCTCCAGCATCTCATTCTTGTACGGCCTCCACGGAATCCATTCGAATTCAAAAGAAACCTCGGAATAGACCCGCTGCACCACTTCTTGATCCCGGATCTCGAAGCCTGTTCGAAGCGTCTCATGCCGGTCGATCAGCTTCAGAAAGACCGCACGGATTCGGTCCGGATCGATCTCGCCCGTAATCTCCAGAACGGATGGCATGTTGTAAACGTCGCCGTCGCCGTCCTTTTGACTAAGAATGTATATCCACTCCTGTGCAGGTGACACCTGGTACCATTCCTGCTCCGGAATAACCGGTATCGCGGTGTAGGTCTGCGGTGCAAGACTATCAATAAACGAAGCAAGCTTCTCTAGTTTCGGCAACCGGAAAATGTCTTGGAGCGGGACTGCCGCGCCGAGTTCCTTCTGGATTCTTCCTGCCATAGAGGCGGCATTCAATGAATCGCCTCCGATCTCGAAGAAATGTTCTTGCGCGCCAACTCGGTCGATCTTCAGAATATCCCTCCATATCGCGGCAAGCTTCCGTTCTGTTGGAGTTTGCGGAGCAGTAAAGCTGTCTGCGGTTTCCTGAAGTCCATCAGGCTCCGGCAGTTGCCCGCGGTCCACCTTGCCGTTCGCGTTAAGCGGCAGCCGGTCCATCCAGACATAAGCTGCAGGCACCATGTAGGAAGGCAGCTCGGCTGCAAGATACTCGCGGATTTCCGCTTGCGTAAGCGTATCGTCCGACGGGACGATATAAGCGCACAAGTACCGGTGCTCCCGTCCGTCCTGCCGGTCGATTGTCACCGCCTCGCGGATACCAGGGTGCCTGGACAATCTGCCATCGATCTCGCCCAGCTCCACCCGGTAGCCGCGGATCTTCACTTGGTGATCCTTGCGCCCCAGAAACTCCATGTTCCCGTCCGGCAGCAAACGGCCCAGATCACCTGTCTTATACATCATACTTCCGGCTAGGAACGGGTCCGACACGAAAGCTGCGTTCGTCTTCGCTTCGTCGTTTCGATAACCGCGGGCTACACCCACGCCGCCAATGTATAGCTCCCCGGCTACGCCCCAAGGCACCGGCTCCTTATCTTCGTCCAGAATGTAGAACGCATTGCCGCCAATCGGCACCCCATACGGGATGCTGCTCTGGAAGGAGGATACATCCCCGATCGGGTAATAGTTGGACCATACGGTCCCTTCCGTCGCGCCTCCCAGCGAGATGACTTCCGCCTGCGGGAAGCGGAGCCGGATGCGGTCTGGCAGCGTGACGGGAATCCAGTCTCCGCTCATGAATACGAGACGCAGTCCGGCTGGCAGCCTCATGTCCGGCTTATCGGAGAGCATTTCCTCCACTTGGTGCATGAAGTGATTCATCGTCGTCGGTACAGAATCCCAGAACGTGACGCCTTCGTCATTCATTAGCTTCAGCAGGGACGCCGGTTCCAGCACTTCCTCCCGCTCGGCTACGACGACCGTTCCTCCGGCCGCCAGCATACCGAAGATGTCGTACACCGACAGGTCGAAGCACATCGAGGTGATGAAGAGCAGACGGTCGTGCGTTCCGACCTCGAACCTGGTGTTGACCCAGCTAACCAGGTTGACCGCGCTGCGGTGCTCGATCATGACGCCCTTCGGCGTGCCAGTAGAGCCTGACGTATAGATGATATAAGCGAGGTCACGGCTGTCCTTCTCCAGCTTCAGAGGCTCTGAACTTACCCCTGTCAGCTCCGCTTCACTCATGTGAATGAGCCGTTCCCGCCCGAAGTCCTCGAGATCCGGGTACGCTTGATCAGACAACACCGCAGTTGCTTCCGCATTTTGCAAAATATATGCCTTACGCCCTGCCGGGTAGTCGGGATCGATCGGCACATAGGCCGCTCCGGCCTTAAGGATGGCGAGCATACCGGTAATCATCGCACAGCCGCGGTCTGCAACGAGAGCGACATGATCGCCGTTATGCACGCCGCGGTCGGCAAGATGCCGGGCAAGCCGGTTCGCGTCCGCCTCCAGCTGCGCATAAGTCAGCGTCCGGCCTCGATGGCGGACCGCCGGCGCATCCGGCGTGCGGACTGCCTGCTCCTCGAACAGAGCGTGCAGAGTGAGCCCCTCTGTATAAGCTTCTGGCAGCTCATGCACCGGGGCGTTCCATTCATGTAGCAGCTTCGCCTTCTCCTCTTCAAGCATAAGATCGGCGCTGTCGAGATAGCCGATGTCCGGATCGCTCAGTCTCTCCAGAATCCGCATATAGAGCGAGAAGACCGTTTCCATATCCTGATCATAGAAGTACTGAGGTGCATATTTGATCTGTATGTTCATCCGATGTCCGCTCCGGTGCACTTCCACATCGAGCAGTGTGTTGGTCATCTCCGCGCTCTCCATCTCCAGCCCTGCCGCTTCCTCGGGACGGATGACGTCTCCAGCTGAAGCGAAATCCAACACATGAAAATCCGTATAATTGAACAGGATGTCAAAGATCGGATTAAGAGCCGGGTCGCTCCTCTCCCCGATCATCCGGGCGATGTCGCTTAGAAACACCTCATGGGATTTCATCCGGTATAAAGTATCCGAGACCCGGTGCAGAAGCGCTTGCTTCTCCTCCCTTTTGTCCATCTGCACTCGCATAGGCAGTGAATTTAAGAAACAGCCCAGAATGCGTTCTCCATCCTGCACGGCAGGACGGTCGTGGGAGACAACGCCTGTCACGATATCCCTCTCAGCGGTCACGACTCGCAGCAGGTAGAGATGAGCGGCAAGGCACAAGTCCCGGACGTGACAGCCGTAACGTGCGGCGCTTTCCTCAAGCTCGCGCACTAGCTTCTCATTCACCGTTCGATTAATAATCGCGCTTGGCACCGAGCTCGCGAGCGGCTTGCGCGCGATATTGAACGGCAGCTTGCCCCG